>DASXNV010000001.1:0-18312 GCA_036494815.1 Caulobacteraceae bacterium
TAACATCCTCCGGCTTTCGTCGTGGGTGCTTAAGTGACAGCGTGATCGTGTAGCCAGACTGAACCAAGGAGCTACTCCGAGCGGTGACTATCGGCCAATAGTTTCGCTTGAGACTTGGGGCATTTCAACTTCCGCTGCCCACCCCACAGCCCGCATTGAGCAAGTCCGCTTGTCGGCGGCGGGTGCCGTTGTAAAGCTAAGCCGGAGCGAGCGTCGCAAATGTCTGATGATCTTCGCACTTTTCTGATCCTCGGAGGGGCTATCAGCCTCTATCTGATTGCGTGCCTTGGTCTAGGCGCGGTGCCGTCAAAGGGCGGGTTGATACGCCGTGCGGATAACCCCGGCATGTATTGGTTCGGCATTGCGCTTCCAGCTGCGGCGCTCGCCATGATGGTGTTGGGCGGAGGGGTCTGGGCGCTCGCTCAGGCTACCAATTCGCACCACCTTTAGGTCCGTTTTCCACCCACCCCGGTCATTCCGTGCGGCAGCTTTAGGCACTGGAGCCCGCGCGGCCTGGAATGTCGGGTTCCTGGCCGCCCTCGGCTGACGGCACACGACCCAAAGCGGCCGGCCGTGACGATTGCTTTTAGGTCGGTGGTAGGTCCGCGAAGCTGCAGGCCCTATTTACCTGCCGAAAGCTCGTCGCGGTGTTGTTGCCCGGGTCGCGGGGCGATCGGCACGTCCTTCGCGCAATAGGAAACGCCAACGCCGTAGTGCTGGCATTCCCAACCTGGCCCTCGCCCGCCACTATGCCACGGGTCTTTCGCCTCGCTCATCACGCCGAAGACGACGATGACGGCCATCAATGCGACGACTGCGGCCGTCGCGAGGTATGCCCCGGATTTCTGCAACCATGCCGACATGCAGGAACCATAACTAGTTTGCGTCGCTTTTCCACCCAACTCGGAATTTCGAAAGGTCCGTTTTGACCGCCGCGGCCGCCCGCCTCGCCCCCCGTTTGACTGCCGTAGCGGCGAGGGCTCTATAGGGTGCGCCTTGCCGTCAAAGCGCCGGATCGGCGCTGTGCGGGCGTGACGGTTTGGAGCTAAAGGCCTGATGTTTTCCAAGATTCTGATCGCGAACCGGGGCGAGATCGCGGTTCGCATCATCAAGACCTGCCGCCGCCTGGGGGTGAAGACGGTGGTGGTCTATTCCGAGGCCGACGCCGACAGCCTGGCCGTGGAAATGGCCGACGAAGCGGTGTTCATCGGCCCGGCGCCCGCGAACCAATCCTATCTGGTGGCCGACAAGATCATCGACGCCTGCAAGCAGACGGGAGCGCAGGCCGTGCATCCCGGCTTCGGTTTCCTGTCGGAAAAAGCCGAGTTCGCCCAGCGCTGCGCAGACGAGGGCATCGTCTTCATCGGCCCCAATCCCCATGCCATCCAGGCCATGGGCGACAAGATCGAGTCCAAGAAGTTCGCCGCGGCGGCGGGCGTCTCGTGCGTGCCCGGCCATATCGGCGAGATCGACGACACCGCCCACGCCATCCGCATCGCCGAGGAGATCACCTATCCGGTGATGATCAAGGCCTCGGCCGGGGGCGGCGGCAAGGGCATCCGGGTCGCCTGGAACCGCAAGGACGTGGAGGAGGGCTTTCCGGCCGTGCGCGCCGAGGCCAAGGGCGCGTTCGGCGACGACCGCATCTTCATCGAGAAGTTCATCGAAAGCCCGCGCCATATCGAGATCCAGGTGCTTGGCGACAAGCATCGCCATGTGGTCCACCTTTTCGAGCGCGAATGCTCGATCCAGCGCCGCAATCAAAAGGTCATCGAAGAGGCGCCGTCGCCGCTACTGGACGAGGCCACCCGCGCCGCCATGGGCGCCCAGGCCGTGGCCCTGGCGCAGGCGGTCAATTACGACAGCGCCGGCACCGTCGAGTTCGTCGCCGGCCAGGACAAGAGCTTCTATTTCCTGGAAATGAACACCCGCCTGCAGGTCGAGCACCCGGTCACCGAACTGATCACGGGTCTCGATCTGGTGGAGCAGATGATGCGCGTGGCCTCCGGCGAGGCTCTGGCCTTTGCTCAAGGCGACCTGAAGATCAACGGCTGGGCGGTGGAAAGCCGCATCTATGCCGAGGATCCCTACCGCAAGTTCCTGCCCTCCATTGGCCGGCTGGTGCGCTACGACCCGCCGATGGAGGGCGACAAGTCGACCTACACCGTGCGCAACGACGCCGGGGTGCGCGAGGGCGACGAGATCTCGATGTTCTATGACCCGATGATCTCAAAGCTCTGCACCTGGGCGCCGACCCGGGCGGGGGCCATAGCCGGCATGGGTCGGGCTCTGGAGGATTTCCACATCCAGGGCCTGGGCCACAATGTGCCGTTCCTGGCCGCGGTGATGGATCAGCCGCGCTTCCAGTCGGGCCAGATCTCCACCAACTATATCGTCGACGAATTCCCTAACGGCTTCCACGGCGTGGCGCCGACCCCGTTCCAGGTCGACGCCCTGGGCGCCGCGGCCGTGTTCATGCATCGCAAGCTGGCGGCGCGGGCGCGGCAGGTGGGCAATGGCCTGGCGGGGCCTTTGATCCGCACCGAGTGGTCGGTGGTGGTGGGCAAGACCCGCCGTCCCGTCACCGTGGCCGACATCGGCGGCGCGCTCGAGATCACCTTGACGGGGGAGGACCGCACCCTGCGCCTGACCGATGTGGAATGGCGCCCAGGCCGTGGCCAGTTCCGCGGCGTGCTGGGCGGCGAGCCCTTCACCGTCGAGGTGACCCCGGCGGCCGAAGGTTTCGTGATCCGCCACCGCGCTGCGCGCGAACGGGTGCTGGTGCTGACGCCCCTGTCCTCGGATATGCACGATCGCCTGCCCGAAAAGCCCAAGGCTGACACGTCAAAGCTGGTGATCTCCCCCATGCCGGGGCTGGTTGTGTCCATGGACGTGGCCGCCGGCCAGACCGTGCGCGAAGGCGAGGTGGTCTGTGTCATCGAGGCCATGAAGATGCAGAACATCATCCGGGCCGAGCACGAGGGGGTGGTCAAATCGGTCGGTCCCAAGGCCGGCGACAATGTCGCCGCCGATGAGGTCCTGGTGGAGTTCGTCTGACATGGGCGGGGTGATGAGCGACGCCGTGATCCCGTTGGCCGACGGCTTCGACGCCGCCACCAGCGAACAGTGGCTGGCCCTGGTGGCCAAGACCATCGACGGCGCCCCGTTCGAGGAGCGGCTGGTCTGTCACACCGCCGGCGGGCTGGACATCCAGCCCCTCTATCCGGCGGCGGTCGATCCCGAAGCGCTGACCCTCGGTGCGCGAGAT
Organism: Caulobacteraceae bacterium; assembly: GCA_036494815.1. GTDB lineage: Bacteria > Pseudomonadota > Alphaproteobacteria > Caulobacterales > Caulobacteraceae > Poindextera. Next base: position 3,269 of record DASXNV010000001.1, read on the forward strand.
GCGTTCCGGGCATGGGATCTGCGCGTGCGCGTGGCCCATCCTGATCCCGATCGCGCCCGGACCGAGATCCTGGCCGATCTGGAGGGCGGCGCCGCTTCGGCGGTGATCGCCATCGACCCGGACGGCGCGGGCGGCGTGGCGATCGGCTCAGCCGATACCCTGGCCAATATGCTTGACGGCGTGGTGCTGGAACTGGCGCCCATAGCACTGGACGCCGGCTTTCTGGGCCCCAAGGCCGCCGACTGGCTGGGTGCCGCGGCCAAGGCCTCGCCCAACGCCCTGCTCAATTTCCACCTCGATCCCTTGAGCGCCCTGGCGGCGAGCGGGGTCAGCCCGGGGCCGATCGAAGGCCATCTGATCTCGGCCGCCACCGTGGCCGCGCGCCTGGTGGACACCTATCCCAAGGCCGGCCTGTTCCTGGCCTCGGGCCAGGTTGTGCACGAAGCCGGCGGCGGCGAGGCGCTGGAACTGGGCGTCATGGCGGCCAGCGTGGTCGCCTACGCCAAGGCCCTGGCCCGGGCCGGGATTCCGGCGGCGCAAGGCCTGCAGCATATCGTGCTGGGCCTGGCCGCCGACGGCGACTATTTCGTCACCATCGCCAAGCTGCGCGCCGCCCGGCGGATCTGGGCGCGCATCGCCGGCGCGCTGGGTTCGCAAACGCCGGCGCGGATCGAGGCCCGCTCGTCCTGGCGCATGCTCACCAGGGCCGATCCCTGGACCAATATGCTGCGCCTGACCTCCGCCGGCTTCGGCGCGGCGGTGGGTGGGGCCGACGCCGTGCTGCTGGGGGCTTTCACCGACGCGATCGGCCTGCCCACCGCCTTTGCGCGCCGCCAGGCCCGCAACACCCAGCTGGTCTTGATGGAGGAGGCGAGCCTCGGGCGCGTGGCCGATCCGTCGGCCGGCGCCGGCTTCCTCGAGGCCCTGACGGATCAACTGGCTCGCGACGGCTGGGCGGCCTTCCAAACGATCGAATCCGACAATGGCCTGGCTCATGCCTTGGCTTCGGGCTCCGTCGCCCGCGAGGCGGCCAAGACCCTGGCGGCCCGCCGCGCCGCCATCGTCGCCAAGACCGACAAGATCCTTGGAGTCACCGTGTTTCCCAATGCCCTGGCTGTCGATGTGGCCGTCGAGACGCCGGAGCCGGTCAAGGCCGCCGCACCGTCCGCGCGTGTGCCCGGACCGGACACAGTGGTTCCCGCCCTGGCGCCCATCCGCCTCTCCGAGCCGTTCGAGGAGCCACGCCCGTGAAATCCTTCCCCGATTTCGCCGCCCTGGCCTTCGACGCCGCCACGCCAGCGCTGACCGCCGCGCCGCCGACCGTCGCCGGAAGCCTTTGGGAGACTCCCGAGGGGGTGTCGGTCAAGCCGGCCTATGGCCCTGGTGACGTGGCCGGCCTTGATTTCATCAATGGCTATCCCGGTCTCGCGCCGTTCCTGCGCGGACCCTATCCGACCATGTACGTGACCAACCCGTGGACCATCCGCCAGTATGCGGGTTTCTCCACGGCCGAGGATTCCAACGCCTTCTATCGCCGCAACCTGGCGGCGGGGCAAAAGGGCCTGTCGGTGGCCTTCGACCTGGCTACGCACCGCGGCTATGACAGCGACCACCCGCGGGTGACCGGGGATGTGGGGATGGCCGGGGTGGCCATCGATTCCATCCTCGACATGCGCACCCTGTTCAGCGGCATTCCGCTGGACCAGATGAGCGTGTCCATGACCATGAACGGCGCGGTGCTGCCGATCCTGGCCCTCTATATCGTGGCCGCCGAGGAACAAGGGGTGCCGCACGCCAAGCTCTCGGGGACGATCCAGAACGACGTCCTCAAGGAGTTCATGGTCCGCAACACCTATATCTATCCCCCTGCGCCCTCCATGCGGATCATCTCCGACATCTTCGCCTATACGGCCAAGGAGACGCCGCGCTTCAACTCGATCTCCATCAGCGGCTATCACATGCAGGAAGCCGGAGCCTCGCTGGATCTGGAGCTGGCCTACACCCTGGCCGACGGCGTCGACTATGTCCGCGCTGGGGTCGCCGCGGGCATGAATGTGGACGTGTTCGCCCCGCGCCTGTCCTTCTTCTGGGCCTCGGGGATGAGCTATTTCATGGAGGTGGCCAAGCAACGGGCCGCGCGTCTGCTGTGGGCCAAGCTGATGCGTCAGCACTTCGCGCCAAAGGACTCGCGCTCTCTGTCCCTGCGCGCCCACACCCAGACCAGCGGCTGGTCCCTGGCGGCCCAGGACGTGTTCAACAATATCCCGCGCACAGTCGTTGAGGCCATGGCGGCCGCCAACGGCCAGACCCAGAGCCTGCACACCAATTCCCTGGACGAGGCCATCGCCCTGCCCACCGATTTCTCGGCCCGCATCGCTCGCAACACCCAGCTGTTCCTGCAGGTCGAGAGCGGCCTGACCCGCACTATCGATCCCTGGGGCGGCTCCTATTATGTCGAGCGCCTGACCCACGACCTGGCCCGGCGGGCCCTGGCCCATATCGAGGAGGTCGAGGCCCTGGGCGGCATGGCCAAGGCCATCGAGCAGGGCATTCCCAAGCTGCGCATCGAGGAAGCCGCCGCCCGCACCCAGGCGCGCATCGACAGCGGCCAACAGACCGTGGTCGGGGTCAATCGCTATCGGCCCGAGGCGCCGGACGATATCGCCGTGCTCAAGGTCGACAACGCCTCGGTGCGCACCCAACAGCTGGAGAAGCTGGCTCGCCTGAAGGCCGAGCGCGATCCGGCGGCCACCGAGGCGGCCCTGGTGGCGCTGGAGGCCGGCGCCCGGTCGGACGGCAATCTGCTCGAGCTGTCGGTCAACGCCGCCCGCGCCAAGGCCACCCTGGGCGAAATCAGCCTGGCCCTGGAAAAGGTGTTTGGCCGCCACCAGGCCGAGATCAAGCTGCTGCGCAACGTCTATGCCGCCGAGGCTGGCGAGACCCCCAAGATCGCCCGCGCCCGGGCCATGGTCGACGCCTTCCGCCAGGCCGACGGCCGCGCGCCCAGCGTCATGGTGGCCAAGATGGGCCAGGACGGCCACGACCGCGGCCAGAAGGTGATCGCCACCGGCTTCACCGACCTGGGCTTTGACGTGGATGTGGGCGCCCTGTTCCAGACCCCGGCCGAAACCGCCCGCGAGGCGGTGGCCAAGAACGTGCACGTGGTGGGCGCCAGCTCCCTGGCGGCCGGTCACCTGACCCTGGTGCCGGAACTGAAACAGGAACTGGCCAGGCTCGGCCGGCCGGACATCATGATCGTGGTCGGCGGCGTAATCCCCGACGAGGATCTCAAGGCGCTGTACGACGAGGGCGTCGCCGCGGTGTTCCAGCCGGGCACGGTTCTGCCGGAAGCGGCCATCAGGCTGCTTGACGAACTTAACGTAAGGCTGGGCTATACCCAGGGGTCGGCCGATCAGCGTCCCTCATAACGGGTGAGCGGGCCTTGGAGGAGCAGCCATGAGCTCCAACAAGATCAAGGTGACGGCCGACGGCGACGTGGCCATCATCACCCTGCCGACCCCACGACCATGAACGCCGCCAGCGTTGAGATGGGCGGCGAATTGGCCGACGCCCGGGCCCTGGCCAGTCAACTGGCCAGCGGCCCCATGGCCAAGGGCCTGATCCGCAAGGCTGTCTGGGCCTCGCTGGACGCCAGCTGGACCAAGCCGCTGCAAGCACGAACGCATGGCTCAGCGCATCGCCGGCAAAACCGAAGACTTCCGCGAAGGGGTGTCGGCTTTCCTGCAAAGCGTCCGGCGGCGTTCAAGGGCAAGTAGCGGAAAAGCTCTAAGCCGCCGCTTGCAGCGCATAGCGGCGGCAATGTTCTAGATAGGCCGCCTCGTGATCGGCCACCAGGTCGACTACGCTGGTCCATAACCAGGACGGCGCATCCAGGGTCTTGGAGCCGTTGCGGGTCAAGGCCGCGCTCCACTCGGCGCGGGCGGCCAAGCCCATCTGGCGGGCGTGGGCCACGCCCACGACTCCGGCGAGATAGCGGGCGGCGCGCATGGCCTGGCCGGTCTTGAGCTGGCCCATGTCCAGCTTCAGGTCCTGGGGCATCAGTTCGCGCACGACCACGCCACGGTCGTTGAGCCGCGCGGCCAGCATCCGGCGGCCGAGATTGGGGGACAGGTGGCGCGCGCCTTCCACCACCCGCTGGGCGTTGTCGCGGGGCATGCTGGCATTGGGCGCCCGCGGCGCGGCGGCGGCGATGGCTTCCTTGATATCCAGCAGACACAGGCCGCCGGCGCGATGGTCCTCGTCGCCCACACCCGCCAGGGCGGCGTAGCGCAAGCGCCCCAGCGAACTGCAGCCCTTCATCCAATAGGCGGCGTCCAGCAGGCTGACGGCGTCACTTTCGTCCCGGGTTTTCAGCGCGGTGATCAGGCCGTGCATCTCAGGCGTGGCCACCAGGGTCTCGATCTGCCGCCGCTCGTCAGGCGACAAAGCCCAGAAGCGCGGGCCAAGTGGGATAGCGGGGGTGACGTCCTTGAGACGCTCTTCGGCCAGATCGCTCCACTTGCGCCGCACCGCCTGGCGCAGCAACTTGGCCACCGAGCGCGGCAGGCGAGCGGTCTCATTGTCTTCGTCAGCCCGGTCGTCCATGGCCTCGGCATAACCCTGGATCATCGCCTCCAGCATTCTCGCCGTGGTCACGCCGGGCAGGTCCGAGCTGCGCGCGGCCATGGCCAACGACAGGGCCAGGCGGATCAGGTCGTGGGCCGGATTGCCGATAACGGTCTGGTCCAGGTCGCGGATCTGAAAGGCCACCCGCCCCCGGGCGTCGGCCACCGGTCCCAGATTGCCCACATGGCAGTCGCCGCAGATCCACACCGCCGGGCCGTGAGGCAGGCGTCGGCCGGCGGCGGTGTCTAGCCATTCGTAGAACTTCGCCGTCGATCCGCGCACATAGGCGTGGGCCGAGCGCGCCATCTTCAATTGGCGTCGAGCGTTGAGGATTTCGGCGCGCTGAGCGGGGCGGGGCGTCTTCGATAGCCTGCTCATAAGCGGACGAAACAGAACAGGCGTGGACGGATCATTTCGCACGGCTCCAGGACAAGGGCGCAGGTTCAACGGCTGAGCTGTGCGCCTGTTCCGGCCTGGGCTATAGCCGGGGCGGGGCGCAGGAGGCGGCGAGCTGTTCATGATCATCGACGTCGAGCTTGAGGCCTTCGCCCAGTCCGCCCAGTTGATCCGCCCCGGCGAAACTGGCCGCTGGTCGGCTCTGTCCGGCGGCGTGTCCTCGGACATCTGGCGACTAGACAGCGGAGGGCGCGCCTATTGCCTCAAGCGCGCCCTGGCCAAGCTGCGGGTGGCGGATGACTGGACCGCGCCGGTGGAGCGCAACCTCTACGAATGGCGCTGGTTCGAGACCGTCGGCGCCCGATTCCCGGGCTTGGCGCCGCAATTGATTGCACGGGACGCCGAGGCGGGCGTGTTCGCCATGGCCTTTCTGGAGCCTGCCAGTCACCCCCTGTGGAAGGCCGAACTGCTGGCCGGCCGCGTGGATGTGGATTTCGCCTCCGCGGTGGGCCGCGCGCTCGGCCGCATCCACGCCGCCACCGCAAACGATCCTGCGGTCGCCGCCCAGTTCGCCACCGACGCCTATTTCCACGCCCTCAGGCTGGACCCCTACCTGTTAGCGGCCGGCCGTCGCCAGCCTTCGGCCGCGGCGGCCCTCGGCGACCTGGTTGAGCGCACCGCGGGCCTGCATCTGGCCCTGGTGCATGGCGACGCCAGCCCCAAGAACATCCTGATGGGGCCGAGCGGGCCGGTGTTCCTGGACGCCGAGACCGCCTGGTGGGGTGACCCGGCTTTTGATCTGGCCTTCTGCCTCAACCATCTGCTGCTCAAGCAGCGGGTGGTCCCAGACGCCGTCTCCGCCCTCAACGCCAGCTTCGACGCCCTGGCCAGCGCCTATCTGGCGCAGGTCGACTGGGAGCCCGGCGCCGAGGTCGAAAGGCGCGCCGCGACCCTTTTGCCCGGCCTGCTGCTGGCCCGCGTCGACGGTAAGTCGCCAGTGGAATACCTGCCCGATGAGGCTGACCGCGAGCCGGTGCGACGGGTGGCGCTTGGCCTGTTGCAGGAACCGGTCACAACATTGGATGAGATACGGGCGGCCTGGGGTAGGATCGAAGGCTAGAGCGGCAGGGGCGCCAATCTGTCGCGGGCTCTGCGGACGCAAAAACCTCCTGGAACCGGCCAAACCCCGCCAGCGCCGCCCTCATGGTTAAGGTCGGTTAACCGCGCCTCAATCATTCCAGACGACGGTCGAGGCGGGAGACAACGCGGCGATTCCGCGGCCTCCGTGTATGAGGTGTCGGTCCCGCATGAGCCTGAAACTACCGCCCCTGCTCCGGCAAGCCTATGCAGGCTCCAAGAGCGCGGTCCTGGCCGCGGCGGGCTTCAGCTTTGCGCTCAATTTCCTGTCGCTGGCCATGCCGCTGTTCACCATGCAGCTTTACAATCGCGTGCTGCTGTCGGGCAGCGGCGCGACCTTGACGGTGATCTGCGTGGCGGCCCTGTCGGCGTTGGGGGCGGCGGCCTTGCTCGAAGACGTACGGTCACGGCTGCTGGTCTCGTTCGGCTGCCGTTTCGACGCCCAGTTTTCGGCGCCCCTGTTCGCCCGCCTGGTGGAATCGTCGGTGCGCACCGGCGGTTCGGTCGGCGCTCAGGCCCTGCGGGACCTGGACACCCTGCGCCAGGTGATGACGGGCGGCGGAGCCCTGGCCCTGCTCGATCTGCCCTGGGCGCCCCTGTTCATCCTGGCCTGCGCCCTTTTGCATCCTTTGCTGGGCCTGGTGTCGCTGATCGGCGCCGCCTCACTTCTGGGCCTGGCTTTTCTCAATCAGCAACTGGTCGGCGAGCCCCTCGCCGACTCATCCCGCAGCGGCGAGGCCAGCTACGGCCTGACCGACGCGGTGATCCGCAACGCCGAGGTGGTCCAGGCCATGGGCATGCTGCCGGCCATTCTGGTGGACTGGCGCCGGCTGCGCCTGACCATGATGCACCGCCAGGCCGTGGCTAGCATGACCAACGCCAATATTGGCGGCCTGATCAAGTTCTTCCGCTACAGCCTGCAGATCGCCATCTTCGCCACCGGCGCCTGGCTGACCATCACCCAGAAGATGTCGCCGGGCGCGCTGTTCGCCGCCTCGCTGCTAACCACCCGGGCCTTGACGCCTATTGACCAGACCGTGGGGGTCTGGCGCCAGATCATCACCGGCCAGGCTGCGATGGAGCGGGTGCAGGCGGCCTTTTCCGCCCCGCCGCGGCCCTCAGCCATGCCCCTGCCCAATCCCGTTGGCCGCCTGTCGGTGGAGAACCTGACCTATCTCGCCCCCGGTGGCCGCACGCCGATCCTGACCAATGTCAATTTCGTGCTGGAACCCGGCGAATCCGTCGGTGTGGTCGGCGCCAGCGCGGCCGGCAAATCGACCCTGGCCCGGCTGGTGGTCGGGGCTATCAAGCCCTCCAACGGCGTGGTGCGGCTGGACAGCGGCGACGTTTATAGCTGGGATCGGGAGGCCTTTGGCCGCTCCGTCGGCTATCTGCCCCAGGATGTGGAGCTGTTCGACGGCACCATCCGCGACAATATCTGCCGCTTCCGCACCTGCGAGCCTGAACAGATCGTGGTGGCCGCGCGCCTGGCCGGAGCGCACGAACTGATTCTGCGCCTGCCGGACGGCTATGAGACGGTCATCGGCGGGACGGGCGCGACCCTGTCCGGTGGTCAGCGTCAGCGCATTGGCCTGGCCCGCGCCGTGTTTGGCGATCCACGGCTTGTGGTGCTGGACGAACCCAATTCCAGCCTGGACGGCGAGGGCGAGGCGGCCCTGGCCCAACTTCTGGTCCGGCTGAAGACCCGCGGCGCCTCTGTGATGATGATCGCCCACCGGCCCAGCGCCCTGGCGGGCCTGGATAAGGTGATGGTGCTGATGAACGGTGGCCTGGCCGCCATGGGTCCGGTGGACAAGATCCTGCCCATGATCGCCCCCGGCTATCGCACCCCTGGCCGGCCGGTGGAGGTGCGCGCGTGAGCGACCTGTCCTTGCCGTCCGCGGGCGACGCGGCCGCGGAATTCGCCGCCCTGACCGGCGATGGGGCCGTAAAAAAGCAGATCCGTCTCGGCATGACCGTGGTGGGAACCCTCGCCGCGTTCCTGATCCTGGGCGCCACCTGGGCGAAGCTCGACAGTGCGGTGATGTCCTATGGCGTGGTCCAGGCCGAGGGCAATCACAAGCTGGTGGAACACCCGGACGGTGGGGTGATCGCGGCGATCCTGGTCAAGGAGGGCGACCTTGTGCAGCAGGGTCAGGTGGTCATGCGTCTTGACCCGACCCAGGCCAACACCTCCCTGGCCATCGAACAGACCTCCGTGGACACCCTCACCGCCACCCTGGCCCGGCTGCAGGCCGAGGCCTTTGGCGCGCCGGCCATCACCTATCCCAAGGAATTGACCGCCCGCGCCGCCGATCCGGCGGTGGCGGCGATCATGGCCGGGCAGAACCAGCTATTGGCCGCCCGCCGCCACGCCCTGACTGGCCAGGCCGGCGCCATCTCTGAACAGATCGGCCAGGTGCACAGCATGGCCGACGGCTATCGCGGCCAGATCACAGCGGTGGACCAGCAGGCCGCGATGATCAATGACGAGCTGAACGGCCTGAAAAAGCTCTACGCCCAGGGCTTCGCCACCAAGACCCAGTTGCTGGCGCTGGAGCGCGCGGCCTCGGGCCTGGAGGGGCAGAGGCGGGAATATCAGGCCAATCTGGATCGCCTGACTCACTCGGTCGGCCAGTACCAGGACCAGGCCTCGCAGTTGAGCCGCGACCGGCTGACTTCTGTCACTGAACAGTTGGACGACGCCACCGCCAAGCTGGCCGATGCGGTGCAGCGCCGCAACGCTATCCAGGCTGTGGTCGACCACACCACCATCCGCGCGCCGGTCGCCGGCTATGTGTTCGGCCTGACCTCGAACACGGTCGGCGCCGTGATCGGCAAGGGTGAGAAGATCCTGGAGATCCTGCCCAAGGACGCCAGCCCGATCGTCGAGGCGCGCCTGCGCCCGGCCGAGGGCTCCCACGTGCACAAGGGCATGAAGGTGGAGGTCCGTTTCACCGCCGCCCAGGGCCGGGGGCTTCCCGCCCTGCACGGGGTAGTGCAAAACCGCTCGGTCGATCTGATAACCGATCCCAAGACGGGCGCGCCCTACTACAATCTGGTGGTGGCGGTGAATCGCGACGAGGCCGGCCGCCTCGACGGCCAGAACCTGGACGTCGGAACGCCGGTCGAGGTGGTGGTGCCCACCGGTTCGCGCACCGCAATGGCCTATATGTTCCAGCCCCTCGTGGAGTCCTTCCGGCATGGCCTCAAAGAGCAGTAAGGCCGCCGGCCTGGACGCCCTGATCCTGTGCGGGGGGCTCGGCACGCGCCTGCGCGAAGAGACAGAATTCAAGCCCAAGCCTATGGTCGAGATCGGCGGGCGGCCGATCCTGTGGCACATCCTCAAGCACTACGGCGCCTTTGGGGCCGACCGGTTCGTGCTGTGCCTTGGCTATAAGGGCGACGCGATCCGCGACTATTTCATCCACTACCACAACCGCTCCCACGACTTGGAAGTGGACGTGAGTTCCGGCGCGTTGGAGGTGATCCCCACGCCCAGTGAGGACAAGCTTGAGGGCCGGGTGGTCTTGGCCGAAACCGGAGCGGACAGCCTGACTGGCCGGCGCATCCTCAAGGCGCTGCCGCATGTGCGTGGCGACATGTTCCTGGCCACCTATGGCGACGCGGTGGCCGACGTGGATATCGACGAGCTGATCGACACCCACCTGCGTATGGGCAAGCTGGCCACGGTCACCGCCGTGCACCCATCCTCGCGTTTTGGCGAGCTGGCCATCGACGGCGGGGTGATCCGCAGTTTCGCCGAAAAACCGCAGGTGACCGAGGGCTGGATCAACGGCGGCTACTTCGTGTTCCAGAAAAAGGCGTTCGACCTGCTGCACGCCGATCTCAACGAACCGCTGGAGACGGCGCTGCTCGAACAATTGGCTGGCATGGGCGAGCTGGCGGTGCATCATCACCGTGGGTTCTGGCAGTGCATGGACACCTTCCGCGAAATGCAGCTGCTCAACGATCTGTGGAGTTCGGGCGCCGCGCCGTGGCGCGTCTGGTCCTGAGCGGGGCGATGGAATTCTGGCGCGATCGGCCGGTGTTCGTCACCGGCCACACGGGTTTCAAGGGCGGCTGGCTGACGGCCCTGCTGCATCGCCTGGGCGCCAAAACCACCGGCTATGCCTTGGCGCCCGAGCCTGGTCCCAATCTGTTCGAGGCTGCGCGCATCGGTGAACTGGGGCCGTCGGTGATCGCCGACATCCGCGACGGTGACCGCCTGGCGGCCGAGATGGCCAAGGTCCAGCCTCAGGTGGTGCTGCATCTGGCGGCCCAGGCTCTGGTGCGCCGGGCGCGCGCGGAGCCGGACGAGACCTTCGAGACCAACGTCATGGGCACGGTGCGCCTGCTGGAGGCCGTGCGCCGCACCCCGTCGGTCCAGGCTGTGGTCGTGGTCACCAGCGACAAGGTCTATGACAATGTGGAATGGCCCTGGGCCTATCGCGAGACCGATATCCTGGGCGGCAAGGAGCCATACGGCGCCAGCAAGGCGGCCTGCGAGATCGTGGTCCAGTCCTATCGGCACGCCTATTTCGAAGGGAGGCCACGCATCGCCACCGCCCGCGCCGGCAATGTCATTGGCGGCGGCGACTGGTCCGAGGATCGCCTGATCCCGGACGCCATGCGGGCCTTCATGGCCAAGGCGCCGCTGGTTATCCGAAATCCCGCCGCTGTGCGCCCCTGGCAGCACGTGCTGGAGCCCCTGGCCGGCTATCTGCGCCTGGCCGAGGCGATGGTGGCGGATGATACGCTGCCGCCCGACGCCGCCTTTAATTTCGGCCCTGAAGGTCAGGACGCCCGGCCGGTCGCCTGGATCGCCGACGCTGTGGCCGCGCGTTGGGGCGCAGGCGCGTCCTGGTCGCAGGACCCAGCCAGCCAGCCCTATGAAGCGCGCCTGCTGGAGGTGGATTCGGCCCGCGCCCGGACCGTCCTCGGCTGGACGCCCCGCTGGAGGCTGGAGGCGGGACTGGACCGCACTGTGAGCTGGTATAAGGCGGTGGCCGATGGCCAAGACGCCCGCGCTGTCACCCTGGCCCAGATCGAGGACCACCTGAATGGCTGAGGCCGCTTCTTCGCTCCGCTGCCGGTCCTGCGCCGCGCCGTTGGAACGCGTGTTTGTGGACCTCGGCATGTCGCCGATCTCAAACGCCATGCGCCATCCCGACCAGAGCGGCGAGGCCGAGCGGTTCTATCCCCTGCGCACCTTTGTCTGCGGGGTCTGCAAGCTGGTGCAGATCCAGGACGTGGAGAGCCGCGAGGCCCATTTCCACGGTGACTACACCTATTTCTCGTCCTATTCCGCCTCCTGGCTGCGCCATGCCGAGGCCTATGTGGCGATGATGGCCGAGCGGTTCGAGGTGGGCGCGTCGGCCCAGGTGGTCGAGGTGGCCAGTAATGACGGCTACCTGCTGCAATATTTCAAGCAGCGTGGCGTGCCGGTGCTGGGGGTCGATCCGGCGGCCAACTGCGCCGAGGTGGCCGAGCGCGAGCGGGGGGTGCCGACCCGGGTGGGCTTCTTCGGCGCCGAACTGGCTGCGGCCCTGGTGGCCGAGGGCAAGTCGGCCGACATCATGGCCGCCAACAATGTCCTGGCCCACGTGCCGGACATCAACGATTTCGTCGAGGGGTTCCGGGTCCTGCTCAAGCCCAAGGGCGCGGCGACCTTCGAATTCCCCCATCTTCTGCGGCTGATCGAGGCCAATTACTTCGACACCATATATCACGAGCACTACTCCTACCTGTCGCTCCTGAGCGTCGAGCGCCTGCTGTCGCGCCATGGCTTGGCGGTGTTCGACGTGGAGGAACTGGCCACTCATGGCGGCTCCTTGCGGGTGTTCGTGAGCCATGTGGGGGCTCACGGCGAGGCCTCCGACCGGGTTGAATCTTTTCGCGCTCGGGAAGAGGCGGCGGGCCTGGACCACCTGACCGCCTATGCCGATTTCGCCGACCGCGTGCGGGCCACCAAGCGCGATTTTCTCAGGCTGCTGATCGGGCTGAAAGACCAGGGCGCCAGGATTGTCGCCTATGGCGCCCCAGCCAAGGGCAACACACTTTTGAACTATTGCGGGGTGCGCGGGGACTTCCTCGACTATGCGGTGGACGCCAATCCGCACAAGCAGGGCCTGGTCCTGCCGGGCACGGGCGTCGCGGTGTTCGCGCCGGAGCGGATTTTCGAGACCAAGCCGGACTACGTGCTGATCCTGCCCTGGAACCTGAAGGACGAGATTATCGGCCAGATGGCGGGGATCCGGGAATGGGGCGGGCGTTTCATCTTGCCGCTGCCTGAGCCTATCATCCTGGCATGAGGATCGAAGAGACTCCGCTTGCGGGCGCCTATCTGATCACGCCAGAGCCGGTAGAGGATGAGCGCGGCGCATTCGCCCGCCTGTTCTGCGCCGAGACCTTCGCCGCCCGGGGGCTCGCGACGCAGTTCGAACAGTCCAGCTTTTCCTACAATCGCAAGGCCGGGACCCTGCGCGGCCTTCACCTGCAGCGCCCGCCCCATGCCGAGGTCAAGTTGATCCGGGCCACGGCGGGAGCGGTTTTCGATGTGATCGTCGATCTGCGCGCCGGCTCGCCCACCTATGGCCGCTGGCATGGCGCAGAGCTCAGCGCCGAGAACCGCCGGCAATTCTATGTGCCTGCCGGTTTCGCCCACGGCTTTCAGAGCCTGAAGGACCACAGTGAGCTGACCTACGCCATCACTCCGCCCTATGCTCCGGCGTTCCAGGACGGGGTGGGGTTCGATGACCCCGAACTGGCCATAGCCTGGCCGGACGCAACGGGTGCGATCGCCTCGGCCCGCGACCGCGCCCTGCCGCCTCTGTCGGCCTTCGCGCCGATCGCGCTGTGACATGCTGACCGCCGATCCCACCGCCAAGATCTCGCCCCTGGCCGATATCGAGCTGTCGGTTCGGGGCAGCCGGATCGTGGTCGGGCCGGGGGCGGTGATCGACGCCTTCGTCAAGATCAAGCCGGCCGGCGGTTGCGGCGACGTGGTCATCGGCCCGGGCAGCGTGATCAATTCCGGTTGCGTGCTCTATACCGGCAACGGGATTTCCATCGGCGCCGATGTGCTCATCGCCGCCAACTGCACCCTGGCCCCCACCAACCACGAATTCCGCGACCCGACCCGACCGATCCGCACCCAAGGCTTCATGGACAGCCGCGGCGGCATCGTCATCGAGGACGACGTCTGGATCGGCGCCAACTGCGTGCTCCTGGACGGCGCCGTCATTCGCAAGGGCGCCATCGTCGCCGCCGGCTCGGTGGTGCGCGACGAACGCCCGGCCTTCTCGATCAGCGCCGGAGCTCCGGCCAAGACCATCAGCTGGCGCAAATGAAGGCGACGGTCTTCGGCGCCCAGGGGTTCATCGGCCGCCATCTGACCGATCATCTGCGGGGCCTGGGTGGGGAAGTTTTGGCCCTTGGCCGCGACGACGACAGGTGGCGCGACCGGCCCCTCGGCCATGTCTTCTACTGCGTCGGCCTGACCGCCGACTTCCGCACTCGCCCATTCGACACCATTGAGGCCCACGTCAGCCTGGCCGCCGAGGTGTTGCGGCGCGCCGATTTCGACAGCTTCCTCTACTGCTCCTCGACCCGTGTTTACGCCGGCGGCGATCATGCGGACGAGGCCGCACGCCTCACCGTCGATCCGTCGGATCCCAGCGACCTCTATAACCTCTCCAAGCTGATGGGCGAGGCGGCCTGCCTGGCCGTGCCGCGGTCTGAGGTTCGGGTCGCGCGGCTGTCCAATGTATTCGGCGCCGACGATGTCTCCGACAACTTCCTGACCTCGATCCTGCGTGACGCGGTGGTGGACGGCCGGGTGACGCTGCGCAGCGCGCCAGGTTCCGCCAAGGACTATGTGGCGGTCGAGGACGTGGTCGCGGCCCTGCCCCAGATCGCTGTGCGGGGGGCAGAACGCATCTACAATGTGGCCGCCGGGCGCAACACCACCCACGCTGAAGTCCTGGCTGCGGTTCAGGCGGCGACGGGCTGCGCATTGGCCTGGGAAGCGGACAATCTGCCGCAGGTCTTCCCCTTAATCATGGTGGAGCGCCTGCGCGCTCTGACGGACTGGCGACCGGCGGATGTTGGGGGGCGGATAGCCGAACTGGCCCGGGCTGTCAGGCACAGATAAGCCTTTTGCGCCAAAGAGAGGTCAACGGTGTTAACCATGTTTGGTAATACTCAATAAACCAAAGTAAACATCAGCATCAAGGTAAATTATATAGGGTGGAATGACCGCCGTTATCCAAGTCGATCACCCTAAATTAAGGATCGTTACCTACCGTCACGCCTGGATGATGCTGCTTTGCGCCTGACCAATGGGAGAATCCCGGCGGCCGGCTGAGGCAGATCCAAGGGTTTCGGGGGTCTAGATGGCGATCGACATCACGCTCGGTAATGCGGGTAATACAGTCACGCTGAATGCGGTTGACAGCCTGCTGAGCGGTTCCGGTGCAGACACGGTGGTCATGACCGGCGGTCTGACGAATTCTGCGATCGATCTTGGAGGGGGCGCCGACAAGCTGACCCTGGCCAGCGTCGCCACCAATAGTGCGACAGTCTCCAATGTGGAGACCCTGACCGGCGGGACAGGCGCCGACACCATCACCCTTGGGGCGGCGGCTTCCAACGCCTCCATCGACCTGGGCGCCGGGTCGGATGTCCTGAGCTTCGGCGACTTCGCCAACACCGCCACCGTCGCCAATGTGGAAACCATCACTGGCGGCACGGGCGCTGACACCATCACCCTGGGTTCGGCCCTGACCACGGCCACGTCGGTGGACCTGGGCGCGGGCAGCGACAAGCTGACCCTGGGCGCTTTCGCCAACACCGGCACCTTGTCCAATGTCGAGACCGTGGTC
>DASXNV010000002.1:0-35545 GCA_036494815.1 Caulobacteraceae bacterium
AATCCCCTGCGATGGTACCACCTCTCGGGCTCGAACCGAGGACCTCTAGATCCACAATCTAGCGCTCTAACCAGCTGAGCTAAGGCGGCGCATCGCAAGGGGCCTCTCTCTAGTCTGACACGGCGAAACGATCAAGCGCCAAGCACGCGCTTGTCGCCGGGGTGTCTCGCCGCCATGCTTCGGGCCTATGAACACCATCACCTCCCGCCGGATTTCCGCCAACGGCCTGTCCTTCGCCATCGACGAGGCCGGCGAAGGCGACGCCGTCGCCCTGCTGCTGCACGGCTTTCCCGAGAGCCGCTTTTCCTGGCGCCATCAACTGCAGCCCTTGGCCGCCCAGGGCTGGCGCGCCGTGGCGCCCGACCTGCGCGGCTATGGCGACACAAGCCGGCCCGTGGGCCGTGACGCCTATCGCATGGAGCGGTTGATCGAGGACGTAGCTGGCCTGTTCGACGCCCTGGGGGCCCGGCGTCGGCTGCTGATCGGTCATGACTGGGGCGCCCTGATCGCCTGGGCCTTCGCCATTGAGCGGCTGCGCCCTCTGGATGGCCTCGTGATCATGAACGTGCCCCATCCGGCGATCTATATCGAGCATATCCGGCGTGGCTGGCGGCAGCGGGCGCGCTCCTGGTATGTGGCCGCGTTCCAGATCCCGGGTTTGCCCGAGGCCCTACTCACCGCCAATCGCGCCCAGCAGGTGGCCAAGGCCTTCACCGACACCAGCGCCAATCCGGCCGCCTTCACCCCCGAGGTTCTGGAGCACTATCGCCGCAACGCCCTGAAGCCTGGGGCCATGACCGCCATGGTCAACTATTACCGCGCCAACACCCTCAGCCCACCCCGGTGGGGCCCGGGCCGCGCCCGGCGCATCGATGTGCCGACCCTGATGGTCTGGGGCGAGCAGGATCCGTTCGTAGGGCTGGAATTGACCGAGGGCTACGAGCCCTATGCGAGCGACCTGACCCTGAAGCGCCTGCCCCACGCCTCCCATTGGGTGCAGCAGGACGATCCGACCGGGGTCAATGAGCGCATGGCGGACTGGCTCGAGGCAAAGGGCCTCGCGCTCAAGCCATAAAAAGGATCGCCCCAGAGCAGCCGCTCCGGGGCGATCGATAGTCCAGATCGGCTTGAGCCGACTATTCTTCCTTCGGCGCATTCCAAGTGATGCTGAAGGTGTAGCTGCCCCCATCGACGGGGACACCGTCTCTGGTCATCGGTTTCAGCCGGAACAGTTTCGACAGAGCGATAGACTGCTTGCCGAATTCCATATCTGGCGGCGTTTCCGAAAGCACTTCGCAGTTCACCAATTGGCCTCTAGCGGTCACGGTGCACTTCAGCGTCGAGTGCCCGCTGATCCCGTTCCGCGAAGCGCGGTCAGGGAAGTAGCGCGCCATGTCTTCGTCATCCGGTTTGCGATCAAACTGCGGATTCGAGATCACCGCTTGTTTGACCGGCGCCGGCGGAGCCGGAGGCGGCGGAGGAGCCTTGGGCGCCTGAGGGATATCAAGCGGAGGCGGTGGCGGCAGACCCGGCGGCGGCGGCACCGGCGGACGCGGAGCCACTTTCGGCGGCGGCGGCGGCGGTGCGTTCTTCGGCGGCGGCGGAGGCGGCGGAGGCGGAGGCGGCGGGGGTGGCGGATGCAGAAGGCTGACCTTCACCGCTTCGTCCGAAAACTCCTGGTACTTCGGCTCAAACTTCGCCTTGTAGAGATAGACCCCGATCACGGCGTGGAGCGCCGCTGCGAAGCCGATGCCGACGTAGAAGCCGTTGTTTTTCCGCCGCGGGCGTCGTTCCGACGTCAGCGGGTCATAGTGATGTTGTGGCTCGGGATGCTGTTGATCAGCCATGCGGTCCGCGAGCTCCTAACTGGGCTTATTGCCGCGTTGATCGGTGCCGATCAAAGCGACGCTATAAAAGCCGTTGTCTTGGAGCTTGTTCATCACACCCATAAAGTCGCCGTAGAGGGTTTCCTTATCGGCGCGGATATAGATCCGCTCCTTAGCCGGGTCCCGGTGACCGACCAGCTTGCGCAGATCGCCGCCCATGGCGTCCAGGTCCGTCGTAAAGTCGCCGATATGCACGGACCCGTCCTTCTGAATAGTAATATAAACAGGCTTTGGCGGGTTCGGTGACGGTATCGCCACCGCGGGAGGAAGGTCGACTTTCACCGACACAGTGGCCAAGGGCGCGGCCACCATGAAGATGATGAGAAGAACCAGCATAACGTCCACAAATGGAGTGACGTTAATTTCGTGGTTCGACTCAACATTGAACTTACCCCCGCCAGACCCTGAGAGTTTGGCGGCCATCGCTATTAAGCCCCCTTGTCGAGCTGACGCGAGATCACATTCAGGTTTTCAGCGACGAAGCCTTCCGACCGCGTGCCATAGGCCGAGATGCGGGTTTGGAAGAAGTTGTACATCACGACGGCCGGGATAGCGGCGAACAGGCCGACGCCAGTGGCCAGCAGCGCTTCGGCGATACCCGGGGCGACGACGGCGAGGTTGGTGGTGTTGGTGTTCGCGATGCCGATGAACGAGTTCATGATCCCAAAGACGGTGCCGAACAGACCCACGAACGGGCCGGTGGAGCCGACTGAGGCCAGGAACTGCATGCCGCCCGACAGGCGCTTGGCCAGCGAGGCCTGCACGGCGATGACCGCCGAGCTGGCGCGGGTCAGGGTGGTGTCGCGGTGATCGCCGCTGACGCTGAGGCCCGCTTGACGGGACAGTTCGACTTCGGTGGCGGCCGCGGCGGCCATGTCGGCCATCGGGTTGCCTTCGAATTCCTCGGAGGTGGCGATGCGGTTGATGTCCGCAATCGACCGCGCGGTGCGGAACGATTCCAGGAATTTGTCGGACTCTTTGTTCAGGCCGGCGAATTCAAACAGCTTGGTGACCAGCAACACCCAGGAGAACACCGAGCAGAGCATCAGGCCGGTGATCACGATCTTCACGACCAGGGTCGCATTGCCGAACATGACCGGGATGGTCAGTTTTTCGGGGCCCTTGGCGGGCGCGGCCGAGGCGTCGGCCGGGGCCGAAGAGGCCGCCGCGGAGGCGTCAGAAGCAGCGGAAGAATCCGCCGGGGCGGAAGCCGCTGAGGCCGCCGGTTGCGCCGCCGTCTGAGCGAAGGCTGGCGTGCTCATCATCAACGCCGCAGCGCCGAGGATAGCAATGATGGGGGTCGTTCGTTTGTTGTCGAGCATCTGTCGCCAGTTCCTGCTTGGTCTAGCACATTTGGACCGAGGGTCGTCGCGCGAGAGCGTCTTCCCGTGAATTTCTTTAGCCCGAAACAGTTCCTCACAGAACTGAAATCGGGTTGTCGCCGAGGCCCCGACCCGTTGCATCCGATCGCCCCCTACCTAACTGTAGGGAACCCTCGAAGCGCCTGGGCGGCGCAAGGTGATCCCGCCGGCTATCCGCCGCCGAGACATTACCGCAAGGTTAGACTTGCGGAACGGCTCCTTTGGCAACCCCTTTCTGCATCGTCAAGGGAGAAGGACTCATTTCAGCCCAAGTGGGTCACAGGGCCTTACAAACTATAGTGCAGCGCACAACGCGGGCAGCATTAATGATTTCTGCCTAGTTCTTGGGCTGGAGCGAAGTTTATGCTGCAGTGCAGCGTAAACTGTTATCACAAAATAGCTCAGGCCGTCACCGACGGACGCCGCGAAAGAGGCGCCAGGGCCGCCGCCCTGGCTCTAAAAAAATCAGGCGGTTAGGACGCCTCGCGCGGACACTCTTCTGTGTGACGTGCAACGCACCGGCGAAGGCGGGACGTCGGACCTGCGCCCGATTCCCTTCTTCTTTGCGATCCGCCGCGCTAGCTCTGCGGGCGCGCGCGGCGCCGACTTGCCTATAAAGAGTGCGCCGGCGTCAGGATGCGTAACCGGGCGATACATAGCGGACCCCGGCCACGCCGCTCGGAACGAAATCCCCGGTGGGCGGCGGCCCCTGGATGACGTGGCCAACGATCGGAAGGTTGGGGAAAATCATGGCCAGCACCCCAGCCGAGATCGACCAGCTGGACCTGGAGGGCGAATTGACCGTGGTGGAGAACCCAGTGCCGGCTCTGGGTTGCAGATAGACCTCGTTAAGCGAGGTCAACGCTCCGTTGGTGCAGGCCGAATTGGCGCAGGGCCAATAGATATAGCCGCCGTTGTTGTGGCTCCCGTTGATATCGGCGCCGATGAGGGCGACATTGGTCCGCTCGATATCGGCGGTCCACCCCCTGGGACTGCCCGTCACTGGCCAGATCGACAGGCCCTGATAGCCCGTCCGGCAGGTGAAATTGTAGATTCGCAGCGCCTTTACCCCGCCAAAGGGTTGGACGCAGTCGGCGTGGAACTCGTCGTTATAGCCATAGATGCCGTCGATACGGACATTCTCGATCTGCACCGTGGCCAGTGGCGCCTCGATATCGATGCCGTCGGACATGCCGCCGGACGAGGCGTCGCCCAACAGGCCCTCGATATGGGCCACACCGGAGGTTGCGCTCAGATAGAGGATCCGGGCCACCGCCGAATTGGTGTGGTTCGAGCTTTGCGCGATGCTATTCCAGCCGCCGATCGAGACCAGATTGTGGCATCCCTCGATCCACACTGTGCCCACATGCTTGGTGGTGGGCCAGCGCAGGATGCAGTCCTGACTGGTGGAGACCCGCGCATGGACATCGCCGGCGGTGACGGTGATGACCACCGGATTGACCAGGTTCGGCGGTCTCCATTTCAGCGGCGCGGCCAGGGCTGGAGTGGTCGCCGTACATAGCAGCGCAATCGCCGCCCAGACACGGCGGCGGAATCCCTTCAACATCAGAAAGCCTTTTCAACTGCGGAGGGTGGCTCTCCCGCGGCGGCCCTCTGCGCCGGGGCGAAAAGCCTTAAGCAATGCCGGAACGCCGACCCGCTCAACGCTGTTCCGGGGCGCGGCAGGATGCCGCGGCCTCGGCGCAGGTTGCGCTCAGCGCGAGCCAACCCTCGCGCCGTCCCGCTATCGGCATCGCCCCTAAGCGATGCTAGCCTTGGCTGGATCGCGAGGTTTTCTGCTCCCTCAAACGGCGATCACCCCTGATCACGCGCTCTGCAGCTCGGCGATCGGTGAGAAGGCGAAGGCCCCCTCCGGCGCCGGGACGCCACACAGCTGCAGCAGCGTCGGCGCGATCTCCTGCAGCGACACGACCCGGTCCACGGTAGCGTGCCGCCGCGCCGGCGTGCGCACCCACAACATGCCCTCAGGGTGGTGCCAGCCGCTCTTGGTGATGCCGTGGATCGGATAGAACAGGGCGTTGAACGACAACACCTCATTGCTGTGCGGGCTGAGCACCATGGCGTCGTCGTCCAACGCCTGGTGGATGTTGCAGACCACCGAGATCTTGGAGCCCATCAGGCGAGCCACCAGCAGCGCCTCGCCGCCCGTCACCGTCAGGCTGTTCAGCCGCTCGGCCGCGTCCACCGCCTCAGCTTCGGCGTTGAACGCTAGGCTGTAGCCGCCCGACATCACCGGCTCCACGCGATAGGGCGCCGTGATCCCGGCCAGGCTATTGACCAGATCGCCGTCATGCGGCCGGAACAACAACTTGCCGCCGTCCCGATCGTATTTCACCAGTGGCTGCTGGCTGAGAGCGGTGGCGAACACCACTGAGGTGTCCTTGCCCGCCATGTCCAACACCGAACGCACCAAGGCGTCCATCTGTATGTAGCCGCTGCGGATAGCATCGTGGTAGACGGCCTGATCCTTGGCCGAGGGTTTGATCTCGAACAGGTCCGGATCCATGTTCCGCCAATAGAAGTGCTGGAAATGGGCCGTGCTGTTGAGGAACAGGGTGGAAAATTTCGGCTTCAGCTTGCGGTGGAAATGCCGGAACAGGTCGAACTGCATTCGATCGAGGATAAAGGCCCTGGCCCATTTGCGATTGCGCTTACGCTCGGTGGCCAACTGCTTCACCGCTGCGACCATGGTGCCCACCGACAGGCCGTGGGTCAGCATGAAGGCGCCGAACTTGAGGTGGTCCCCCAGGCTGAGCGGCACCTTCTCGGCGGAATATTCCTTCACATAGGTGCTGACGAAACGGAAATAGTCGTCAAAGGCGCCCGCGGGCTGGGGCGTTACGCCCACCGCCCAGGGATCGGGCAGCACCATGCCCTTGATCGAGCCGCCGCGGACGGCGGAATTCATGCTGCCGCACACCCACACGTTCTCGCCGGTGTCCGACACCAGATCCCAGACCCGATCGCAGACGAATTCAGGGCCGTCGTTCAGTTCGAACACCTTGTGCTCGCCGTAGGATTTTCCCGTGTGCACCGTGACCCACTGGATCCAGGGCTCCAGGGCCGGCGGCTCCTCGTCGGCCAGGGTCTTGAACACCGTGGACTCGCGCCGCAGGCGCTCGAACCCCGGCAGCACGCCTTCGGCGATGAACCGATCCATCAGGTGAGGAACCAGTTCGTTGAACTCCAGGACAATCGTTGAACCAGCCATGTCCCACTCCAGAAAACGCCCTTCCATCGCAATCAAAACCCAATCATGTCAAGGAGTTCTCGTCGAGACTGCAGAGCCCGGCGCGCCCTCGTTCCACGCCGCCGGCCTGGGCTCCAGGCTAGCCTCGGGGGAAATTCGCCAGACGGGCCAAACGGTTGCCTGTGGGCTGCGTGGCTCTGTTCGCCGCACAGGGCGTCCCGCAGGGCGACCGCCCTCGCCCGCCGCCACGAGATTGTCATCTGTTTGCGCAGTCGGCGCCGAACAGGCGGGCGCCGCCTGGTCGCTATCCGGGCGCGGTTCGAGCGATCCAGGGCGGCGAAACCCTCACCTTTTCGTTGGATCGCCGATCAGATCGCCGGCCAGCACTGCGGCGGCCTTCTGGATGTCGTCCGCCGGATGGGCGCCGCAATAGTTGTCCAGCCAATCGCCGATGGTCGATGGATGCAGGTCGCCGATCAGGTCCAGCTTCAGCGCCGAGGCCTTGCCGGACAGATAGCCATAGACCCAGTTCATCGGTGCGATGCGCTTCAGGGTCTCGATCTGGGCCGGCGCCGGCCTGTTCGCCGTCCACGACTGACAGCTCATCAGATTGCCGCCCACCGCCCAGGACAAGGTCGGGTCAGCCGGCTTCGCCGCAACCTGCGCCCGGGCCAGGCTGGGCGCACAGAAGACCAGGGCGACGGCCAGCAGGAAGGAGGCGCGCGACGACATCATTGTGGGTTACGCCTTTTGACCAATTCGCCCCGACAGGCGCCAGCGTGGCTTTATAGGCTGGGGATGGTGAGGGTGGACAGGGGGCGCTTGCGACTATAGGCCGCACAGCCAAGCTGGGCGTTTCAGCGGGGCTCTTAACCGATAGCCGAACGATCGACGGCTAGGCTGGGCCGTGTCGTCACAGGCGGATCGGCGGGCCATTACACAACCGCCGCGAACAGTGCGGGGGCGAAGCAAGGTGGTGACCTCGAAGGCGCGCGCTGTGGCTGGCGGCCAAATGCCCGTGCTGAAGCTATTGTTGGTGGCCGCCGCCGTGTTCGCCATGGCGCTGGCGAGTCTGCTCTACACCCGGTTCGGCGGCCGCATCGCCGGCTTGTGGCTGGCCAACGCCATCGCCGTGGCCGTGATGGTCCGCTCGCCGACCTCCGCCTGGGCGAGAATCCTGCTGGCCGCCACCCTTGGCAACTTCGCCGCCAAGCTTCTAGTCGGCAACCCCATCCCGCTGGCGCTGTTCACCGCCACGGCCAGTGCAGCAGAGGCCTTGGTCTGCGCTGGCCTCACCCGCCGCTTCGCCGGCCACGATGTCGACATCAGCCGACCGAGGGATCTGGCGATCTTTTCCGCGGCCGGCGCGCTCGCGGCCACGCCGCTGTCCTCTCTGGCGGGGGCGCTGACGCTCTGGCTCACCCGCGGCACACCATTTGTGGAGGGGCTCACCAGTTGGTGGCGGACCGATACCTTGGGCCTGCTGATCGGCGGCCCCGTGCTTTTGGCCCTCACGCCCGAGGCGATGAGTGTGCTTTGGCGGACGATGCGCACCGGGCGCGGGGCCCTGTCGGCGGCCGTTTTCGCCCTAGGCCTCCTGCTCACCTTTGGTCAGCACTACTTCCCGCTGTTTTTCCTGCTGCCATCCTCGCTGATCCTGGTCGCCTTCGAGCTCAATATCGCCGGGGCGGCCGTGGCGCTGTTGATCACGGCCGTGGTGATGATCGCCATGCTGCTGGCCGGAGTGCGCTCGCCGGGTTTCGGCCAGCTCGGATTCGCCGAACGGCTCCTGTTGCTGCAGATCTTCCTGGCCGTGGTCACCGCCACAGTGCTGCCGGTGGCGGCGGCCCTGACCAGCCGCCGCCGGCTCGAAGTCGAGTTGCGCGAGGCCCTGGCCCAGGCCCAGGCGGCGTCGGTGGCCAAGACCGAGTTCCTGGCCAATATGAGCCACGAGATCAGGACCCCGCTGACCGCCATCATCGGCTTTTCCGGCCTTTTGGAAGGCGCACCCGACATGCCGCCTCTGGCCGATCTCTATGTCGATCGCATCGCCCGCAGCGGCCGGGCCCTCCTTTCGATCGTCAACGACATCCTCGATTTTTCGAAGATGGAGGCCGGCCAGATCGTGCTTGATCCCAGGCGCATCGATCCCGAAGCCCTGGCGCGCGAGACACTCGACCTTGTGGCGGATCACGCCACGGCCAAGGGCCTGCGGCTTGAGCTGGTCTGCGAGGCCGCGCCGGGACAGGTAGAGGTCGATGGCGACCGGCTGCAACAGGTGCTGCTGAACCTCCTGGCCAACGCCATCAAGTTCACCACCGAGGGTAGCGTCATCGCGCGCCTCGCCCGCGAGGGAGAGCACCTGCGCGTTACGATCACGGATACTGGCGTCGGTGTGCCCGAATCCCTGCGCGAGCACCTGTTCGAGCGGTTCTGGCAGGTCGACAACTCCAACAGCCGGCGCCACGGCGGAACCGGACTGGGGCTCGCCATCTGCAAGAGCCTAGTCGAGCTGATGGGCGGCGAAATCGGGCTCGATAGCCGCGAGGGCCATGGGTCGAGCTTCTGGTTCACCGTCCTGGCCCCCCTCGCCGGGGCGGGCGAGGCCGATGGCGCCGACCGCATGGACGAGGCCGGCGACTTCAATGTCGACGCCGTGCACATCCTGGTCGTCGACGACGTGGCCGCCAATCGCGAACTGGTGCGGGCGATGCTGGCCTCGCTCGGCCACAGTTTCGTGGAGGCCGGAGGCGGAGCCGAGGCGGTCGAGGCTGCTGAGCGCGAACGCTTTGACCTGATCCTGATGGATATGCAGATGCCTGGCATGGATGGCCTCGCGGCCACCCGGGCGATCCGGGCCACGTCCGCATTCAACGCCGCGACCCCGATCCTGGCCCTGACCGCCAACGTCCTGCCGGCCCACGTGGCCCGCTGTTTCGACGCCGGCATGAACGACCACTTGGCCAAGCCCATCGCGCCGCTGGTGCTGTTGCAGAAAATCGCCCAATGGTCGCGGGAGCGTTCGCCGGACTCGAAGTCGGGCCAGGCGGCGTAAGTGCGTTGATGGCTTCCCTAGTCCTGAAGCGACCCATGATGCGGATCAGTCTGGCTCACTTCTCCCGCCCACGAGCCGGCGCACCCGCGGACTGATGGACTTCAGGTAGGAGATCAGGTCGTGACGGTCCTTTGGATCGGCGACCTGCGCTTGCATGTTGACGCCGGGAATAAAAGCCGGGGGATTGGTCAGCCAGCGATCCAGGGTTTGGTCGTTCCAGGTCACCGACGCGCCCTGCAGCGCCGCGGAGTAGTGGTAATTCGGCGCCGTCCCGGCGCGGCGGCCGTAGACGCCGGACAGGATAGGTCCAGGCTTGCGCGTGGGGTTGAGCGAGTGGCACGCCGTGCAGCGCTCGGTGAACAACTCGGCGCCTTTTTGCTCGTCACTGCTCGCTCGGGCGTCGACGGCATGGAACAAAGTCGCCGAGAGCACGGCCGCCAGGAAGATTGGGCTCGGAGCTCGTGACGGGAGGGGAATGGCAAGTTCGTTCATCGGACCTTGGTTGAAACTGGGTTGGTGTCTGGCCTGTCCAACGGACAGCCTCGAGGGCTTGATCAGGCGTCGGGCTTCGCTCCGGCGTCCTGGGCGGCGAGATGGCCGATCGCCGACCAGTCCAGCGCTTCGCCGCCCTGCGCGAGCAGGGTGAGGAACCGGTCACGCAGGAGGCTGGCGAGCGGCATAGGCACGCGAAGTTCTTCCGCCGCGGCGAGCGCCAGGCGAATGTCCTTCTGCCCCAAAGGCGCCGCGAAGCCCGCGGGTTCGAACCGGCGCTCGGCGATCAGGGCGCCGTAGGTGCGATAGACCGGAGCTGTGAACAGCGTCGAGGTCAGAAAATCGAGATAGGCCTGCAGATCGATCCCACCCTTGCCCACCAGGGCCATCGCCTCGCCCAGGGATTCGATGACCGCGGCGATGAGGAAGTTGCCGCTGAGTTTCACGAGATTGGCCGCGTCCGGCTGCGGCGACATCACGAATGTCCGCTGGCCGATGGCGTCCAGCAGCGGCCTGGCGCCTTCGACAGCGTCAGGCGCGCCGCACGCTACGACGAATAGTTTTGCCGCCGCTGCGGCCTCGGGGCGGCCAAACACCGGCGCAGCGACATAGCGCTGCTTGGCGCTGTCATGCACATCGGCGAGACGCCGGGACATCTCGACGCTGATCGTGCTGCAGGAGATGTGGATCGCGCCCGGCGCCAGCGTCGCCGCGATCCCGCCACCTTCAAGCACCGCGCCTTCAACGGCGAGGTCGTCGGCCAGCATGGTGATGACAGCCTCCCCGCGACAAGCATCGGCGACATGTTCGGCCGCCGCCGCGCCGAGGGCGACCAGCGGCGCGGCCTTTTCCGGGCTGCGATTATAGACCACGAGCTCGTGCCCGGCCTTGATCAGGTTCGAGGCCATGCCGGACCCCATGCGTCCCAAGCCGATGAATCCTATTCGCATATCTGTCGCTCCTGTGTGCCGCCGCACCTTCGTTGATTGTATCCGTCAAACTGCTGACGGCGCCACGAGGTCTGGACCATTTTCGCCAGCCAGCCGATGCGAGGGCCTCTGTGGCCGGACCGGACCGCACCCCGCGCCGCTACGCTCGATGGCCGATGCGATCAACTGCAGGTCCGCCTCGGTCAGCGACAGAGCAGCGGCGTCGATCCAACCGTCGACCTGGCTCGGATTGCGCGCGCCAACGATGGCGGCCGTGACGCCCGGCCAGGCTAGAGTCCACGCCACCGCAACCGCGCCAGCGGTGGCGCCATGCCTGGCGGCCACCTCCCCCATGGCTTCCGCAACCACGAGATTGCGGTTCAAGGCCTCGCCCGTGAACTCGGCGTTGCGCGATCGCCAATCATTGGCCGGCAGCGAGGCGGCCCGTTGCGCGCTGAACGCCCCGCTCAGCAAGCCGGCCTGCATCGGGCTGTAGACGATGACGCCGGTGTTGTGGGCCTCGCACCAAGGCAGTTCGGCGGCGGCGACCTCCCGCTTGATGGCGGAGAAAGGAGGCTGCAGCGTATCGACGTGGCCCAGGGCGTCAGCCGCCGCCAGCTGCTCGACATTGTGATTGGACAGTCCAACGGCCGCGACCTTGCCCTCCTGCTTCAGGTCGAGCAGGGTTCGCCAATAGGCCTCGATCGGAGTTCCGTCCTTGGCCGGCCAATGCATCTGGTAGAGGTCGATGTGCTCGAGCTTCAATCGGCGCAGGGAGCCTTCGATCTCGTCACGGATGCTGGCCGGCGCACCGATCTGTCTCGGCGTTGCGTTCCGGTCGGTCGGATCGGAGACCAGACCGCACTTGGTGAAGACATAGGGGCGCTCGCGTCGCGGAATCTCCGCCAACGCCGCCGCGACCACCTCTTCGGAGTGCCCCAGGCCGTAGATGGCGGCGGTGTCGATCCAGTTCACCCCACGCGCCACCGCGTGGCGAATGGCGGCGACGGAGTCGCGGTCGTCCTGACCGCCCCAGCCGACCGCCCAGTCACCACCCACGGCCCAAGACCCAAATCCGACCCGCGTGATCTGCATATCGGTCCGCCCAAGCCGCCGAACCGGAAGCGAATTATCCTTTGTCATCATGCATCTCCTACTCGCCTGAATTGGATCGGGGTCCGACGGGACCGGCGTCAGGCGCTCGGTTTCGCCCCGCGACTTGCTAGGTGGCGAGGCGCCCTCCAGGGCGCCAATGCAAGTTGTGCAGGCCGACATGTCCGTTCTGAATGCGCAGGGTGGTGGCCAGCTTTTGTTAGCCGCCCTTCCGAGCTTCAGAACTGTGCGGCGGCGGAAAGGACGGCGCCGCGCAACCACTTATGGGCGGGATGGTCGTCGAAGCGGCTGTGCCAGACCATGACGCTCGTCAGCGGCGGCGACGGGAACGGCAGCGGGGTCAGTTCGATCGCATGGACGCGGCTGAATTCTTCGGCGATCTGGCGGCCCATCACCGAGACCATGTCGGACTGGATGAGAATGGCCCCCGCCGACAGATAGGGCGCTTCGGCCGCGATCGAGCGCGCGAGGCCGCGCGCCTCCAACTCGGCGTTCACGAAGCCCAGGTCGTCGCCGCTGGATGAGATCACCAGGTGCGGCAAGGCGGCGAAGGCGGCAGGTTCCATCCGCTGTTGAGCCATGGGGTGCCCGCGGCGGGTCACGGCCACATAGTGATCCTCCATTAGCGTCCGAGAGGAGAACCGGCTGACCGGCGCCTGCCGGCCCAGTATGGCCAGGTCCAGTTCGCCCCGATCGAGCATATCAGGTACGTCCAGGGTGCCGCTCGGCCGCAGGGAGAGGCTCACATTCGGGGCCTCTGCGCCGCACGCCCTGAACAGCGGCCCGGCCAGCACCACGGCGGCGTAATTGTTCACCGCGACCACGAAACGCCGATGCGCCTCTTCAGGTGTGAATTCCTCTGGATCCAAGTTCCGCTGCAGATCGATCAGGGCGCGGCTGATCGGCTCGGCCAGGTGTTCGGCCCGTGGCGTCGGCATCATGCCCTCGGGCGTGCGCACGAAGAGCTGGTCTTTCAGAAGCCAGCGCAGGCGATTGAGAGCATGGCTCATGGCTGGCTGGCTGAGGCCCAGTTTTTCGCCGGCCCTGGTCACGCTGCGCTCGCGCAGCACGGCGTCAAACACCACCAGGAGATTGAGGTCGAAGGTTTTCAGCTGCATGGGCGTCAAATTCAGAGATGACCGCAGCATTCACCAGGTGAATGGGGCGGTGCAGGAGATGCACTGGCCTCATACGCTATCGCTGCCATCTTGGGTCGGCAAGAGAAGCCGGAGCGGCGCATATGCCCCAAGTCCAGATCCCGTGTTTGCACCACCTGAGCCGAAATGGCGACAGCGGCCCCGTTGAGGCCCTGACCGTCATCCTTTTCCAAGAGAACCAGAAGGCCGAGGCCGAGGATCTGGCCCGTCAATGGGCGCCGGCGATCCCGCGCAGCGCTTTCGCCGGCCTGGAACTGGATCTGACCTCGCGGCGGATAGACTTGGTCAGACTGCGCGTCCTCCTCGCCGAGGCGGCGGACAAATATGGGCTGCAAGGCTCGCAGGTCGTGCTTCTGGGCGCCGGCCAGGCTGGGCGGTTGGCTATCGACCTCGCCCTGTTGGGGGTTATCCCCGGCGCGTCGGTGATCACCCTCGACATCCCACTGGAGTCGGCTCCAACGACCCTCGCCCCATCCCCGGCCTTTGTGCGGATGGTGCAGCACAGCTCTCCGGACGACCCTCAAGGCGCGCGCTTTCACGCCGTCGTGGAGGCCCTGCAGCGCCGACAGGTCAACATCCAAAGCATGCTGCTGCCAGATCTCGAGGCGGCCACCCGGCGAGCCACTTTGCGAGCGGCCGGCGCCTTCCTGGCGGAGTTGGTCGCCAATGCGAGCCGCCAGGCTCCAACGGCGAGAGCCTGGCCATGATCGGCCTTGTCAAGCTCGCTCTTGCGCGTCCCTACACCGTCGTAGTGATGGCGGTGCTGATCCTGATCTTCGGCGTCGCCGCGGCGCTGCGCACGCCAGTGGACATCTTCCCTCGCATCAACGTGCCGGTGATCAGCGCGGTGTTCAGCTACAACGGCCTGTCGCCCGATGACATGTCGGGCCGGGTTGTCACCTTCTACGAGCGGGCCCTGACCACCAGCGTCAATGACGTCGAGCACATCGAGTCCCAGTCGCTGCCCAACTACGGCATCGTCAAAATCTACTTCCAGCCATCGGTGAACATCAACGCCGCACTGGCCCAGGTAACGGCCGCCTCCCAGACCGTGCTCAAGCAGATGCCCGCCGGCATCACGCCGCCCACCATCCTCAGCTACGACGCCTCCAGCGTGCCGGTCCTGCAATTGGCCCTGTCGAGCAAGACCCTGCCGGACACCACCCTGTTCGACCAGGCCACCAGCTTCATCCGCCCGCAGCTGGCTTCGGTGGCGGGGGCCGCCATCCCCCTCCCCTATGGCGGCAAGGTGCGGCAGGTGCAGGCCGACCTCAATCCGCAGGCCCTGGCCCAGTACGGGCTGTCGGCCAACGATGTGGTCACCGCCCTCTCGCAACAGAACCTGATCACCCCCGTCGGCACCCAGAAGATCGGCAAGCTGGAATACAAGATCAACCTGAATGACTCGCCGAACGCGATCGACGCCTTCAACAACCTGCCGATCAAGACGGTGGGCGGCGCCGTCATCTACATGCGTGATGTGGCCTTCGTTCACGACGGCAGCCCCCCACAGACCAATGTGGTGCATGTGGATGGCCATAGCGCGGTGCTCTTGAGCGTCATCAAGTCCGGCGCGACCTCGACCCTGTCGATCATCTCCGGCGTCAAGGCCCTGCTGCCCCAGATCGAAAAGACCCTGCCGCCAGGCCTCAACCTGACGACCGCCGACGATCAGTCGAGCTTCGTGACCGGCGCGGTCTCCGGCGTGGTCCGGGAAGCCGTGATCGCCGCAGCCCTGACCGGACTCATGATCCTACTGTTCCTCGGCAGCTGGCGCTCGACGCTGATAATCACCGTCTCGATACCGCTGGCGATCCTGGCTGCGATCGCCGCCTTGGCGGCCCTCGGCGAGACCATCAACATCATGACCCTTGGGGGGCTCGCCCTGGCCGTCGGCATCCTGGTCGACGACGCCACGGTGAACATTGAAAACATCAACCGGCTGTTGGAAGCCGGCGACGACATCGAGACTGCGATCGTCGAAAGCGCCACGCAGGTCGTGCCCCCAGCGACCATATCCCTGCTGTGCATCTCGATCGCCTTCCTGCCCATGTTGGACCTGGGCGGTGTCGCCGGCTATCTGTTCCGTCCCCTGGCCGAGGCGGTCGTCTTCGCGCTCGTGGCGTCCTATTTTCTGTCATTGACGCTTGTGCCGGCCATGGCGCACGCCCTGCTCGGCAAGGCGGCCGACGGCGCCAAGGCGGGCCGCGCCGGCCGGTTTGCGCGCATCTTTGCTGGCCTGGCGCGTCTGCAACACGGTTTCGAAGGCCGCTTCGAAGCCCTCCGCGGCGCCTATGCAGGCCTCCTGGCGCTCGCGTTGCGCCACCACCGGCGGACGATCTTCGGCTTCCTGGGTATATCCCTGCTGTCGTTTACCCTGGCGCCGGCCCTGGGCCAGGACTTCTTCCCCAGCGTCGACGGCGGCCAGATCAAGATCCACGTGCGCGCCCAGACCGGCACACGCATCGAGGAAACCACGGCGCTGGCCGACCGCGTCGGCGCGGCGATCCGCCGGATCATTCCGCCGGCCGAGCTCGACAGCGTGGTCGACAACATCGGCCTCAGCGTCAGCGGCATCAACATGGCCTACGACAACTCCGGCACCATCGGGACCGAGGACGCCGACATTCTGGTCAGCCTCAAGGGCCGTCACGGCGCCACGGCGGACTATGTGCGGCGGATGCGCGAGGTGCTGCCTCGACAGTTCCCGGGCGTCGGCTTCGCCTTCCTGCCCGCCGACATGGTCAGCCAGATCCTAAACTTCGGGGCGCCGGCTCCAATCGACCTGCAAGTGGTCGGTTCCAACCTGCCGGCGGACCGCAAATACGCGGAAGAGCTGCTCGACCGCATCCAGCGGATTCCCGGCGTGGCCGACGCCCGCATCCAGCAGGCATTCCAGCAGCCGACCCTGGACGTGAACGTGGACCGTTCGCTGGCGGGCCTTGTGGGCGTCAACGAGCGCGATGCGGCCGACGCCATGCTGACGACCCTGGCCGGCAGTTCGCAGGTCAATCCGACCTTCTGGCTCAATCCCAAGACCGGCGTGTCCTATCCAGTGGCGATCCAGATGCCCCAGCAGGACATCAGCTCGCTGAACGGCCTGCAGGCCCTGCCGGTGACGCCTGGCGCCGGCGGCGCTACGCAGCTCCTGGGAGGGGTCGCCGACATCCAGCGCTCGCCCAGCAACGCCCTGGTCTCCCACTACAATGTTCGGCCGGTGATCGACATCTACGCCTCCCCCCAGGGGCGCGACCTCGGCGCGGTCGCGGGCGACATCCGCAAGGCGATCGCGACTGCCGCCCACGACGTTCCGGTTGGCGCCGATGTGGTCCTGCGCGGCCAGGTGACGACCATGGCCAGCGCCTACCAGCAGCTGTTCGTGGGCTTGGCCTTCGCCATCGTGCTCATCTACCTGCTGATCGTCGTCAACTTCCAGTCCTGGCTCGATCCGCTGGTGATCGTCGCGGCCCTGCCGACGGCCCTAGCCGGTATCGTCTGGATGCTGTTCGCCACCGGCACGACCCTGTCGGTGCCCGCCTTGACCGGGGCGATCATGTGCATGGGCGTCGCCACCGCCAACAGCATCCTCTTGATCGCCTTCGCCCGGGAGCGGATGGCGGCGGGCGCCGACGCCCTGACGGCGGCCCTGGAGGCGGGGACCACCCGGTTTCGGCCGGTGCTGATGACCGCCCTGGCCATGGTGCTCGGCATGCTGCCTATGGCCATCGAGCCCAGCCAGAACAGCCCCCTGGGCCGCGCGGTGATCGGCGGCCTGGTGTTCGCCACCTGCGCCACCCTGCTGCTGGTGCCGACCCTGTTCAGCGTCGTACACGGCCGCGCGCCCAAGCCGGCCGGCCAGGCGGCCCGGTCGCCATCCGTTCCGCTTCAAGCCGTCACTGACTGAGGGAGCCAATCCATGTCCCCGGAAACGATTAAGACCCCCGATATCCGGCGCCTCAAGCTGTTCGCCGCCACCGGCATCGTCCTGGCCCTCGGCGTTGGCGCCGGCGGCCTGATCGCCAGGGCCCACACCACCCAAAACAATGCGAAATGGGCCAGCGCCCAGGCTGTGCCGACCGTGGCGCTCGCCAAGCTGGACCCAGAGGGCGCCAGCCAGCTGAGCCTGCCGGGCGTGGTCCAGGCCTACCAGACCGCCCAGATCTACGCGCGGGTCAGCGGCTATCTAAAGACCTGGAGCCAGGACATCGGCGCTCCGGTGAAGCCCGGCCAGGTCCTAGCCTCGATCGACGCCCCCGAACTCGACCAACAGCTCGAGCAGGCCCGCGGCGACCTGGCGACCGCTCAGGCCAATCAGAACCTCGCGGTCCTGACCGCCAAGCGCTGGTCGGCCCTTTTGGCGTCGCAGGCGGTCTCGCAACAGGCGGTGGACGAAAAAGCCGGCGACGCAGCCGCCAAGACCGCCCTGGTTTTAGCGGCTCAGGCCAATGTGCGCCGCCTGCAGGCCCTGGAGGCCTACAAGCAAGTCGTCGCCCCCTTCGACGGCATCGTCACCGCCCGCAAGACCGACGTCGGGGCCCTGATCAACGCCGGCTCCACGGGCCAGGAGCTGTTCGAGGTCGCCGACCTGCATCGGTTGCGCCTCTACGTCCAGGCGCCCCAGGCGCTTTCCGCCAAGCTCGCGCCAGGACAAGCCGCCACCTTCCAGGTCCCGCAGCTTCCGGGACGGGCGTTCCCGGCGACGGTGGTCGCCGTCTCCCACATGTTGGACGCGGGCTCGCGCACCATGCAGGTGGAACTGCAGGCCGACAATCCAGGCGGCCTTCTGGCCGCCGGCTCCTACTGCCAGGTAATGTTCCAGGTCGGCGCGGACAGCGGCGCCCTGCGCGTTCCGGCCACGGCGCTGATCGTCACATCGGGCGGCGATCAGGTCGCGGTGCTTGGCGCCAATGGCCGGGCCGTGCTCAAGCCCGTTAAGGCCGGCCGGGACCTCGGCGACAGCGTCGAGATCGCCGCCGGCCTGCTGGCGTCAGACCGAGTGATCGACAGCCCGCCGGAAACCCTGCGCAGCGGCGACGCCGTGCGGCTCGCCAACGTCTCATCCAAAGGCAAGGAGAGCTGACCATGCTTCGCCGCCGCCTGACCCTCTTGCTCGTTTCGGCCATCGCTTTCACCCTTGCCGCCTGTAGCTTCGCCCCGAAATACCTTCCACCTCTGGTGGCGGTCCCACAGACCTATCAGCAGCAGGGTGTCTGGGGGCCGGCGCAGCCTTCGGACAGCCTCGCCCGTGGCGACTGGTGGGCCCGATTCTCCGATCCCATGCTGAATGCCCTCGAGAGCCAGATCGAGCCCGCCAACCAGGACCTAGCGGCGGCGGTCGCACGCCATGACCAAGCGCGCGATTTCGCCGCCGAAGCCAGCGCGGGCCTCTACCCCCAGATCGGCCTGGGCGGCGCCGCCGAGGCCAACCGGCAATCGCTGCAGCGGCCTCTTCGGGGCGCCAGCCAGCCCACCTATTACAGCGCGGAGCAGGTCGGCGCGGCGGTGAGCTACGAGTTCGATTTCTGGGGCAAGATCCGCAATGAGATCGCCAGCCGCAAGGCGCTGGCCCAGGCCAGCAACGCCGACCTGGCCACCATGCGGCTCAGCCTGCAGACCGAACTGGCCAGCGCCTATTTCCAGCTCCGCGGCCTGGATGCGGACACCAAGCTGCTGGCCGACACGGTCGACGCCTATCAGAAGGCGCACGATCTGACCGAGACCCTCTACAAGGGCAAGATCGCCGCCAGCATCGACGTGTCCCGAGCCGCGACCCAACTCGACACCGCGCGCGCCCAAGTGTCCGACATCGCCGCCCGCCGCGCCCTGCTGGAGCACGCTATCGCGGTGCTGGTCGGCAAGCCGGCCTCGGATTTCACCGTCGCGCCGCAGGTCGTCCCCTTCGTCCTGCCCGAGATACCCACCGACCTGCCCTCGACCCTGCTCCAGCGCCGGCCGGACATCGCTTCGGCCGAGCGCGCCGCAGCGGCGGCTAACGCCGAGATCGGCGTCGCCCGGGCCGCCTTCTATCCCACCGTCACCTTCGGCGCCCTGGGCGGCTTCCAGAGTTCGGGCCAGAATCTGTTCAATCTGGCCGACAGCTTCTGGACCCTGGGCCCGAGCGTCAACCTGCCGCTGCTCGATGGCGGGCGTCTGCGCGCCCAGGAGGCGGGCGCCTATGCCCGGTTCCGGGAGACCTCGGCGGCCTATCGCTCCACGGTGCTGACCGCCTTCAAGGAGGTGGAGGACAACCGCGCGGTCCTGCACTGGCTGGGCCAGGAATCCGCAGACACCGACGCCGGGGTCACGGCGGCCCAGCACACGCTGGATGTTGCGCTCGCCCTCTATCGCGAAGGCGCAACCAGCTACCTGGAGGTGGTGACCGCCCAGACCGCCCTGCTGCAGACCCAGCAGTCGGCGCTCGACCTGCGCACCCGCCGCCTCATCGCCGATGTCGGCCTGGTCCGTGCGTTGGGCGGCGGCTGGGATGCGACGGAGCTGGCCGCGACCCCTGGAAAAGCTCCATTCCCAGGCTGAGCCGCACGATAGCTATGCCTGCAGATTTGAGGCGCCAGGGAATGTCTAGGCGGGTCGGTCCATGATCAGAACTCCTCCCAGACCTTGGCCGCGGCCGCCTGGGCCCCGCCGGTCCGGACGAGGGCGGCCAGCTTGCCTTTGGCCTGGGCGACGGCATTGCGGCCGGCCGCGTGGCGGCCAGGTTGGGCGAGTTCCGGGCGGGTGCGAAGGCCAGAGCCACCCCCGATTTGGAAGCGGCCAACAAGGCGAGCCAGTTCGCCAGCCTGGGTGTTCAGATTGGCCGCCGCGGCTGTCGCCTCTTCCACCATGGCTGCGTTTTGCTGGGTCACCTGGTCCATCTGATTTACGGCGGTGTTGACCTGGTTGAGTCCGGTGGCCTGCTCTTGCGAAGACTGGGCGATCGTGGAGATCAGGCTGTCAATCTCAGCGACCTTGGCGACGATGCCAGCCAGGGCCTGGCCCGTATCACCAACCAGGCGGACACCGCGTTCGACCTGGGCGGAACTGTTGGCGATCAAGGTTTTGATTTCCCTAGCAGCCTCGGCCGAGCGCTGGGCCAAGGCCCGCACTTCCTGGGCCACCACCGCGAAGCCCCGGCCGGCGTCGCCGGCGCGGGCGGCCTCGACCCCGGCATTGAGCGCCAAAAGGTTGGTCTGGAAGGCGATCTCGTCGATCACGCCGATAATCTGGTTGATCTGTCCTGAGCCTTTTTCGATCTCGCCCATGGCCGACACAGTCTCGCTGACAACGGCGCCCGAGCGTTCGGCGTCGGACCTTGCCGCCGAGGCGGCCGCCGAGGCCTGGTGCGCTCCGTCGGCGCTGCGCCTGACGGTGGCCGTGATCTGATCGAGCGCGGCGGCGGTTTCTTCCAGGCTGGCCGCCTGTTGCTCGGTGCGCTTGGAAAGGTCATCCGAGGCGGTGGCGATCTCGTCCGAACCGCCACGGATTTCCCTCGTGGCGATCGTGATAGCGCTCATCGCATCGCGCAGGCTCTCGACTGCGGCGTTGAAGTCGGTCTTGATCTGGAGATATTGGCCGTTGAATTCCGCATTGATCCGCATCGTCAGGTCACCCTGGGCCAGCCGGCCCAGACTGTCAGCCAGGGTGCTGACGACCATGGCCTGTTCGGCTTCGGTCCTGCGACGCTCGGCCTCAGTGCGGCCACGCTCTGTCTCCGCCTCGGCCCGCAGGCGATCGGCGTCAACCTCCAACCCCCGGGCTTTGAGGCCGTTGTCCTTGAACACCTGAACGGCCTTGGCCATCAGGCCAACCTCGTCGCCGCGGGCTTGTCCCTCGACCGGAATGTCCAGGTCCCCGTTCGCCAGGCGGCCCATGCGCTCAGCCAGCAGATTCAGCGGCCGCGAGATCTTGGCGGTGGCGATCCATATCGCCGCTCCAATACCCAGGGCGATGCCACCCAAGGCCAGCAAGGCGTTCAGCACGACGGTACGCTTGCTCTCCGCAGTCAGGGCGTCGCTCCTGGCGTTCATGTCCTTCGTCAGGGCGTCGTTGAAGGCTGTTGCATTCGCCGTCAATTCTTCGATCTTCGGTTCGGCCTGGGACAACGCCGCCATACCGCGCTCGTCTTGGTTGAGCATGCCGGCATCGACACCCGGGCGGGAAAGGCGGACAATATCGTCCAGCTTTTCGCGCAAGGCCTGGTATTCAGTGACATGGGCCGAGTCCTCCTCGGCCGCCTTGTTGAGATTGCCGTAGGAATCGGCGATCGCCTTCTCGAATTGAGATTTGGCGTCCCTGGCTTGCTGGGACTCGCCAGTATAAGCGATGGCCTTATAGGCGGCGTAGGCCATGCGATTGATGTTACGATTCAACCGCGACAGTTCACGGGTCACTGGGACAGGGCCAGAGATGATTTCCGAATAGGCGTCGTCAGCCGAGCGAAGCTTCAGGCTGCTGTAAATCGCCGAAGTCAAGAATGTCGTCCCAATCAACATGATCGCCAAGAAAATCTTGGTGAACACTTTTAGATTATCAAAGCCCCGCATCATCACCCTCCATTACTCTGCATTCCAAGCTCGAACTCAACTCTTCACGCTCTAGCCAGGCTTAGGCTCGACGACGGCCTGTGTGACCGCCTTCACCAGATCGTCAACAGGATCGGCCTTGCGATAAACCCGTTCATGCCCGCCGCTGCGTAAGCGTGCGCGTGGTGCGACAGGGCGTTGGCGGTAAGCGCCAGGATCGGCGTCGGCTCCCGGCCGACTCGCTCTTCCAGGGAGGCCCGCTCCGGTCTATCGATAGTATCGGCATCACTAATACCGCCAAGCATAGGGCGTTAAATTGGAACCGACACACTGTTCCTGGACCTAGAGCTTTGAGCAAATCTAAACTGAGGTCAGTTCCTGCCAAAACATATGCGTCAGCAGCCAACCCAGATCAGCGAGGTTAACCTAAAATTACCGTTTGACCCGCGCAAGATATTCGCGAGGCCCAATCTCCAGATGACGCAGGAATGCCCGGCGCAAGGTTTGAGTGTTTGAGAAGCCGCACTCGAACGCGATCCGCTGCAAAGACAGGGCCGATCCATCGAGAAGCCTGCGAGCGGCGTCGATGCGCGTCAGATCGACGAATTGCGCCGGGGTCATATGCGTCTCCTGAACGAACGCTCTGGCGAAATTGCGCTGGCTCATGCCAGTCCGCAGCGCCAACTGGGCGACCGACAGGTCACTGCGCAAATTGTCGCGAATCCATCGTTGAACACGCCGGATGGCCTCGATCGAGCCGCCTTGGGTCTCCGAGCGACCGCCAGACGCGCATCCGGCATCAGGCCGTTCCAGCAGGACGACGAGAAGGCGAGCCATGGCCAGCGCGGCGTCGACGCTTTCGCCGCTGCCGGCTTTCAATACAAGAGAAGCAGCGCGCGCCCTGCAAATCGGGCACATCCAATCGGGCATTCGACAAACCAGCAGGTGGATATCAGAGAGTGAGCGTCAGCACCCCCATGGTGGGGTGTGTGCTTTTAGCGTGCGAGCCGTCAGTTTCTGCCAATTGAAGGGCAGTTTCCGCCAACTGAAGCTGGGGACTAAGGTTACTTTAGGGCCTCCGCCTTTCGACCCTCAACGAGCAGGACGGAGATCAGGCCATCGGCCCGCGCCTCCCGCTCGTCGCGGCGCCGCCCTTGCGATTGCAGAATTAAGCGTTGAGCCATGCTCGCGTCCTGATTTCTCTTGCGCGCCATGAGTGGCGGTTACGGGCCATGATGCAAATGCATGTTCTGCACGGCGTCATTCATGCCCGGGATGCAAAGCCAGACTCTGTATAGACGCCCAGGCATCGGGAATTTTCGGTTTCAGTTTGCTGATGAGCGAGAGGCGCCGGACTGGTCATGGATGGGTTCAACGCCAGATCATCGGGACGAGCCGGGCCAGCAGCGCCGTGGCGACGCCATTGAGCGCTATCCCCATGGCCGCGAAGGCCGCCGCTGTTTCATTCATGACCGCGATCTGAGCCGCGGCCACGCCGCTTCCCGCCACGCCCGCCGCCAACCCCCGCGCGCGCCAGTCCTCAATCCGTAACCTTCTGAGCAGGGCCGGTCCGACCGTCGCGGCGATGATTCCGCCGAGAATGGCCAGCACTGCGGTCAGGGACGCAATCCCGCCGATCTGTTGCGAGACCGCGATGGCGATTGGTGTCGTCGTCGCCTTCGGCGCCATCGAAAGCGCGACCTGTCGCGATCCACCAAAGAGCCACACTAGGCCGACGGCGCTGACGCCGGACGCTGTAGCGCCGCTCAGCAGAGAAGCGCCGATCGCAAGCGCACTGCCGCCCAGCCGTCGAAGATTGGCCGCCAACGGCACGGCGAGCGCGACCGTGGCTGGACCCAGGAGAAAATCGATGAACCGCGCCCCGCCGAAATAGTCCTGATAGCGCGTGCGCGTGGCGAGAATGATTGCGGCCACCATCAAGATCGCGATCAGGACAGGATTGGCCAGCGCCGCGCCCCGTAGGATGCGTTGCATGCGCACAGCGCCGACATAGGCCGCGAGCGTAACCGTGGACCACAACAGGGGTCCGGGGACCAACTGCATCGTCCGCGCCAAGTCCCCTGCGCTCATAGCGCTGACCTCGTTCGACACGCGGCCTCCGATGAAGCGTCCGCAGCGCCCCGGGTCTTGCGGATAAACCAGTGCATGGTCAGACCGGTCGCCGCGAGACCGATGACCGTCGATCCGACCACCGCGACGAGGATGGGCTTCCACTCCCTGCCGAGCTGACCTGCTTGCGCGACAATCCCGACGCCGGCGGGGACGAACAGCAAGCCCATATTGGTCAATAGCGCGCCGGCAGCCCGATCAAGAGCCGCCGGCTCGGTCCCGTCAGCCGGCGCAGCGCCGAACTGGCCGCACCCGAGACAGGCAGCGAGAAGAAGCATGCCGATCACCGCACCGGGCAACGGCAGGTGCAACGCTCCACCGAGGAAAACCCCCATCAGATCGAAGCCCATGAGTGTCAACAGCGCCTTCGCCACGACCGCGAGCCTCACGCCGCCGGGGCGGTTGAGGAAGACGCCAGGTTCGCCGGGTTGGGTCCGTTCCAGCCGCCGCCAAGCGCGCGGACCAGGTCGACGCTGGCCTGGAGACGGCGGGTGGCGATCATCAGGTCGGCGCGCTGGGCCTCGAGGTCGGCGGTCTGAGCGGTGACGACGTCCAGATAGGTCACCGCCCCCATCTGGTACTGGGTCAGGGCAAGGGCCTCGGACCGCCGTGCGGCGGTGACCGCAGCCGATTGCTCGTGAGCCTCGTCCGCCAGCCTGTTGCACAGGGCCAGATTGTCCTCGACTTGCTGGAAGGCGGCCAGGACCGTGGAGCGATAGCCAGCGCTGGCTTCGTCGAACTGATCGCGCGCGGCCCGAACGCCCGCCCTGCGCTTGCCGCCATCGAACAGGGTCAGGGCCGCGGCGGGGCCGAGGGTCCACAGGCTGTTGGAAGCGCTGAGCAGATTGACCCCGGCGCCGGCGGTTTCGAACCCCCCGCTGGCGTCCAGGGTGATGCTCGGATAGTAGGCCGCCCGCGCCACGCCGATCAGGGCGTTGGCCGCCGCCGCGCGCCGTTCCGCAGCGGCGATGTCGGGGCGCCGCTGCAGCATCAGGGACGGGGCCGCCACCGGGATCTGCGGGGGCTGGGGCAGCTGGGCAAGCGGGGCGATGGAGAAACTCGAGGCCGGCTCCCCGACCAGGCTGGCGATTTCGTGCTCGAAGAGAGCGCGCTGGGCGGAGACGTCGGCCTGTTGCGCCCGGGCGGTGCGCAGCTGGGTTTCGGCGCGGGCCACGTCGAGACCGGACACCGCGCCGCCGTCATGCTGCGCCGTGGTAAGCTTGAGCGCGTGGGCATAGGCGTCGGTGGTGTCGGCCAGCAGCTTGGCCTGGCTGTCGAGTCCGCGCAGGCCGAGATAGGTGTCGGCGAGCTGGGCCTGCAGGCTGAGGCGCACTGACGCGGCGTCCGCCGCGCTGGCCTGAGCCTGGGCCTTGCCGGCGGCCACCAGGTTGCGCACCCGGCCCCAAAGGTCGAATTCGTAGGACACCACGCCGCCCACGATGTCGTTGGTGTAGGTGTCGGGGCCGCCGACCCTCAAAGGGCGATGTTGCGACTGCTGATTGCGGGTCGAGCTGCCGCTGGCGTCGATCTCGGGAACCAGGGCCGCGCGGGCCTGGAGCTCAAAGGCGCGGGCCTGGTCGTAGCGCGCCAGCGCCGAGGCCAGGTCAGGATTGCCAGCGTCCAGGCGCCGCTCCAGGCCATTGAGGGTGTCGTCGTCATAGACTGTCCACCAGGCGCCCCGCGGCGCGGCGTCCGCTGGGCTGGCGGGGGTCCAGGGGCCGGTTTCTTTGTAGGCGGCGGGGGTTGTCAGAGCCGGCCGCACATAGTCGGGCGCCAGCGAGCACCCTGCCATCGCCAGGGCCAGTGCGGCGGGGGCCGCGAACTTAACCAGCCGCATGGGGGCCCGCTTCGCTGGAGGCGGCCGCGATCTTGACCTGGTCGCCTGGCCGCAGGGAGTCGGGCGGATTGACGATCACCCGGTCGCCGCGGCTCAGGCCAGCAGCGATCTCGACTGTGGAGCCCAGGTCGCGCCCGACGGCGATTGGCTTGATCACCACCCGGCCGTCGGGTCCGACCACGGCGACGGCCATGCCGGAATCGCGGAACATCAGCGCGTTAGCGGGAGCCTGCAGGGCGCCGCCGTCAGCGGGCAGCTGGAAGCGGACCTGGGCGTAGCCGCCGGGCTTCAGGGCGCTGTCGGCGTTGTCGATCTGCAACTGCACTAGCAGGGTGCCCGACTGCGGCGCGATGGCGTCGGCGGTGGTCGCCAGGTTGGCGGTGAAGGTGCGGCCCGGATACTGGGGCACCGTGAAGCTGGCGGTCATGCCCGGCCGGATGTCTGCCGAGTAGCTCTGCGGCACGCGCACATAGATCCGCAGACGGTGCTCGTCGGCGACCGAGAAGAGGGGTATGTCCGCGGGACCGCCGACATTGATCAATGCCCCGACGTCGGTGGAGCGGGCGGTGACCACGCCGCCGAAGGGCGCTGTGATGCGCTTGAAGGATTCCAGCGCCTGCAGGCGCTGGACATTGGCCTGGGCCGAAGCCACCAGAGCAGTCTTGGCCGCCAGGTCGCCGTCCTTGGCGTCGGCGTCCTGGTGGGAGACGGCGTCCTGGGCCAAGAGCCCGGCC
The DNA here is from genome assembly GCA_036494815.1 of Caulobacteraceae bacterium. Classification (GTDB taxonomy): domain Bacteria; phylum Pseudomonadota; class Alphaproteobacteria; order Caulobacterales; family Caulobacteraceae; genus Poindextera. Next base: position 26,425 of record DASXNV010000002.1, read on the forward strand.
CAACGCTGGGCCGTGGTCTCCGCCAGGTGATGATTGGCGACGGCCGTGCCCAGGTCGGCCCTTGCCTGGGCTAACTGTTGATCCAGATCCGGCGTGTCGATCTCGGCCAGAATCTGGCCGGCCTTCACCGGGGCGCCGATATCCACATACCACTTCTTCAGATAGCCGCTGACCCGCGCGTGGATCGGCGCGTCGTTGAAGGCCTGGATGTCACCCGGCAGGACCAGGGTCCCGTCGTCCTTGTCACCGCCGAGACTGACGGTCTGGACCACGGGGATCGCCTGTTCCTTGGTCCAGGTGGTCAGGGTCTGATCGGCATGAACGCGATTGATCACGCCCAAAGCCACCACCGCGGCGGCGACGCAGAGCGCCGCGACGCCCACCGCCTTCAAGTGGCGTGGCGGCGCGTGCCGCAGGATACCCTGCTGCTCAGGCATAGACTTCTCCAGTTTGAGGCGCGGTCGTCGTGGCCGCGCCGGAGGATTGGGCGGCCTTGCGGCCGTGAACCATGCTGAACACCACAGGGACGAACAACAGGGTGGCGAAGGTGGCGAACACTAGGCCTCCGATCACGGCCCGGCCGAGCGGCGCGTTCTGCTCACCGCCCTCACCCAGGCCCAGGGCCATGGGCGCCATGCCGATGATCATGGCCAGAGCGGTCATCAGCACCGGACGGAAGCGGGTGAAGCCAGCCTCCATAGCCGCCACCGCGGCGTCGCCTGTGGCGGCCAAGCGCTCTCGGGCGAAACTGACCACAAGGATGGAGTTGGCTGTGGCCACGCCCATGCACATGATGGCGCCGGTCAGTGCGGGCACCGACAGGGTGGTGTGGGTAGCGAACAGCATCCACACAATCCCGGCCAAGGCCGCCGGCAGGGCGGTGATGATCACGAACGGGTCCAACCACGACTGGAAGTTCACCACGATCAGCAGATAGATCAGCACGATCGCGCCCAGCAGGCCAAAGCCGAGGCCGGAGAAGGCGGCGTTCATGGTGGTCACCTGGCCACGCAGATGGACGGTCGCGCCCTTGGGCAGGTCCTTGGCCGTGGCCTTGACCAGGGCCTGGATATCATGGGCGACGCCGCCCAGGTCGCGGTCCTGGGTGGTGGCGAACAGATCGACCACCGGCTGGATGTCGTAGTGGCTGACCACCGCGCTGGACTGTTCGCGGCTGATCTTAGCCAAGCCCCCCAGCACCTGCAGGCCGCCGGCCGGGCCCGATCCGGTCACCGGCAGGTTCTCCAGCCCCGGCAGGGTGTCGACCTTGTATTCCGGGGTCTGGGCGACCACAGGATAGGACACGCCGTTCTTGGGATTGAGCCAGAAGGTCGGGGCGGTCTGCGAGCTGCCCGCTAGGGAGGTGGTGACGCTGTTGGTCACGTCGCGCTCGGTCAGACCCAGCTGGGCCATGCGCGAGCGGTCCACATCCACCCGCAGCTGGGGATTGTCCGAGGACTGCTGCAGACGCGCGTCGGCGACGCCGCGAATGGCCTTCATCTGACGCAGCAACTGCAGCGCATAGGCCTGGTCGGCGGCCTGGTTGGGGCCGGTGATCTGAAGATCCAGCGGGGCGGGCGAGCCGAAGTTCAGGATCTGGCTGATGATGTCGGCCGGCAAGAACGAGAAGGTCGCTCCGGGGAACGAAGCTGGCAGCCGTTCGCGCAGCCTGCGCACATAGTCCGCCGTCGGATGGTGCTTCTCGTTCAGGGTGACGTAGATGTCGCCGTCCTGATAACCGATCAGGCCGGAGTTGTTATAGACCGTGTTGATGGCGCTGGTCGGCAGGCCGATATTGTCGACGATCGAGGTCAGTTCGGCCGGCGGGATGGTCTGGCGGATCTGCTGCTCGATATCGCCGAACATGGCCGAGGCGTCCTCGATCCGGGTGCCCACCGGCGGGCGCACGTGCAGGGTGATCTGGCCGGAATCCACCGACGGGAAGAAGTTCGAGCCCAGGAACGGCGCCAGGCCGAACGAAGCGACCACCGCGACTAGGAAGCCCACCACGAACACACGCCGGTGGGCCATGGCCATGGCCAGAAGATTGCGATAGGTCTCGCGGAAGCGCTCGAATCTCAGTTCGAAGCCCCGCTGGAACCGGGCCAGGGGATTGCGTGGTCGCGAAGCGGCGTGCAGCCCGCCCGCCCCGGCGTGCGCATGCGGCTTCAGCAGATACATGGCCAGGGTCGGCACCAGGGTCCGCGACAGGACGAAGGAGGCGATCATGGCGAACACCACCGCCTCGGCCATGGGCACGAACAGGAAGCCCGCAACCCCCTTCAGGGCGAACATGGGCACGAACACGATGCAGATGCACAGCAGGCTGACGAAGGCCGGGGTGACGATCTGAGCTGCGCCGTCGAGGATGGCGGTCTTGACGTCCTTGCCATGCTCCAGGTGCCAGTTGATGTTCTCTATGGTCACGGTGGCGTCGTCGACAAGGATGCCCACGGCCAGGGACAGGCCGCCCAGGGTCATGATGTTCAAGGTCTCGCCGATCATCGACAGGCCGGCCAGGGCGCACAGGATAGCCAGCGGAATCGAGGTGGCGATGATAACGGTCGAACGCCAGCTGCCCAGGAACAGCAGGATCATCAGGCTGGTCAGGGCGGCGGCGATCACCCCCTCCTTGACCACCCCGGAGATCGCCGCCTTCACGAACAGCGACTGATCGTTCAGGGCGTCGATCTTGAAGTTGGGGGGCAGGGTTTCGTGCAGGTTCGGCAGCCTGTCCTTGACCCCCTGAATGATGTTCAGGGTCGAGGCCGAGCCGGCCTTGAGAATGGTGGTCAGCACCGCGCGCGAGCCGTTCACATGCACGATGCTCTGCTGCGGCGGTGAGCCGTCGCGCACGTGGGCGACGTCGTGAATGAAGATGGTGGCGCCGTTGACGGTCTTGATCGGCAAGTCATTGAGCGCTTCGACGCTGTCGGGCGAGTCGTTGAGCTTCACCGTATATTGCAGGCCGCCGATCTTGGCGGTCCCGGCCGGCAGGATCTGGTCCTGGGCGGCGATGGTGTTCTCCACGTCCTGAGCCGAGAGGCCCTTGGCCTGAAGGGCCTGGGGATCCATGTCGATCTGAACCTGGCGGACCCGGCCGCCGTAGGAATAGGGAATGGCCGCGCCGGGGACAGCGCTCAGCACCGGCCGGATGAAATTCTGGGTCAGGTCCAGCACCTGCTGCTCGGACTGCGTCTTGCTGGAGCTGGCCAACTGCAGAATCGGCACGGTGGAGGCGTTGTAGTTGAGGATCAGCGGCGGCGTGGCGCCGGGCGGCAGCTGCTTGAGCACCGACTGCGAGACCGAGGTGACCTGGGCGGTGGCGGTGCGGATGTCGACGCCAGGCTGGAAGTAGATCTTGACGATGCCGATCCCCGGAATCGACTGGCTCTCGATATGTTCGATATCGTTGACGGTGGTGGGCAGCACCCGCTCATAGGGCGTGATGATTCGCCCGGCCATCTCGTCCGGCGACAGGCCGGTATATTGCCAGGCGACGCCGATCACTGGCACGCGGATATTGGGGAAGATGTCGGTGGGGGTATTGAGCGCCGCCAGAGGTCCCACGATCAGGATCAGCAGCGCCAACACGATGAAGGTGTATGGACGTTGCAGCGCAACACGGACGATCCAGATCATTCGAAAGCCGTCTCCAGCGGCGGGCCGCGGTCGCATTGACCGTTAAAACCTTCTCCCGCCGCAAAAAATCTCGCGCAGCGCGGCATCCCGGATTGGGGGGAGGGAGCGGCGCTGCGCGAGGGTAAGCACAGCCACTTGCTGCGCCGCACCTAATGCACCAGCTCAGCTAAACGGGGGCGGTCAGCCAGATGAAAAGATATTTAAGTTGGGCGGGGCGCCGTAGGCCCTGTCTGGGAGGCGTTTACACCCGGGCCAGTTCGTCGGCCTGCAGCTCGAATACATAGCCATGGCCGGCGACGACCCGCACCGCGTTCCGGGCCCCGGCTTTTTCAAGTTTTCGCCGCAAGCGCGAGACGCAGGCGCGCACCAGATCCGGGCGAGGCTCGTCAGCGTCGCCCCAGACCTGTTGCTGCAGCCTGTCGAGGCCGATCACCTCGCCGGGATGGGACACCAGATGTTCCATCAGGTGATATTCGCTGGGCGAAAGAGCGATGGCCTGACCGTTGAGAAGGACGGTCCGGTTGGCGACCACCATTTCGACGGCGGCGCCGACGCTGGATGGGCGGGTCCGCTGGACCAAGCGCGCCAAGGCTTCCAACCGCGCTTCCAACTCGATGAACTGGAGCGGGCGAATGAAACAGGCGTCGGCGCCGGCCTGGAGGATGGCTGCGCGCGCCGCCTCCTCACCTTGGGCGGCGATCACCATCAGCAAAGCATCGCCAGCCGCGGCGTAGCGTTTCGCGCAGTCCAGCGAGGGCGCCGACCAGTCGAGGACCACGGCCTGATAGTCGCCGCCGGCCACCATCACCACCCCGTCGGCGGGCTGGTCAGTCGCATCGACCACATGCCCAGCCTCCCTCAAAGCCTTGACCATATAGGCGTCCACGCGCCCATCGGTGACATAGAGCAGGTGCATGGCGGTCAGTAGCGCATGGCGGTCGGCCAGCAGTCCAGCGTCACCCGCAGCCCTGGCGAGGCGTCCCCCAGCACCATGCGAAAATCGTGCAAACGGGCCACCGCGGCGACGATACTGAGGCCGAGGCCGGATCCCGGCACATCCCGATCGCGCCGGCCGCGATAGAAGCGCTGCAGCACTGCATCCCGTTCGTCCTCGGGAACGCCGGGGCCGCTGTCGATGATCTCCAGCCGCGGCCCTTCGGCCTGCTTGCTCAGCGCGAGCCGCACCGCCCCTCCTGGCGGCGTGAACTTGATCGCGTTGCCGACCAGGTTGCTGAAGGCCTCGAACAGCAATTCGCGGTCCGCCAGGATCTCGCACGCCGCCTCGGCCTCGGTCACAAGGGTCAAGCGGCGATCCTCGGCCAGGGGTTCGTAGAGTTCGCCGATTTCCTCCACCAGCGACTTCAGGCGCACCGGCGCGAAGCCTGCCCGCCGCTCGCGCCGATCGACTTCGGATATGCGTTGAATGGCCTTGAAGCGGCCGAGCAGGGCGTCGGTCTCGCCCAGGGCCTGATCCAGCATCTGATTGTCATGAAGCGAGCCGCCGCTCTCCTGCCGCACGCGGTAGAGCAAGGCGCGCAATCGGGTCAGGGGCGTGCGCAGGTCGTGCGCCACATTGTCCCCTACGCTCTTGACCGCCCACAACAGCCGCTCGACCTCGTCCATCATTCCGTTGGCGATGGCGGCCAGCATGTCGATCTCGTCATGACGATTGGAGGTGGGCAGCCGCGCGCTCACATCACCTTCAAGAATGGGCAGGCTGGCCTGCTGGACGGCGCGGATCCGCCGAAGCGGCGCCAGGCTCAGGGCGGCGCCGAGCCCTAGTCCCAGCACGATGATCAGCGCCCCGCTCCAGATCAGGGACACCATGATGATGCTGCGCAGGCCGGTCAGGACCTTGGCGTCGAAGCCGACGAACAGAATCTCGCCGGACGGCAGGCGCTCGGCCAGGGCGCGGGCCCCTGGCTGGAAGCCAGGCTCACGCAGCTGCAACGGGACGCCGTTCAAGGGCACGTCGATCGGCAGGCGGCGCACATTGCCCGCGATCCAGCTCCCATTGCGCTTGAACAGGCCGTAGAAATTGACGTTGCGGATGTCCTGAGTCTCGGCGTCGCGGACCCTCTGCGGCATGGCCGCGGCCGGACCGGTCTGCAACCCCCTCGCCTCTCCCAGAACGATTTCATCCATCTGGCGGGTCAGATAGACTGCAGCGCTGGCATAGATCAGACCCAGCAGCGCGACCACGCCGGCGGCGAAGACGGCCCCATAGACCAGGGTCAGCCGGAACGTGGTGGTGCGCCAAAGTTCAGGACGCTGCATGGATGATATATCCCGAGCCGCGGATGGTCTTGATCATCGGCTCTTCCCCCGCCCCGTCCACCTTGCGGCGCAAGCGACCCAGATGGACGTCGATGAGGTTGGTGCCCGGATCGAAATGATAACCCCAGATGGCCTCAAAAATCATCGTGCGCGTCAGCACCTGCCCGGAGTTGCGCATCAGAAACTCCAGCAGCTTGAACTCCGTGGGCAGCAACAGGATTTCGCGGCCGCCACGGCGGACCTGGCGCGTGACCAGGTCCATGTCCAGCGCTCCGATCCGCAGCACGGTTTGGCGCGGCTGGGTCCGCGCCCGACGCAGCAGCACCTCCAGGCGAGCGGCCATCTCTTCCGACGCGAAGGGCTTGGTCAGGTAGTCGTCGCCGCCGGCGCGCAGGCCCCGGACCCGCTCGTCCACCTCGGTCAAGGCGCTGATCATCAGCACCGGCACCTCAATACCGGCGCTACGCATCACGCTGACGATGGTCAGGCCGTCCACGCCGGGCAGCATGCGGTCCAGAGTGACGGCCTCGAATTCGCCGCTGACGGCGCGAACCAGGCCGGCGCGGCCATCGGCCACCCATTCCACCTCGAACCCGTGCCGGGTGAGTTCGGACACGATTTCACGCGCTGTGGTCTCGTCATCCTCGATGGTGAGAATACGCGTCATCAATGAAGCCACTCTTGAATCGGCCCTGCATATAGGGTGCGGGCCCGTACCCGGCCAAATGCAAACACAGGCGGCGCCCGACGCTGCTACAGACGTTCCCAGACGACTTCTTGTTTCACGGTTCCTGGGGCGAGACCATGCGTCAGCTGGGGAACGCCGTGCCAGTAATGCTGGCGCAAGTTGGGGGCGCCGACGTCGCGCGGTGTTTGAACGCGGCATAGGCGGGTTGCAGTCCCCCCAAACAACAAAGTCGAAGGGGCTCCCAGTCACAGCCTTAGCCAAACCCGCAAGGGCAGCGGCGGCCCGACTGTATCTTTCGCGCTGAAACACGAATGGCGCCTGGGGGACGGATTCGAACCACCGACACGCAGATTTTCAATCCGCCTCACGCCGTTGTTTCGTAAAGGATTTCTTATAATTTGGGGGTGGTGCGGGGGTCACTTCTCGCGTCTAGGCCGCTCATCCAAGCCCATCGACCCGCGCTAAGACGATCGCCTTAACCTGACCCTCCGCCGACTTGGCCGCTGGAATCTGACCCGCAAAGACGGGCAAGGCAAGTCCACGCGCACGGTCGCGTAGGCACTGCGCCGTCGCTTCGATCAGCGATTCGGCCTTGCCCAGCGGCAGATCGATCGTACGCGCGAGCGTGAGGAAATCCTGCCGGGTCAGCTTGTCGTCTTTGCCGTTCAGCTTGAAGGCCATGCGGTCTTCCGCGAGGCCAGGAAAGGCACGCGTTGTCACCGCGTCATAAAGCGGGGCGAAGCGAACGGTGGTGAACTGCCTCGCGCCGGGCTCGGCTGTCTTGAGCAGTGCGAGGTTCTTAAGGTGCATGTCGCCATCGGCGATCAGCCATGCGAACAGCGCCCGCCTGAACAGTGTCTCGATGTCGGCGGTGGGATCGGTCGAAAGGGGCCGCAGGCCGCGCGCCATGCGCTCGATGGTGCCATCGTATTTCGCCGAGGTCGGCAGATCGAGCACCGAGCAGAAGTCCTCCATGGCGATGAACCGCCGATCGTTAGCGTCGCGCCTTATGTCAAAACGCTCGACGACAAGCGCTGGCGACATGCCATCGGGCATCTCGACGAGGGCCGCGGCGGGGACCTCGAACCCGACGACGCGACCAAGCTCCAGGCATAGCCATTCGACCAGCGGTAAGGTCTCGAAGCCCGAGGTTCCGGCCGGTTTGAGGATGTGGGTGAACGGTTGGTCGATTGCGGGCACAAGCGCGCCGCTTGGCGTCAGGCACATAGGCGCCTTGATCTGGACGCCGGACAATCGCGGAGTGGCCGCTTGAGCGAATAGGCTGGCGAGGTTCTGTTCGAACGTCTCCTCGATCTGGTCGCGCGCTGGACCGGCGTAGCGCCCCGTGAACTGGCCCTTGTTGGTGAATGTGTCGAGGCTGGCCTGAAGCACGTCCGCCGGCAGGCTCTTGAGTTCCGAACGATCCTCGACCACCGCGATGTTGGACATATAGCGCTTGCCCGTGCGCAACGCCTCGCGCTCGTTGCGTTGTCTCAGGACGCCTGCAAGCCAGCCTTCGGGCAGCAGCGACTCGATGAACGCCGGCAGCTTGCCAGGGCTCGTCTGGCGGATTAGCGGCGGGACTGCCCCTTTCGAGGGCGTCCAGCGCCATTCAACGCCATCATGGCTAAGCCGGCCGATAGGCTCGCCGTGCCACGCCACAGTGAGGTCCATGGCCGCCTTGTTGACCACGGGCTTGCTGACGTGGGGGCGGGCCAAGAGATACCGTTCAGCGCCCTCCCCTTCCCTATACCAGCCGTTCTCGCGCGCCAGGGTCCAGGCGGCGTCCGCAGCGGCTTGCACAGAGCCGTATTCTTTGACGAGACGTGTCGCCATCTGCGCACGGACCGACTCCGTGATCGCCGAAGCGTGTTCGCTGCGCAACCGAAAGGCCTCCAGGAAGCGTTGCCTTGGAGATGAGGCGTCGACACGCAATTCGCCCAGATCATCCCCGATGATGGCTGACACCAGCGATGGGTGCGGCGGAGCTAGGTTCTGGATGATCTCAAGACCGCGCAACCGCGTGCGTTGATTGCGGCGACCGCTAATGAATAAGCGTCCTTCCGGGGACGGGCCGAGCAACGCGGCGCTCGCCGATGACAGGTAGGCGGTCGGGTAGAGATAGCCGGCGATGCGGATGGCGTGGCCCAGAATGACCGCGTCGACATCGTCACCCGCATCGACGTAGACGCCACGCACGAGCGGGACCAAGGCACCAGATTGAGCGCCTAGATGCGCCTGCTTGGCGTCGATAGTTTCACCGACGAGTCGGAGCGGCATGGAATTTTCACGCACCTGAGATGCGTAATAATTCCGAGACAGGCAGCCATGTCAAGAATTTTCTCGCATCCAAGATGCGCGATAATTCCAACCCCGAAGGGCACGATCCAGGATATTTCCTCAATATATCAATGATAGAGTAGGTTCCATTATTCTGAAAATAATCGAACCGTCTGAAATACGGCGCAGCTGGTGCTCAATGAGGACACCAGCCCGATCTACAATAGCGATAGG
>DASXNV010000003.1:0-6766 GCA_036494815.1 Caulobacteraceae bacterium
AGGCCACATGGTTCATCGAGGCGTGGGCGGTGACGAAGTCCGGATGACCCGGCAGGCCGCCCGGATTGGAGACGCCCGGCTGGGCCGCCGGGGCGTTAGGGAACCAGAAGAAGGCCAGGCAGTCGCCATTGCCGATGTCGAGAAAGAAGTGCTGGCCCGAACCGCCCGGCAGATCGATGGTCTTGACCAGGGGCATGCCCAGGACATCGCGGTAGAAATGCACCGTGCGCGCCATGTCCTTGCAAACCAGGGCCAGGTGGTTGATCCCGCCCAGCTGAAATTCACTGTTCTGTTTCGCCATCGGACCTGATCCTTTCGCGGGTTGATCTATGTCGTCACGACCGGCGGCCGCTGTCCAGAAAATCGGAGCCCATGAAATCGGTGGGGGCCGCGACCTCGACGATGGGGTCGTCCCGATCGTCGAACTCGAGCCGCAACGCCCGGCTCATCACCGCATGCATCTCATAGAGGCAAGTGATGTAGGTCAGTTCCAAGATCTCCAGATCCGACAGGAACGACTTCAGTTTTTCGAACACCGCCTCGGGTGTGCGGCCGTCGCCATAGACCAGGCAGTCCGTATAGGCGAGCACGGCCCGCTCACGGTCATCGAAGCAGTCAGCGACGCCCCAGTGGGGAATGGCGGCGATGCGTTCCTCGCAGACGCCCAGGCCCCGCAGGGACTTGCAGTGCTGGGAGAAGACAAACTGGCTGCCCCGGGCCCAGCCGGCGCGGGTCTGGCCCAGCTCGCGCAGCACCGGATCGAGCTTGCGCTCCGGATGGCGATAGACGCCGAAGCCGGCCACGGCATGCTCAAGGATATCCGGCGCCAGGGCGAACACTGTCCACCAGTCGCCGCTCGTGCCAGTGGCTGTGCCCGGCTGGCTGACCGGGTCGCGGTCGCCGAACAGCAGTTTGTACATCTTGAGCACGATGTCGGCCTTGGCCTCCGAGCGCGGCACCTGACGCAATCTGGGCATGGGCGAGCTATCCTTGCGATCTGGGCGTTCTTCTTCTGTCTTGGCCGCCAAGCTAAGGCGCGGATTTCATCATGGTCAACCAATTCGTCAACTTCCCTGACGAAACGCCAGCCACCCACCTGCCTCATTCCGCGCCACCTGCGCCTGTTGGGGGCAGGCAGCCTTGCTATCGCCTGGAGCCCAGGCCCCTATGACCATCGCCCGCGCCTGCGCCTTCGCCGGAGAACGTCTTGACCATTGTCGCCGCCCTGCACCACCTGACCCGCTACCGCTACGACCGCCCGGTGGCGCTGGGCCCCCAGGTGATCAGGCTTAGGCCGGCGCCCCATTGCCGCACTAAGATCCCCAGCTATTCGCTGAAGATCACGCCGGCCGAGCACTTCATCAACTGGCAGCAGGATCCGCACGGCAACTGGCTGGCGCGGCTGGTGTTTCCCAGCCTGGCGACGGAGTTCAGCGTCGAGGTCGACCTGACCGCCGAGATGTCGGTGATCAATCCGTTCGACTTCTTCATCGAGCCGGCGGCGGAAGTCCTGCCCTTCACCTATGACCCCGACCTGCTCAAAGATCTTGTCGCCTATCTGGAGCCCGAGGACACCGGGCCGCGGATGGACGCCTATGCGGCGGGGCTGGCCTTTTCCGGTGAACGGACCATCGATTTCCTGGTCGGCCTCAACGCCCGCCTGCAGCGCGAGGTGCGCTATGTGATCCGCATGGAGCCCGGGGTGCAGGCGCCCGACGAAACCTTGAGCCTGGGCTCCGGATCGTGCCGCGACAGCGCCTGGCTGCTGGTGCAGATCCTGCGCCGGTTGGGCCTGGCCGCCCGTTTCGTCTCCGGCTACCTGATCCAACTCAAGGCCGATATCGACCCGGTGGACGGCCCCCAGGGCACGCGCCAGGATTTTACGGATCTGCACGCCTGGGCCGAGGTCTATATCCCGGGCGCCGGTTGGATCGGACTGGACGCCACCTCGGGCCTGCTCTGCGGCGAGGGCCATCTGCCGCTGGCGGCGACGCCGCACTACCGCTCGGCCGCCCCGATCAGCGGCATTGTCGAGCCGGCGGGGGTGGATTTCGATTTTGAGATGTCGGTCAACCGGCTGGTGGAGCCGGTGCGCATCTCCATGCCTTTCGAGGAAGAGCCCTGGCGAGCGCTGGATGCTCTGGGCGAGGAAGTGGACCGCGACCTTATCATCCAGGACGTGCGCCTGACCCTGGGCGGCGAGCCGACTTTCATCTCCATCGACGATTTCGAGGCGGGTGAATGGAACACCGAAGCGGTGGGACCGACCAAGCGCGCCTTCGCCGACGCCCTGATCCGCCGCCTGCGTGATCGCTTCGCTCCCGGCGGCCTGCTGCACTATGGCCAGGGCAAGTGGTATCCGGGCGAAAGCCTGCCGCGCTGGGCCTTCGGCCTCTATTGGCGCGACGACAACGAGCCGGCCTGGGCCGACGAGCGGCTGGTGGCCCGCGAGCGCGCCGATGAGACCACGCCGGAGGCGGCCGGGGTGGGGCCGCAAGAGACTCGCCGCTTCGCCGAAGCCTTCGCCGAAGGGCTGGGCATCGAGCCGGACTTCGTCACCCCCGCCTACGAAGATCCGCTGCACTGGATGGGCAAGGAAGGCGACCTGCCGGCCAATGTCGACCTGGCCGATCCCAAGATCGATAGTCCGGAAGAACGCGCCCGCATGCTGCGCGCCTTCGAGGGCGGGTTGTCGGCGCCGACAGGGTATGTGTTGCCCGTGCAGCGCTGGAACGCCCAGGCCGCGCCCGGCGGCTGGATCAGCGACCGCTGGAAGCTGCGGCGAGGCCGGCTGTTCCTGGTCGAGGGCGACTCGCCGGTGGGTTTGCGCCTGCCGCTGGATTCTATCCTGTGGCAGCCGGTGGAGGAGCGTCCCGGCGCCTGGCCGCGCGATCCCTACGAGCCCCGTGGCCCCCTGCCGAGTTTCAAGAAGCCCGCCCCGCCCCGGCGGCAAAGCGCACTGGCGACGACGCCAACCGAAGGCCCTGCGGCCCAGGTCCAGTCGGAGCAGCAGATCGTCGAGGGCGCCGTGCGCACGGCCATGACCTTTGAGTCCCGCGACGGGCTGATCAATGTGTTCATGCCGCCGACGGAAGCTCTCGAGGACTATCTGGAACTGGTGGCTCAGGTGGAAAAGACCGCCGCCGACCTGGGTCAAGCGGTGCGTATCGAAGGCTATCCGCCGCCCGACGATCCGCGCCTGAAGGTGATCAAGGTCACCCCCGATCCGGGGGTTATCGAGGTCAATATCCACCCCTCCACCAGCTGGCGCCAATCGGTGGACATCACCACCATCCTCTATGAGGAGGCTCGCCAACTGCGGCTGGGCGCCGACAAGTTCATGACCGATGGCCGCCATGTGGGCACCGGCGGCGGCAACCACGTGGTTGTGGGCGGCGCGACCCCAGAGGATTCGCCGTTCCTGCGCCGGCCGGATGTGTTGAAGAGCCTGATCCTATACTGGCAGCGCCACCCGTCCCTGTCCTACCTGTTCTCCGGCCTGTTCATCGGCCCCACCAGCCAGGCGCCGCGCATTGATGAAGCGCGCCACGACGCCCTCTATGAGCTGGAGATCGCCCTTGCGCAGATCCCAAAGCCCGGCGGCGGCGAGGCGCCCGCGCCCTGGCTGGTCGACCGGCTGCTGCGCAACCTGCTGGTGGATGTCGCAGGCAACACGCACCGCACCGAGATCTGCATCGACAAACTCTATTCGCCGGATGGTCCCGCCGGCCGTCTCGGCCTGCTGGAATTTCGCGGTTTTGAGATGCCGCCCGATGCGCGCATGAGCCTGGCCCAGCAACTGTTGATCCGCGCCATGATCGCCTGGTTCTGGCGCGAGCCGCAGGATGGCAAGCTGGTGCGCTGGGGAACCGGCCTGCACGACCGCTTCATGCTGCCCCACTTTGTCTGGCGCGATTTTCTGGGCGTGCTGGAGGATCTGGGCCGGGCCGGCTATGAATTCGACCCGATCTGGTTCGAGGCGCAGCGGGAGTTCCGTTTCCCCGCCCACGGCAAGGTCGAGTACGGCGGCGTCGGCCTGGAACTACGTCATGCCCTGGAGCCCTGGCACGTGATGGGGGAGGAAGGCGCTGTGGGCGGCACGGTGCGCTATGTGGATTCGTCGGTAGAGCGGTTGCAGGTGCTGGTGACCGGCTTCGCGCCCGAGCGCCATGTGATCGCCTGCAATGGCCGCGCCCTGCCCATGACGCCCACCGGCGCCGCGAGCGAGGCGGTGGCGGGCGTGCGATACAAGGCTTGGAAACTGCCCAGCGGCCTGCACCCGACCCTGCCAGTGAACGCGCCGCTGACCTTCGACATCGTGGATAAATGGAACAAACGGTCGCTGGGGGGCTGCGTCTATCATGTGGCGCACCCGGGCGGGCGCAGCTACGATACGTTTCCAGTCAATTCCTACGAGGCGCAGTCGCGGCGTCTGGCGCGGTTCCAAAGCCACGGCCATACCCCCGGCGAGATGACAGCGCCGCATGAAGAGCCGGGGGGCGAATTTCCGATGACTTTAGACCTAAGGACGCCCGTTGGCCGGTGAGACTCGCAGCCTGAAACGGACGGGCCGCGACGCCAGGCTGATGGATTGGCTGGATCGCTATCAGCCCCTGCCGGGTATCCCCGACGAGCTGATCGACGGCCAGGGAGAGCCGCGCGACTATTGGCTGCGCTTTCTGGCCGACCTGGCTCAGTCGCCGGCCAAGGCGCTGGACGACCGCTTCGACCTGGCCACCCGGCACATCCGCGACACCGGCGTCTCCTACCGCATCTATGGTGAGGCCACCGAGCGCACCTGGCCGATCAACCCCCTGCCTCTGATCCTGAGTCACGGCGAGTGGCTGGACATTGTCGAGGGTGTCGAGCAACGCGCCGAGCTGATGGAGGCGGTGCTCAAGGACCTCTATGGCCCCGCGGCCTTGGTGACAGAAGGTCACTTGCCGGCCGCGGTGGTCACGGGCGGGTCGGACTTCGTGCGGCCACTACGCGGCGTCGAGCCGCCGGGCGGGCGCTATATGCACCTCTACGCGGTCGATCTCGGCCGCGGCCCCGATGGCCGTTGGTGGGTGCTGGACGACCGCAGCCAGGCGCCGTCGGGCGCTGGCTATGCGCTGGAAAACCGGCTGGTGCTGTCGCGGGCCTATCCGTCGCTCTACAACAGCATGAATGTCGAGCGGCTGGCGCCCTTCTTCAGCGCCTTCCGCGACGGCCTGGCCGCTTCGGCCGCGCGCACCGAGCCGCGCATTTGCCTTCTGACCCCAGGCCCGTTCAGCGAGACCTATTTCGAGCAAGCCCACCTGGCCCGCTATCTCGGCTTTTTGCTGGTGGAGGGGGAGGACCTGGTGGTGCGCGAGGGCCAAGCCCATGTGCGCACCATCGCCGGCCTGAAACGGGCGGACGTGATCTGGCGGCGGGTGGACGCCGACTTCATCGACCCCCTGGAGCTAAGCAGCGCCTCGCGCCTGGGAGTCCCGGGTCTTTTGGAGGCGATCCGCGCGGGCGGGGTGGTGGTGACCAATCTGCCGGGCTCGGGCCTGGTGGAATCCCGCGCCCTTTTGGGCTTTCTGCCCGCTCTCAGTCGTCGGCTGCTGGGCGAGGACCTGAAGCTGCCCAATATCGCCACCTGGTGGTGCGGCCAACCCAGGGAGCGGGCCCTGGTCGAAGCCAATATCGACAACCTGGCGATCGCCGGCGCCTTCCGCGGCCCTGGACGAGGTCCAGCCTCCGCAGGGCCGCGCCTGTTGGCCGACCTTGAGCCCGCTGAGCGCGACGCCCTGCTGACCGCCATGCGCGAGCGGCCGCTGGACTTCGTCGGCCAGGAGGTGGTGCGCCTGTCGACCACCCCGGCCTGGCGCGATGGCGCCATCGCCCCCAGCCCGTTTGTGCTGCGTGTCTATGCAGCGGCCACCCCGGATGGCTGGAAGGTCATGCCTGGCGGCTTTTGCCGGATTTCCAACACCCCCGACGCCCGGGCGGTGTCCATGGGCGACGGCGCCGAGGCCACCGACGTCTGGGTTTTGAGCGACCGGCCGGTGCCGCGCATCTCGCTGATGGCCCAGCGCGACAATATCCACGTGCGCCGCATCCCCGGCCACCTGCCCAGTCGCGCCGCCGACAACCTGTTCTGGCTCGGCCGCTATCTGGAGCGGGCCGAGGCGACCTTGCGCCTGGTGCGGGGCCTGCGCACCAGCCTGATGGAATCGGAGACCGCCAACCGCGGCGGCGGCGAGACCCTGGCCCGGGTTCAGGCCATGCTGGTGGCCTGGGGGGCCATCGACAAAAAACTGCTGACCAGCCCCCCCGCCGCAGCCGCCTTGCGCGCTGTGAGCGATAGCGACAGCATCGGCTCGGTGATTTCGCTGGTGCGGGCGGCCCGCCGCGCCGCCTCCAGCACCCGTGAGCGCCTGTCGGCCGATTTTTGGAAACTGCTGGTCGAACTGGAAACCCGGCTGGCCGTGGACGCCCCCCATGGCGGGGGCAAGACCGAGGTCTTGGACCGGGTCGAGGGCGCGTTACAGACCCTCTCGTCCCTGACGGGGCTCAGCCAGGACAATATGATCCGCGGCGATGGTTGGCGCTTCTTGGACATGGCCCGGCGCATCGAACGCGGCGTCAACACCTGCCGGGTTATGCGCCAGTTCGCCGCCGATGACGCCACCGCCGACGACCTGGATCTGTTGCTGGATCTGGCCGACAGCCAGATCACCTATCGGGCGCGCTATTTGGAAGGCATGGCCCTGACCCCGGTGCGCGATCTGGTCAT
>DASXNV010000004.1:0-70858 GCA_036494815.1 Caulobacteraceae bacterium
CTCGCGGCCTTCCAGCCGAATATGTGGAGGTGGCGCACGCCAAGTCCGCAGCCATCAACGCCGCCTTCGATACGGTCCGGCGCGAGCGGGACGCCCTGCTCGCGGCCGATTGAATCCGCGACAAACCAGACCGCCGCCCCCGTTGCGCATTGACGTCATACGGTTTGCGGGCGCCATATGGGGGCCTCAGCCGGCCGGGCTTTCAGGAGATCGATCATGGATGGCTTGACGAGTGGCCCGTCGCCGCTGGCCGGCGCCTGGCGCGGTCTGGCTTGGCTGGGCGGCGCCCTGGCCACTCTGGTCGCCAGCGCCATGGCCGCATTGCTGGCCATTTTCTTCACCGCCGCCCTGGCGGTGGTCGCCCTGATGGGCGTTGTCGCTGTCGGCTTTGCTGGCCTGGCCCTGCGGGCGCGCCGCACGGCGAATTCGGGTGACCCCAACCTGATCGAAGCCCGCCGCGTCGGCGGCAACAGCTGGGTCGCCTATGGCTGGGACCAGGACGGGCGCAAAGCCTAGCTGCGCCGCCTCGACCCTGGACGTCACGTGTTGCGCCTCAGATGGGCGCGAAACGCCGCCAGCCCCTCCTCAAGATTGGCCCGGCCGAAGCCGATGCGGAAACGGTCGGGCGGCGTCGGGCCAAGTTCGGAGCGGTAGATGCCAGAGGGCAGCACCAGCACGCCGGCCTGCTCGACCAGCTGTGCGGCGAAGGCCTCGACACCGTCGGCGCCGAGATAGCGGGGATAGCCGACGCAGCCGCCGTCCGGCCGGCGCCACTCGAACAGGTCCGTGCGCTCGGCGAAAAACGCATCGAGCAGGGCGAGGTTGTCGGTGACCAGACGGCGGTTGCGGCCGAGGATCTTGTCCCGCGCCTTCAGGGCGATCACCGCCAGCCGCTCGGACGGGGCTGCGTTGCAGATCGACAGATAGTGTTTGTAGCGCTCGAGGCGTGAGAGCAACTCGCGGTCCTGGCAGGCGATCCAGCCGATGCGCAGGCCGGGAAGGCCATAGGCTTTCGACATCACCCCCAGGGACAGGCCGCGCTCATAGATGTCGGCGGCCTGCGGCAGGTGGATCACGCCTTCGGCGCCCAGGGGGCGATAGACCTCGTCGCTGAACAGCCACAGGCCGTGGGCGCGGCAAAGGGTGATCAGCGCGTCGAAGCGGTCGCGTTCGAGGATTTTGCCGGTGGGATTATGCGGGAAGTTGATCGAGATCAGACGGGTCTCGGGCCTGATAGCGGCGGCCAGCCGGCCTAGGTCAAGCGACCAGTCGTCGTTCGGCTCCAAGGGCGCGCCGGTCACCGCACAGATGGCCAGGGGCACGGTCTCGGCCGCCTGATAGTTGGGCGTGACGACAATGGCGTGGTCGTCGGGGCCCAGCAGGACCCGCATGGCGACATAGACGCCCTCCTCGGCCCCGGCGAAACACAAGACGTCTTCCGGCGCGCGTTGGTCGTAGGTCTCGGCGATGGCCTGGCGCAGGTCTGGCGCGCCATGGGTTTCGGTATAGCCCAGGCGCAGGGTCTCGAACGCCTCGCGATCTTCGGGCGTGGCCAGGGCCAAGAGTTCGGCCAGGTCCAGGGTCTCGGCGTCGGAAGCGGTCAGGTGGAAACGGGCGGCGAACTCCCATTTGGCGAAATGGGTTTCGAGCCGGAAGTCGGGGAGGGCGGTCATGCGCTGTCTTTCGCCTGAACTGCGGGGGCTTGGGTCGCGTTCGTCCGCCGCGCCTCGGCCAGATAGCCATAGGCCGCGGCGCGGGAGGCGCCGATCATCTGCGCCACGTGCTCGACCGCGCGCTTGGCCTCGAACAGGCCGTGGGCGTCGAGAGCGGCGATCAGGGCGATACGCTCGGCCCGGGTCAGGGCCAGGGCGGTCAGGCCCCGCTCAGCCAGCCAGGCGTGCAGCCGGCTTTGCACCGCCTCGCGCCAGTCCCGCGCGAACAGCGTCTGCGGCTGCGCCTGGCGCGGAGCGACAAAGGCCGCCAGTAACTGCGCCGCCTGGTCGAGCATGGACACGTCGAGATTGATGCACAGCATCCCGGCCGGCGGATCGCCAAGATCGCGACCGGGCAGGATGGCGCTGACCGATTTCAGCCGCTCGCCGCGTAGCCCGGTCTTCTCGTAGGGGCCCTGCGCCGGTTCGGCGGCATAGACGGACGGGTCGTCCTCCAGAAGTGAGCTGTCTCCGATGCGCCGGCCAGAGGTGGCGTTCCAGATGCCGGCGATGCGGCCCGTCGCCAGGTCGTGCAGCACCACCTCGCCATGGGGATGAAGCAGGGCGGATATGGCGGAGGCTACAGGGGCATAGGCGGTGAGGTCGGACATGGATCGCACCCTGTCTCGGGTTGGAATAATTGTCCACATTAGAATAACAGTCCAAACGGGTGACGAAGTCCGGTTCGCCCCCCTCGCCTCGCCGCCGCTTCGTGCTAGATCCTGGGCATGACTCCGATCGACGCTTCCTCGCCCAATTTCGACGCCCGGCGCGCGCCGCCGGACATGGTGGTGCTGCACTATACCGGCATGGAGACCGGCGAAGCGGCTCTGGCGCGATTGCGCGATCCTGCGGCCAAGGTGTCGGCCCACTACATGATCGAGGAGGACGGGAGGCTCTACGGCCTGGTGGCCGAGGAGCGCCGCGCCTGGCACGCCGGGGTGTCGTTCTGGAAGGGCGAGCGGGACATCAACGCGGTCTCCATCGGCATCGAGCTGGTCAATCCCGGTCACGAATTTGGCTATCGCGATTTTCCGGACGCACAGGTCACGGCGCTGATCGCCCTGCTCACCGAAATTCGGGGACGCTGGGATATCGCCGACGCCCGCATCCTCGGTCATTCCGACGTGGCCCCCGAGCGAAAGCAGGATCCGGGCGAGAGGTTTCCCTGGAAGCAGCTGGCCGAAGCCGGCCACGGCCTGTGGGTCGAGCCGCCGGCCTCGCCAGGTGCGCCCTTGGGTTTGGGTGAAGAAGGAACCGGGGTCTTCGCCCTGCAGGCGGGCCTGACGCGACTGGGCTATGACTGCGCGCCGTCTGGCCACTACGAGCCGCGCACGGCCACGGCCATCGCCGCCTTTCAGCGCCACTGGCGCCCGGCCCTGGTCGATGGGATCGCCGATGGGGAAACCCGCGCGCGGCTCGTCCATCTGCTTAGGGCGGCGACTTGATTCCGGACGCCGTCATCGAGGTCTTGGAGGGGCCGTGCAAACTGCGCGCCGCCGACTTCGTCCTGGCGCCGCTGTGTGACGCGGACATCGACGACATGTTCGCCCACTTCGCCGACCCCCGGGTCACCGAGTTTCTCGATATCGATCCGGTGGAGGCGCGGTTCCAGGCCTGGGACCTGATCGATTGGGCCGCCGCCGTGCGCGCCGCCGGGACTGGCCTGCGCTGGTCGATCCGCGATGAGGCGGGCGACTTTGTCGGCAGCTGTGGTTTTCACACGCTGACCTATCTGCGCGGCCGGCGCGGTGAGATCGGCTATGACCTGCGGGCGGATCGCTGGGGCCAGGGGGTGATGGGCCAGATCCTGCCGGCCATGCTGGATTTCGGCTTCGGCCCGCTGGACCTGCACCGGGTCGAGGCCCTGGTGACCCCAGGCAATGAGCGCTCCTGCGCAGTCCTGGCCCGCCACGGCTTCGAGCGGGAGGGGCTGCTGCGCGGCTATGGTTTCTGGCGCGAGCGGTTCTGGGACCAGATCCTGTTTTCGCGGCTGCGTGGCGGGGTTGAACCCAAGTCCGCGACCGCCTGACAAGCGCGGCCTTACGCCGCGGCGCAGGAAGCGCTTGACGCCTGGGCCCTGCATCCTCACTTTCCGCGCCGGATCAGATGGCCGGGCGGTCGCGGTCTTCGCCGCAAGGCGAGGGTCGAGGAAAGTCCGGGCTCCACGGCGAATAGGCGGCGGGTAACGCCCGCCGGGGGCGACCCCAGGGATAGCGCCACAGAAAGTAAACCGCCCCAAAGGCTTAGGTCGGAGGGGTAAGGGTGAAAGGGTGGGGTAAGAGCCCACCGCGGACCTGGCGACAGGGACGGCATGGCAAGCCCCGCCTGGAGCAAGACCGAATAGGGACAACGCGCCGAAGCTTGCTTCGGTAGGGCCTCGCCGGCCTGAGTTGTCCGGGTAGGTCGCGAGAACCGGTCAGCAATGGCCGGTCCAGAGGAATGACCGCCGCGTCCCGCAAGGGGCGGCACAGAACCCGGCTTACAGGCCGTCTGATCCGTCTTTTCAACTCATTAAGCGTTACCGGACGATTCTGCGTCCACAGCGGAAACGGATTCGTGGCCAAGCTTTTTGCGGGCCGCTCCGGGGCCGACGCCTCGAAGGGGCGACGCTCATGAGTGGTTGTGAGTAATACTGTTAATGTTCTTTGTATGTTCCGCAGAACTGCAGAATTGACCCATATTTCCGGTCCGCGACATCTTCACCAGCGCCTCAAATAGGCATTTGGTGTCATTGCATCCCAATTAGTCCCATGTTAACCCCATTGGGCATGGACAGGCAGCCCCCCTATGGGGGGAAAGCCGGTCCAGGGGATGTTCGATGACGGGGGCGATCGAACTTTAAAGTTGGGGCTTGAGCGAGGTGTTTCTCTCGACGTTTGAGAAACCAGTGGACAGCAAGCGGCGCATCGTTGTGCCGCAGGAGTTCCGCGCGAGCGTCTCTGGCCCCTTCGATGGCGTGGTCTGTTTTCCGTCCATCGAAGCCGACTGCATCGAGGGCGGCGGCAAGGCCCTATTCGACCGCTATCAGAACCTGATCAACGAACTCGAAGTCGGCGACCCGCTTCGCTACGACCTGGAGTTCACCGTCCTGGGCGGCATGGCCCAGCTGTCGTTCGACACCGCCGGCCGGGTGACCCTGCCGGACAATCTGTGCCAGATGTTCGAGATCACCGATCAGGCCGTGATCGTCGGCCTGGGCGACCGCTTCCAGATCTGGCGGCCCGAGGTGTTCCACGCCCAGCGTCCGGAACGCCGCCAATCGGCCCGCGAAGGGCTGGCGGCCCTGCGCGCCCAGCAGCGCCTCGCGCGCGCGGGAGGCGCTGCATGAGCGAGGCGGCCCACACCTCCGTATTGCTGGACGAAGTGCTTGACGCCCTGAAGCCCGCCCCTGGCGCGCGCATTGTCGACGGCACCTTTGGCGCCGGCGGCTATAGCCGCGCTTTTCTGGACGCCGGCGCCGAAGTGATCGCCTTCGACCGCGACCCCACCGCCGCCCGCTTCGCCGAGCCCCTGATGGCCACCGGCCGCTTTCGACTGATCCAGGACTGCTTTTCCACCATGGCCGAGCATGTGGATGGCGGCTGCGACGGGATCGCCCTGGATCTGGGCGTCTCCTCCATGCAGATCGACGAAGCCGAGCGCGGCTTCTCCTTCATGCGCGACGGACCCCTGGATATGCGGATGTCGCTGTCCGGTCCCAGCGCCGCGGATCTGGTCAACACCGCCGAGCCGGCGGAGCTGGCCCGCATCTTCTGGATCTATGGCGAGGAGCGCCAGTCCCGCCGCATCGCCGCGTTTCTGATGCGCCGTCGGGCCGAGGCGCCGTTCGAGCGCACCCTGGACCTGGCCGAGGTGGTGGAGCGCGCCCTGGGCGGCCGACGCGGGGCCAAGGTGCATCCCGCCACGCGCGTGTTCCAGGCCCTGCGGATCGCCGTTAACGCCGAACTGGCCGAGCTCGAAGCCGGGCTCGAAGCGGCCGAGCGGCTGCTGGTCGAGGGCGGGCGCCTGGCCGTGGTCACCTTCCACTCTCTGGAAGACCGCATCGTCAAAGCCTTCTTCACCGAGCGCGCCGGGCGTCTGCCGTCGGGTTCGCGCCACCTGCCGCCGACCGCCCCCACGGCCAAGCCGACCTTCAGTCTGTTGTTCAATGGCGCCCGTGCGCCCAGCGAGGCCGAGATCGCGGCCAATCCACGCGCCCGCTCGGCCAAGCTGCGTGCAGGGGTGCGTACCGCCGAACCGGTTTGGAGGGCTGCGGCATGAACCTGTTCAGTCTGCTCAATCGCCGGGTCCGCGGCTTTCGGATCCTGGAACTGATCGGCGCCGGCTTCCTGACCGCCCTGGTGCTGACCGTCTATCTCGCCAAGACCGGCGCCGGCGACAAGCGCGACGACATCGATCGCGTCCAGCAACAGATCGAAGAAGAAACCGCCCAGATCCGCCTGCTGCGCGCCGAAGTCGCCGCGGAGGAGCGGCCTGAGCGTCTGGAAGCCCTGGCCGGTCAGTATCTTGGCCTGCAGCCCGTCTCCGCCAAGCACGAGATCGAACCTGAGGCCTTGGCCGATGTGGCTCAATTGAGCCGGCCGGCAGAGGCCAAGCCCGCCACAGCAGCGGTCGCCGCCGCCACGCCGCAGGTTCCGCCCGAGCGCGCGCCCGTGGCCAAGGCGACCCATGTCTCGATCGGCGCGGCGTCCACCGCATCGGTCTCGACCTTGCAGGCCGCCGCCTATGTGGTGCGCCAGAGCGGCGCTCCGGTCGGCGCCGCGTCATCGCGCGCCGTCGCAGCCCACGCTGCGGGGCAGGGCGAACACTGATGCGCCCCGCCGATCTCGCCCTCTATCGCGTTCCGCCCGCTCTGCGGTGGGTGCTGCGGCTGATCTGGCATATCGAGCACGATTTCGAGCGCGCCCGCGCCGAGGGGCGCGCCGCTGAGGACGCACGCCGGCGGATCCGCTTTGTGCTGCTCACCTTCTGCGCCGGCTTTATCGTGTTGGCGGTCTGCGCCGCCCGCGCGGCTCTATTTCCCAGCGTTGAGCGAGTCACCGCCCTGGCGGCCCCGGACGGCGCCCGCGCCGACTTGGTCGACCGCAACGGCCAGCTGTTGGCCGTCGATCTTCCGCACTTCGGCGTCTATTTCAATCCGGCCGAGAACTGGGACATCGACGAGGTCCGCCGCAAATTGCCGGCGGTACTGCCGCAACTGCCTGCGGCGCGGCTGGAGCGCATGCTGCATGGCGCGCGCCGCCAATATGTCATCGGCGGCCTGACTCCTGAGGAAAAGGCCCGGGTCGACGATCTGGGTCTGCCCGGCGTCTCGTTCGAGAATGAGGTCGGCCGGGTCTATCCCTTGGGGGCCACCGGCGGCCACCTGATCGGTTTCGTCGATCGCGGGGGATCCGGTCTCTCCGGCGCCGAATTCGCGCTCAACGACACCATCATGAACAATGCGGACAAGGGCGCGGTGCCGTTGTCCATCGACCTTCGGGTCCAGGCGGCGCTGCAAGATGAACTGCAGAACGCGGCGACCAAATTCAACGCCATCGGCGGCGTCGGCATCGTCACCAACGTCCACACTGGCGAGATCCTGGGCATGGCCAGCTTCCCGGCCTTCGATCCCAACAACGCCGCCTCCACGCCACCGGCCAATATGGTCAACCACGCGGCCGCCACGGTCTATGAGCCCGGCTCGGTGTTCAAGGTCTTCACCCTGGCCATGGGCATCGATGCGGGCCTGGCCAATATCAACAGTATGTACGACGTGCACACGCCCTTGGTGCTGCCCGGGCGGACGATCCACGACTATCACAAGGGCGACACGGTCCTGCCGCTCTACAAGGTGTTCACCCATTCTTCGAATATCGGCGCAGCGCGCCTCGGCCTGCAGGCTGGCCCTGAGCGGATGGACAAGTATTTCCGCAGCTTCGGCCTGTTCGCGGCGGCGCCCAGCGAGCTGAAGGAATCCGCCCGTCCGCTGGTCCAGCGTCAGCTGAACCCTGGCACTGTAGCCTCCATGTCTTTCGGCGAGGCCATCGCGGTCAGCCCCCTGGCCATCGCCACTGGCATGAACGGCATTCTCAATGGCGGCGAATATGTCCCGCTGACGATTAGGAAACTCGATCCCAACACCGTCCCGCAGGGACACCGCGTGGTTTCGGAGGCGACCTCCCGCACCATGCTCGACCTGATGCGGCTGAACGTCACCCAGGAGGACGGCTCGGGCAAGAAGGCCGACGTGCCGGGCTATAGCGTCGGCGGCAAGACCGGTTCGGCGGAAAAGTCCATTGGCGGTCGGATCGACCGAAAGCGGCTGGTGTCCTCCTTCGCCGCAGTGTTCCCCACCGACGGGCCAATGAACGCCGACCGCTATTTCGTGCTGATCATGCTCGACGAGCCCAAGGCGACCAAAGATACCTTCGGCTTCGCCACCGGCGGCTGGACCGCGGCGCCGGCGGTAGGGCACGTGATCGAGCGCATCGCCCCCTATGTAGGCGTCAAGCGGGCGCCCATCGATCTGGCGACCCTCAACGGCGGCGGCGCGGCCGCCAAGCTCGTCGGGAGCGGCCGATGAGTTCCATGCGTTTGTCCGCCTTGCTTGAGCGTGATCTGATCACCGATCCCGAAGTCACCGCCGTCACCGCCGACAGCCGGCAGGTGCGGCCCGGGGCTCTGTTCGTGGCCCTGCCGGGGACCAAGGCCGATGGGCGTGGCTTCGTCACGGCCGCGGTTCAGGCCGGCGCTGTCGCGGTGCTGGCGGGCGAGGCCCTGGAGGATGTGGGCGTGCCCGTGGTGGCGGTCAGCGATCCGCGCCGGGCCTATGCTCTCGCCGCGGCGGCTCTCTGGGGCGTCCAGCCCAAGACCTGCGTGGCTATCACCGGGACCAACGGCAAAACCTCCATCGCCGTCTTCTGCCGCCAGATGTTCGAGCGCCTGGGCCATCGTTCGGCCAGCATGGGCACGCTCGGCGTGCAGGCGGAAGGCGAACAGGTGACCCCCGCCGGCCTGACCACGCCCGACGCCGGCGACGTGGCCCGCTTGCTGGCCGACCTGGCTGGGCGCGGTGTCACCCACCTGGCCCTGGAAGCCTCGTCGCATGGGGTCGATCAGCGGCGGCTGGACGGCGTGCGCCTGACCGCGGCCGGCTTCACCAACCTGACCCAGGACCATCTGGACTATCACGGGACCATGGGAGCCTATCGCGCCGCCAAGCTGCGCCTGTTCGAGACCCTGCTGCCGCGGAACGGAACCGCGGTGCTCAACGCCGACAGCGACGCCTTTGCGGCCTTCGCCGCCAGCGCAGTGCAGTCCGGCCAAACCCTTTTGTCCGTGGGCGAGCAGGGCCAGGCCCTGAAATTGACGGGTCGCACCTTGCTGCCGGACGGCCAGCGCCTGGCGATCACGGCCGAAGGCCGCGGGTTCCATGTGAATCTGCCCCTGGTCGGCGCCTATCAGGCCTCCAACGCCCTGGTGGCGGCGGGTCTGTGCATCGCCGCGGGTGAAAAGGTCGAGGCGGTGCTGCAGGCCCTGGAGCACATCCAAGGCGCCCCCGGTCGACTGCAGCGGGTCGGCGCCGGCCCGCGCGGCGGCGAAGCCTATGTGGACTACGCCCACACCCCCGACGGCCTGGAGACGGTGCTGGCGGCGCTTCGTCCGCATACCAAGGGCCGGCTGATTGTGGTCTTTGGCGCCGGCGGCGATCGCGATCGCGGCAAGCGGCCGCTGATGGGCGAAATCGCCGCGCGCTTGGCCGACATGGCCATCGTCACCGATGACAATCCGCGTTCGGAAGATCCCGCCTCGATCCGCGCCGCCATCCTCGCCGCCGCCTCCGGCGCGCGCGAAATCGGCGACCGCGCCGCGGCCATCACCGAGGCCGCGGGCCTGCTGGCTGAAGGTGACGTGCTGGTGGTGGCCGGTAAGGGGCACGAGCAGGGGCAACTGGTGGCCGGCGTCACCTATCCCTTCGACGATGTGGCCGTGACCGCGGCGGCCCTGGGTCTGGGGGCGGCCCATGCTTGAGCCGCTATGGACCAGCGACGAGATTCTTCGCGCCACCGGCGGCGCCCTCCTGGGCGCGCCGTTCGACGCCGCCGGGGTGTCCATCGACACCCGCTCGCTGGAGCCGGGTGATCTGTTCGTGGCCCTGGCCGATCTGCGCGACGGGCATGAGTTCGTGGGTCAGGCCCTGGACAAGGGCGCGTCTGGAGCCCTGGTCACTCGGCCCATCGCCGGTTCGCAGATCGTGGTTCCCGATAGCCTGAAGGCCCTGGAAGCCCTCGGCGTCGCCGCACGGGAACGCGCCGTCCAGGCTCGCCGCGGCGCGGTGACCGGCTCGGTGGGCAAGACCAGCGTCACCCAAGCCCTGGCCGCGGGCCTGGCCCTGGCCGGTCCGTCCCACGCCTCGGTCAAGTCCTACAACAACCATATCGGCGTGCCCCTCACTCTGGCGCGAACGCCCCGGGCCACGCGCCGGGCGGTGTTCGAAGTGGGCATGAACCACGCCGACGAGATCGCGCCCTTGTCGCGGATGATCGAGCCGCACGCGGTGGTGATCACCACCGTTGGCCCGGTGCATATGGAGAACTTCGCCGACGGCGAAGTTGGCGTGGCGCGGGCCAAGGCCGAAATCTTCGCCGGGCTGCGGCCCGATGGCGTGGCGGTGCTCAACGCCGACAATCGCTGGTTCGACCTTCTCAAGGCCGAGGCCGAAGCCGTGGGCGCGCGGGTGGTGCGGTTCGGCGCCGCCGACGGCTGCGACGCCCAACTGACGGGTTTCGATATCGCGCCCGGCGGCGCGGTGGTGGGCGCGCGGCTGCACGGCCGCTCGCTGCGCTTTCCCATCCGCCAGAGCGGCGCCCATTGGGGTCCTAACAGCCTAGCTGTGCTGTTGATGCTGGAAGCCCTGGATGTGGACCTGGACACCAGCCTGGCCGCCTTGTCCGACTTCGCGCCTCTGTCCGGTCGCGGAGCCGAGCAGTCGGTGGCCTTATCCGGCCGCGTCTTCGATCTCATCGATGAGAGCTACAATGCTAATCCGGTGTCCATGGGCGCGGCCATCGCCAGCCTGGGCGCCCGGCGCCTGGCCGGCCGCCGCATCCTGGCCCTGACCGACATGCTCGAGCTGGGACCGGACTCGCCGCGCTATCACGCCGAGCTGGCCGGCCCGATCGCCGAGGCGGGTGTCGACCTGGTCTTTTGCGCCGGCCCCCTGATGCGGTCGCTTTGGGAGGCGCTGCCCGCCGCCCGCCGCGGCGGTTATGCCGAAACCGCGGGCGAGCTGTCCGGCCAGCTGGCCGAGGCCGTGCGCAGTGGCGACGTGGTCCTGGTCAAGGGCTCCAAGGGCTCCAAGGCGGCGGACATCGTGGCGGTCTTGAGCGAGGGGAGCGCCGGCTGATGCTGTACCTCCTCTATCTCCGCCTGGCCGAGCATCAGCACTATGTGCCCGTACTCAACCTACTGAAATACCTGACTTTCCGTACTGGAATGTCGGTGGTCACGGCCCAGGTGATCGTCAACGCCATGGGCTCGCGCTTTATTCGCTGGATGCAGGCCAAGCAGGGCAAGGGCCAGCCGATCCGCAAGGAGGGCATCGAGCGCCACATCATCGAAAAGGCCGGCACGCCGACCATGGGCGGGCTGATGATCCTGGCCGGCCTGTTGGGCGGGACCCTGATCTGGAGCGACCTGGCCAATATCTATGTCTGGGTGGCGATCCTGGTCACGGCCAGCTATGGCGTCCTGGGCTTCCTCGACGACTACGCCAAGGTCACCCGGCAGACCACCGAGGGCCTGTCCGGCCCGGCCCGGCTGGGCATCGAGTTCCTGGTGGCCTTCGTCGGTATCCTGTTGATGATCAAGTTCGGCGAAGTCGCGCCGGAGAAGCATCTGGCGACTTCGGTGGCCTTCCCAGTGTTCAAAAACTTCCTGCTCGACCTCGGCTGGTTCTACCTGGCGTTCGCCGGCGTGGTGATCGTCGGCGCGGCCAATGCGGTCAATTTCACCGACGGCCTGGACGGCCTGGCCATCGTGCCGGTGATGATCGCCGCAGCGGCGTTTGGCGTCATCGCCTATCTGGTGGGGAACTTTAAGTTCGCCGAATACCTGCAGGTCCATTTTGCGCCTGGAGTGGGGGAGCTGGCGGTGTTCTGCGGCGCGGTGATCGGAGCCGGGTTGGGCTTTCTTTGGTACAACGCCCCGCCGGCCCGGATTTTCATGGGCGATACAGGCTCCCTGGCCCTGGGCGGCGCGCTCGGCACGATCGCGGTGGCCTGCAAGCACGAGATCGTCCTGGCCATTGTCGGCGGCCTGTTCGTGGCCGAGGCCCTGTCGGTGATCATCCAGGTGGCCTATTTCAAGCGCACCGGCCGCCGGGTGTTCCTGATGGCGCCGATCCACCACCATTTCGAGAAACTGGGCTGGGCCGAGTCGACCGTCGTGATCCGGTTCTGGATCGTGGCGATCATGCTGGCCATGCTCGGCCTCGCCACCTTGAAGCTGCGGTAGGGGAGGCTCGAACCACGTGATCCCCGTCAGAGGTTTCGAAGGCAAGCGCGTCGCAGTGTTCGGCCTGGCCCGGTCGGGCCTGACCGCCGCCCGAGCCTTGATCGCCGGCGACGCCGAAGTGGCCGTGTGGGACGACAAGCCCGCCGCGCGCGAAGCCGCGGTGGCCGAGGGCCTGGCCGTGGTCGACCTGCGCGAGGCCGACTGGTCCCAGTTCGCCGCCCTGATGCTGTCGCCCGGCGTGCCCCTGACCCATCCCGAGCCGCACTGGACGGTGAAGATGGCCCAGGCCGCCGGGGTCGAGATCCTGGGCGACATCGAGCTGTTCGCCCGCACGGTCAACGCCGCCCCCGACCACAAAAAGCCCAAAGTGGTGGCCATCACGGGCACCAACGGCAAGTCCACCACCACCGCCCTGATCGGCCACATGCTGACCGCCGCCGGCCGCGACGCGCGCATCGGCGGCAATATCGGCGTCGGCGTCTTGGGTCTGGAGGACATGCACGGCGGGGCCGTCTATGTGCTGGAGATCTCGTCCTACCAGCTCGACCTGACCTCCAGCCTCAAGCCGGATGTCTCCATCCTGCTCAATCTCAGCCCCGACCACCTGGACCGCCACGGCGGCATGGAGGGCTATGCGACCGCCAAGCGGCGGGTGCTGTTCAATCAGGGCAAGGGCGACACCGCCGTGATCGGGGTCGACGATCCCTGGTGCCAGCAGATCTGCACTGAAATCACCGCCGCCAACCGCCGCACCATCTGGCCGATCTCGGCCGGCCGCTCCATGGGCCGCGGGGTCTACGCCATCGGCGGGGTGCTCTATGACGCCACCGGCGACCGCGTTCTGGAGGTGGCCGACCTGCACCGGGCCCGCGCGCTGACCGGCCGCCACAACTGGCAGAACGCCGCCGCCGCCTATGCCGCCGCGCGAGGCCTGGGCCTGTCGGTGGAGGACGCCGCCAGCGGCCTGATCACCTTCCCGGGCCTGGCTCATCGCATGGAGACCGTGGCCCAGATCGGCCAGATTCGCTTTATCAACGACAGCAAGGCCACCAACGCCGACGCCGCGCGCCAGGCCATGAGCAGCTATCCGCGCTTCTATTGGATCGCCGGGGGTCGGGCCAAGGCTGGGGGCATAGACAGCTTGGCCGACCTGTTCCCCAAGGTGGCCAAGGCCTATCTGATCGGCGAGGCGGCCAAGGACTTCGCCAAGACGCTCGACGGCCAGGCGCCTTATGAGATCAGCGGCGACCTGGACCGCGCCACAGCCGCCGCCTATGCCGACGCCAGGGCCGCGGGCGGCGAAGCGATCATCCTGCTCTCACCGGCCTGCGCCTCCTTCGACCAGTTTCCCGATTTCGAGGTCCGCGGCGAGGCCTTCCGCGACGCCGTCATGTCCCTGACGCGCAAGCCGGCGAAGGGAGCCACGGCATGAGCCTTCAGCATCACGCCTTCGCCCGTTCCGATCGCTCGCGCGTGGGCGTCTGGTGGTGGACCACCGACCACATCCTGCTGGGCGCCACCGCCATCCTGATCGCTATCGGCGTGCTTTTGAGCTTCGCCAACAGCCCGGCGGCGGCCGAGCGCCTGAACCTGGGCGATCCCTTCCATTTCGCCGTGCGTCAGAGCGTGTTCGCCATCGGCGCCACAGTGGTGCTGCTGGCGGTGTCGATGATGTCGCCCAAGGGGGTCAAGCGCACGGCCTTCTTCGCCTATCTGATCTCGATCGCCATCATGATCGCCCTGCCGCTGATGGGCCACCACGCAAAGGGCGCGACCCGCTGGCTGGAGTTCGGCGGCTTCACCCTGCAGCCGTCGGAATTCATGAAGCCGGCCCTGATCGTGCTGGCCGCCTGGATGTTCGCCGAGAACCAGAAGGGCGAGGGCGTTCCGGGCGTGTCGATCGCCTTCGTCCTCTATGGCGTGGCCGTCGCCCTGCTGCTGCTGCAGCCTGATGTGGGCCAGACCATCCTGATCACCATTGCGTTCGGCGCGGCCTTCTTCATGGCCGGCGTGCCGGTCGCCTGGATGCTGGGCCTGTTGGCCGTGGCCGCAGCGGGCGGGGTGGGGATCTACTTCGCCTTCGACCACGTCTCCAGCCGGGTCAACAGCTTCCTCAGCCACGACCATGCCGGCGCCCAGGCCGACCCCAACCAGATTCGCCACGCCCTGGAGGCCATCGCCGCTGGCGGCTGGTTCGGACAGGGTCCGGGCGAAGCCCTCCTTAAGCGCCAGTTGCCTGACGTTCATACCGACTTCGCCTATGCCGGCGGGGCCGAGGAATTCGGCCTGGTCTTCTCCCTGTTCCTCATCGGCCTGTTCGCGGTGATCGTGCTGCGCGGTCTCTACAAGTCCATGAAGCTGGCCGACGCCTTCGACCAGGTGGCGGCGGGCGGCCTGTTCGTGCTGCTGGGCCAGCAGGTGTTCATCAATATCGCCATGGAATTGCGCTTGATCCCCACAAAGGGCATGACCCTGCCGTTCATTTCCTACGGAGGATCGTCGATGCTCGCCATGGGCTTGACCCTGGGCATGGCCCTGGCGCTGACGCGCAAGCGGCCGGGCGCCTACACCCCCACCGAAGGGCCTAACGGCGCCTTCTCGTGAGTTCTTCGCATAACGGCCGTCTCGCCGTTGTCGCCGCGGGCGGCACCGGCGGACACCTATTTCCGGCCCAGGCCCTGGCCGAGGCCCTGATCGCACGCGGCTGGCGCGTGGTCCTGTGCACTGACGAGCGCGGCGTGAACTATGCCGCGAGCTTTCCGGCCGAGGAGCGCATCGCCCTGGCCGCGGCGACCTACAAGCCCGGCAATCCCCTGGGCATGATCCAGGCCGGCCTGACCATCCTGCGCGGAGTGCTGCAGGCGCGCGAGGCCTTCAAGCGGCTGGATCCGGCGGTGGTGGTGGGCTTTGGCGGCTATCCGTCCCTGCCGGCCCTGCTGGCGGCCCTGTCCAGCGGCCGGCGCACGGTGATCCACGAACAGAACGCGGTGATCGGCCGGGCCAACAAGTTCCTGGCCGGGCGTGTGACCACCGTGGCCTGCGCCTTTCCGACCCTGCTGAAGGCGCCAGCCTCGGTCAGCGCCCGCGCCCAGGTGGTGGGCAATCCGGTGCGGCCAGAGATCCGCGCCCTGGCCGACCGGCCCTATGAAGCGCCTACCGAGGCCGGCAAGATCCACCTATTGATCACCGGTGGCAGCCAGGGCGCGCGGCTGCTCTCCGAGTTGTTGCCCAAGGCCGTGGCCGCCCTGCCGGAGGCCCTGCGCGGGCGGTTGAACGTGCAGCAGCAGACCCGCGCCGAATCCATGGACGGCGCCCGTTCCACCTATCGCAACGCCATGGTCCAGGCCGAGATCGCGCCGTTTTTCCGCGACATGGCCGGGCGCCTCGGCGCCGCGCACCTTGTGGTGGGAAGGGCCGGCGCCTCCACCTGCTGCGAGCTGGCCGTGGCCGGCAAGCCGGCCATCCTGGTGCCGCTGAAGATCGCCCTGGACGACGACCAGGGCCAGAACGCCCGCCTGCTGGCCGAAGCCGGCGGCGCCGAGATCGCCCGCGAGGACGTGCTGACCGTGGACGTCATGGCCAAGGCGCTGGAGACCCTGATGACCAATCCGGAGCGGCTGGCGCGCATGGCGGCGGCGGCGCGGTCGGTGGCCCGGCCGGATGCGGCGGAGCGGCTGGCGGACGTGGTGGAGGCGACGGCGGGTTAGGGGGCGTCAGACCCTGCGCGCCGGCCCGGCATAGGCCGCGACTTTTTCGTCGGATGTCAGCAAGGTGATCCCCTCGACGCGGGCCTGGGCCACCAACATGCGGTCGAACGGATCCTTGTGCAGCGGCGGAAGATGGCCGACCGCCGCCGCATGTTCGCTGGTGATCGGGATTTCCATATAGCCATTGTCCAACAGGCCCCGGCGCAGCAGGTGCGGATCGGCCCTGAAATCCTCGCGGCCGATGCCGCCCTTGATCGCCACCTCCCAAATGCTGGCGGCGCTGAAATAGAGCGGGTTGTCCAGATCGGCTATGAGGGTTTCAGCCGCCGGCGACAGGCGATCAGCCCCCAACCCGCCGTCGTCCGATCCTGCGGCCCACAGCAGCAGGTGGGTGTCGAGCAGTAGCTTCACCGATCGGCGCCGAACATCTGCTCGATCTCCGCGGCGCCCATGTCGTCGAAGTCCGCGGGCACGGCGATCTGTCCAGCCAGGAAGCCGATGCGGCGAACCTGGGACGGGTCGGGGCTATCCAACGCCATCACCTTGACCAAGGGTTTTCCCGCCTTGGCGATCACGAACGACTCCCCCATGGCGGCCTGGTCCACCAACCGGGAGAGCTGTGTTTTCGCCTCGTGGATGTTGACGGTTCGCATTTGAAGGCCTCGAACTTAGTCCAATGAACTTAGTTCATTCGGCTCCGGCTTTCAAGGTTCGCGATCGCGCCGCTCCAGGGCGGTGATCCAGATACCCTGGCGCGTGCGCAACCCGCGAAGCCTCCGGCGCGTTTCGTGGCTGCAACATTCGCCAAGGCCAAGGCAGGCCGCCCCGCCGTAAGGCCACTCTGGGAGAATCACTATGCGTGGATTGCTGACGCCCGCGATCGCCCTGCTGCTGGGGACCACCGCGCCGCTGATCCTGGCCCCTGCGCCGGCCCAGGCGCAGATCTCCATCGGCATCAGCGTGAATTTCGCACCGCCGCCTCTGCCGGTCTATGACCAGCCGCCCATACCGGGACCCGACTATCTCTGGGCGCCAGGCTACTGGGCCTGGGACGACGATTTCGGCGACTATTACTGGGTTCCCGGAACCTGGGTGCTGGCCCCGGAGCCAGGCCTGCTCTGGACACCCGGCTATTGGGGTTGGAGCGATGGCGACTATGTCTTTCACGATGGCTATTGGGGCTCCCACGTCGGGTTCTACGGCGGCGTGGTCTATGGTTTCGGCTACAATGGCGGCGGCTATGAAGGCGGTTACTGGCAGGGCCGGCACTTCTTCTATAATCGCACGGTCAACAACGTCACCAACGTGAACATCACCAACGTCTACAACAAGACCGTGGTGGTCAATAACGTCAGCCATGTCAGCTTCAACGGTCCGGGCGGCGTCACCGCGCGGCCCACGCCGCAACAGGCGGCGGCGATCCGGGAGCGGCACGTCCAGCCCACCCCGCTGCAGACTCAGCACGCCCGAACGGCCGCGACCAACACCGCCTTGCGCGCCTCGAATAATCATGGGGCGCCGCCGGTTGCGGCCACCGCCAAGCCGGCAAGCTTCAGCGGGGCGGGCGTCGTCGCCGCATCCCACGCTGGCGGTGGTTATAATCCGCCCCCGCCGGAGCAGCGCAAAGCAGGTCGCCCTGGCGCCCTTCACCCCGTCGCGGCCGCAGCGGCCGGCAAGCCGGCTGCGCCGATATCTCAGGCGCGTCCAGCCACGGCCGAACGGCCTGCGGCCCAGCATCCGCCCACGCCCGCCGCCGAACGTCCGGCGGCGCCGACCCCACCGGCGACGGCGATGCGCCCCGCGGCTGAGCGGCCTATGCCGCAGCCTCGGCCAGCGCCGGCGCCCTTCGCCCGGCCCGAAGCGCCGCCGCCCCAAGGCCGCCCGGCCATGCGTCCATCGGAGCCCATGAGCCAGCGTCCGGAGCCGGCTGCGCCCCCCAGGCCCGAAGCCCGGCCACAGCCCCCAGCAGCGCAGCACGCCGCGCCGCCACCTTTCGCACGGCCCGAAGCTCCGCCACCCCAAGAGCGCCCGGCCATGCGCCCATCAGAGCCCATGAGCCAGCGTCCGGCGCCGGCTGCGCCCGCCAGGCCCGAAGCCCGGCCACCGCCTCCAGCGGCGCAGCACGCCGCGCCGCCGCCCCGGCCTCAGGCGCCCCCGCCGCCCAAGCCGCCCAAGGAAAAAGAGCCCCCGCCGCAAGGCTGAGGACCTTTTCCCTAGATCACGATGATTTTGGATCGATCAAAATCCTAAAACGTGATCCATTCTAAAAGCTTAGAGCCGGTTGCGGGCGGAAAACCGCTTCGCACTTTTCCTCAACCCGCTCAAGTTAGGGAACGATTTTAGGCCGCCTCGATCTCAACCTCGACCCCAGCCAGGACCCGCACCATGGCGTCGTGCAGGTCGGCGATGCGGATAGGCTTGGCGACACAGTCGTCCATGCCGGCGGCGCGGTATTCGGCCAGCTGGTGGGTCATGGCGTTGGCGGTCAGGGCGATGATCGGCGTGCGGGGGCGGCCGGTCTCGGCCTCTTCGGCGCGGATGCGGCGGGTGGCGGCGACGCCGTCCAGCACCGGCATCTGGATGTCCATCAAGATCATGTCATAGGCGCCCGTGCGCCAGGCGGAGAGGGTGTCTTCGCCGTCTTCGCGCAGATCCAGCTCCACGCCCAGAGGTTCCAGGATCGCGGCCAGAACCTGGCGGTTGGTGAGGTTGTCGTCGGCGGCCAGGATGCGCAGCTGCTGGGCGTCGGGAGCGTCGTGCAGGACCACCGGCCCGGAATCGTTCGCCAGGGCTTCGGAAACGCGCTGCAGCGGAACCTCGAAGCGGAAGGTCGAGCCGACCCCTTCGGTGCTTTCCACCCACAGCCGCCCGCCCATGGCCTCGATCAGCTGGCGGCCGATGGCCAGGCCCAGACCGGTGCCGCCAAAGCGGCGCGAGGTGGAGTTCTCGGCCTGGCTGAACTTGTCGAAGATCAGCTCCAGCTTGTCGGCGGGCACGCCGATGCCGGTGTCATGCACCTCGATGCGCAGGCCTTCGGTCGCGGCCGCCAGCACCTTGACTTGGATCTCGCCGCGCTCGGTGAACTTCAGGGCGTTGCCCACCAGATTGGCGATGACCTGGCGCAATCGGTCCGGGTCACCGCGCCAGGCGCCCGCCACCTCCGTCGCCACGTCGATGCGGAAGCCCAGCCCTTTATCCGCGGCGATGGGCGAATAGAGGCCCTGGAGGGCCTGGGCCAGGGCGGTGATGTCGAAGGGCCGCACGTCCAGCTCCAGTTTGCCGGCCTCGATCTTGGACAGGTCGAGAATGTCGTTGACGATGGTCAGAAGGGCTTCGCTGGAATGGCTGATCACCGCCAGCCGCTTGCGCTGCTCGGCCGGCAGGGCGTGCAGGTCCATGACCTGGGCCATGGCCATGACCCCATTCAGGGGCGTGCGGATCTCGTGGCTCATTGTGGCCAGGAACACCGACTTCTGGGCGTTGGCGGCGTCGGCCTCGTCCCGGGCGCGGCCCAGTTCGACCAGGGTCGCCTTGAGGCGCCGGGCGGTGCGCTTGCCCCTGAGATAGAGCAACAGCGGCGCGCCCACCCCAAACAGAATGGGCAGGAGGGCGATGGAGATCAGGTCCGCGCCCGGATGCTGCGGGTTCCAGGCGATGCGGGCGAAGCGGTCGCCGTGCTGGTTGGTCAGGTCGATATAGGCGTTGGCGGTCTCATTGGGCCCCACCAGGCGCACCTTGCTGAGCAGCAGCCGGTCGCCCAGGCTCTCCATGAAGGCCGCATCCACCGGCTTGCCGCTGAGGATGATCGAAGTTCGCGGGCCCGTGGGCAACACGGTGCCAAAATCCGGCTGGATCAGGGTGGCGGTAAGGATGAACAGGTGGCCCTGAAAGCGGACCACATCATTGGCCTGGATCGCCTTGGCGATCAGCCGCCCGTCCTTGGAACGGCCGGCGAACGGTCCGCGGCGCAGTTCCTGGGCGCGCACGCTGGCGATCAGCGGCGCGGCCGCCGCGCTTAAAGCGGCGAAATGGGCGGGATCGGCCGGCTTGCCATGATCCATGCCGAACACCTGATGGTCGGCGGCGTCGAGCAGGTAAACGAAACGGAAGCGGCCTGGCTGTGAGAAGAAGAAGCCGATATTTTCCGAGATCCACGGCAGGTCGAGCTTGTTGCTGGCGTGGGCCAGGGCGTCGTCCCAGTCGGCGTTGCCCACCAGCTGGTCGCCGACCTCCTGGATGCGGCCATGCACGGCGTTGACCGCCTGGGCCTCCTCGCGGTGCTTGGCCAAAAGGTCGACATTGGCGCCCAGGCCGATCAGGCCGCCGACGAACACCATCACCGCCAGGCCAATAGCCACGGTCAGGCCGCGATCGAACAGGCGCGGTTTCGGCGGTGTCGACGCGGGGACAGGCATGTCTGCGATTGCGGCCTTGTCTTCTGACTCGCCTTTAATGAACCATGTTCTGTTAAAATTTCGGGTTGCATCAAGACGGCCGATCGCCGCAGCGGATTCCCGGCTCCGGGACAGCCGCGGCAAAGCCACGCTGTTGCGACGGCTCAAAATGGTCTAGACGCCGCCGCATGAATCGACGCCCCGTTCCCTTCGACCTCGGACCTGTTCACTTCGTCGGTATCGGCGGCATCGGCATGAGCGGCATAGCCGAGATCATGCTGCGCATCGGCTATGTGGTGCAGGGCTCCGACGCCAGGGCCTCGGCCAACACCGAGCGGTTGCAGAAGCTGGGGGCCAGGATCTTCATCGGCCATGACGCCGCACACGTGCGCGGCGCCTCGGCCATCGTCTATTCCACCGCGGTCAAGGCGGACAATCCGGAGATGGTCGCCGGCCGCGAACAGCGCCTGCCCCTGGTGCGCCGGGCCGAGATGCTGGCCGAGCTGATGCGCCTGCAGTTTTCCATCGCGGTGGGCGGCACCCACGGCAAGACCACAACCACCTCCATGGTCGCCTGCCTGCTGGACGCCGGCGGCCTCGATCACACCGTGGTCAATGGCGGCATTATCAACGCCTACGGCACCAACGCCAAGGTGGGCGAGGGCGAGTGGATCGTGGTGGAGGCGGACGAAAGCGACGGCACCTTCCTGCGCTTGAAATCCACCGTGGCCGTGGTCACCAATATCGACCCCGAGCACCTGGATCACTACGGCGACTTCGAGGCGGTCAAGAAGGCGTTCCAGGCCTTTGTGGAGAACATCCCCTTCTATGGCTTCGCCGCCGTCTGCACCGACCATCCCGAGGTTCTGGCCATGGCCGCCCGGGTGGAGAACCGCCGCCTGATCGCCTACGGGACCAATCCCCAGGCCGAGGTGCGGGGTATGAACCTGGCCATGGGTCCGGACGGGGCGCGGTTCGACGTGCTGATCACCCCGCTGAAGGGCGAGCCGGTCACCCTGCCGGACCTGCGCCTGCCCATGGCCGGCGAGCACAATGTGCTCAACGCCCTGGCCGCCATCGCCGTGGCGCGGGAACTGGGCGTGTCGGACGACGCTATCCGCACCGGCCTGGACAGTTTCGAAGGCGTGCGCCGCCGCTTCACCACCACAGGGACTGTGGGCGGGGTGCGGGTGATCGACGACTATGGCCATCATCCGGTGGAGATCTCGTCTGTGCTCAAGGCCGCCCGCGCCGTGACCCCCGCCGGCCGGGTGATCGCCGTGGTCCAGCCGCACCGCTATTCGCGGCTGCGCGACCTGTTTGAAGAGTTCTGCGGCTGTTTCAACGACGCCGACGAAGTGATCGTGGCGGACGTCTATCCGGCCGGCGAGCAGCCCATCGAGGGCGCCAACCGCGACGGCCTGGTCGAGGGCCTGCGGCGTTGGGGCCATCGCCACGTGCTGGCCCTGGAAAATCCCGCCGCCCTGCCTGGGTTGATCGCGGCCGACGCCCGGCCCGGCGACCTGGTGGTCTGCCTGGGCGCCGGCGACATCACCGCCTGGGCCTACGCCCTTCCGGCGCAGCTGGAAGCGTTGGCGAAGGCGTGAGGCGCGGGGTCCTCCGATGAGCTGGCGCGACACCCTCCCCAAGGTCCGCGGCAAGGTGTTGCGCGACGAGCCCCTGGCGCCGTTCACGTGGCTGCGGGTGGGTGGCCCCGCCGAGGTGCTGTTCCTGCCGGCGGACGCCGAGGACCTGGCCGAATTCCTGAAAGCCTTGCCGGCAGAGATCCCGGTGACGGTGGTTGGGGTCGGCTCCAACCTGATCGTTCGCGATGGCGGGGTCGAGGGGGTGGTGATCCGTCTGGCCGGCCGGGCCTTCGCCGGGGTCCATGGTGATGTGGAGGAATCCCGGGTCGTCGCCGGCGCTGCGGCGCTGGACTCCGCCGTAGCCCGTACCGCGGCCAAGGCTGGGATTGCGGGGCTGGAATTCTATGCCGGCGTGCCAGGCAGCATCGGCGGCGCCCTGGCCATGAACGCCGGCTGCTACGGATCGGAGACCAAGGACGTGCTGGTCTCAGCCCGCGGGGTTGATCGCACCGGCGCCGCGCGCCGGCTCGAACTGGCCGAGTTCGGCTATACCTATCGTCACAGTCAGGCTCCGGATGGGATCATCTGGACCCAGGCCACCTTTCAGGGCCGCGCCGACACGCCCGAGTCCATTGAGGCGCGCATGGCCGAAATCACCGCCCGCCGTGAAACCTCCCAGCCGATCCGCGAAAAGACCGGCGGCTCGACCTTCAAGAACCCGCCGGGCGATTCCTCCTGGCGGTTGGTGGACGCGGCCGGCTGGCGCGGCAAATTGTTCGGCGGGGCCAAGTTCTCGGAGCTGCACAGCAATTTTTTGATCAATACCGGCCAGGCCGCCGCCGCAGACCTTGAAGGCCTGGGCGAGGCGGTGCGCGCCGACGTGCGGGCCAAGTTCGGCGTCGAATTGGACTGGGAAATCAAGCGGATCGGTCGCCCCCTCAGCCTCTGATCTTCCGCTATTCCTACAGCTCGAAGGTTTGGCCGACGCCGGTCCTGCGTGCTTTCTCCAGCAGGTAGTGGGCCGAGGCCAGGTCCTGGGCGGCTATGCCCAGGGACTTGTAGAGGGTGATGTCATCGCCCGCGCACCGGCCGACCACGCCGCCGCCGGCCACTTCGCCGATCTCGCCCAGGATGTGGTCCGGTGTGATGGCGCCGGCCCTGAGCGCCCGCAGATATTCGCCGCCCTCGTTGACGGTGGAGGCGCGCAGGTCGACAAATAGGCGCGACTTCACCACCAGGTCGGTGTCGATCTCGGCGGTCGACGGGATGCTGGAGCCGACGATATTCAGGTGCGTTCCCGGCGCGATCCAGTCGCCCAGCAGGATCGGCTCGCGGGCGCCGGTGACGGTGCAGACCATGTCGGCGCCGGCCACGGCGTCCCGCACACTCGCCGCCACTTCGATAGTTAGGCCGTGGCGCTCACCCTCGGAGTGCGCGAAGGCCTTGGCGCTGTCGAGATCGCGCGCCCACACCCGCACTCGGCGCAGAGGGCGGGCGACGGTCATGGCTTCCAGATGGCTGCGCGCCTGCTCGCCGGCGCCCAGAATGGCCAGGTCGCCGGCGTCCTCGCGGGCCAGAAGCCGGGTGGCCAGGCCGCTGGCGGCGGCGGTGCGGATGGCGGTGATCTCGGCGGCGTCCATCAGGGCCACGGGCAGGCCGAACTCTGGCTCGAACAGCAGGACCAGGCCCAGGTGGGAGGAATGGCCGGCGGCGACGTTGCCGGGAAACAGGCTCAGGAGCTTGATCCCGAAACATTCAGGTTCGGCCAGATAGCCCGGCATCGAGCCCATCATGCCCTTGCCGCCGGGCAGGGGCATGATGGTGCGCAAGGGGATGAGCGCGCGTCCTTCGGAGACGGCGATCATGGTGGTCTTCATCAAATCGATGCAGTCGGCCATGGGCAGCAGAGCCTTGATCTGCGCCCCACGCAAAACCCTGATCTCCAAGCTCGCCCCCTGTAGGTTTCTTGCATTCGTCGCCGCCGAGAAGTCCCTGCAAACCGGCGACGGTCAAACAAAAAGGGCGCCGGCGGATGAGGCCGGCGCCCCGAAAGGATGCTGTCGTCGTCGACCATGTCAGCTCAGATTCAGCGGCTGGCGGGCGGCTCCTACGGCGCCAGGTTGGCGGCGAGAACGTCACCGTTCGCCTCAAAGTCGGCGCCGGCCGGATCGAGGCTGATCAGGACGATGTCCACCTCGCGGCCATCGTCCAGGCGCAGACGGCCGCCGCCGGCCTGGGCGGCCGCGCCGTCGTCCTTGGCCATCAGGCTCGAGAAATCGCCTTCGAGATTGCCGCTGGCCAGATGCACGGCCCCGCGGTCGAACAGGTCAAGTTCATAGGCCGCGGAAACCGAACCGCCGGACCAGGTCAGGGTCCCCTGGCCGCGAAGGGCGCTTATCAGACGCAGCGGCGCGGAATTGCGCGGGTTTCGGCGCATCCCCCAGGTTTCGTTGGGCGGCTTGGTTTGTGGGCCGGCTTTGGCGGGGTCGGCGTCGGGCGGGCTGGCGGCCATAGGAGACTCTCAGGAGCGGATAGGAAGACGCGCGGTGCGCGACAGTTCTCATCCTTGCCGACGGTTGGCCGGTTTCCGTTCAGCCATCTTAGCACAAAGCGGCTCTGGCGGGCCTCGCTCTTTCGTGGCGGCCGGTGCAACATTATCTGACGGGACCGCCCTGTGCCTGCAGCACGAACAAGCCCGGTCTCTCCTCATGCGTAAATTCGGTCCTGTCTCGCCCGTCGCCGCGGCGATCTTCGCTCTGGCCTCGAGCCTCGCCGTCGCCGGCCCCGCCTGGGCGGCGGGCTTCTATCTGCAGGAGCAGTCGGTCAAGGGCCTCGGCCGCGCCTATTCGGGCGAGGCGGCCGATACAGGGGCTGAATCCCTGTGGTGGAATCCCGCCGCCATTGGCGAGGTCCAGGGGGTGGAGATCTATGGCGGCCTCAACGGCGTGTTCAGCGATTCCGAGGTCAACGACCACGGCTCGACCATCCAGCGCCCCGGCCAGCCGGCCTCGTCGGTCGGCGGAAATCTCCATGCCTCCAACCCACTTGAGGCGGGGGTCGTACCGAACTTCGACGCCGCCTGGCGGCTGAACGAGCATGTGGCCCTGGGCCTGGCGGTCAGCGCCCCGTTCGACTTCACCACCAAATACGATCCGTCCAGTTTCACCCGCTACCAGGCGGTGACCTCGAAACTGCTCGACCTCGATGTCCAACCAACCGTCGCCCTGCACGTGAACCGCTATCTCGACCTGGGCGTCGGCCTGGACGCCCAGTACGCCAAGTCGACCCTGGGCGCGGCCCTGCCCAATCTCTCGCCCCTGCTACCCGACGGCTATGACGAGCTGAAGGGCGATGGCTGGAACTATGGCTGGACCGTGGGCGCCCAGGTCCATCCCGATGACCGGCTAAGCCTGGGGGCGAGCTATCGGTCGTCGATCCAGCACCAGCTGAACGGCACGGTGGCGATCACCGGCCTCCTGGGTCCCCTGGCGGCGGAAAATGGCGTCTTGCCGGGGCGAGCCAGCTTCTCCACCCCTTGGCTGGTGGTGCTGGGCGGCCGCTATGTGCTGGACAGTCATTGGGCGCTCAACGCCCAGGTCCAGCGGGTCGGCTGGAGCGAGTTCAATACGATCCGGGTGGACACCCCTGTGGGACCGACGCTGGTCCCGCAGGGCTATCACGACACCACCACCGGCGCGGTGGGCGTGGACTATACGGTCAACTCCAAGCTGACCCTGCGTTCGGGGATCGCCTATGATCCGACGCCCACGCCGGATGTGGGCCGGTCCGCGCGCGTGCCGGACGGGAACCGCTGGCTGCTCACCGCCGGCGCCACCCTGCGCCCCACCGAGCACGTGGAGCTGGATGCGGCCCTGGGCTATGTGCACCTGCAGCGCTCGGCCCTCGTCAGCAACGCCAGCGCCTACGCAGGCACGCCGGTTGTTACCCAGATCTCCTATAGTGGCGAGGTTTCGGGAGACGCCCTGATCGTGTCGTCGGGGGTGAAGTTCAAGTTCTAACGCGGTGGCGCAGGTTCGCCCCCTTGCCGCTGCGGAGACAAAGTCTGTTAGGCTGGCGCCATTCCGGTCTCGCCCCTGCGAAACCGGTCAGCGCGTTCGAGAAGGTGGCCCATGGCGCACGTAACCTATCAGATCGTCGAGCATGACGGCGGCTGGGCCTATCGCTCGGACGGGGTCTATTCGGAGACCTTCGCCTCCCACGATTTGGCGTTGCGCGCGGCCAAACGCGTCGCCGGCGAACAGCGCGCCCCCGGCGAAACCCACGAAATCCAGTTCCAGGACGGCTCCGGCGCCTGGCATGTGGAACATGCCGACGGCCATGACCGGCCGGACACCAGCGTGGAGTCTTAGGACTCCGGCCAATGGACATGGTCACAGAGATCGGTCCACCCATGGAATCTGGCCGGGATAGGACGAGATTTGGCGCATAGGGTGGGAAGGCCGGTGTTCCTCCGAGATTCCAAGGCGACCAGTTGGGGGCGGCCGTAGGCTCAATCTTGGACAACTAAATACCTGAGAAAGCAGCCCGTGAGTCACCTCCTCGCCGAAAGCCAGGCTGAAGCTGTTGAGATCATCCCTCAGACGGTTGGGGCAGGGGGTTCGTCGTTTCGAGGATCTTCTGGAAAGGAAAGGCCGTGACTGAGGAAGGCCAAGCCCTCAGCGATCGCATCGACGCATTGAGCGCGACGTTCATGGTGCTGATTCGCGCGCTTGAACGGAAATGCGGGCTGGATCGAAAGGAATGGCTCAAGGAACTGGAGGATTTGCAGGCCACTCTGGCGAATGCTGGCGCCAGTTCCGCTGCTCAAGATCAACTTCTCGCTATTATCAAGACCTTTCGGATGCGGAAACTTCGGACGGATAAGCGCCAGCCGCCACCGCTTCGGTCGATCGACGGCGGGAAGAAAGACGATCCAAAAGTCACTGACTGATCACGGCGCCCGTAACATCTGGATATGACCAAGCGTCGATCACCGACCCAAACGCTCATGTTTGTTGTGTGCGGCTTCGTGAGAACAGCCCTGTAGTCCTACTCTCGGACACCCAACCGGCTAGGTGCAGGTCGGATCTCGGATAGGGCGATGAACGCGCAACGGCTCTTGGCCCGGCGAACGAGCGTTATTCGCCAGCGCCACGATCTGGCTAAAATTCACTGGCTTCGTGATGTATCCGTCAGCCCCCGCTTGGCGCGCGCACTTACGGTCAGCGGCCGTGTCGCAGGATGTGACAATATAAAGCTTGGCAGGCGGTCGCCCGGTAGTTTCCTCACCGTCACGGATGAGCTTCGCCGCCGTCATGCCATCCATCAGAGGCATGTTGAAGTCCATGAGGATCAGGTCGAACGCCACGGCTTTGGCGACGACGACGGCCTGCGCTCCATTCACGGCAAAATCCACATCTAACCCTTGGGACGTAAGGATCGCACTGAGGAGCTTCCGATGGCCCTCGTTGTCGTCGACGACCAATACGCGCGCTGCGTTTCTCGGCATGGGCGATTACCCTCCTTGAGGGGGAGGCTCGGGTGGATCGGGGAGCTCATAACAACCTTATGTGGCACTCCATTCGCGCACACTGAAGGGGCGATTGATATGGTCAACTGCCGCGAGCGTCGAAGTGTCACGTGTGACAGCTTCGATCCAGTCCGGGAACCCCGAAGGCTGGCAGCTCTGCGGGCGGTGACATTTCGTATCGGCCACTGACAAAACGTAATGACCGTTCCACCAGCTTTATCCCCATCGCCGCTAAAAAAAGAACATATTGCGAACAGGAACAAAACGTGCACAATCGGGTCTCGTTCACGGGCTGAGGCCGGAGAGCGAAGTGGGGCCGGGTGGCGGCGAGAATCGTGGGATAAGGACGCTCATTCAGATGACTCAGGCGGTGTTGAGACTCGTGGGACGTGATGACGCGGATAAACGGCGGGCGCTGGACGCTGCGCTGAGCCAGATCGACAAAGCCTTTGGCAAGGGCTCGGTGATGAGGCTCGGCGAAAAGGGCAAGATCGTCGAGATCGAGTCCGTCTCCACCGGCTCCCTGGGCCTGGACTTGGCCCTGGGCATCGGTGGCCTGCCCAAGGGGCGGGTCGTCGAGATTTATGGTCCGGAGAGTTCAGGCAAGACCACGCTCGCCTTGCACGTGGTGGCCGAGGTGCAGAAGGCCGGCGGCACCGCCGCCTTCGTCGACGCCGAGCATGCGCTGGATCCGTCCTACGCCCACAAGCTGGGGGTCAATCTGGACGACCTGCTGGTCTCGCAGCCGGATACGGGCGAGCAGGCCCTGGAGATCACCGACACCCTGGTGCGCTCGGGCGCCGTCGACGTCATCGTCATCGACTCTGTGGCGGCCTTGACGCCGCGGGCCGAAATCGAGGGCGAGATGGGCGATAGCCTGCCCGGCCTGCAGGCGAGGCTGATGAGCCAGGCCCTGCGCAAGCTGACCGCCTCCATCTCCAAGACCCATACCCTGGTGATCTTCATCAACCAGATCCGCATGAAGATCGGGGTCATGTACGGCAGCCCGGAGACCACCACCGGCGGCAACGCCCTGAAATTCTACGCCTCGGTCCGCCTGGACATCCGCCGCATCGGCTCGGTCAAGATGCGCGACGAGATCATCGGCAACAATGTCCGGGTCAAGGTGGTCAAGAACAAGGTGGCCCCGCCGTTCCGCGAGGTCGAGTTCGACATCATGTATGGCCAGGGCATCTCCAAGCTGGGCGAGATCATCGACCTGGGCGTCAAGGCCGGGGTGGTGGAGAAGTCCGGCTCCTGGTTCTCCTATAACAGCCAGCGCATCGGCCAGGGCCGCGACAATGTCCGCGAGTTCCTGAAGGCCAATCCCGACATGGCCGCCGACATCGAAAAGGCCGTGCGCGGCAAGTCCGATATCATCGAAGAGGAACTGCTGGTGGGCGG
This sequence comes from Caulobacteraceae bacterium, assembly GCA_036494815.1. Taxonomy (GTDB): domain Bacteria; phylum Pseudomonadota; class Alphaproteobacteria; order Caulobacterales; family Caulobacteraceae; genus Poindextera. The sequence goes on from DASXNV010000004.1 coordinate 28,834, forward strand.
CCCCTCGGACGACGAATAGAGCTCTCGCGCGGCCGCTTCGCGCGCGGCGAGATCCGCCTGCACTCTGGCCCGTGCGACCCCCGCGCGGCCGCGACGATAGGAAGGACGCCCAGGCCCCCGCCTTGGGCGTCCTTTTCGTTTGAGCTTTTCATTCGAGGCGGCGGTTTGTTCGGCCGGAGCACCTGGCGATGGCCGTTCTGCAATCGCAGCTTGGCGACGGGGCTCGCGTTTTTCTATATGGAACCGGAACAGTCCCCGACGCCGGAGCGCCGATGCCCAGCCTGAATGAGATCCGCAGCACCTTCCTCAGCTACTTCGGCGAGAACGGTCACACCGTCATGCCGTCGGCGCCGCTCGTGCCGCAAAGCGATCCGACCCTGCTGTTCGTCAATGCCGGCATGGTGCCGTTCAAGAACGTGTTCACCGGCGCAGAGGCGCGTCCGGCTCCGCGGGCGGCTACCTCGCAGCGCTGCGTGCGCGCCGGCGGCAAGCACAACGACCTGGACAATGTGGGCTACACCGCCCGCCATCTGACCTTCTTCGAAATGCTCGGCAACTTCTCCTTCGGCGACTATTTCAAGGAAGGCGCCATCGAGTTCGCCTGGACCCTGATCGACAAGCATTTCGGCCTGCCCAAGGACCGGCTGCTGGTCACTGTCTATGCCGAGGACGAAGAGGCGCCCGCGCTGTGGCGCAAGATCGCCGGCTTTTCCGACGACCGCATCATCCGCATCCCCACCAGCGACAACTTCTGGTCCATGGGCGACACCGGCCCGTGCGGACCTTGTTCGGAAATCTTCTATGACCACGGCCCCAGCATCGCCGGCGGCCCCCCAGGCTCGCCCGACGAGGACGGCGACCGGTTCATGGAGTTCTGGAACCTGGTCTTCATGCAGTTCGACCAGTCGGCCGACGGAACGCGGGTCAACCTGCCCAAGCCGTCCATCGACACCGGCATGGGCCTGGAGCGGTTCACCAGCATCCTGCAGGGCGTGCACAGCGTCTATGACGTGGACCTGTTTCGCAATCTGATCGCCGCCAGCGTCGACCTGACCGGGGTTCGGGCCGAGGGCGACCAAGCCCCCTCGCACCGGGTGATCGCCGACCACCTGCGCTCGTCCTGCTTCCTGATCGCCGACGGCGTTTCGCCCTCCAATGAAGGTCGCGGCTATGTGTTGCGCCGGATCATGCGCCGGGCCATGCGCCACGCACACCTGTTGGGGGCGCAGGATCCCCTGATGCACCGCCTGGCTCCGACCCTGGTCCAGGAAATGGGGGCGGCCTATCCGGAACTGGTCCGCGCCCAGCCGATGATCGTGGAGACCCTGCGCCAGGAAGAGGAGCGTTTCCGCAGAACCCTTGGCCGCGGCATGGCCTTGCTGGAAGAGGCGACCGCCAACCTCGGCGGCGGCGGCGTTCTGTCCGGCGATGTGGCCTTCAAGCTCTACGACACCTATGGCTTCCCGCTCGACCTCACCCAGGATGCGGTGCGCGCCAAGGGTCTGACCGTGGACTTGGAAGGCTTCGACACCGCCATGGGCCGCCAGCGGCAGATGGCGCGGGACAACTGGGCCGGCTCTGGCCAGACCACCCAGGCTGCGGAGTGGTTCGGACTGCGCGACCGCCTGGGGGCGACCGTGTTCACCGGCTACGATCAGGTCGAAACCGTCGGCGAAACCCTGGCCCTGGTGCGTGACGGCGGCCTGGCCGACGCCGCGGAGGCCGGCGAGACCGTCGAGGCGCTGTTCGACCAGACGCCCTTCTATGCCGAAAGCGGCGGCCAAGCCGGCGATCGCGGCGAAATCGATTGGGACGGCGGCCGGGCCGAGGTGCTCGACACCCAGAAACAGGCCGGCGAGCTGTTCGCCCACACCTTGAAGATCGTGGAAGGCCGGCTGGCCGTCGGTCAGCGCGTGCGGCTGGCGGTGGACGCCGAGCGGCGCCTGCGCACCCGCGCCAACCATTCCGCCGCCCACCTGGCCCATGCCGCCCTGCATCACGTGCTGGGTCCGCACGTGGCCCAGAAGGGGCAGATGGTCGACGGGGAGCGCATGCGCTTCGACTTCTCCCACGGCGGTCCTCTGACCGCCGACGAACTCGACCGCATCGAGACCGAGGTCAATGCTGTGATCCGCCAGAACCTTCCGGCCAGGACCGAGGTCATGGCCCCCGAGGCGGCCATCGCCGCCGGCGCCGTGGCCCTGTTCGGCGAGAAATATGGCGACAGCGTGCGGGTCCTGACCCTGGGCGAGGCGCTGGCCGGCGAGGGGGCCTATTCGGTGGAGCTATGCGGCGGCACCCATGTGGGCCGCACCGGCGACATCGCCCTGTTCAAGATCGTCATGGAGACCGGCGTCGCCGCCGGCATCCGCCGTATCGAGGCCCTGACCGGCGAGGCGGCGCGCCGCTGGCTTTTGGACCAGGCGGCGGTGGCCAAGGGCCTGGCCGAGCAGTTCAAATCGCCGGTGGCCGAGGTGCCTGCGCGCGTCGACGCCATTATCGCCGAGCGCCGCAAGCTGGAGCGCGACCTGACCGAGGCGCGCAAGCAACTGGCCATGGGCGGCGGAGGGGGCGCTTCCAGCGTCGAGGATGTGGGCGGCGTGAAGTTCGACGGCCGGGTGGTCGAGAACGTCTCGCCCAAGGATATGCGGCCGCTGGTGGACGAGGCCCGCAAGCGCCTGGCCCAGAACGGGGTGGTGGCCTATGCGGCGGTCAATGACGGCAAGGCCTCGATCGCCGTGGCCCTGACGGCGGACCTGATCGGCCGCTTCGACGCCGCGGCCCTGGCGCGCGCAGCGGTGCTGGCCATGGGCGGCCAGGGCGCCGGCGGCAAGCCCGACTTTGCGCAAGGCGGCGCGCCCGACGGGGCCAAGGCCGGCGACGGTGTTGCCGCGATCAAGGCGGCCTTGGGGGGGTAGGGTCCGACTGACGCGCGCGAAGCGCGGTCGCAAGAAGGTCTTACCACAAAGGATACGAAGGCGGCGCGGGCTACCTTCGTATCCTTTGTGGGCTTCGTGGTTGAATAAAAAGGCTAATTAAGCCGCCAACGCCTGGGCCAGGTTCGCAGCGACCTTGTCGATGAAGCCTTCGGTGGTCAGCCAGCCTTGGAAATCGCCCACCAGCAGGGCCAGGTCCTTGGTCATGGCGCCGGACTCGACGGTCTGCACGCAGACCTTTTCCAGGGTCTCGGCGTAATGTTCCAGCTCGTCGTTGCCGTCCAGCTTGGCCCGGTGCTTCAGCCCCTGGGTCCAGGCGAAGATCGAGGCGATGGAGTTGGTCGAGGTGCTCTCGCCGCGCTGATGCTGGCGATAGTGGCGGGTGACAGTGCCGTGGGCGGCCTCGGCTTCCATGATCTTGCCGTCCGGCGTGATCAGCACCGAGGTCATCAGGCCCAGCGATCCATAGCCCTGGGCCACGGTGTCGGACTGCACATCGCCGTCATAGTTCTTGCAGGCCCAGACGAAGCCGCCAGACCATTTCAGGGCTGAGGCGACCATGTCGTCGATCAGCCGGTGCTCATAGGTGATGCCCGCGGCCTTGTAGTCGGCCTGGAACTCGGCCTCGTAGATCGCCTCGAAGATGTCCTTGAAGCGCCCGTCATAGGCCTTGAGGATGGTGTTCTTGGTCGACAGGTACACCGGATATTTGCGGGCCAGGCCATAGGTCAGGCTGGCGCGGGCGAAATCCTTGATGGAATCGTCCAGATTATACATGGCCATGGCCACGCCGGAGCCTGGATAGTCGAACACCTCGTGCTCGATCACGTCGCCGTTGTGGCCCTCGAAGCGGATGGTCAGCTTGCCGGGGCCCGGCACCACGAAGTCGGTGGCCTTGTACTGGTCGCCATAGGCGTGGCGGCCGACGATGATCGGCTGGGTCCAGCCGGGCACCAGCCGCGGCACGTTCTTGCACAGGATCGGCTCGCGGAAGATCACCCCGCCCAGGATGTTGCGGATGGTGCCGTTGGGCGACTTCCACATTTTCTTGAGGTTGAATTCCTTCACCCGCGCTTCGTCCGGGGTGATGGTGGCGCATTTGATGCCGACGCCGTGGCGCTTGATGGCCTCGGCCGCGTCGATGGTCACCTGGTCGTTGGTGGCGTCGCGGTGCTCGATGCCCAGGTCGTAATAGTCGATGTCGAGATCGAGAAAGGGGAAGATCAGCTTGTCCTTGATCATCTTCCAGATGATCCGGGTCATTTCGTCCCCATCCAGGTCGACGACGGGATTGGCGACTTTGATCTTGGCCATGGGCGCTCCAGCTTGAGCCTTCATAAGGGCGCGCCTCACCGGGGCCGGCGCACAGGGCCGGTCGGGGGCGCGAAACAGGGTCTCGCTATAGACGCTCGCGACGCCGCGCGAAACCCGCTATTGGCCTGCGCATGAGCGAAGCGCTCCCCTGTCCCTGCGTTATCCTGAACGAGCCCCAGCTGGCCGAGAATATCGGCGCGGTCGCGCGAGTGATGGCCAATTTTGGTCTGCACGACCTCAGAATGGTGCGCCCGCGCGACGGCTGGCCGCAGGAGCGGGCCTGGGCCAGCGCCTCGGGCGCCGATTGGCCGCTGAACAATGCGCGGGTGTTCGACCGCCTGGAAGACGCGGTCGCCGACCTGCACCGCCTCTACGCCACCACTGCCCGCCCGCGCGAAACCCGCCTGCCCATCCTCACCCCCCGCGAGGCCGCCGCCGAGCTGAACGTCGCGGCGCATGCCGGCCTGAACATCGGCCTGCTGTTTGGCGGGGAGCGCGCGGGGCTGGAGACGGCGGACATCGCCTTGGCCCAGGCCATCGTCACCATTCCCATCGACCCCAAGTTCCGCTCTCTGAACCTGGCCCAGGCCGTGGCCCTGAACGCCTACGAATGGCGCATGACCCTGGCCGACCGGCCGTCGCCGGCCTTCAATGTGGAGGGCGAGGAGCCGGCCGACCAGGGCGAGATGATCGGCTTCTATGAGCATCTGGAGCGAGAGCTGGACACGTCCGGCTTCTTCTATCCGCCGGAAAAGACCCCCTCGATGGTGCGCAATCTGCGGGTCATCTTCGCCCGCTCGCGCCTGACCGTGCAGGAGGTGCGCACGATGCGCGGGGTGATCACCGCCCTGACCAAGGGGCGGGGCCGGGTGCTGGCGCGGCTGGCCAAGGAGCGTGCCGAGCGCGAGGCGGGCGAGCCTAAACCTTAGCGGAACCGATAACCCAACCTCAGGCCGACATTGTTGATCCCTTGGTTGTAGCGGTGGGCCAGGACCAGGCCGTTCGACAGGTGGACGAACTGGGCTCCGATGCTCCAGCGCCTGGATAGGCGCCAATCGACCCCGGCGGCCTCACGAAATAGCACCTTGGACCCCAGCAGCAGCCGGTGATCCAGGTCATAGGCGCCGCGCGGCCCGGGCGGCGGATTAGCGACGCCGTCGGTGAGGCCAAAACCCAGATCGAGCGAGCCGTATAGCGGACCGATGAGCCTGTGGTTCCAGGTCAGGCCCGCGGAACCGAAATTGGTCAGACCGGCGGAGTTCAGCGACAGGGCGGCGTTCAGGCGAGGCGCGCCCATAAAGCGCAGCCAGGCTGGCCGCGCGCTGTCGATCTCGACCTGAACATCGCCCGTGCCGCTTTCCTTTCCATGACGCAGGTCGCTGACGTCATGGGCGTATCCACCCACCCAAATCTGGTCGAGCCCGCCCGCCTGCGCCGTCGGTGGTGCGCCGACCATCGCCAAGACCAAGCCTGTCGAGATAAAAAAATAGTCTGGCCAGGGGCGATGGTTCCGAAGAGCGCGCGGCATCGGTGATCCTATCGTTGTGTTTCAGGCACGAAACGCACGAACACAGATAGAGCGCGCCATGCGCGAATTCACGAAACAGGCATGACCGTCCCCGGCTGGCTTGGCGAGGCGGTCGCCTGTTCAGGGAAGCCAAGATTGACTCTTGCCGTTTCCGCCGTCATACACCCGCCTTTCCCGCGTCCGGGCGTGCTCGGAGGCGGTGAAGTCCATGACGGGTGATGCATTGGCCGCCGTTGAGATCGCCGTCCCAGTTTCGGGGTGGCCGGCCCGCATCGAGCTAGAAGAGAAGACTCATGTCTAAGCGCCAATCGGCGAAATACAAACTTGACCGACGGATGGGCGAAAACATCTGGGGTCGCCCGAAATCCCCGATCAACAACCGCTCCTACGGCCCCGGCCAGCACGGCCAGCGCCGCAAATCCAAGGTCTCCGACTTCGGCCTGCAGCTGCGCGCCAAGCAGAAGCTGAAGGGCTATTACGGCAACCTGACTGAAAAGCAGTTCGCCAAGACCTATGAAGACGCCGCCCGCAAGAAGGGCAACACCGCCGAGACCCTGGTGGGTCTGCTGGAAAGCCGTCTGGACGCGATCGTCTATCGCGCCAAGTTCGTGCCGACCGTGTTCGCGGCGCGTCAGTTCGTCAATCACGGCCACGTGCTGGTCAACGGCAAGCGCGTCAATATCGCCTCCTATCGCGTGAAGCCGGGCGACGTGGTCTCGGTGCGTGAACGCTCGCGCAACATGGCCCTGGTGCTGGAAGCCATCCAGTCCGGCGAACGCGACATTCCCGACTATATCGAGATGGACGCCAAGGGCATGTCCGCCAAATACATCCGTCAGCCGGAACTGGCCGAAGTGCCCTATCCGGTGAAGATGGAACCGAACCTGATCGTCGAATTCTACGCCTCGTAAGACGCGGAATTTTCGATCGATAGACCTGAAGACGGGGGCGAGACGAAAGCCTCGGCCCTGTTTTTGGTGGCGGGCCCGTGGGGCGGCAGCGCCTATCCCGCCAACGCCGCCTGCTCCCACTCCAGAAACTCCGGTGTGTTCAGCAGGGTCTCGTTATAGGCGCCGCCCAGCCCCGCATCGCCATAGTCCGACAGATGAACGCCATAGGTGCGAAAGCGGGTGGCGACCGGGGTGTAGAAGGCGTCGGCGATCGACCAGTCGCCCAGCAGGAATGGGCCTTTAGATTGATAGCGTCCACGTAGGTCGCTCCACAGGCGGGCGATGCGGCGCACGTCGTGGGCGGTGGCTTCGGTGGGGTCCAGCTGGGTCTTGAGGGTCAGGTCCATGGGAAACTCGCCGCGAAGCGAGGGAAAGCCGGAATGCATCTCCGCCGCCGCGGCCCGGCCCAAGGCGCGGGTCATAGGGTCTTCCGGCCAAAGTTTCGCCGCCGGGAATTTCTCGGCCAGATATTCGCAGATGGCCAGGCTGTCCCAGATCAGAAGCTCGCCGTCCTTCAGCGCCGGCACCCGGCCCGACGGCGAGTGGCGCGCGATCTCCTCGGTCACGCCGAATTCGCGCAGGGCGATCAGCGTCTCTTGAAAGTCCGCGCCCGTGCGCTTGAGCGCCAGCCAGGGGCGCAGCGACCAGGTGGACCACTTCTTCGTGCCGATGATCAGTTCCATGGCGGGCATCCTAAAAAGTTTCCAGACGCGGCATACGGGCGCCAGCGGGCGATGCAAGGCCTTCTTCAACGGGGTTGCGGGCCGCAGGTTCACAAAACCGGTATGGCGCATGGGCCGATGCGCTTTAAGGTGGCGTCACAAGAAGCAGACCATGTGCACCTAAGGGAGGGCGTATGACCGACGCGACCGCGCCAGGAGCGACGGCGGCCGGACGAAAGCCGTTATTTTCAGACCGTTATAAAGCGATCGTGCTGGCGCTGCTTTTGCTGGCCTACACCTTCAATTTCATCGATCGCACCATCATCGCCACCATCGGCCCCAAGATCCGCGAGGACCTGGGCCTGTCCAACACCCAAATCGGCCTTTTGGGCGGGCTCTATTTCGCCCTGCTCTACACAATTCTCGGCATTCCCATCGCCCGCCTGGCCGAGCGCTTCAATCGCGTCTCGATCATCTCGGCGGCGGTGCTGATCTGGTCCGGCTTCACCGCCCTGTGCGGCACGGCGGGCAGTTTCGCGACACTGGCGGCCTATCGGTTCGGGGTCGGCATCGGCGAGGCGGGCTTGTCGCCTCCGTCCCATTCGCTGATCTCCGACTATTTCGAGCCCAAGAAGCGGGCCTCAGCGCTCGGCATCTACTCCTTCGGCATTCCGCTGGGCACCATGTTCGGGGCGGTGGCCGGCGGCTGGATCGCCCAGAACTTTTCCTGGCGCATGGCCTTCATGCTCGTGGGCCTACCCGGCGTCCTGATCGCTCTCCTGGTCAAGCTGGTGATGAAGGAGCCGCCGCGCGGCCATTCGGAGCCGGAAGTCGAAGAACGGGCGCTGAGCGTCGAGGAATTGGTCCCGGCGGCGGTTCCCGCGCCCGAGGGGCACTGGTTCGCCAAGGAGATGAGCGAACTGAAGGCTGTGACCGCTACGCTGTTCGGCAGTTGGCCGGTGCTGAACATGATCCTGGGGGTCACCCTGGCTTCGTTCGGCTCCTATGGCGCCGGCCAGTTCGTGCCGCAGTATTTCCGCTCCGCCTATCATCTGGATATAGGCCAGGTGGGCCTGATCGTCGGTCTGGTAGGCGGCATCTCCACAGGGCTCGGCACCCTGGCCGGTGGCTTTTTGACCGACCGTTTGAGCAAGCGCAGCCCGCGCTGGTATTCGCTGACCCCGGCCATCGGCCTGACCATCGCCACGCCCATCTATATCTTCGCCTATACGCGGCCGACCTGGCAGGCGGCGGCGCTGGTGCTGCTGGTTCCTGGCCTGTTCCACTACACCTATCTCGCCCCGACCTTCGGGGTGGTTCAGAACATGGTGGAGTCGCGCCGGCGGGCGACGGCGGCGGCGATCCTGCTGTTCTTCCTCAACCTGATCGCGCTCGGCGGCGGCCCGCCCTTCACCGGCTGGCTGATCGACCATTTCGCCCAGTTCGACATCAACCACCCGGCGGCGCAGGGGTTGGTCGGCAAGCTCGCCCATCTGTTCGACGTCTCTGGCGGTTTGAACGCCAACAAGGCTTGCCCAGGCGGTGTCGCACCCAAGGCGGCCGGCGAGGCGGCCAAGGCGCTGTGCTCCGCGACCCTGGTCACCTCGACACGGGAGGGGATCGTCGTCAGCGTCTGTTTCTATCTGTGGGCCGGATTCCACTATCTGCTGGGATCGTTCGGCCTGACCCAGGCCCTGCAGCGCGCGCGCACCTTGCGCGGTGAAGCAGGGTAAAAAGCAGTGGAACGGGTGGGCGGCCCGCAAAGGCCGTCCGCCCACCTTTCCATACCGGGCCTGGACCGCTAAAAGCCCGCCCATGATCCCCCGTTACGCCCGGCCCGAGGCCGCAGACATCTGGTCGCCGCAGACCAAGTTCCGCATCATGTTCGAGATCGAAGCCCACGCCGCCGATGCGATGGCCGATCTGGGCGTGATCCCCAAGTTGGCCGCCCAGACCATCTGGGAAAAGGGCCGCGACGCGGTGTTCGACGTGGAGCGCATCGATGAGATCGAGCGCGAGACCAAGCACGATGTCATCGCCTTTCTGACCCATGTCACCGAGATCGTCGGTCCCGAGGCGCGCTTCCTGCACCAGGGCATGACCTCGTCCGACGTCAACGACACCACCCTGGCTGTGCAGCTGGCCAGGGCCACCGACCTTCTGATGGACGATGTGGACCTGGTCCTGGCCGCGCTCAAGCGCCGGGCGCTGGAGCACAAGCTGACCCCCACAGTCGGCCGCAGCCACGGCATCCACGCCGAACCCACCACCTTCGGCCTCAAGCTCGCCGGCCACTACGCCGAGTTCGTGCGGGCCAAAGAGCGCCTGGCCATGGCCCGGTTCGAGATCGCCACCTGCGCCATCTCCGGCCCCGTGGGCACCTTCGCCAATGTGGACCCCCGCGTGGAGAAGCATGTGGCGGAAAAGATGGGCCTGGCGGTGGAGCCCGTCTCGACCCAGGTGATCCCGCGCGATCGCCACGCCGCCTATTTCGCGGCCCTGGCCGTGGTCGCCTCATCCATCGAGCGGCTGGCCACCGAGATCCGCCACCTGCAGCGCACCGAAGTGCTCGAGGCCGAGGAGCCGTTTGACCCGGGCCAGAAGGGCTCGTCGGCCATGCCGCACAAGCGCAACCCGATCCTCACCGAGAACCTGACCGGCCTGGCTCGCCTGGTGCGTTCGGCGGTGGTCCCGGCGCTGGAGAACGTCGCCCTGTGGCACGAGCGCGATATCAGCCACTCCTCGGTCGAGCGCGGCATTGCGCCGGACAGCACCATCCATCTGGACTTCGCCCTGCGCCGCCTGGCCAGCGTGATGGAACGGCTGGTGATCTATCCGGAGAACATGCTGAAGAACCTGGATCGCCTGGGCGGCCTGGTTCACTCCCAACGCGTGCTGCTGGCCCTGACCCAGAAGGGCGTCAGTCGCGAGCACTCCTACGCCGCCGTCCAGCGCAACGCCATGAAGGTCTGGCGCGGCGAGGGTGTGTTCCTCGACCTGTTGAAGGCCGATCCCGACGTGCGCCCGCACCTGAGCGACGCCGAACTGGCCGACCTGTTCGACCTTGGCTACCATTTCAAGCACGTGGATACTGTGTTCGATCGGGTGTTCGGAGTCGGGTGAGCGTGCGGTTTGGGTCGTTTGTCAGGACACCGGTCCTGGATCTATAGGTTATGGGTTTGAACTAACGGGTTTTCGCAATCAGCGAGGCTTGTCATGGCGGACGCCACCCAGCTTCTGATCGGAACGCGCAAAGGCGCGTGGATTCTGCGCAGTGACGATGAGCGGCGGACATGGAGCCTTGAGGGGCCGCATTTCCTCGGCAATATCGTCAACCACCTGGTGCTGGATCCGCGTGATGGCCGCACCCTGTTGATGGCGGCCAAGACCGGGCATCTGGGTCCGACGATCTTTCGTTCCATCGACGGCGGCCAGACCTGGGCGGAAGCGCGGCGGCCGCCGGCCTTCGGCAAGTCCGAGGACCCGGCCAAGGGACGGGCGGTGAGCCACACCTTCTGGCTGGAGCCGGGCCACGCCAGCGAACCAGGCGTTTGGTGGGCGGGAACATCGCCGCCGGGCCTGTTCGTCAGCGAGGACGCCGGCGAAACCTGGGACAGCGTGGACGGCTTCAATGACCACCCAATGTATGACAAATGGGTCCCGGAGGACTCCGGCACGCCCGATGGGGCTCTGCTGAACCAGATCGCCATCGATCCGCGCAACCCTGACCACCTTTACATCGCCACCTCGACCGGAGGGGTGTTCGAAAGCCTGGATCGCGCGCAGTCCTGGGCGCCCTTGAACAAGGGGGTGGAGGCCAATTTCCTGCCCGATCCCTATCCGGAATATGGCCAGGACGCCCACTATATCGCGGTGCATCCGCAGAGGCCGGATCGGATCTATCAGCAGAACCATTGCGGCATCTATCGATTAGATCGGCCGAACGACACCTGGGAGCGGATCGGCAGGGCCATGCCGCCGGAGATCGGCGATATCGGCTTCACCATCGTGCCGCATCCAAGAGACGCCGAAACCGCCTGGGTGTTTCCCATGGACGGCACGGACGTATGGCCCAGAACCAGCCCCGGCGGCGCGCCGGCGGTCTATCGGACCCGCGACGCAGGCCGATCCTGGGAGCGCCAGGATCAGGGCTTTCCGCGTCAGCAGGCCTGGTTTACGGTCAAGCGCCAGGCCTTCTGCGCCGACCAGGGCGCGCCGCTGGGCCTCTATCTGGGGGCCACCAACGGGGAGGTGTGGATGAGCGACAATGAGGGCGCCGCGTGGCGGCCCATCGCGACCCATCTGCCGGAGATCTATTCGGTGGTGGCGGCGCCGCTGCGATGATTTCGGTGCTCATCCCCTCGCAGCTGCAGTCCTATTGCGGAGGAGCCAGCCGCCTCGAGGCGTACGGCGAAACCATAGCCGGTGTGTTCGACGACCTCGATCGACGATTTCCTGGCCTGAAGTTCCGCGTCATTGACGAGCAGGATCGCATTCGCCCGCACATGCGGCTGTTCGCCAACGGCGACGCGGCGCGGGATCTTGAGGCCGTCGTCTCGGCCGGGGACGAGTTGATGATTTTCGGCGCCCTCAGCGGCGGGTAAGGGCCGCCGCCTCAGCCCTCGCTCTGAATCTGCCCGCGGGCGATCGCCAAGAGCTCATCCATCTTGCCGCGCACCTGGTCTTCGCTGATCTTCAGGCCGGCGCCGACCAGATCCTGGGCGACCTTGCGCAGGATGGCCTCCTCGCCAGGGTGGGCGATTTCGTAGCGGACCACGGCGCCCGCATAGTTCTCCAGATGAGGGTCTTCCAGACCCATCAGGCCAGCGGCCCACAGGCCCAGCAGGCGATTGCGCCGGGACAGGGCCTTGAACTCCAGCTCCTGCTCATGGGCGAACTTGCCCTCGAGCCCCCGCTCTCGATCATCAAAGGTCGTCATGACTAAGCCCCTCGTAGTACGCCTGACTGATAGGCGAGGGCGGGGGGCGGATCAATGGACGCCGGACTTTAGTCGTCGTGCACATCGTGGAACACGCGGTAATCGACCACCCTGCGGCCATCGGGCGCGGTCGACAGAATGTCCGCAAACCGTTTGCTCCAAAGGATTTCGTGCGGCAGGTAGGAATGGCGTGCGTGAATCCGCTGGGCGAAGGTTTCATCGAGGCCGCTGAGCGCAACGATGATTTCCCCGCCCATGGACGCCAGGGTGTCCTCGTTTGCGCCATAAAGCGGGCTGGTCTCGTCCAGGCGGTGCATGACCAGCCAGCTGAGCATGAACAACGGCGAGCGGGCGCGGGTTACCGCCAGGTCCTGGAACTGGCGCATGGAATGGCCCTCGGCGGTGGTCACTTGCCGCGCCAGATGCAGTGTGACCTCAGCCTCCAGGACCTGGTTGCCCCGCTGATTGGCCGCCCGGAACATCAGGGTCGGCACGCCCTCATATTCGGTGACCACCGCGACCTTGGTGAACATGACCCGGGCGGTGGGACGCGACACGCGGGTGAAGATCAGGCCGGTGGAGACGGCGACAATGACCAGGTTGCAGAAGGTCTCGGCCGTCACCAGCAGATTGGCGTAGAGCCCCCGTGGAGTCAGCAGGCCATAGCCCACCGTCCCCAGGGTCTGTACGCTGAAGAAGAAGGCGTCGGCGAACGAGCCGGGCCGCGCTCCGGCTATGGAGTCGCGCTGCAGCAGATACAGGACGGCGAACAGCACATTGGTGGTCAGATAGACCGCCGCCAGCAATAGCAGCAGCCCCCATAGGGGCATGGTGAGGATGCGGTGGTATAGGTCGCTCCAGCCGAGATGATCGCGGCCCAGCACCAGCACGGCCTTGTCGCGGTCGCGCACGATCGAGCGCAGCGAGTTCATCCAGGGGGCGGCCTCCGCCGGATCCTCCAGCTCACGGCCGTCCGGATCGTCCTCCGCATCGCCCATTTCGCCCACTATAACCACGATCCCCGCTGTTTGCGCCGCGGCGCCGGTTCCTTTAAACTCGCAGACGCCTTACATAGTCAAAGGCCGAGTCGGACCGCGCGCGAACGATCTAGCTCGCGCGCTTTGCATTTCGCCCGACCGCCGACCCCCCTGGGGGACGCAGGAACCATGACCCGTCGCAAGAAGATCTATGAAGGCAAGGCCAAGATCCTCTACGAAGGGCCCGAGCCCGGAACCCTGATTCAGTATTTCAAGGACGACGCTACGGCCTTCAACGGCCAGAAGACCGCGTCGCTCGAGGGCAAGGGCGTCCTCAACAACCGCATCAGCGAATATGTGATGACGCGCCTGAATACGATCGGCGTGCAGAACCACTTCATCAAGCGGCTGAACCTGCGCGAGCAGCTGATCAAGGAAGTAGAGATCATCCCGCTGGAGGTGATCTGCCGCAATATCGCCGCTGGCTCGCTTTCAACCCGCTTCGGCCTGCCCGAGGGCCAGGCCCTGCCGCGATCGATCATCGAGTTCTGCCTGAAAGACGACAAGCTGGGCGATCCCATGGTCGCCGAAGAGCACATCACCGCCTTCAACTGGGCCTCGCCCCAGGAAATCGACGACATCATGGCCACCACGCTGCGGGTCAACGACTTCCTGTGCGGCCTGTTCAGCGGCGTGGGCATCACCCTGGTGGACTTCAAGCTGGAGTTCGGCCGGGTGTGGGAGAACGATTTCGCGCGCATCATCCTGGCCGACGAGATCAGCCCGGATTCCTGCCGCCTGTGGGATTCCACCACCAACGAGAAGTTGGACAAGGACCGTTTCCGCCGCGACCTCGGCAATGTCATCGAGAGCTACACCGAGGTGGCGCGGCGCCTGGGCATCATGAACGAGATGCCGACCGTCATCCAAGGAGGCAAGACCGCGTGAAGGCCAAGGTTGAAGTATTCCTGAAACCGGGCGTCCTGGACGTCCAGGGCAAGGCCATCGAAGGCGCCTTGCATGGCTTGGGCTTTGCGGACGTCTCCGGCGTGCGCGTAGGCAAGACCATCGAGTTCGACCTGGCCGGCGACGACAAGTCGGCCGCCGCCGCCGAGGTCAAGGCCATGTGCGAGCGGCTCCTGGCCAATATGGTGATCGAGGGCTACCGCGTGGAGGTCGACGCCTGATGAGAGCCGCCGTCGTCGTCTTCCCCGGCTCCAACTGCGATCGGGACTGCAAGGTGGCCATCGAGCGCTCCACCGGCGCCAAGGTTGACATGGTCTGGCACCGGGACACCGAACTGCCCAAAGGCCTGGACCTGATCGTCCTGCCCGGCGGCTTTTCCTATGGCGACTATCTGCGCTGCGGCTCCATGGCCGCCCAGTCGCCGGTGATGCGCGAAGTCGCCGCAGCGGCCGAGCGCGGCGTGGCGGTGGTCGGCATCTGCAACGGTTTCCAGGTCCTGTGCGAGGCCCAGATCCTGCCCGGCGCGCTGTTGCGCAACGCGGCGCTGAAATATGTCTGCAAGTTCGTCGACCTGGATATCGTCAATGGCCAGACCCGCTTCACCGCCGGCTATGCCGGACGGCGCGAGGCGACCATGACCGTGGGCAATGGCGAGGGCAATTTCTTCGCCGATGACGCCACCCTCGACCGGCTGGAGGGCGAGGGCCAGGTGGTGTTTCGCTATCGCCAGAACCCCAACGGTTCGGCGCGGGCGATCGCCGGGATCATCAACGGCCCAGGCAATGTGCTGGGCGTCATGCCCCACCCGGATCGCTCGTTCGAGGCCGAGCTCGGTTCGGCGGACGGCGCGATCCTGTTCCAGAGCGCCTTGGCGTCGGCCTAAAACGCCCTCAGCTTCAAAAACGAGAAACGGAGCGGCCTTTCAGCCGCTCCGCTCATCTAGCTATGGATTTTCGGGGGCGTTAGCGTTTATCGCCCTGGCCCGGCTGGCCCGGCTGGCCCGGCGCGCCCTGGCCCGGTTGGCGCTCGCCCTGGCGTTGCTGCTGGCCGGGAGCGGCCTTCTGCTGGCCGGGACTTTGCTGATGCTGGGGCTTGTTGGGTTCCGTACCCATCGGCTTACTCCATTCTATGCGAGGCGATTGAAGCCGCCTCAGGGGAATCAACCATTTCCAGGCCGGATTGTTCCCCAAGATACTCGCCCGTGACGACGAGTCCGGGTAGAAGGCGGCCATGAACGACGCCCACGCCACCCCCGCCAAGCCCATGGCCGAGCTCGCGCAAGAGTATGGCCTGAAGTCCGACGAATACGATCTGATCGTGCGCCGCCTGAACCGCGAACCCAATGCGGTGGAGCTGGGCGTGTTCAGCGTCATGTGGTCGGAGCACTGCTCCTACAAGTCCAGCCGCAAACACCTGGGCAAGCTGCCCACCAAGGGGCCGCTGGTGATTCAGGGGCCGGGCGAGAACGCGGGCGTGGTGGATATCGGCGACGGCCAGGCCTGCATCTTCAAGATGGAGAGCCACAACCACCCCAGCTATATCGAGCCCTATCAGGGTGCGGCGACCGGCGTCGGCGGCATCATGCGCGATGTCTTCACCATGGGCGCGCGGCCGGTGGCCCTGCTCAACGCCCTGCGCTTCGGCGATCCGGCGCACCCGAAGACCAAGCGTTTGGTGGCTGGCGTGGTTTCGGGCATCGGCGGCTATGGCAATTGCGTGGGCGTGCCCACCGTGGCCGGCGAGACCAATTTCCATAAGGGCTATGACGGCAATATCCTGGTCAACGCCATGTGCGTAGGCTTGGCCGACGCTGACAAGATCTTCTATTCGGCCGCCCCCTCCGCTGGCCTGCCGGTGGTCTATTACGGCTCTAAGACCGGCCGTGACGGCATCCACGGCGCGACCATGGCCTCGGCCGAGTTTGACGAGGATTCCGACGAGAAGCGCCCCACGGTCCAGGTCGGCGACCCCTTCGCCGAAAAGCTGCTGATCGAGGCCACCCTGGAGCTGATGGCCACCGGCGCGGTGGCGGCGATCCAGGACATGGGCGCCGCGGGCCTGACCTCATCCTCGGTGGAGATGGCCGGCAAGGGCGGGGTGGGCATCGAGCTCGATCTCGACGCCGTGCCCCAGCGCGAAGAGGGCATGACCGCCTATGAGATGATGCTGTCGGAGAGCCAGGAGCGGATGCTGGCCATCCTCAAGCCCGGGCGTGAACATGACGGCGAGCGCATCTTCGAGAAATGGGGCCTGGATGCGGCCACCATCGGCTGGACCACCGACACCGGCCGCATCGTGCTCAAGCACAAGGGCGAGGTGGTTTGTGACCTGCCTCTGGGGCCCCTGTCGGACGACGCGCCGCTGTATGACCGGCCCTGGGTGCAGCCGACGCTGCACCCGCATCTCGATCCGAGACTCATCCCGGCGCCCAGCGACTGGACCGAGGCGGTGATGAAGATCATGACCTGCCCCGACGTAGCCTCCAAGCGCTGGCTGTGGGAGCAGTACGACCGCCACGTGATGGCCGACACGCTCGAGGACAGCGCCACCGGCGCCGACGCCGGCGTGGTGCGTGTCCATGGCACGCGCAAGGGTCTGGCCATGACCTCCGACTGCACTCCGCGCTATGTGCAGAACGATCCTTACGAAGGCGGCAAGCAGGCGGTGGCCGAGGCCTGGCGCAACCTGACCTCGGTAGGCGCCGATCCCATCGCCATCACCGACAACCTCAATTTCGGCAACCCGGAGCGGCCCGAGATCATGGGGCAGATCGTCCGCGCCATCGACGGCATGGGCGAGGCCTGCCGGGCGCTCGACTTCCCGGTCGTGAGCGGCAATGTCTCGCTGTATAACGAGACCAACGGCGCGGCCATTCCGCCGACGCCCACGGTGGGCGCAGTAGGTCTGTTGCCCGACTACGCCCTGCGGATGGACTTCGCCGGCCTGCGCGCGGGCGACACCCTGATCGTGATCGGGGTCAGCCACGGCGAACTGGGCGCCAGCCTTTATCTGCGCGAGCTCCTGGGCCGTGAAGATGGCGCGCCGCCGCCGGTGGATCTGCAGATGGAGCGGCGCAGCGGCGATTTCGTCCGCGGCCTCATCCGAAGCCGCCGGGTTTCGGCGGTGCATGACCTATCCGATGGCGGACTCGTGGTGGCGGCGGCCGAGATGGCCCTGGCTTCCGACGTCGGGCTCACGCTGGACGCCACCAGCACCACCCATGCCCATTGCTTCCTGTTCGGCGAGGACCAGGGCCGCTATCTGATCGCCACCGGTCAGCCCGAGGCGGTGATCGCCTCCGCCATCGAAGCGGGTCTCAACGCCGCTTTGGTGGGCAGGGCTGGCGGCGAGGTGTTCGCCTCGACCGGCCTGTTCGGTATCCCGCTACGGGATCTGCGCGCGGCTAACGAAGCCTGGATGCCGGCCTATATGGCTTAGATCGCGATGCGTCTGGAGTGGAGCAATCCAGAATCACAAGTCGTGATCTGTCCTGAAGGTTCAAAGCGGGGTGCGGGCTGAAAGCCGCTTCGCGCTAAGCCTCATGCCGCTCGAATCCCGGCCTGGAGCCTTGCTCGTTTCGAAGGGCGTCACAAAAGAATTCGCGCGGTCGCCCAGCGGCAATACCTGAGTCGATCTATCGGCGGCCAACCCACTATACGAATCGCATCGACTGAATTTCACGTCAGATCCGAACGGCACGTGCATGTTGTTTAGCTATTTCTTTATGTCGGCCGCGGTGATTTGCAGAATATCGATGTGAAAGTAAGGTGGTGACGGTATGTCGCAGCCTATATATTTCTATATGGCGGTAGCATGGGGGGTTATTGCTGTATAAGTTCGCTATGGCTAAGCTTGTTTGTTTGCTTTCTCCGATGTTTTAGGAATGTCACACTCGGATTCGTCGCTGCTTTATAAATGCGCAGGGCTAAAAATAGCCGGATCCATGTAGAATTTCCTTGATCGTTAACGACGACTTGGGGAATATCCCCCGGGTTCCTGAAATTCTACCTGGCGTTGTTGCCGGATTCGCGCGCGGGATGTACGCATGACGACGACGGGTTACTATAACTATGACGGCGTCTGGCTGGCGGTCAGCGGGGCGCCAATCAAGACCGTTTGGGGCTCCGGCACGACGACCCTGGTCGCGGGGGCGGGCGCCGAGGAATTGTATGGGAGCAACAAAGGCGAAACCCTGATCGGCGGAACTGGAGACGACACCTTCGTCATCGGGTCGCTCAAGGATACGGTGGTGGCCGGAACCAGCGGCGTCGACACGGTGATCGCCACCACCGTCAGCTATGTCCTGCCCTCCGGCGTCCAGAACCTGATCTTGAACGGGACCTGGGAGCCCGTGGTCGGTGTCGGCAACGCCAGCGCCAATATCATCACCGCTGACAGGGCCGGCGAGAGCCTCATGGGCGCCGGCGGCGATGATGTGCTGGTCAGCGCCGGGGGCGATTACTTCCTGTTCCAACCGGGCTCGGGCAAGGACGTGATCGTCGGCTTTCATGCCGGGGCGACGAATACCGACATCGTCCGCCTGACCGGTTTCAATTTCACCACATTCGCCCAGGTCCAGGCGGCCATGACTCAGGTCGGGTCTGACGTGGTCCTGAAACTGTCGTCCACCGACCTGATCGACTTCAAGAACACCACCATCGGCAATTTCACCGCCGCCAATTTCCAGCTGGCGGCGAACGTCAGCGGTAAGGTGATGACCTTCGACGACGAGTTCAACAGTTTCAGTCCGTGGAACCCGACCACCAAGACCGGTGTCTGGATGACGTCCTATGGCTGGTCGGCTGTGACCTCGCTCAACGCCCACACGCTGCTCGGTTCTGGTGAACTCGATATCGACGTGGATCCCACCTTCGCCGGGACGGGAACCAAGGCTCTGGGGATCAATCCGTTTTCGATCAGCAACGGCGTGCTGTCGATCACCGCGGCCCCGACCTACATCGCCGATAAGCCCTTGCTGTGGAACTACGCCTATACCTCCGGCGTGATCACGACCCAGAAGAGCTTTTCCCAGACCTACGGCTATTTCGAGATGAAGGCCGAGTTCCCGTCGACCCCCGTAGGCATGTGGCCCGCCTTCTGGCTGCTGCCGGCCGATGGCAAGGGCGACAACGAGATCGACGTCTTTGAATCGGTCAATGATGCGCCGAACACGGTGCATGAGACGGTGCATTGGGACAACGCCGCGGGCGCGGCGTCCTATATCAGCTTCCCGACCTATGTGCCGAACCTGCTCACGGGCTTCCATACCTATGGCCTGATGTGGACGGCCACCACCATCACCTGGTTCATCGATGGCGCGGCGGTGGGGTCGGTGGCGACGCCGCTGGGCATGAACAAGGCCATGTATATGGTCGCCAACCTATCGGTGGGCGGCAACTGGCCCGGAGCGCCGAATTCGACCACCAAGTTTCCAGCGACCTACCAGATCGACTATATCCACGCCTACTCGCTGGCGACCAACAACGCGGTGAACCTTGCCGGCGGGACCGGCGGTGACACCTATTATGTCAACAATTCGGCCGACACGATCTCGGTCGCGGCCGGCACGCTCAACGAGTCGGTGATCGCCTCCGTCAGCTACGCTCTGCCGGCCAATATCCAGAACATCACCGTCAACGGCTCGGGCCTGACCGCCACCGGCAACAGCATGAGCAATCACCTGACCAGCACCGGCGGGGCCAACACCCTGATCGGCGGCCTGGGCGATGACACCTATTATGTGAACAATGTCGGCGACAAGGTCGTCGAGTTGGCCGGCCAAGGCACGGACACGATCATCTCCACGGTCAGCTACGCCCTGCCGGCCAATGTGGAGACCCTGACGGTGAAGGGCGCCGGTCTGACCGCCACCGCCAATGGCGCGGGCGATAGCCTGACCAGCCTCGGCGGGGCCAACACCCTGGTCGGCGGCGCTGGCGTCGACACCTTCTACGTCAACAATGTGGGCGACAAGGTGGTGTCACTGAGCGGGCAGGGCGCCGATGTCATCGTCTCCAGCGTCAGCTTCAGCATGCCCGACAACGTCCATGTCCTGCGGCTTGCGGGCGCGGGGCTGACGGCGACCGGCAACGCGGCGGGCGGCGACTATATGACCAGCGTCAATGGCGGCGACACCCTGATCGGCGGCGCTGGCGGCAATGACGTGTTCACCGTCTCTCACTCCAACGATGTCATCGTTGTCGCGGCCGGCACGCCGAACGAGACCGTCGTCGCCTATTCCAGCTTCACCCTGTCGGCCAATGTACAGAATCTGATCGGCAAGGCTGCGGGCGCGACCCTCGTCGGCAATACGATGGACAATGTCATCACCGCCATCAAGGGCTCGGACACCCTCACCGGCGGCGGCGGCGCCGACACCTTCGTCGTCACGCCGGGCAACAAGCTGGAGACCATCACCGATTTCGGCGCCGGCGGCGCTCACGATCAGATCGACATCACCGCCTATCTGAAGGCCGGCCTGACCGAGACCTTTGTCGATCACGGGACCTATGCCAGCATCGATTTTTCCAATGGCGACGTCGTCGACCTGACGGGCGGCCATGCCAGCAGCCTGTACCTGAGCGGGCACGATATTCTTTAGTGCGCTGGCTCTACAGCTCTGGCCAGTTTTGGAAACCAGTTGTTATCCATACGCCGTCAGCATCAGGCGTGATAGAATCGCGTCACGAACCGGCCCGGAGTTGGACCCAGCACCGCCATGCCCATGACCGCCGACGCACTGGAAGCCGAGCTGCGCGCCGCCTTTCCTGACGCCGAGATCGCTATCGACGACCTGGCGGGAGACGGCGACCACTATCGAGCGCGTATCACCTCCGGCGCCTTTTCAGGCCTGCCGCGCGTGCGCCAGCACCAACTGGTCTATGCCGCGCTGAACGGCAAGGTCGGCGGGGTGCTGCACGCCCTGGCGCTGGAGACCTCGGCGCCCTCGGCCGGCCAGGGCTAGCCACGGTGCGTTACCGCCCCCTCGGCGTGACGGGAACGGTGGTCTCGGCCCTATCCCTGGTGCTGCGGGACAGTCAGGCGCGGTCACGCGTCCAGGACTGGGAGGAGTTGGTCTATGCGGCGCTGGAAAACGGGATCAACACCTTTGAGGTGACCGGCCTGAATCCGGCCATCGCCGACGGCCTGGCCCGGGCCGTCCATTCCATTGAGCGGCGCTTGGTGTTCATCGCCTGGCGCCTGGGCGCCAGTCATCCCCTGAACGGCCAACCGCACCGGGACTTCTCCCCAGAGGGCCTGCAGCGGAGTGTGGAGGCGGTGCTGGGTCGCACAGGCTTTTCCTATCTGGACGCGATCATCCTCGACGATCCGCGAACCGAAGAGCTGTCGCCCCATGCGCTCGGCAGGCTGAAGGATTTTCGCGCCACCGGCCGGGTCCGGCGGCTGGGGGTCGCCGGCCAGGACGACGCCATGGACGCCTATATCACCACCGGCGCCTTCGACATCATGTGTACGCCATTCAGCCTGGTTTCGGGCTGGAAGGAGCGGCTGCGGCTAAAGGCCGCCATCGACCAGGACATGGCCATCCTTGGCTATGACTTCCATCCCGAACGTTTCCAAAGCGGCCAGGCGGCGGCGACCTCCGCCAAGCCGGGCCTGTCCGGCGCCCATCCCCTGGCGGGCGCGGGCACCTACGCCTTTCTCGACAAGACGCCGAACTGGACAGCCGAACGCATCTGCCTGGCCTATGCCCTGACCGAGCCGGCCCTGGCCAGCGTGCAGATCGCCACCGATCGGCCCGACCGGCTGGCTGAACTGGCCGCCGTAGCCGAAAGTGAGCTGCCCCCTGGCGCGGCCGCCCAGATCGAAATGGCGCGCTTTGCGCCCGCCCCGACCAATGATCGCACCCGCAGAGCTTGACCGAGCCCTTCGGGGCGCCTAGCTGAAGGGTCAATTCCTCTTTCGGCGGAGTTCCAGCCGTGACCGATCTGTCCCCCGAAGTCGCCGACAAGGTGTCCGAGTTCATCGCCAAGACCGTGGATGAAAATCCGGTCGTAGTGTTCATGAAGGGCGAGCCCGACCAACCCCGCTGTGGCTTCTCGGCCGTGGTGGTGCAGATCCTCGATCACCTGGGCGTGGAATATGCCGGGGTGGACGTGCTGCAGAGCGAGCCGCTGCGCCAGGGCATCAAGGCCTATAGCGACTGGCCGACCATTCCGCAGCTCTATGTGAAGGGCGAATTTGTCGGCGGCTCGGACATCATCCGCCAGATGTTCCAGGCAGGCGAGCTGAAGACCTTCATGATCGAAAAAGGCGTCCTGGCCGAATAGGCCGTGGATGAAGCCGCTCGAGCCGCCGGCGGGCCAGCAGGTCTTTTCTTTTCCCATCGATCCCGCCGCTGACGATTTCGACGTCAACGGCCATGTGAACAACGTCGTCTATGTGCGCTGGGTTCAGGAGGCGGCCACCGCCCATTGGAGCGCCCGCATGGACGCGGACGAGCAGGACGCCTGGGCCTGGGTCGTGCTGCGGCACGAGATCGACTATCGCCGCCCGCTCCTGCCGGGTGAGACCTCTCAGATCCGCACCTGGGTTGGCCCGCGCCATGGCGCCCGCTTTATCCGCTATGTGCGCATCGACGGCCCGGACGGCGAGGTCTGCGCCCAGGCTACGTCCGAGTGGTGCCTGATCGATGCGGCGAGCCGCCGCCCGACCCGCGTGCCCGATTGGATGGCCGAGCGTTTTGGGTAGGACGGCCGCTCAAAAGAGTCCCAACGCCTTCAAACTCGCCACGCCCTCGCGCCCCACCACCAGAGGGTCGTGGACGGCGATGTTCAGCGCCCGCCCAGCCTGCGCCACCTGCCTGGTCATGGCCACCTCCGGACCGGACGGGGTCGGGTCGCCGGAAGGGTGGCGCAGCAGGATCACCGATGAGGCCGACAGCTTCAACGCCCGGCGCATGACCTCGGCGTAGCCGGGCTGCTGGGACGGCGCGTCGCTCAGGCGGTGGTCGGGCGGTAGAGGCCGGCGGGGGACTGGGTGAAGATCTCCAGCCCGTCCTCGGTGATCCCCACCGAATGCTCGGCCTGGGCCGACAGGGACTTGTCGCGGGTCACCGCCGTCCAGCCGTCGGACAAAAGCTTCACCTGCGGCTTGCCGAGATTGACCATGGGCTCGATGGTGAAGAACATGCCTGGCTTCAGCACCTCGCCCTCGCCCTTGCGGCCAAAGTGCAGGATGTTGGGATTGTCGTGGAACACCTGGCCCAGGCCGTGGCCGCAGAAATCGCGCACCACCGAGCAGCGCTGGTTTTCCACATAGGACTGGATGGCGTAGCCGATATCGCCCAGCCGCGCGCCGGGCTTGGCCGCCGCCAGGCCGCGGTCCAGAGCTTCATAGGTGATGTCCACCAAGCGCCTGGCGCGGGTCGGCACATCGCCCACCAGGTACATGCGGCTGGTGTCGCCGTGCCAGCCGTCGATGATCACCGTCACGTCGATATTGGCGATCTCGCCATCGCGCAGGGTCCGCGAGCTGGGAATGCCGTGGCAGACCACGTGGCCCGGCGAGATGCAAACCGTCTTGGAATAGCCCCGGTAATAGAGGCAGGCGGGCAGGGCCCCGTGATCCAGGGTGAACTCCCGCGCCAGCCGGTCCAGCTCGTCGGTGACCACGCCCGGTTTGACATAGGGGGTCAGCATGTCGAGGCACTCGGCCGCCACCTTGCCGGCGCGGCGCATGCCCTCGAAATCCTCCGGCTTGTGGATCTTGATCCCCGATGTGCGCCGGGCCACGGGGGCGTCCAGGCCTGCAAGATCGTTCATGGCTGTCTCGTCAGTCTAAAACTGCTCGGCCGGGCGATGAAGGGCGCGGCGGCCGAGGGGAATGATGTCGGTCTAATGTCGCCATCCTAGCACGAAACTTCAACTCTTGACGAAGAAGCCCCCGGGCGCGGAAGCCCAGCCGAACTTTTCGATCCGGGGGACCTTGCCCTTGAAGAAGGTTTCCACCGCTTCGGACTCGCCCGGCCATTCACGGATGGCGTACTCGTCGAACAGAACCACTCCGCCGGTGAGAAGGCGGGGCCAGAAGGCCTCCAGCGCCGCCAGGGTCGGTTCATAGAGATCCATGTCCAGATGCAGCAGCGAGATGCGCATGCCGGTATGCTCGGCCGCGTAGGCGCCTGCGGTCTGGCACACATCGCCGTCGATCAATTCCACGCGCGCCCGCTGGGGCACGAAACTGTCGGCGTTGAAGGCGTCAACCAGGGCGAAAAGGGTGTCGCGGAACTGGGCCGGGTTCCAGCCCTCGGCGGTATTGCCGACCCGCGCGTCCAGGCCGTCCTTTTCCGAGCGATCGGCCAGGCCGCGGAAATGATCGAAGCCCAGCACCTTGCGGGTGCGGTCGCCGGGACAGAAGGTCTCCAGAAAGCGGGCGAAGGTCAGCAGCGAAGCGCCTTTGTAGACCCCGCACTCGACGATATCGCCCGGCAGGTCGCGCACCATTTGGAACACCTCATAGTGGGCGAAGGCTTTCATGAAGTGCATGCGCCGGCCGAACGAGGCCAGGTTGGCGATCAGGTCGTGATCGTCCAGGTGCTGTTTCAACAGGGCGCGCAGGGTCTCGTCCGCGGGGATCATCAGACTTCCTCGTATTCGATCAGATGGGGGTGCAGCGCCTTGAAGCTGTCGAAGCCGTCCACGCGCCGGTGACGCCAGTCGCGCGCGATCACTTCGGGCGCCAACAGGTCGCCGAAGCGGACCTGGATGGAATAGCGATGGCGCGGGCCGGGATTGAAGCCCGAGCGGTGGACCAGCCGGTTGTGGAACAGGGCCACATCGCCGGGGTCCAGGCTCAGGGTCTCGGCGTCGGCCTCGAAACCTTCTTGCAGGCGGGCGGCGATGAAGGCGTCGCGTGTGCCCAGACTGCGGCCCTCGGCGTCACGCTTGAAGCGGATCTCCACCGGATGGATGCGGTCGGACAGGCGCGGAGCGATATCGATGGCGCCGTTGGCCGGGCTGGCCGGGGTCAGGGGCGCCCAGGCGGTGACGAAGCGATCGGACAGCATGTTGTAGGGATAGTCCTGGTGCCAGCGGAACCCACGCCAATGCTCGCCGGCCATATCCAGGCGAAAGACGGCGTGCTGGAACGGCGAATGCAGGCGCTCGGCGCCGATCATGGCCGCGGCGGCGGCCTGCAGTTCAGGGGCGGTGATGATGTTGCAAAAGGCGGTGGTTTCGCGAAAAGCGTCATAGACCACCCCCAGCCGCGCCCGATCCTTGGCTTTCAGCCGGTCCACCCGGGCGTCCAGGTCGCCTGCGCCAGGCTCGCCTGCGGCGGTGTCGATGAGATCGATCAATGTCGCGACCGCCTCGTCGATCAACGCCCTGGGAATCAGGCCGCGCTCCAGCCGCAGCAGGCCGTTATCGGGTCCTGGGTCGGCGTTAGGGGCGGCTTGGGGAGCTGGGCTGGGCATGATCCGCGCCGAGGCTAGAGAGGACTCGTTAAGGATAGCTTTGAACCCACGTCGCAGGCGCGTCGCACGTGCCACAGGCATGACTTTAGGTCACGTTAACCCAGATGCGAAACCCTTAGGGCCGGACTCACCTTCCGCTTCGACCTGGGACATTGCATGGACTTCGGGCAGACGATTGTGGCGGCGCCCGCGGTTCTGCGGGATTTCGTCGAATTTGGCCGGCACTTTCTGGATGAGCCGTTGGACGCCGGCGAGGCCGGCGGCCTGCTGGCCGCCATCCACCAGAACCGCCGTTTCGACGGATCGCTGTTCATGGACGAGGCCGACTTCCTGGCTGATCCGCAATATACTGGGGTCAATCCGCGGCTGGGGCGCAACCTGCTAGACCGCTTCGAAGACCGCCTGGGCTTTGTGGAGCAGGCCGAGCCGATCACCTCGGCCCTGACCACGCTTCTGGGCTCGGACTACGAGATCCTGAACCGCAAGATCGTCTGCGGCGTGCCGGAAAGCGTGATCCCCCAGTGGGTCAAGACCAAGATCGGCGGTGATCTGGTCAATAATCTCGGCCCCTATGTGCGGCCGGAATATCG
Source organism: Caulobacteraceae bacterium (assembly GCA_036494815.1). Taxonomy (GTDB): domain Bacteria; phylum Pseudomonadota; class Alphaproteobacteria; order Caulobacterales; family Caulobacteraceae; genus Poindextera. The sequence goes on from DASXNV010000004.1 coordinate 55,133, forward strand.
CGACATCACCTATTTCTACGGCATCGACTTCCATCAGGACCTGATCGATTTCAAGGACCGCGACGCCGACTTCGTCACCCTCTATTGCTACCTGCACCCGGTTGCGCGCAGCGACGCGCCCCTGTTCCTGCTCGATGGCAGCCACCGCCTGGGGGCTACGGTGTTTCCGCACGATCTGGCGCGGACTGGTCCCGATACCTGGCGCTATGGCGATCGGCGTGGGGGCGAGGTCGAGGTGGGCCAGCGGGTCCTCACCGGCCAGACCGGTTTCACCGCCATCTGGCACGCTTGCACCCTGCACGGCACCCAGCCGGACGCCGCCGATCATGAGCGCATCTCGCTGCGCTATCTCATGGCGCGCCGCCCCGGATCGCCGGCGGGGATCGATCAGGTCAACTGGGCTCTGGCCGGCCCCCTGCGTCTGCCCGGCACGCGTCTGGATCTGGCGGGCGACGGCTCGCCGACCCTGAAGGGCAATATCGTCAACCAGGCCTAGACAGCGCGCCGCCACGGCAGCCGGCGGCTGATCCGCACGCCATCTACGGCCACGTCGCACGCATAGATCAGCACCTCGACCCCGGCCTCTGCGGCATGGTCGAGCCCGTTGGCGAAGGCCGGATCGAGTTCGTAGCAGGCGCAAAAGGCCTCGCAGTCCATGCGCTGAACCACGAACAGCACCACGGCCCGGTCCCCGGCGGCGACCATGGCCGCAAGTTCGCGCAGGTGCCTGAGCGAGCGCGCCGCCACACAGTCTGGAAACTCCGCCAGGCCAGCCGTCCGCGACAGGTGACAGTTCTTCACCTCCAGCCAGCAGGCCGGCCGTTCCTCGCTTTGCAGTAGGAAATCGACCCGGCTGGCTTCGCCATAACGCACTTCGGCTCGCACCTGCTCATAGCCGGCCACCTCGCCGATGATCCCCGTCGCCAGGGCTTCGGCAGTCAGCTTGTTCGGCAGCAGGGTGTTGATCCCCACCAGGGCGCCGTCCGCTTTCACCAGCTGGACGGTGTAGGCCAGCTTGCGTTTGGGATCGGGCGAGTGCGACAGCCAGACCTCGAAACCGGGGCTGTTCAGCCCCAGCATGGCCCCGGGATTGGGGCAGTGGGCGGTGATCTCTGTTCCGTCGTCCAGCACCACATCGGCCAGGAAGCGCTTATAGCGCCGCACCAGAACGCCGTGCGCCAGCGGTTGCGGGAACTGCATGGGAAGCCTAACTCGAAGGGTGACGAGGAAAGCGGGACCATAGGAGAGCGGCCGGGTGAATGCGACAGCTGAGCGGGTGACGGCCGCGGTTCTGATCATCGGCGACGAGATCCTGTCGGGCCGCACCCAGGACACCAATCTCAACACCATCGCCAAATATCTCGGAACCCACGGCGTCGACCTGGCCGAGGCGCGTGTGGTGGGCGATATCCAGGACGAGATCGTCACGGCGCTCAACGCCCTGCGCGGGCGCTACGACTATGTGCTGACCACCGGCGGCATCGGCCCGACCCACGACGACATCACCGCCGACTGCGTGGCGGCCGCGTTCGGCGTCAAACTGTACGAGCACCCCGATATCATCGCCATGATGACCGCCCGCTGGCAGGGTGAGCTGAACGCCGCGCGCCGGCGCATGGCGCGGGTGCCCGAGGGCGGCGAGCTGATCAAGAACCCGGTGGGCGGACCGCCAGGCTTCACGATCGGCAATGTCTTCGTCATGGCCGGCGTACCCCAGGTGATGCGCGGTATGCTGGAGGATGTGGGCTGGCGGCTGAAGGGTGGGGCGGTGGTGCTGTCGCGCACGGTCCGCGTCGAGGGCTTTGGCGAGGGTGTGATCGCCGAGCCGCTGGAGCGGGTGGCCAGGGCCCATCCTGCCATGTCGCTGGGCAGCTATCCCTTCTTCAGCCAGGACGGCTATGGTTCGAACCTCGTCCTGCGCGGGCGCGATGCGGCCGAGCTGGAGACCACCATTGGCGAGTTGGTCGAAGCCCTTGACGGCGCCGGCATCACCGGAGCGATGATCGATCCCCCGCCGCCCGCTGCGGTGGCGACCAGCGGCTGACGAGCGGAGCTCATCCCTCGTCCCTGGCCTGCTCCCTGGGCGACCGCCCCGAAATTAGAACACCCTTAACCGATTCAGCTCCTCCTCTTGGTTATGCATTTGGAGCCTGAACCGTGGGCTCGCGCGCGGTCGAGCTGGAGATATCCGATGGGCTTGTTTGGTGGACGTCGCGATCAAACCAAAGAGCTGGAGCGCATGTCCGAGTTGGAGGCGATGGTTGCGGCCATCAACCGCTCTCAGGCCGTGATCGAGTTCGAGCTCGACGGAACCATCATCACCGCTAACGACAATTTCCTAAAGACCATGGGCTACACCCTGTCGGAGGTGAAAGGGCGGCATCACAGCATGTTCGTCAGCCCGACCTATGCCCAGAGCGCGGAATACAAAAGCTTCTGGCGATCACTGGGAGAGGGCCGCTATTTCGCCGACAAATACCAGCGGGTCGGCAAGGGCGGCTCGGAGATCTGGATCCAGGGCGCCTACAACCCCGTCCTCGACAAGACGGGCCGCCCCTACAAGGTGGTCAAGTTCGCTTCTGACATCACCCAGGTCGAACTCGAGCGGGCCAAGCGCGAAGCCGGCCGCGAGAGCGAAGAGCAGCAAAATTCCATGGTTTCGGCCCTCGCGGACAGCCTGCAGCGGTTGGCGCGGGGAGACCTGACCGTGCGCATCGACACAGAGTTTGCCGGCCGCTACCAACAGATCAAGAGCGACTTCAACGAGGCCACCGACAGCCTGCGCGAGGCCATGGGCTCGATCGCGGCGGCGTCAGGCGCCCTGCGTAGCGGATCGGACGAAATTTCTTCGGCCTCGGACGATCTGTCCCGGCGCACCGAGCAGCAAGCCGCCAGCCTGGAACAGACGGCCGCCGCCCTGGACCAGATCACCGCCACGGTGCGCCGCAGCGCCGAGGGGGCCAAGCAGGCCAACGCCGCCGCGTCCGCCGCCAAGACTGACGCTGAGCGCTCCGGCGAGGTCATGGGCCAGGCCGTGACCGCCATGAGCGAGATCGAACAGAGCTCGGGCAAGATCACCCAGATCATCGGGGTGATCGACGAAATCGCTTTCCAGACCAATCTTCTAGCCCTCAACGCCGGGGTCGAGGCCGCCCGCGCCGGTGACGCCGGTCGTGGCTTCGCGGTGGTGGCCCAGGAAGTTCGCGCCTTGGCGCAACGCTCCGCCGACGCGGCCAAGGAGATCAAGTCCCTGATCGCCAGCAGTTCCGAACAGGTGCAGCGCGGCGTGCGCCTGGTGGGTGACACGGGGCAGGCCCTGGGCGGGATCGTCGCCAAGGTTGGCGAGATCGACGCCCTGATCGCCGAAATCGCCTTGTCGTCCCAGGAGCAGGCTACTGGCCTTAGCCAGGTCAACACCGCGGTCAACCAGATGGATCAGGTGACTCAGCAGAACGCCGCCATGGTCGAGGAAGCCACCGCCGCCGCCGCTGGCCTCAAGTCCGAGGCGGTGGTGCTGAGCGACCTGGTCAGCCGCTTTCAGACAGGCGCTGAACGTTACCAGGCGCGACCGGAGGTGGCCCGGCCCGGCCGTCACACCCCAGCCCGCAACCCGGTGGCCCAGGCCCAGGCCAGGATCGCGGCCTCGGTGCGCTCGGGCGGCGGCAAGCCATCCGGCAATTGGGAAGAATTCTAGCGTGATCGAGCCTCACCGCCCCATCGCCCCATCCGTTCACAAGGACCTGCGCAGATGACCGATTCCGCCGAGGCCCCCGGCGCCATCCTGGAGCTGATCTCGTTCGAGATCGCCGATCAGGAATTCTGCATCGACATCCGCGCGGTGCGCGAGATCCGCGGCTGGACCCCCGCCACCCCCATGCCCCAGACGCCGGACTATATCCGCGGCGTGATCAACCTGCGCGGCGCGGTGATCCCGGTGCTGGACTTGCGTAATCGCCTGGGCCTGGGTTTGACCGACCCCTCCTCGCGCCACGTGATCGTGGTGGTGCAGCATGAGGACCGGGTGGCTGGCCTGCTGGTCGACGGCGTGCAGGAGACCTTCCAGGTCGACGCAGGACTGCTCAAGGCCCCGCCGGCCATGGGCTCCACCGCCACCGACCGGTTCGTCGACGCCATCCTGCCGCTCGAGGGGCGGATGCTGAGCCGCCTGGTCGTTGGCTCCCTGCTGCCTGTGGAGCAGAAGCAGGCGGCGTAGTCCCAGGGGCTCAAATCAGCGCCAGCACCTTGTCCACGGGACGGCAAAGCGCTGCGCCCTTGGGCGACAGCACGATCGGGCGCTCCACCAGGATCGGGTGGGCGACCATGGCGTCCAAGATGGCATCGTCTGTGGCCTCGGCGCCCGTAAGGCCCAGCGCTTCGGCTGGGGTCCCGCGCACGCGCAGGATATCCCGCGGGGCGGCGTCCAGGGCCCTGAGGATGTCCTTAAGCTGAGCCTTGCTCCAGCCGGCCTTGAGGTATTCCACCACCTTGGGCTCATGCCCGGCGTCGCGGATGGCGGCCAGCGTGTTGCGCGACGTGCCGCAGGCCGGGTTGTGGAAGATGGTGATCTCGCCCGCCGTCTTGGCCATGGGTCCTGCTCCTTATCGCCGCTTGTCGCCTGATCGGGCAGGGGATACACGCCCTGCGGCGCGGGTTCCAGCCGCGCGTCGCCCTCCTCGAAAGGTCGCGCCTTGGAGCCTGTGCTGATTTCGGCGATGGTCGTCGCCCTGGCCGAAATCGGCGACCGCACCCAGCTGCTGGCCATCGTCCTGGCCACGCGGTTTCGCAAGCCCTGGCCGGTGATCGCCGGCATCTTTGTGGCCACCCTGGCCAACCACGGCCTGGCCGCCACGGCCGGGTTTTTGATCTCGGACTTTCTGCACGGCCGCTGGCTGCAATATGTGGTCGCGGCCTCCTTCTTCGCCACCGCCGTCTGGGCGCTGATCCCCGACAAGGAGGACGAGGCCCAGGGCGAGAGCACGCACTGGGGCGCCTTCGCCACTACGGCCATCGCCTTCTTCCTGGTCGAGATGGGCGACAAGACACAGATCGCCACCCTGTCCCTGGCCGCGCGCTTCCATGACGTGTTCCGGGTCGCCGCCGGCACCACCATCGGCATGATGCTGGCCAATGTGCCGGCGGTGTTCTTCGGCGAGGCGGCGACGCGCATCGCGCCCCTGAAATACATCCGCATCGCCGCCGCCGTGATCTTCATGGGCCTGGGCGCGTGGACCTTTTGGGGCGCAATGCACGGCTGACGGGCCTGCGGCCCAAGCAATTCGCTAACCGATATGGTGTAAGCCGCGGGGCATGGCGCCGCGGATCAGCCTCATCATTCCGACCCAAAGACGGCTTGGGCCGCTGGAGCGCGCCATGGGCTCGGCCCTGGCGCAGGACGGGGTCGATCCGGCGCAGCTGGAGCTGGTGGTGGTCGATAACGACGCCGGCCCTTCCGCCCGCGCCCTGGTCGAGCGCCTGGCCGCCGGAGCCGCTTTTCCCGTCCGTTACGTGCACGAGCCGCAGGCCGGCGTGGCCAACGCCCGCAACGCAGCCATGGAGGCGGCGACCGGCGAGCTGATCGCGTTTCTCGATGACGACGAGGAGGCTCCTCGCGGTTGGTTGGCCGCTCTGCTTGCGGTCCAGGCCCAGTTCGACGCCGACGTGGTGTTCGGCCCGGTCCACGCCCGCGCTCCGGCCCATGTGGTCAAGCACCGGGCCTATCTGGAGCGGTTCTTCTCCCGCCTTGATCCGGCCCCCGCCGGGCCGATCGCCCACTACTATGGCTGTGGCGACAGCCTTGTGCGGCGCGCGGCCCTGCCCGATCCGCTGCAGCCCTTTTCGGCCAGTCGCAACCAAAGCGGCGGCGAAGACGATCTTCTGTTCGGCGCCATGCAGCGAGCCGGCGCCCGCTTCGCCTGGGCCCCACTGGCCTGGGTTTGGGAAGATCCGGCGCCCGAGCGACTCAGGCTGAACTACACCCTGCGCCGGGCTTTCGCCTACGGCCAGGGGCCGGTGGCGCACTGCGCCGCCGCCGATCCTCCGGACCGCCTGGGCATCCTGCGCTGGGGTGCGATCGGCGCCGGCCAGGCCGTGGTCTATGGCGCCCTGGCCCTGGTGTTGTGCGTGCTGCGCCGGCCTGATCGCGCCGCGATGATGGACCGGGCCGCGCGGGGCCTTGGCAAGGTGTTCTGGGGTCAGCCGTTCCGCATCAGCTTCTATGGGCGGTCGAACGCCGCGACAGCGATATCAGAAGGCTCGCCGCACGCCTGAGGCGGCGCCTATCTTTTGATCACCCGCTTTGGGCGCCAAAAAGTTGGGCGTTCACCGAGGCTTACGTTGCGGCGCGCTTGCGGGGTGAGCTCGCCTTTGGCATCCCTGTTGCATGTATCGTCGCGCAAAGCGTCACCACAACGACGAAAAATCTCAGAGGACGCCGCCATGACCGCCTCCCAGAACCACGACGGCCCTTCGGGCGCGCCGTCGATTCCTGGACTCGAAAATCCCCTGGTAACCCACAAGGGCCTGGTGTCCTGGGTGCGCGAGATCGCCGCCCTGACCCAGCCCGATGAGGTGCATTGGTGCGACGGCTCCCAGGCCGAATGGGACATGCTGGCCACCCGTCTGGTGGAGGCCGGCACGCTGCAGCGTCTCGATTCGGCCAAGCGGCCGAACAGTTTCTACGCGCTCTCCGACCCCAGCGACGTGGCGCGGGTGGAAAGCCGCACCTTCATCTGCTCCAAGGACCCCAAGGACGCCGGCCCCACCAACAACTGGCTGGACCCGGAAGAGATGCGCGCCGACCTGCAGAACCTGTTCAAGGGCTGCATGCGCGGGCGGACGATGTATGTGGTGCCGTTCAGCATGGGGCCGGTGGGCTCGGCGATCAGCGCCCTGGGTGTGGAAATCACCGACAGCGCCTATGTGGCCCTGTCCATGCGGGTGATGACCCGGATGGGCAAACAGGCCCTGGACGCCATGGGCGATGACGGTTTCTTCGTGCCGGCGGTGCACTCGGTGGGCGCGCCGCTGGAAGTTGGGCAAAAGGACGTGCCCTGGCCCTGCAATCCGATCAAATACATCGTCCATTTCCCGGAAAGCCGCCAGATCTGGTCCTACGGCTCCGGCTATGGCGGCAACGCACTCCTGGGCAAGAAGTGCTACGCCCTGCGCATCGCCTCGGTCATGGCCCGGGACGAGGGCTGGCTGGCCGAGCACATGCTGATCCTCAAACTGACCTCGCCCCAGGGCGCGGTGAAGTATGTGGCCGCCGCCTTCCCCAGCGCCTGCGGCAAGACCAACCTGGCCATGCTGCAGCCGACCCTGGCCGGGTGGAAGGCCGAGACCATCGGCGACGACATCTGCTGGATGCGCTTCGGCGAGGATGGCCGCCTCTACGCCATCAATCCCGAGGCGGGATTCTTCGGCGTGGCGCCGGGGACGGGCCTGGCCACCAACCCCAACGCCATCGCCACCCTGCACGCCAACAGCGTCTTCACCAATGTGGCCCTGACCCCGGATGGCGATGTGTGGTGGGAGGGCCTCACCGACGAGGCGCCCGCCAACCTGACTGACTGGAAGGGCCGCGCCTGGACCCCGGACTCGCCCGAGCCCGCCGCCCATCCCAACGCCCGCTTCACCGCCCCGGCCGGCCAGTGCCCGATCATCGGCGCCGAGTGGGAAGACCCCAAGGGCGTGCCGATCTCGGCCATCCTGTTCGGGGGCCGCCGCGCCTCGGCGGTGCCCCTGGTCACGGAAGCCTTCGATTGGAGCCATGGCGTGTTCATGGCCGCCAATGTGGCCTCCGAAGGCACGGCCGCGGCGGAGAACAAGGTTGGCGAGCTACGCCGCGACCCCTTCGCCATGCTGCCCTTCTGCGGCTACAATATGGGCGACTATTTCGCCCACTGGCTGAAGCTGGGCGAGGACGCCGATCCGGAAAAGCTGCCCAAGATCTATTTCGTCAACTGGTTCCGCAAGGACGCCGAAGGCCGCTTCGTCTGGCCCGGCTATGGCGAGAACAGCCGCGTCCTGAAATGGATCTTCGAGCGCCTGGAAGGCAAGGCCGACGCCCACGCCACCCCCATCGGCCACCTGCCGACCCCGGCCTCGTTGGACACCTCTGGCCTGTCGCTGACGCCGGAGCAGATCCACATGCTGCTCTCGGTCGATCCCGAGGTGTGGATGGAAGAGGCCGGCCTGATCCCCGCCTTCTATGAGCGCTTCGCCGATCGCCTGCCACAAGCCCTGTGGGACGAGCTGGCCGCCCTGCGCCAGCGACTCCAGGCGGCGATCCAGGCCGCGCCGGAACCGGCGCTGGCGGTGGGGTAGCCGTCGCCTTGAGTGTCATATGCTGCGGGCGACCGACCATTGCTCCAACGGCCGAAAATGGCTCTGACCTCGTTGTCCCGGAAGGGAAGGCCACCGTCAGGCAGATCGCGGCGCACCCCCAAAACGGCGAGCCTACCTGGATTAAGCCGCCGGTGTTCCGCCGCTCTTGACGCGCGGACACCCTCCCCCACAGACTAGTCAGACTAGTCAGACTAGTCAGACTAGTCAGACTAGTCAGACTAGTCAGACTAGTCAGACTAGTTAGGGGCGGTTCTCATGAACGCGAACGCCAATAAGGCGAACCACGAGCCGGTGTGGCAACTTCAAGAGGCCAAGGCCCGCCTCAGCGAAGTCGTGCGCCGCGCTGTCGATGACGGGCCGCAACACGTCAGCGTGCGGGGGGAGCCGGCGGCTGTCGTCCTGTCTGAGAAGGAATATCGCCAGCTCACCTCGAAGCGCCCGTCGATCGTGGATCACATCCTCGCCGGCGAGCCGTGGCCCGATGATCTGGTCGACGCCATCAATGACCGGCCGCATGGACCGGACCGCAGCATCGATTTCTGATGTGCCTGGTCGCCACCAATGTCCTGTCGGAAGCGCGGCGTGGGCGGGGCCGAGGCGCGGGACTGGCTGCGGTCGGTCGATCCGGACCAGGTCTTCCTGAGCGTCGTGACGCTGGGCGAGATCATGAAGGGTGTCAGCCAGAAAACCCGAAACGACGCCGCCGCGGCGGTCTCGTTTAATCGATGGCTTGAGCAACTGCGCGTGGATCACGCGCGGCGGATCCTGCCGATCAGCGACGAGGTCGCCCTGGAGTGGGGCCGGATCGCAGCCAAACGTCCGCAGGACATGGTGGACGCCCTCATCGCCGCTACCGCGGCCGTGCATCGCAAGACCGTGGTCACCCGCAATGTGTCGCACTTCAAGGGCCTCGGCGTACCGGTCCTTGATCCTTGGAATCTTGCACGGCCGGCTGGGCGGCGGCCGGATTTTCGCCAACCCCGCGCCGAAGCGTTCCTGAACGAGGAGTTCACTCCACATTCCCGTGCGCCGGTATCCGCACGACTTCCTGTCGCCGCGGGTTTGGGCGCTGCCGAGCAATCTCACCGCCTCAGACGCCACCTATGTCGCCCTCGCCGAAGCGCTCGACGCCCCCTGATCACCCGCGACCAGCACCTCGCCGCCGCGCCTGGCCACCAGGCGCGGATCGAGTTGGTGTGATGAGCGCGGCAAGCCGCTGTGCTGGAATTGCGGGCGTGCAGATGAACGGAGACTTGTCGGCCGTGGGCTGATGGTGGGAATCGACCCAAGTCCGACGCTGACCGGTCACGCCTTGAGCGTCGGCCCCAGGCTCAGGGCCGACCCATTCGACGTTTCGGAGGGTGGGGCTGCGAGAGCGAGCCCGTTCCGCCCTTCGACTTTTCCTGAAGCTGCGCGACGATCAGGGCGACCGTGTTGGCGATCACGTCCGGGATCCGCTCCAGCGGCAGACCGTGATCGTGGAGCGGCAAGGACGCGTCCGCGCCGGAAAGGCTCAGCAGCATCGCCGTCGCGTCGGCGGTGGCCTTTCGGGGCGCGCCGATCGCCTTCACGGCGCTGCGGACGGCATCCAGGCGTTTCACCCGGCGGCGCTGGCGCACTTCCTTCCAGACGCCGCTCCGGCTCGCGGCGATCACCCGGGTGAGGGGATGTCGCAGGGCCATGGCGTGGATGTCGTGGAAGTAGCGAGGCAGGTCGTCGGGGCCGGAGGCGACGACGACGCCCTCCGGATAGAGCATCCGGTCAAACCAGTCGCTCAGGGCGAGGATCTGGCTTTCCTCGTTCGGGAAGTGGACGTGGACGGTGCGCAGGCTGACCCCGGCGCGCAGGGCGGCCCCGCTTGGCGAAAGCTTGTCGCGGCCGGGCTCGGAAAGCTGTTCGGCGAACGCGCCGAGGATTGCCTCGCGCGTCGCCGCGGCCTGCGCCTCACGCTTCGGACTGACGTAGCGGCGGGTCGGCGTCATGCCGGCGGCAGGAACTCGATGCCGTGGAGGCCGCCGACACGGACGACGCCCTGAATGTCGGGCGGGTTCATGGACACCTCGCTTGACACCTGGCGAAAGAACTTGGAGGCGTTGCCCCTGGTGACGATCGTCAGGAACTCGGCGTCCTCGACGGTGTGGTAGCTGTGCGGCGTATTGGCCGGCACGTGCGCAAAGCCGCCGGGCCCAAGGCGGGTGGTCTTGCCGTCCACGGTGACGTCGAGCACCCCCTTAGTGACGACGTAGATCTCCTCCCACGCATGCCGGTGCGTCGGCGGGCCGCCGCCGGTCGGGCCGCGGGTGTCGAAGATCTCGACGGCCGAGCCCATGTCGTTCGTCAGCATCGGGGCGAGGGTTTCGCCCAGGACGAAGAAGGACTCCCCGGCGAGGGTCTTGGCCTGTGCGGACATGATTAGCTCCCACCTAATTTCGTTGCGCCACAGTGCAGCGAATTGGTTGTCACATTCGCTGCATCGGCATGCAATCAATATTCGATAGTGCGCGGCGCGGCCTGCTCCCCCACGCCAACGTCCGGCTCCAGACAAGACGCCCACGTCCGCTTCGACCTTAAGCCCAGGGCGACGACAACGGCGACTTGTTGGACGCCTGTGACCGGCAGAACGCGACCCTAGCGGGGGCTCAAAAAGTCCGCTATCGGCATAAAGCTGAACTGCTAGGGTCATACCAACCGGCGCTGTGTCTGACTCGGGGGATTTCCTTAGGCGGCGAAGCAGATTCGATGGCGGAACCGGAGGGTTTCGCCATGCTATCTATTACACTTCGCCCAGACTTCGACGCCGTTCAGCTTCGCGCCCTTGCGCGGGCCAGCACGGACGCCCGCCAAGTGCGGCGGCTGCTCGCCTTGGCCGCGGTTTACGACGGCGTCAGCCGTGGCGACGCCGCGGTGCTGGGTGGGATGGACCGGCAGATCCTTCGCGATTGGGCGCTGCGGTTCAACGCCGAGGGTCCCGGCGGGTTGATCGACCGCAAAGCGCCGGGGGCCAAGCCGAAGCTGACGCCGGAACAGCTGTCGGCCGTGGTGCGCCTGGTGGAGGACGGCCCGATCCCGGCCATTCACGGGGTGGTTCGCTGGCGGCTGGTGGATCTGGCGGGGTGGATCTACGACGAATACGGCGCGTCGCTTGTGGCGCGACAATCTGGATGGGACTCGCGCGTCAATCTGGATGAGACGTGACAGTCGCGGCTCGGGGATGATTGACGCTGCGCGACACGAGCACAAGCCCCTTAGTCGTCGTGCGTGACGAGCGCTGCTGATCCTTTGATTGTCGCGCGGGTTGGGGGTCGCCCTGGACCGTGCCTTCGCTGGATGGCGGCGCGGCGTCTGAAGCTTTCGACGTTCATCTCGAAGATGGTGGCGTGGTGAACGAGCCGGTCGACCGCGGCCAGCGTCATGGCTTGATCGGGGAAGATCCGCCCCCATTCCCCGAAGGGCTGATTGGCGGTGATCAACATGGACCGGCGCTCATAGCGGGCGCTGATGAGTTCGAAGAGGACGCTGGTTTCGGCCTGATCCTTAGTGACATAGGCCAGGTCGTCGAGGATCAGCAGATGATACTTGTCGAGCTTGGCGATGGCGGCTTCGAGCTGCAGGTCACGGCGAGCAGTCTGAAGCCGTTGCACCAGATCGGTGGTGCGGGTGAAGAACACGCGCCAGCCATTTTCGACAAGGGCCAGACCCAGAGCCGCCGCCAAGTGAGACTTGCCGCCGCCGGGCGGCCCGAACATCAAGAGGTTGGCGCCCTTGTCGAGCCAGCTGTCGCCGGCGGCGAGGGCCATGACCTGGGCCTTGCTGACCATCGGCACAGCGTCGAAGTCGAAGCTGTCGAGGGTCTTGCCGGGTGGCAGGCGGGCCTCATCGAGATGACGTTGGATACGCCGGCTCGAGCGTTCGGCCAGTTCGTGCTCGGTAAGCGCGGCCAGGAAGCGCGCCGCTGGCCAGCCCTCCTTGTCGGCGCGCGCGGCGAAGTCGGGCCAGATGGTTTTGATGGCCGGTAGCCGCAGGTCGTTGAGCGCCAAGGTGAGACGTCCGGCGTCGATGGGATCGGCGGGCTTCATGCGGCCACTCCTGTGAACACGGTGGCCAACTCGTCGTAGAGGCTGAGCGGCGTGTAAGTGACGACGATCTTCGGCAAGGCCTCCATGTCGGGCGTGAACAGCGTGCGTAGGGTGTTCATATCCGGCAACCGACCGGCGTCGAGATCCTGGTCGAGGCGCTCGGCCAGTTCCGCCTCACAGGCTCGATCGTGAGCCAGAGCCAACAGATCCACCATGGTGCGGCAGGCGCTGCGAGCTGGAAGGCTGGCGATCATCGCCTCAAAGGCTCGGCCATAAGCCTGACGGGGGAAGAGCTTGTCGCGGTAGACCAGCCCCATCAGCGCCATGGGCTTGCGCCTGAGGGCATGGATCACGTGCCGGTAGTCGACGACGTGATCGTGCTTGCCGTTGGTCTGGGCGCGGCCGCGCGGCATGGTCATCTGGTGGCTGCCGCCCAGATAGACGTCGAGGCGATCGTCATAGAGGCGGACGCGCAGCCGGTGTCCGATCAGGCGGGATGGCGTGCTGTAGAATACCTTGCGCAGAACGAAGCCGCTGGAGGAGGTGACGGTGACGATAGCCTCCTCATAGTCGGCTGTACGGCGCCCAGGCAGTTCCTTGAGCGCCGCCCGCTCGACATCGATGCGCGGACCGAACTTGGCGTTATGGCGTCCGCTCACCTCATCAATGAACCGGCGATAGGCGGCCAGATCGGCGAAGTCGCGCGAGCCACGCATCAGTACGGCGTCTTGGACAGTCTTCTTCAGATGCCCATGCGAGCTCTCGACCGAGCCGTTCTCATGGGCCACGCCGGTGTTGTTGCGCGTCGGCTCCATGCCGTAATGGGCGCACAGCGCGTCATAGCGCGTGGTCAGATCCTCGCGGGCGTCGCGGTCCAGGTTGCGGAACGCGGCCGACAGGCTGTCGCTGCGATGTTCGTGCGGCGCTCCGCCCAGCGCCCACAGGGCGTTCTGCAGCCCTTCGGCCAGAGCGACATAGCTCTCGCCGCCCAACACCACATGGGCATGCTCGAAGCCCGAGTAGACCAGCCGGAAGTGATAGAGCCGATGATCGAGCGCCTGGCCCGCCACGGTGATCATCAGGTCGGCCATGTCGGTGAAGTCCGACAGGCCCATCCGCCCAGGCTCATGCACCTGGCGGAACATCACTTCCTGCTCGGGCCCGAACAGGGCGCGCCAACCCCGGATCCGACGCTCCAGAGTCCGGCGCACCCCCACATGAAGCTCAGGATGGCGCCGGCTCATCTCCTCAAAGATGGCCACCACCCGCAAGCCGGGAGCCGCCTTAAGCATGGGAACGATCTCGCTGTCCCAGATCGCCAGCAGAGGATCTGGACGCCGCCGTTCGCGGGCCGGCTTGGGCGCTGAAGGCAGGCTCGCATATTTCTCATGGCGATAAGCGCTGGAGCCGCTGAAGCCAGACTTGGCCGCCGCGATCCTCGCCGTATTGGTCTGTCGATGGGTCATGTAAAGTCTCTTCTGGCTGTCGGTGACATGGCGGCCGGGCAAAGGCGGCTTCCTCATTGGCGTGAAGAAAAACCGTTCTTAGCCCGTCGGCCCCGACTGCCAGGCGGCGTCATCCCCCTCAAAGAGATGGCGCCGCCGCAGCTGTCGCTCCTCCGGTCGGCTACGCCTTCCCTACAGAGCGACAGCTGCGGCGAATCTCATCCTGATTGACGCTGAGTCTCACCTTGATTGTCGCGCGGCAAAATGAACCTCGCCGCCAAATAAGCGCAGATTCTCACAGCCGTTCACACAGGCAAGGCCGGCGTCACCTGCTGTGCCAAATGCGACATGGTGGCGACCGTCTCTCTGGCCCGGCTGGATCGCTACAAAGTCGGCCGGGGCCAGTACGCGGTCCCTGCCCTGCCGGCGGCTGATTTCGACGCAATCCGCCTCGGGGTCGCAAAGGCGCTCGTGCTGACGGGTCTATGATCTTGACCCGTCAAAGGATTAGACCCATATAACGACCGTTCCCCTCGGGGACTTGCGAGACTTTCTCTCGGGAAAGCCGGACGCGGCAAGGGCGATGACAAGCCAGCTACGTCCGTGAATGGGGCCGGGAAACCGGCCCTTTGTCATTTGTGCGCTACCCCTGATGGTCACGACCGCCTTGGAGCAAGAGCGTTGGAGACCACCAGGCCAAACGCGATTTGTCAGAATTGCCGTCGTCCCGCCTACCTGATCGCTGGCGCCACAGAGACCCGCTGTCGCCGCAAAATTGACGGCTTCATGTGCGATAGCCCCGTGGGGCCACACGATACGTGGAGGGTCTGCCCGACCTGTAACGGCGCTGACCGTCTCCCCTGCGAGTATTGCCACGGTGACCGCTGGATGGCGGCCTAGCTATAGCGACGCACAATGATGGTCGGGCCGACGCGCAATCATCGCCCATTTTCAGCGCAGATTAGCTGAGATTATAGGGCGGGACAGACGTGCGGTGTTTGAGATTGAGCGCACGGTCGGTGAGACGGACGCGCAATCACGCAGGTTCAACGCAGGCTATTCGAGATGTCCGGTTTGGGCGCGAGGCCCAACGGTGAGAATCGCCCCGTTGCGGACGTTCGGTTCGCGCGGGGGCTCCGCGTGGGCGTAGGCGAATAGTGGCTCCATAGTATCCATCCGGCGGGGACCGCAGGCATGGTCGGCTAGGATTTTGACGGCGCGACCTTGTTGTACTCGTCCAAGAGCAGTTGAACCTCATCGATAGCCCCGAGCTGCGCAGCATTCACGGCCAGCTCAGCCCAGACAAGGCGGTCTACCCCGTAGGGCTACGCCGCGACGCGGTCGACTGTCGATGCCAGCTATGCAACTTTCGACAAGCTTGGCCGAGGTCGGGAGCTTGTCGGGATGGATGTGTCGGTTTTGTCTGCCCGCAATATGTGGCTTCGACGGATCGCAGTTGTCGGGTTAGCTGGCATGTGTGGGCTCTTGACCACGGGCCCGTCGCTAGCGGTCACGAAATGGATGCTGCCGGCAGCCGGGTTGATGGTTTGGCGTTCTTACGTCCGTACCCAGAACTATAACGCTCGACGTCGCGGCGCGCGCATTAGCGACTTGCCTTTGTCGAAAAGGGCCTACGCGATCATCGCGACCGGTTTTTGCGCGATGCTCAGTCTCCCGTTGTGGGTTTTGTGTGATCGCGCTTTCATCGCAATAACCCTCGTCCCTGCGCTGATCTGCGCTTGGTTTGCCATCTGGTTGTCCCGCGGCACCTAATTGACTTCCCTGGGGGTTCGGTGTCGCAGGCGGCTATCAAGCACGAGCCACGCGAAGATCATCAGCGCGAGCCCCCCGCCCAACCA
>DASXNV010000005.1:0-7077 GCA_036494815.1 Caulobacteraceae bacterium
CGATCATACGCCGACGTAGAGGGCTGACTTGAGCCATCTGGGGTCTCCTGTCTGGATGGTTGGCTTCACACCAAAACCTTCTCAGACAGGGACTTCCCCGTCAGCGGAGCTCATCTTCCGCGATAGCGGTTCGTTCAATCAGAACTCTGGCAGAAGTGGGAGTAGTTGATAGGTTTTAGTGCGACCCACCTTAGCGACAGCGGCTTGCAGATCGGGGCGCGCCCGCAGCATCACCCACCTCTGCTCCATCAACTTAGTATGCGCGAGTGGCTTGGCTTCGCTCGCGTAGACCTGCAAGGAAGCGAGCGCTGACAGCCTTTGTCGAGGATCGGCAAGTTGCCGTTCGAGCTCGATCGCCGCTTGGTCGAATTGGTTGGCGCAGACCAGTCCCTCGACAATCGCCCTGGGACTCCAGGCTTCGTGCGCGCCAAGTATATCGAGTTGTTTGCGCAGCTCCGCCTGATCCCCGGCCTCGGCATCGGCGCATGCCGTCACCTGCACGAGGTTCATCTGTTCTTGAAGGCTCATATTGTCCATGCGTGCGCCTCGAAGCCAATTGAGGGCTTCGTCGCCCCGGCCGGCCTTTTCGAGCGCGAGCCCCAGTGAAAGGACAGCGTAGGACGCGCCGCTCCGCTGCGCGGTGACCGCCAAGGCGCCGATGGCCTCATCTGCGCGCCCCAGAACGAGCAGATCCTCGCTCCGCTCATCGACAATCACGCGGGCCTGGTCAGCGTCGGGGAATGCCGGGCGCCCCGGACTCTCGTGAGCGAGCGCGCGTGCGGCGTCGTCAGCGATCGCCAAGGCTTCGGCACGTCGGTCAAGAATATCAAGGGCTCGAACGATCGCGATCTTTGGGCTGAGATAATTGGGGTATTGTTCAGATGCGCGTTTCGCTTGGTCAAGACGACGCTGCGCCGCGGCGTCAGGGTCAAATAGACTGGGGTTTGTTGCGACGAGGGCGTCAAACCTGCGGTCCGACTGCATCGCCACCAGGATCAGGGGATCGGTAATCCTGGCGGCTACAGCCGCTGCTTTTGCAATGTCACCCTGCTCGACAAGCGCCTCGACGTACGGGAGCCAAACATTGCTAGCATCATCATAGGCGTCCGCGGGCTGCCAATCTTCCCACTCCATTCGACGGCCGATAGCCAACTGGGCTTCGCGGGCATTCGGCAACTGCTCTACCAATTGCTCGAAGCGGCTCAACTGCCAGCTTCCGAAGGTTCCAACAAGAGGGTCTCGGCGCCGAGTCAGCAAAAGAAAACAGGCGTAGGCGTCCTGACCATCCGAAACAAAGATGGCTGACTGCATGCGCTGGTTCCAATCCGCGCCTGTTGCCAGCGAGTTCGCAGTTGCACGGACGAAAGCTTGATGAGCTTGCGGCCCCTGACCTATCCGCTCCGCTGCACTCCCATAAAGGCTGGCCACTTTATACTGTGTCGGCCCGGAAAGCTGTTTGAATATGTCGTCCGTCATCGCCGGCTCCAGGGAGATGACCACATCAGCCGGGTCGTCACGCGCCGCGGCTACATCCGCGGTCGCTAGTTGGGCGCTGATCAGATTGTCACCCCCGCGAGCACCGACATCGCTTGCAGTGCAGGCGCCGGTTGGCAGGACCAGCGCTATAATAAACGAGAATAGAAATTGGCGCATGATACCCTCAAGAGTTGAGGTTAACTTGGCTTTGCGCGCTTAAGAATTGGTTGAGCCGACTGAATAACGGTGAGTTACGGCGACACTGGTGGAGTGGACCTGGCGTGGACCCCTGCCGGCTGCGCCTTTTGAGCTTGCGAACCCGGCCTTGGCGGGCCGACGATAAACCCAACACAATGGAGGACGCCCATGGCCACCCCGCCCGACACAGGCACCAACGACCTGCTTGCGACCCTGGACGAGGGGGTGCTGACCCTCACCCTTAACCGGCCGGAGGCGCGCAACGCCATGAGCGACGCAATGAACCAGGCCCTGGGCGCTCAGCTGGCCTGGGCGGAGCTGGATCCGGCCGTGAAGTGCGTGGTGCTGACGGGCGCGGGGAAGGGCTTTTGCGCGGGCGGCGACGTAAAGGGGATGGCCGATCGCGGCGACGGCTCCAGCGCGCCCATGACCCTCGACGCGGCGATCCATCGCCAGCGCGTCAATCAGCGCGCCACCGCCGGGCGGCTGTTCAGCATGCCCAAGCCCACCATCGCGGCGCTGCCCGGCGCGGCGGCGGGTGCGGGGTTTTCGCTGGCCCTGGCCTGCGACCTCAGGATCATGGCGCGAACGGCCTTCCTGACCACGGCTTTCGCCCGGGTCGGCTTTTCCGGGGACTATGGCGGAACCTATTTCCTGACCCAGCTTGTGGGCTCGGCCAAGGCGCGCGAGCTCTACTACCTGTCCGAGCGGGTGAACGCCGAGCAGGCGCTGGCCCTGGGCCTGACCAACTGGGTGTGCGAACCGGACGAACTGGCCGCGCGCACCGGCGAGATCGCCCGGCGCCTGGCGGCCGGGCCGACGGTCGCCTATCGCTACATGAAGGAGAACCTCAACCGCGCCATGGCCGGCGAGGTGGACGACTGCCTGGACCTGGAGGCCACCCACCACGTCCACTGCGCCGCCACCGCCGACCACCGCGAGGCGGCCCGCGCCTTTGTGGAAAGGCGCGAACCGGTGTTCCAGGGGCGTTAGGCGAGCTACATCACCGGCACAGCACCAAGCCCCTGCGGCGGTGCAAAAAGCCGCGCCCGACGGCGTGGTCGCCGATCTCGTCCGCAACGCCAATCCGGGGATGCATCAAGGCTGAACGACGGACGATCCTGCAGGCCGATCCGGAACCGCGCGCGCTGTGGGTCCGGTGGCCTGCCAACCCCCGCAGAGCCCGGCGCCCAGAAGTTGCTCGCGCAACAGTTCGGTGGGCCTTTCGCGATAATGCTGGACGCACCAGGGGGCGGCCTCGGTTTCAGCCGCGGACCGGCGCCCCTGCTCCAGCAGGATCGCCGCCAGAAGCAGGTGCAGCTTGGGCGCCAGACCCGGAAAGTCATTGGTCAGGGCGTCCGGCTCGGCCAGGGCGGCGCGGGTTTCGCCTTCCGCCTGGTCCAGGTCCTTGGTGTTCAGAAGGTAGAGGCTGCGCAGCAGGTGCGTCCTCGGATCGTGCGGGTAGAGTCGCACAAACGCCAGGGTCTGGTCGCCGAAACCCGGCGTGCGCATGGCCTGGTCGGTGACGGGCGGCAGAGAGGCGGCATAGCGCTCGCCGACCGCCGCATAGGCCGGATAGTGCAGCGCGACCATCGTGAACGAGAGCGCGGCCAGGGCCAGTCCGCCCCAGCCGATGCTGGCGGCAAAGCGACGCTGGCCGGGATGGACCTCGGTCACGGGCCACAGCAGGCGGATCATCAAACCCATGGCCAAACCCGCCAGGAGTCCGCCGCCGTGACAGTTGTAGCCGATGTTGGGGCCGCCCTGGATGCTGGAGAAGGGGATCAAGGCCGGGATCGCCACCCGCGCGCAGGCGAAGTGGATGCTCCGTCGCCACCCGGTGGCGTGCGGATGAAAACTGCAGACGAAAGCTGCCGACACCAAGCCCATGATCGCACCCGACGCCCCGACGCCGAGTTGACCGGCCGGATCGCATCCCAGCGTTGCCAGCGATCCCGCCAGGCCGCTGACCACGAAGGTGGCCCCCAGCCAGGCCCGGCCGACGAGCCGCTCCAGCGTCGCGCCCGCCATGAACAGAACGATGGCGTTGCCGATGATATGGGCCGGATTGAGGTGCAGCAGGACAGCCGTCACCAGCCGCCACGGCTCGCCGGCGTCCAGCGCCAGCTTGCGGCTGAGCGCGCCGAGGGCGATCAGGCTATTGGAGCCGGGCGCCATGCCTTGGATCGGCCCGACATTGAACCGGTATTCGGCGGCGAAGATGATCGTCAGGCCGGCGATGATCGCCAGTGTGAGCACCGGTGCGGGACGCGGCGCGGCCTTGGCGGCCCATTCGGCCTTGAGCTCGGGCTCGATCGGCGTCGACATGAACGCCAGCGGCTCGGGCCGCGTCCCGCGTGGCGGCGGCGCGGCCTGCCGGGTGCTGGGCGCACGCCGCCCGAACGTCGCATCTCCGGTCATGCCTTACTCCGCGCGTATGCGATCGGAGCATTACAACGGCAGGCTTACTAAACCGTGGCTTGCCGCTAGTAGGCGGGCAGCCGTTCGGGCGCCTAGGCTTTCGCCGCCTTCTTCGCCGCCGGCTTCTTGGCCGGAGCCTTCTTCACCGCCGCCGGCTTTTCAGCCTTCTCCGCCTTGGGCTTCGCCGCCGCCTTCTTGACCGGCTTCTTCTTGCCGCCGCCCTTGGCTTCGCGTTCGGCCAGCAGGGCGACCGCTTCTTCCAGGGTCATGGCCAGGGGGTCGGCGCCGCGCGGGACATTGGCGTTGGTGGCGCCGTGCTTGATATAGGGGCCGAAGCGGCCCGACAGCACGCGGATCGGCGCGCCGTCGCCGGGGTGGGCGCCGAGCTCCTTCAGGGCCGCGGTGGAGGCGCCGCGTGCGCCCCGCGCCCCGCCGGCGCGCTTTTCGGCGAGCACGGCGACTGCGCGGTTCAGGCCGACCTCGAACACCTCGTCGGCGCTCTCCAGATTGGCGTAGGCGCCGGCGTGCTGGACATAGGGGCCATAGCGGCCGATGCCGGCCAGGATCATGGTCCCGTCCTCGGGGTGCAGGCCCACCTCGCGGGGCAGCTTCAATAGGCGCAGGCCCTTTTCCAGGTCCATGGCCGCCGGGGGCCAGCCCTTGGGCAGGCTGGCGCGCTTGGGCTTGTCGTCGCTGGCTTCTTCCACATAGGGGCCAAAGCGGCCGATGCGCAGCCACACGGCCTTGCCGGTGTCGGGATTGGCGCCCAGTTCGCGGTCGCCGCTCTCGGCGGCTTCCTCGCCGTCGGGCTGGGCGATCGGGCGGGTGAAGCGGCACTCCGGATAGTTGGAGCAGCCGATGAAGGCGCCGAACTTGCCGGTCTTCAGGCTCAGCCGGCCAGTGCCGCACACGTGGCAGGCGCGCGGATCGGACCCGTCGCCCTTGTCGGGGAAGATATGCGGCCCCAGGGCGTCGTTCAGCGCGTCCAGCACATGGGTGGTGCGCAGCTCGCCGATCTGGCCCACCTGGGCGTGGAAATCGGTCCAGAACTCGCGCAGCAGCGCCTTCCAGTTCAGCTCCCCGGCCGAGACCAGGTCGAGCTTTTCCTCCAGGCCCGCGGTGAAGTCGTATTCCACATAGCGGCCGAAGAACTGCTCCAGGAAGGCGGTGACCAGGCGGCCCTTGTCCTCGGGAATGAAGCGGTTCTTGTCCATGCGCACATAGGCGCGGTCGCGCAGCACGGTCAGGATCGAGGCGTAGGTCGAGGGGCGGCCGATGCCCAGCTCTTCCATCTTCTTGACCAGCGAGGCTTCCGAATAGCGCGGCGGCGGCTCGGTGAAATGCTGGTCGGAGCGGGCGGCCATCACCTTGGCGGCGGCGCCCTCATTGATGATCGGCAGCCGACCGCCGCTGTCCTCGGCGTCGTCGCCGGCGGCGCCGTTGCGCACCTCGGGGTCGTCGCGGCCTTCTTCATAGACGGCCAGATAGCCGTCGAACAAAACCACCTGGCCGTTGGCGCGCAGGGCGGTCTTGCCGTCGGCGCCTTCCAGCTCCACCGCGGTCCGCTCGATGCGGGCGGCTTCCATCTGCGAGGCGATCATCCGCTTCCAGATCAGCTCGTAGAGCCGGCCCAGGTCGGATTCGAGGCGCAGGGAGCCGGGGTTGCGCGACAGGCTGGTGGGGCGGATGGCCTCGTGGGCCTCCTGGGCGTTCTTGGCCTTGGTCTTGTAGATGCGCCCGGTCTCGGGGACATATTCCTTGCCATAGCGGCCGGCGATCACTTCGCGCGCCTCGGCGATGGCCTCGGGCGCGGACTGGATGCCGTCGGTCCGCATATAGGTGATCAGGCCGACGGTCTCGCCGCCGATGTCGATGCCCTCGTACAGCTTCTGGGCCGCCTGCATGGTGCGCTGGGCGGAGAAGCCCAGCTTGCGCGCGGCTTCCTGCTGCAGGGTCGAGGTGGTGAAGGGCGGCGCCGGGGTGCGGCGGCCGGGCTTCTTCTCCACCGAGGCGACCTTGAAGGTGGTGGTCTCCACGGCAAGCCTGGCGGCCTTGGCCGAGGCCTCGTCGCCCAGGTCGAACTTGGTCAGGCGCTTGCCCTGGTGCTTGACCAGGCGCGCCAGGAAGGGATCCGAACCGGCGCTGACATCGGCCTCCACGGTCCAGTATTCCTGGGTCTTGAAGCGCTCGATCTCGATCTCGCGGTCCACCACCAGCCGCAAGGCCACCGACTGGACCCGGCCCGCCGAACGCGCGCCCGGCAGCTTGCGCCACAAGACCGGCGACAGGGTGAAGCCCACCAGATAGTCCAGGGCGCGGCGGGCCAGATAGGCGTCCACCAGCTCCATGTCGATGGCGCGCGGGTGCTTCATGGCCTCGGTCACGGCCGATTTGGTGATGGCGTTGAACACCACCCGCTCCACGGCCGCGCCCTTGACCGCCTTCTTGCGGTTCAAAACCTCCAGCACGTGCCAGCTGATGGCCTCGCCCTCGCGATCCGGGTCAGTGGCCAGGATCAGGCGGTCGGCCCCCTTCATGGCGTCGGCGATGTCCGACAGACGCTTGGCGGCCTTGCCGTCCACCTCCCAGGTCATGGCGAAATCGTCGTCCGGCTGCACCGAGCCGTCCTTGGACGGCAGGTCGCGCACGTGGCCGTAACTGGCCAGCACGGTATAGCCGGAGCCCAGGTATTTATTGATGGTTTTGGCCTTGGCCGGGCTCTCGACGACGACGACGTTCATGCGCTCGATCTATGCCAGAATCGGAAAAAGGGCCGCGCCGAGCCGGGGCTCTCGCGGCGGGCGAACTTGGGGGCGAGGCTGGGGCGTGTCAACGGACGATCGTTGTTAGGCCGTTTTGGGGCTCAGCCAGCCCCTACCACAAGCCCGCCCAGCAACAGCTCCGCGCGCCCGGCGATCGCCAGTTCCATCAGCGCGGCATAGACCTCCGGCGCCGGGGCCGCGGCGGCCCGGGCTAGGTCGT
>DASXNV010000006.1:0-38828 GCA_036494815.1 Caulobacteraceae bacterium
CGGCATGTCGAAGAAATGCTGGCCCACCGCGTCCCAGAAGGGCGAACAGCCATGCTTGTCCTGATACCCACGCAGATCCGCCACCACCCGCTCGGCGAAGCGCTCGCGCATCTGGGCGATGAACAGATAACGGCTGCGGGCCAGCAGCCGTCCCGACCCGCCGCGTCGCCAGGCCGGATCAAGGAACAGGCCGCCGACCTCGGAGCAGCCGTCGAAGTCGTTGACCAGGTGCAGAACCTGGCTCTTGTGCGTCTTGCGCAGGCCGACACTGGTCTGGTTCAGGTGGATCTTGCGATAGGAATAGAAGGGCCATTCAACGCCGATCTCGCCGAACACCGTGGCGGTGCCGACCACCCGCTTGCTGGCCAGATCCTCCAGCACCACGATGTAGGTGGCTCCGGCCTCGGGGGATTCACGTTCCTCGAAACATTCGGCGGACCGTTCCAGCCGCTTGGCCAGGGCCGGGCGGTCGGGGGGCAGGTTGGTGAAGCCGCCGCCGGTCTGCAGGGCTAAAGCGTACATGGCGTCGAGATCGTCCAGGCTGGCGGCGCGGACGCGAAAGGCGGATTCGGTCATTGAGCGGCTCCGGCGCGGGGCGGGGCGCTGATTTCGCCCGAGGCCAGGCGCATCAGCAGCAGAGCCGACAGCTGGGCGCGCTCGACCAGGCTGTCGACGATCAGGAACTCGTCGCGCGAATGGATCAGACCGCCGCGAACCCCCAGGGTGTCGACCACCGGCAGGCCGGTTTCGGCCAGGTTGTTGCCGTCGCAGCAGCCTCCAGTGGCCCGCCACTGGATGGGCTGACCCAGATCGGAGCCGCACTGCGCCACCGCTTCGAACAGGGCGCGGGTCGATGCGTCGAACGGCTTGGGCGGACGGGTGAAGCGGCCGTGCAGCTCCAGGCCAAGATCGTGATCGGCGCCGACGACGCCGGCCAGGCGATTCAGCTCGGCCTCGATCCAGCGCCGGTCTTCGTGGGTGGCGACGCGCGCCTCAAGCCGGCACAGGGCCAGGTCCGGCACCACATTGGTGGCGCCGCCGCCCTCGATACGGCCGACATTGATGGTCAGGCCCTCGCGGGCGCCGCTGAGCTTTGCGGCCCGCACGGCGAAATCGGCGGCGGCCACCACCGCGTTGCGGCCCACGGCGTGGTCGCGGCCGGCATGGGCCGAGACACCCCGCGCCACCAGGGTGAAGGCGGCCAGGCCCTTGCGCGCGCCAGCCAAAACCCCGTCCGGCGTTGTCGCCGGCTCATAGACCAGCCCGACCTGGGCGCGGCCGGCGGCCTGGGCCAGGAGCGCGGCCGAGCCAAGTGAGGAAACCTCCTCATCGGAATTGATCAC
Organism: Caulobacteraceae bacterium; assembly: GCA_036494815.1. Taxonomy (GTDB): domain Bacteria; phylum Pseudomonadota; class Alphaproteobacteria; order Caulobacterales; family Caulobacteraceae; genus Poindextera. Next base: position 1,344 of record DASXNV010000006.1, read on the forward strand.
CACCTGATAGCCCAGCCGTTCGGCCCAGGGGCTGGCCTCCAGGGCCTTCAGGGCCTTGAGCATGACCAGAAGCCCGCCCTTCATGTCGGCGACGCCAGGCCCGTTGAGCACGCCGGGTTCTCGCCATACCGCCGCCTGGAAGGCGTCGCCCGCTGGAAATACGGTGTCCATATGACCGGCCAGCAGCACCTGGACCGGTGCGTCCGCCCGAACGGTCAGGTGCAGGTTGCGCCCCCGGCGTATGGAGCGGACCTCGCCGCAAGCGCCGACCATCTCGACCGGCGCCGGATCCAGCAAGACAGGCTCGCCGCCCAGGCCGGCGAAACTGGTCTTGAGGATGCCGGCCATCCGCTCCAGCCCCTCCAGATTGGCCGAGCCGGTGTTCATGCCCGACCAGTCGATCACCGCCTCGATCAGCCGCTCGCGCTGACCTTCCAGGGCCGACAACGCGTTGCGCTCAGCAGCGTTCACCGCATCGCCAAAGATCTTTTCGTGCTGCGCCATGGGGTGCTACTGTCGTGACCAGACCTCTGAAGCCTTGAAGCATCCGCTTTTTTTTCAAAAATGTCCGATCGAAGATCCGCGCCGCCGCGCAACAAGTCCGCTCCGGGGCGAAGCCTCGCCGCAGAATCTTTTGTCGATGATCGCGATCTGCAGATCCTGCGCCTGCTGCAGGCCGAGGGCCGCATCTCCAATCAGGATCTGGCGCATGCGGTGCACCTCAGCCCCAGCGCCGTGCTGCAGCGGGTGCGCCGGCTGGAGAGCCTGGGCCTGATCCACGGCTATCGCGCAGACATCGATGTGGAACGGCTGCGGTCGACCCTGTTCGTGTTCGCCGAGGTGACCCTCACCAGCCACTTTCCTGACGATTTCGCCCGCTTCGAAGCTAAGCTGGAGGAGATTCCCGAGGTGGTCGCCGCCCATCAGATCAGCGGGCCCTATGACTATCTGCTGGAGGTCGCCGCGCCGGACATCAACAGCTGGCGCCAGCTCGCAGACCACCTGCTGGGCGCCCAGCTGGGCGTGGCCAAGATCACCACCAGCGTAAAGATGAAAAGCGCCAAGGCCTTTCGCGGATACCCCTTGTCATGAGCCGTTTGTGGGACATCTCCCAGCCGATCCGCCCGGGAACGCCGACCTGGCCGGGTGACACGCGCTACACCGCCGACAGCACCTGGGCCATAGGGCCGCAGTGCCCGGTCAATGTCTCGCGCATCACCCTGTCGACCCACACCGGCGCCCATGCCGACGCGCCGTTTCACTACGACGCCGGCGGCCGCACCGTCGAAGCGCTGGATATCGGCCGCTATTTGGGCCCATGCCGCCTGATCGACGCGCGCCATGCCAAAGGGCAGGTGACTGAAGCCGATGTCGCCGGTTCGCTGAGCGACCTGCCACCGCGCGTGTTGTTTCGGACCTTCGAGCGGTTTCCTACAGATGAGTGGGTGTCGGACTTCACGGCCCTGGCGCCGGAGTTGGTCGAAACGCTGGCCGATCTGGGCGTGATCCTGATCGGCCTGGATTCTCCGTCGGTCGACCCTGAGGACTCCAAGGAGCTGCTGGCCCATAACGCTATCCGACGGCGCGACCTGTCCATTCTGGAGGGGTTGGTGTTGGATGAGCCGCCGCCGGGCGACTACGAATTGATCGCCCTTCCACTGCCGCTTGTGGGGCTGGATGCGTCGCCGGTGCGGGCGGTGCTGCGGAAGGTCTAGTCGGGTAGGCGAGCGCCATGACGGATGCGAAGAATCTAGACCGCCTCGTCCGTGATCTCGTAACGAATGACATAGGGCGCAATGATCGTTAGCTCACGGATCGTATCGCCAACGATCCGGCCCCGCGCGGGCTGGGTCTTCAAGGTCTCGACCGCATGGACCAGACGGGCGGCGAAGCGCTGGGCCGCCAGCGGCGCGAATTGACCGATATAGTCTCGAACGCCGGTCAAATTGGCGCGGGATTCGGCTGTCCAAACAATCCGGCGTGGCAAGACTGGACTTGAGCCTAGGAGCCGACAGGCGACGGTAACTCGTCAGGCGTTCCCCGCGACTGAAGCCAGATCTTCATCGCTTTGTGGCTGACTGTGTGGCCGGCATCGATATCGGCGCGCGCGGGCGTCCGCGTCGGCCTCGACCGCGTGGTTTGGTCTATCAAAAAGAGCCGGTTCGGGCTTGGCCATGGTCGATCTTACCACGCAACGGGCTATCGAGCGACACGGCCCTCACGCCCCCAGACACGCCGCCATGAACCGCTCCGCGATCTGCCCGGCCTCCTTCGGCGTGAAGGTCGTCGGGTCCAGGCACAGCTCCAGCCACAGGCCGTCGATGGCGGCGCCCAGGCCGATGGCGGCGAGGCGGATGTCTAAGGCGGGGGAAGGGCCTGCGCAGTCGGTCAGCAGGCGCTCCAGGCGTTCGCGATAGTCCGCATAGATCTTGCCGTGCAGGCGGCCCATCTCCGGCTGGATCTTCACCAAACTCCAGAAGGCCAGCCAGGTGGCGAGGATTTCGGCGTCCAGGATCGGCGGACGAAAGCTGGCGACGAGATAGGCGCGCAGGCGGTCTTTCGGATCTTCACCGGCCGCGGCCACCGCCTCATCGAGGGCGCGGTTGATGCGCTCGCCGACGTCGTCATAGGTGGCGGCGATCAGGTCGTCGACGCCGTCGAAATAGTGGCGCAACAGGCCGGGCGAGACGCCGGCCGCGGCGCAGATCGTGCGCACCGAGGTCCCGGCGACGCCCCGCTCGGCCAGGAGGCGCGCGGCGGCGGCGATCAGATCCTGGCGGCGGACGTCGGCGGGAGCTCGGATGAAGGGCGCACGGGTCATGATAGCCCAGGTTGTCTACAGACGCCTTCGCTCCGGCAAGGGGTAATCGCGTGCGCTCAGGCCCCCGGCGCCCAGGCGGGCGGCGGACGGTGCAGGCGCGCCTCGGGGATCAGGCCGCGCAGCTTGCGGCCAAAGCTGCGCAGAGAGACCTCGGTTTCGCTGAGGGGGCCGGGCTCGAAACGGCGCGAGGCCATGCCCTGCTGCACCCGGGCCACCAGTTCGGTATCTTCGGCGTTGACCTGGCGGTTGATGCGCCAGTTCAGATAGCGGGCGGCCTTCATCTCGCGGCGGCTGTCGGGCAGGGCGTAGGCGATCTCGCGGATCATGGTCTGGGTGGCCGAGATCGGGATGAACTGCATGAAGTCCACCTGGTCTGGATAGATGTCGAAGGCCACGTTGGGCCACAGCTTGAAATAGGTCCACAGCCGCTTGCGGTCCGGCGGCAGGTGTTCGACGTCCGGCAGGATGGCCTGATAGGCCCGCTCGGACGGGTTGTCCGACGGATCGTCCAGCAAATGGCCCCACATCTTGTCGACCATGGGCGCGGCCTCGACGCCATAGCCCTTGCCGAACAGGCGGGTCAGGCCGGGGTGGGCGACGACGATGTGCAGGCCGTCGGAATAGTTGTCGCCGATGTTCTTCCAGTTGACCGGGCGCGGCCGCAACGTGACCCGGCCGAAGGGCTGCAGTTCCTCGAATCGGTAAGGCTCCAGTTCTTCGGCATAGGGGGCCATCATTTCGGCCACGCTGGGGCCGTCGCCTTCGATCCGTACAAAGATGAAACCCTTGAACACTTCCAGATCGATGGGTGGCAGGCGACGCTCGCCGATGCGCAGATCCGGATAGGTCTCCCGCAGGGGCGCGCCGATCAGCTTGCCCTCCAGGTCGTAGGTCCAGGCGTGATAGGGGCAAACGATGCGGTTGCACTGGCCGCTGGAGCCATCCAGCAGCCGGGCGGCGCGATGCAGGCAGACGTTGTTGAACGCCCGCGGGACCCCGTCCTTGCCCCGGACCACGATGATGCTTTCGCCGATGAAGTCGAAGGTGTGGAAATCGCCGACCTTGGGGATGTCGTTCAGGTGGCAGACCACCTGCCACGAGGGGGCCAGCACCTTTTCCTTCTCCGCCTCGAAGAAGCGTGCGTTGGAATAGATCCAGCCGGGCAGGCCGCGGAACTCGTCCGGGTCGGCGTTGGCGGAAGGCGGCGGCGCGAAAGTAGTGTCGCTCATCACAGATCTCCGGATCAGCGGAGTTGCAGGGAAAGGCCGATGGCGGTGGACAGGCTGCGGTCGCGCAGGATTTCGCGCGCGGCGTTGCGGCCGGGATTGCCCGAGACGCCGCCGCCGGGATGGGTTCCGGCGCCGCACATGTAGAGCCCCTTGATCGGCGCGCGGTGGCTGGCGTGGCCGAGCATGGGCCGGGCGGCCCACAGCTGATCCAGCGACATGTGGCCGTGCATGATGTCGCCGCCGGTCAGGCCGAACTTCCGCTCCAGATCCAGGGGCGACAGGATCATGCGGCCGAGCACCGAGGCCTTGAAGTTGGGCGCCCAGTCATTGACCGTATCAATGATCAGGTCGGCGACTTCCTCGCGATGGTCGTCCCACGAGCGGCCGCCCGACAGTTCCGGCGCGAACTGCTGGCAGAACAGGCTGGCCACGTGCTGGCCCGGCGGCGCCAGGCTGTCGTCCAGGGTCGAGGGGATCAGCATCTCGACGATCGGCTTCTTGGACCAGCCATAGGCCTTGGCGTCGCGATAGGCGGCGTCCATGTAGTCGAGCGTAGGCGAAATCACGATGCCGCACTTGTGGTGCTCGCCCATGGCCTTGCCGGGCAGGCAGGTGAAGTCGGGCAGCTCCGACAGGGCCACGTTCATGCGGAAGGTGCCCGAGCCGTTGCGGTACTTGGCGATGCGAGTGCGGAACTCGGCGGGCAGGTCGCTGGGCGCCACGAGCTTTTGGAACAGCAGCGACGGGTTGAGATTGGACGAGACGATGGAGGCTGCGAACTTGCGTCCGTCCGCCAGTTCGATCCCGGCGGCCTTGCCGCCATTGACCAGCACCTGCTTGACCGGCGCATCGGTGAGGATCTCCACGCCCAGGGCTTCGCAGGCCTTGGCCATGGCCTGGGTGATGGCGCCCATGCCGCCGATGGCGTGACCCCAGGCGCCCTTCTTGCCATTCACCTCGCCGAAGGTGTGGTGCAGCAGCACATAGGCCGAGCTTGGGCTGTCGGGGCTGGCATAGTTGCCCACCACGGCGTCGAAGCCGAAGGCGGCCTTGGCCGAGTCGCTCTCGAACCAGCCGTCGAGGAAGGCGCGGGCGCTTTCGGTGAACAGGTCCAGCAGGTCGGTCTTGCGGCCCAGGGACAGGCCGGCCATCTGGCTGCCCTGGCGCAGGGCGCGCAGCAGGCCGGGCAGGCCGTCGCCGAGGTTGGGCGGGGTCTCCTGGGCCAGGCTGCGCAACACGTCGCCGATCTCTTCCAGCATGTCATAATAGGCGGGCAGGGCCTCGGCGTCGCTGTTGGAGAACTTGCGGAACTCCGCCTGAGTTCGCTCCAGCCCGCCACCGAGTTTCAGATAGCGAGTCTCGTCGATGGGCAGGAAGTTGGAGATCGGACGCTCGACGATCCTCAGGCCATGGCCGTGCAGATCCATGTCCTTGATCACCTGCGGATTGAGCAGGCTGACCGTGTAGCTGGCCACCGAATTGCGGAAGCCGGGATGGAATTCCTCGGTCACCGCTGCTCCGCCGACCACCGGCCGGCTCTCACAGATGGTCACCTTCAGCCCGGCCTTGGCCAGGTAGAAGGCGCAGACCAGGCCGTTATGGCCCCCGCCGACGATCACCGCGTCGCGCTGTTCCGTTCCCGTGGTCATGTCCGCCCCCAAGCTCAATTGCTATACGACTGTATAACAGTTCGACGGCCTGGCAAGGGCGATTGTGCGAACGGCTTTGCGGATTCACTCGAACCCGTGGAACACCGCGAAGCTCTCCACCGGCTCTCGCTCCGACACCAACCGATTGACTGGGGCGTCTTCGTCGGTATAGCCGAGCGACAGGCCGCAGACGATATAGTCGTCCTCGGGCACGTTCAGCACCCTGCGGGTGGCGGTCCAGAACTGGTTCCAGGCGCCCTGGGCGCAGGTGTCCAAACCCTTGGCCTTGGCCGCCAGCATGAAGGTCTGCAGGAAGATGCCCAGGTCCAGATAGCTCATCTGGTCCAGGTCCTTGTCGATGGTGAAGATCAGGCCCACCGGCGCATCGAAGAACCGATAGTTGCGGCCCCACTGGTTCCAGTTGGCGGCCTGGTCGCCCTTGGGGATTTCCAGCAGCGTGTACATGTCCTTGCCCAGCTTGCGCATGCGCGAGGTGTAGGGCTCCTTGCGCTTGCTGGCGCGCGGGAACTCCGAGCCCGTGTCACTGGGTTGGGTTTCGCGATGGGCCAGCACCTCCTGCTCCAGGCGCGCGCGAACCTCGCCGGCCACCACGTGGACCTTCCAAGGCTGGATATTGGTGCCTGACGGCGCCAGGGCGGCGGTGGCCAGCAGTTCAGCCACCAGCTCGTACGGGACCGGGTCCGGCCGGAAGGCGCGCACGGATCGGCGCGCGCGCAAGGCTTCATCCAACAGCAAATTCGGCTCCGAGGGTTCAGGTGAACGCCGATCATAGCAGTCGGCTTGGGCTTCGCCAGCGGCGATGCGCATGCGGACCAATCTCACTTGCATAACGCGACTAACTCGCCGATCATCGTTCCGCGAAACGAGCGGAGGATGCCCGATGGTCCGTATTGTGGGCGGCCGGCGTAGCGGCCGATGACCGCCAAGATCGACCTGCTGAAGGCGCTGATCGAGGACTGGAAGGCCGGCGATATCGACGCCGTGCTGGCGCGGATGACCGACGACATCGAATGGCACTATGCAGCGGCGGTGGCGCCGCCCCTGCGTGGCAAGATCAAGGCCCGCAAATTCCTCGAAAAGTTCAAGTCCGAGCTCAGAGAGGTGCGCTGGCGCATCTTCGACCACGCCGAAACCGGCGACCGCCTGTTCGTCGAGGGCGTCGATGAATATGTGGCCAAGGATGGCGCGGTGGTGGCTGCGGCCTATGCCGGGGTGATGGAGTTCGACGGCGATCTGGTCCGCGCCTGGCGCGACTATATCGATGTGGGAGTCATTGAGGCCCAAAAGGCCGGCGGTCTCACACACCCTTGGATCGCCACCCTGATCGATCGCCCCGCGATCTGACCCCACAGCTTTTTGGCGAGAGGCCGACCCTTGACGCACGATCCGCAAATCCAGGCCCTGCTGGACCGCCAGGCGATCACCGACGTTCTGGTGCGCTATTGCCGCGGCGCCGACCGGGCGGAGATCGCCCTGATGGCCGACGCCTATCATCCGGACGCCATCGAGGATCACGGCGGCACGTTCAAGGGCTCCGCCACCGATTACCTCGCCATGCTGGCGCCCATCCTGCCGCGTGGCGGGGTGATGACCCACACCACCACTAACATCCTAATCGAGTTCGATGGCGATGTGGCTCATGTGGAATCCCACATCCTGGCCTTCGCCCGCCTGAAGAAGGACGGGGAGAAATTCGACACCCTGACCTTGGCTCGCGCCATCGACCGCTTCGAAAAGCGCGGCGGCGCCTGGAAGATCGCACTTCGCCGGATGGTCTGGGAGTGGAACCACGAGGCGCCCATGGCCGAAACCTGGGGCCGGGGCCTGATCGCGCCGGATCCGAGCGTGCTGGTGCGCGGGGCCAAGATCCCCAACGACCTCGTCTACGACCGCTAGGCCGCACATGGAGATCAAGGACAGCGTCGCCCTGGTCACCGGTGCCAATCGCGGCATCGGCGAGGCCTTTGTCCGCGCGCTTTTGGCGGCCGGGGCTGCGAAAGTCTATGTGGGCGCCCGCGATCCCGCCTCGGCCGCGCACCTGGCCGCAGAGGCGCCGGGCCGCGCTGTCCCATTGCGCCTGGACGTCACCAGGCCCGAGCAGATCGCCGAGGCGGCCTTGAGCTGTCCAGACGTGTCGATCCTGATCAATAACGCCGGCGCCTTCCACAATCACCGCCTGATCGAGGCTGAGGATTTGTCGGCGGCGCGCGATGAGATGGAGGTCAATTATTTCGGCCCGGTGGGCTTGGCTCGCGCCTTCGCCCCGATCCTGGCCCGCAACGGCGGCGGCGCCATCGCCAATGTGCTGTCCTCCGGCGGCCTCGTGGCCGTGCCGGCCATGGGCGGTTACAGCCCCTCCAAATTCGCCGGCCGTGCGGCGACCACCTGCATCCGCGCCGAACTGGCCGGACAGGGAACCAGCGTCACCGCCCTGATCGTCGGCTCGGTGGACACCCGAATGGCCGCCCATGTGGCGGGGCGAAAGGAGCGGCCCGAGGACATCGCCCTGGCCGGGCTGAACGCCATACGCCGCGCCCTGGACGAGGTGGACACCGACATCATGGCGATCGAGGTTCGCGCCTCGTTGCACCGCGATCCCAAGGCCCTGGAGCGCAGCATGGCCAGGATGCTCACCGCCGCCCAGGTCTCCACCGGTCGCTGAACCAGAGCGCAACGCGCCGCGTAAGGACCACATCATGGCCATCGCCCTTCTGCTCCTCGAAAACCTCGGCGTCACCGCCGTCTGCTTCCTGATCCTGTGGCGCATCGGCGTGGCGCTGAAGGACGTGACCTTCGTCGACAGCTATTGGGCCCTGGGCATGGTGATCCTGGCCTGGGCCAGTTTTCTGGAGACCGGACCGGCCACGCCGCGCAAGCTGCTGCTGGTGGGGCTGTGCACAGCCTGGGGTCTGCGCCTGGGGATCTATCTGCTGCTGCGCTGGCGCGGTCATGGCGTGGACCGGCGCTACAGGACCATGATGGGCAAGGCCGAGAGCGAGCGCGGCTGGAGCTTCGCCAAGGCGTCGCTGCTGCTGGTCTTCGCCCTCCAGGCGCCGTTGCAGTTCATCGTTTGCCTGCCGATCCAGCTGGGCCAGGCGAGCGCGACGCCCGCCTCCGTTGGGCTCTTGGCCTGGGCGGGCCTGGCGCTGGGCGTGGTCGGCCTGCTGTTCGAGACGATGGGCGACTGGCAGTTGAGCCGCTTCAAGGCCGAACCCGCCAATACGGGCAAGGTGCTGGACACCGGCCTGTGGCGCTATACCCGCCACCCCAACTATTTCGGCGACGCCTGCGTCTGGTGGGGGCTTTACCTGGTCGCCGCCGAGACCCTGCCGGGCCTGCTGGCCGTGCCGGGGCCGATCCTGCTGACCTTCCTGCTGACCCGTTGGAGCGGCGTGCCCACTGTCGAAGGCCGCCTGCGCCGTAGCCGGCCAGATTATGAGGACTATGTGGCGCGGACTTCGGGGTTTGTGCCGTGGTTGCCGAAGCGGCGCGTCGGCGAGGCTGGAGGGTAGGGCGCGGTCTCGGTATTTCCCCCTCTCCTAACCCACCACCCCATCGCGGATAAACGCCCGATCCGCCCAGCACGAATGCGTCCCGCTGCACAGCTTGTGGGGTAGGGCGATGCGGCAGATGGGGCCGTCCTGGATGTGTTTGGCGTCCAGCAGGATGCACTCGGAGCGGCCGGTGTTTTCGTTGGTGATGAAGCTGACCAGATAGCCGTCGTCTTCGTCCACGACGCCTTGGCGCGGGATGAAGGGCGCCTCGCTGGCGTATTGGCCCTCGGGCAGGGCGAAGGTCCAGCTCTCGCCCGTGTCAAGGTCGTGCTTGACGAAGCCGTTGAACAGGAACCAGCCGGGCTTTGAGGTGGTGGAATAGGCGTAGCGGTATTTGCGGCCGGCATAGCGCTGATTGAACATGCCGAATTCCAGCACCCGGTCGTCCAGATGGGCCTCGGCGGTGGTCCCGTCCTTGAGGTTGAAGCGCCAGCGGTGCAGCTTCGAGCGAAAGCTGTGTTCGTCCAAATAGGCCATCATGTGCTCGAACCCGGCGGGCGCGTCCGTGTGCGGGCGCGGGATCGGGTTTTCCTGGAAATAGCCGTCCAAAACCACCTCATCGCCGTCCTCATAGGCGTTCAACCAGTGCAGCACGTAGGTCGGGGCGGCCTCGAACCAGCGGATGTCTTCAGGGCGACCGTGGCGCGGGACCAGGGCGAAGCGAGAAGGCACGCCCTCGTGCAGGCGCACCGCATGGATGTCGCGCTTGAGCAGCTCGGCGTCCCAGAACACCGGCAGGTCATTGAGAATGGAATAGTTTCGGCTGAAGGCCATGTCGTGCGGCAGGCGCGGGCCGGGCAGGGGGATCGGGATATAGGTGGTCAGCCGGTTGTCCTTGTCGACCACGCCGTAGTGCATGTACGGCGCGTGCTTGGAGTAGTTGAAGAACATCAACTCACCCGTGGCCTCATCGACCTTGGTGTGGGCGGAGACGCCGTCCATGGGGGTCCATCCCTCCAGGCCCACGGTCTCAAGCGTCAGCGGATCCAGCCGATAACCCTCGCCGCACTGGTAAAAGGTCGACAGGGCCTTGCCGGCATGGACGACGATGTCGGTGCTGGAAGAATCCTTCAGCGATCCATGAGCGCCGAAGCCAGGGCGCAGTTTGAGGCTGGCGGGATCGGCCAGGCCGCCCCACAGGGAGCCGCCTGCCTCCTGCTCGGCGGCGAAGCCTCGGGTGCGCACATAACGGTTGCGATAGCCGGCCTTGCCGCCCGCAAAATCGATCTGGTGGATCATCCCGTCGCCGTCGAAGGGGTGGAAACGGCCCAGGGGCTGATGGATCTGGTTTTCGGTGTTGCGCAGATAGATTCCGTCGATGTCGGGGGGGATGGCGCCCTCGATAACGTCCAGATCGGTAGCGTCGACCTCCTCGTGCAGCGGTGTCCAGGCGCCGTTGAGATAGGGGTGGTTGTTGGGCTGCAGGGTGGTGAGGATCGGGGGCTGGCGTTCGATCTTCATGGCGAGGCTCCCAGGCGCTGCGCCTCAGGTTAGGCCTCGTGGGTCTTGTTATGCAAGCGAGAGCGGCGGCCCGAGTTGGGTGTTGCGGGCGGCGACCGCTTCGCCGCACTGATCGCAAGTGATCTTGCCCACCAGCCTCTGGCCGCAGGCGTGGTGGAAGATCAGGGTTGGTGGCCCCTCAGGCCCTGCCAGCCAGCGATCACCCCAGCGGATCTGAGCCAGGACCAGGGGAAACAGATCGAGGCCTTCGGGGGTGAGCCGATATTGCTGGCGCGAGGACTGAGCAGGATCGACTCGCTTTTCCAGCACCCCCAGCGCCGTCAACCGCGCCAGACGATCGCCAAGAATGTTGGAGGCGACGCCCAACACCCGCTGGAACGCGCCGAACCGGCGGTGGCCCTGGAACGCCGCGGCGATCACATGCGCGGTCCAGCGGTCGCCCAGCACCTGCAGGGCGCGCTCCAGCATGGGGTCCTGGCCGCCCAGATCGGCGCCGGCGACGATGGAGCGGCGCTGGGCGCGCGGCTTTTGCGCGGGATCGAAGCCGGCGCCCGGTCCGTCTTCAGAGCGCACGTCCCGGGCGGTGACGATCTCGCCGCAGGCCGCGCAGCGATATTCCGGGGTGAACACCCGGCCGCACGAATGATGCAGCCGGTGGGTCGGTTGCGCCGGATCGTAGTGCCAGCGCTTCTCCCAGCGGATCAGCATTAGGGCGGTATCGTAGAGGTCCAGCCCCATTTCCGTCAGTCGGTACTCGTCCCGGGGCGGGCGGGCTTGATAGCGGACGCGGCGCATGACGCCGTTGGCTTCCAGCCGCCGCAACCTGTCGGTGAGCAGGCTGCGGGCCAGGCCGATGCGGCCCTGGAAGTCTTCGAACCGCCGCACGCCCAAGAAGGCTTGGCGCAGGATCATGAGGATCCAGCGGTCGCCGATCAGATTGAGCGCCCGCGCGGCGGAATTGGCCCGCACCCCGGCCGATGGCGGCGAAACCCCAACTGGCGCGTCTGGCCCCATCGAACCTCTCTTGGCCGGCGCGTCGCCGACGATCCGCATCGAGCTATGCGAATATATCCGCGCGCGGACAAGTCCCATGGCGACGGGCGTTGGCCCGTTACAGATCGCCCCTTGACGGGCCTGCATCCCGTCCGTGAGGGTCGGCCGCAGTTGTGCGCCGCGTCGTCCAGGGACCAAGACCATGAACCGAGGGTCAAGCCGCTATGCGGTCTTTGCGCTGTGCGTGGCGATCACGGTGGTCAGTGCGGCGGCGGCGCTGTGGTGGGGACAGGCCCTTATCGTCACCCTGGTGGCGGGTCTTCTGGCGCTACTCGGCCTGCGCGACCTGACCCAGACGCGCCATTCGATCCAACGCAACTATCCGGTCATCGGCCACATCCGCTGGTTCGCCGAGATGGTGCGGCCGGAGTTGCGGCAATATCTGTTCGAGGCCGACGAGGAGGCGGCGCCCTTCACCCGCAGCCAGCGCTCGCTGGTCTATGAGCGCGCCAAGGGCATGACCGGCGAGCACCCGTTCGGCACCCTGCTGGACGTTTATCGCGACGGCTACGAGTTCATCGGCCATTCCACCTGCCCGGCGCCGCGCATGGATCCCGACACCTTCCGTGTCACGGTCGGCGGCGATTTGTGCGCTAGGCCCTATTCGGCCTCGATCTTCAACATCTCGGCCATGAGCTTTGGCTCGCTCAGCGCCAACGCCATCCGCGCCCTCAATGCGGGGGCCAAACGCGGCGGCTTTTATCATGACACCGGCGAGGGCAGCATCAGCGCCTATCACCGGGAAATGGGCGGCGACATCGTCTGGGAGGTGGCCAGCGGCTATTTCGGCTGCCGCACCGCCGATGGCCACTTCGACCCGCACAAATTCGCCGAGCAAGCGACCACCGATCAGGTCAAGATGATCGAGATCAAGCTCAGCCAGGGAGCCAAGCCTGGCCATGGCGGCATCCTGCCGGCGGGCAAGGTCAGCCGGGAGATTTCCGAGACCCGTGGCGTGCCCTTGGGCCAGGACTGCATCTCGCCGGCCCGGCACAGCGCCTTTTCCACGCCCGTGGAGATGATGGGCTTCATCAGCCAGTTGCGCACCCTGTCCGGCGGCAAGCCGGTAGGCTTCAAGCTGTGCCTGGGCCATCCCTGGGAGCTGATGGCCATCGTCAAGGCCATGCTGCAGACCGGCGTGCGCCCCGACTTCATCGTCGTGGATGGCGGCGAGGGCGGCACGGGCGCGGCGCCGGTGGAGTTCAGCGATCACGTGGGCGCGCCCATGCGCGAGGGCCTGCTGTTTGTGCATAACACCCTGGTGGGCGCGGGCCTGCGCGACCAGATCAAGATCGGCGCGGCCGGGCGCATCGTCAGCGCCTTCGACATCGCCAGCGTGCTGGCCATCGGCGCCGACTGGGCCAATGCGGCGCGAGGTTTCATGTTCGCCGTGGGCTGCGTGCAGTCGCTCAGCTGCAACACCAATCGCTGCCCCACCGGCGTGGCCACCCAGGACCCCCTCCGCCAGAAGGCCCTGGTGGTGCCGGACAAGGCCGAGCGGGTCTATAATTTTCAGCGCAACACGATGCGCGCTCTGGCCGACATGCTGGCCGCGGCCGGGGTGGATTGTCCCGAAAAGCTTGGCCCGCATCACCTGGTTCGCCGGGTCAGCGCCACCGAGGTCAAGCAGTTCGCCGATCTGCATCTCTTCCTCAAGGACCGGGTGCTGATCGATGGCCTGTGCGAGGACAGCTTCTACAAGACCAGTTGGGACCGCGCCTCGGCGGACAGTTTCGATCCGGTGATGGGCTGACCTGGGCTGGCGCCGTCGATGCGGCGGCCCAATATTGCAACCACAAACACAAGGGGAGAGCCAGATGACGGCCTATGATCGACGCCAGTTCCTGATCGCGTCCGCGCTGGCGGCGCCGGTGTTCGCCGCCGCTCCGTCCTTCGCCTGGGCCACCCCGGCCAATCCGATCCTGCATCAGGTGATCGAGACCGGGCCGCGCTCGCCCAAGGACAAGGCCCGCGATGTCTGGCGCCATCCAGAAGCGTCCTTGAACTTCTGGGGCCTCAGGCCCGGCCAGACGGTGATCGAGGTGCAGCCCGGCGGCGGCTGGTGGACCGATATTCTCACCCCGTTTCTGGCCCAGACCGGCGGCCATTACATCGCCGCCGGCGCCGATCTGAACAATCCCAAGACCAGCGACGGCGCGCGCAAGGGCCGCGCGGCGTTTGAGGCCAAGTATGAGGGCGATCCCAAGCTCTATGGCGACGTCAAGGTGGTGGGGTTCGGGCGTATGACCGGACCGCTGGCGCCGCCGGGCAGCGTCGATCTGGTGCTGGTCTCGCGCGAAACTCACAACTGGACCCAGCCCGAAGGCTTCATGCAAAAGGCGCTGGGTGACTTCCACGCCGCGCTGAAGCCCGGCGGCGTCCTGGCCATCGAGGACCACCGCGCCCAGGACGGCGCCGACCCCTATAAGGGGAACGGCTATATCTCGGAGGCCTATATGATCGACCAGGCCACCAAGGCCGGCTTCAAGCTGGTCGATCGGTCGGAGATCAACGCCAACCCCAAAGACACTAAGGATCACCCCTTCGGTGTCTGGACCCTGCCGCCGACCCGACAGTCCGCGCCAGACGGCCAACCTTCCAACCCTAATTTCGATCACAGCAAATACGACGCCATCGGCGAGAGCGACCGGATGACCCTAAAGTTCGTCAAGGTGGGGTGAGGCGCCCTAAAACGTCGGTGGGGTGCAGGCGCTGACGATACGGCAGGGCTCGTCGCCAACACAGCGGAAGCGGTGCGGGCGGTGGCTGTCGAAATAGTAGGCCTCGCCGGGGCCTAGCACCCGCCGCTGGTCGTTCACGGTGACCTCGATGCGGCCCGCCAGCACCAGGCCGCCTTCCTCGCCGGCGTGGGACAGCAGGATGCGGCCGGTGTCGGCGCCCGGCTGGTAGCGTTCCTCCAGGATCTGCAGCGCGCGGCCGCTCAGATTGCGGCCTACCTGGCGGTAGGAGATCGACCCCTTGCCGATCTCCACAAGGTCCTCGGCGCGGTAAAAAGCCTGCTGGTCGCGGTCCGGCTCGAGGGCGAAGAACTCTGCCAGGCCGATGGGCACGGCGTCCAGAATCCGCTTCAGGGCGCCCACAGAGGGATTGCTGCGCGCGGACTCGATCAGCGAAATGGTCGAGTTGGTTATTCCGGCCTGTTTGGCCAGGGTGCGCTGGGACAGGCCCGCCCGTTCGCGCACATAACGCAGCCTTCCGCCCACATCGATCTCCACGCCGCGTCCCTCCTGTCGGTGTTTAGCCTGTTGCATATATCGCAACAGCCCAGGATTTCGCAGCACGGTTTCAATCCCTTAGATCAAGCAAGAAAACACCTTGCCCCCTGGCCGCTTCCCCGGTCTGCTGACGGGATAGGAGACACCAGTCCATGAACGCCCCCACCAAGCCCGCCAAATCCTCGAACGCCGCCAAGCTCGACCGCTATTGGATGCCGTTCACCGCCAATCGGCAGTTTAAGGCCGCGCCGCGCATGCTCGCCGAGGCGCAGGGCATGTACTACACCAGCGACGATGGCCGGCGGCTGCTGGACGGGACGGCGGGCCTGTGGTGCGTTAACGCCGGTCATGGCCGGCGCGAGATCGCCGACGCCGTGGGCGAACAGCTGCGCCGCCTGGACTATGCCCCGTCCTTTCAGATGGGCCACCCGATCGCTTTCCAGCTGGCCGAAGAGCTGGGCGACATGGCGCCGGGCGGGCTGGACCGGGTCTTCTTCACCAACTCCGGATCGGAATCGGTCGACACGGCGCTGAAGATCGCTCTGGCTTATCAGCGCGCGGTGGGCCAGCCGGGCCGCACCCGGCTGATCGGCCGCGAGCGCGGCTATCATGGGGTCGGCTTTGGCGGCATCAGCGTCGGCGGCCTGGTCAATAACCGCCGCGCCTTCGGCCCGCTGTTGCCGGGCGTCGATCACCTGCGCCATACCCACGATCTGACCGCCAACGCCTTTTCCACCGGCCTGCCGCCGCATGGCGTGGAACTGGCCGAAGACCTGGAACGGCTGGTGGCCCTGCACGGCGCCGACACCATCGCCGCGGTGATCGTCGAGCCGGTGGCGGGTTCAACCGGCGTGCTCTTGCCCCCGGTCGGCTATCTGGAGCGCCTGCGCGAGATCGCCACCAAGCACGGTATCCTGCTGATCTTCGACGAAGTGATCACCGGGTTCGGCCGCCTGGGCACGCCCTTCGCCACCGAGTATTTCGGGGTCATCCCCGACATGGCCACCACCGCCAAGGGCCTGACCAATGGCGCCCTGCCCATGGGCGCGGTGTTCGCCAGCCGCGCGGTGCACGACGCCCTGGTGCAGGGGCCGGAGAACGCCATCGAGCTGTTCCACGGCTATACCTATTCCGGCCACCCCGCCGCCTGCGCCGCTGCCCTGGCCACCCTGGACATCTATCGCCGCGAAGGCTTGCTGACCCGGGCCGCCAGCCTGACCGACAAGTGGCGCAAGGCCGTCAACAGCCTGAAGACCGCGCCCAATGTGATCGATATCCGCACCATCGGCCTGGTGGCCGGGGTCGAGCTGTCGCCCCGCGAAGGCGCGCCGGGAGCTCGCGGCTATGACGTGTTCGTCGACTGCTTCAACAACGGCCTGACCGTGCGCGTCACCGGCGACATCCTCGCCCTGTCGCCGCCCCTGATCGTCGAAGAGAGCCAGATCGACGACATGGTCTCCATTCTGGGCGATGCGCTGAAGCGGGTGGCGTAGCAACTGAGTCACATTCGCCGCCAAGCTGGGCTAGGCTTAGGCCTTCTAACCCACGGAGGCGCAAGGTGAGCGAGTTCGAGCCGATTTTCGAGCGGGCGGCCCGGCGCAAGGGCGGCGAGGAGGCTTTGCGCGCCCTGCTGCCGCATGAGGGCGCTTACGAAACCCTGGCCAAGCTGCCTGACGACCGTGTCCTGGCCGAGATGAGCAAGCGGATCTTTTCCGCCGGTTTCGTCTGGAGCGTGATCGAGGCCAAGTGGCCGGGCTTTGAGGAGGCGTTCCTCGGCTTCGATCCGCCGCGCCTGCTGTCCGAATTCGACGACTTCTGGGAGCGGCTCTGCGGCGACAGGCGCATCGTCCGCAATCCGCAGAAGATCATGGCCGTGCGCGCCAATGCCGGCTTCGTCATGGATCTGTCCCGCGAGCACGGCTCGGCGGCGCGGTTCCTATCTGACTGGCCGGCGGAGGACCAGCTGGGCCTGACGAAGATGCTGGCCGATCGCGGTTCACGCCTGGGTGGGCGCACAGGCCAATACCTGTTGCGATTCATTGGCCGCGACAGCTTCATGACCTCCAAGGACGTGGTCGCCTGCCTGCGCGACGCCGGCCTGGACATCGCCGAAAGTCCAACCTCGAAAAAGGACCTGGCCAAGATCCAGGACCAGTTTAACGCCTGGCGCGCCGAGACCGGGCTGAGCCTGGTCCATCTGTCGCGGATCTGCGCCATGTCCATCGGCGAGCACTATGATCCCCAGGTGATTCGGGAGCGGGCGGGCCTGGAAGCCTGACCTCGGCGTCCAATTCAATGGAGGCGGCGCGTGAAGGCGGCGGCGGTGATTGACTATCGCAACCTGGCCCTGCGCCGGCTGCCGCACTTCCTGTTCGAGTATCTCGATGGGGGCGCCTATGACGAGGTCACGCTGCGGCGCAACATGGAGGATCTGAGGGGGATCGCCCTGCGCCAGCGAGTGCTGCGCGACGTCTCGGCCATAGACCTTAGCACCACCCTGTTCGGCCAGGCCCTGGCCATGCCCGTGGGCCTGGCGCCCATCGGCCTGGCGGGCATGAACGCGCGGCGCGGGGAGGTCCAGGCGGCGCGGGCGGCCGAGGCGGCGGGCGTGCCCTTTTGCCTGTCCACGGTCTCGGTCTGTCCGCTGGACGAGGTGGCGGCGGCGGTGAGCCGCCCGTTCTGGTTCCAGCTCTATATGATCCGCGATCGCGGCTTCATGCGCGAGCTTCTGGCCAAGGCCAAACAGGCCGGCTGCTCGGCCCTGGTGTTCACCGTCGACATGCCCGTGCCAGGTTCGCGCTATCGCGATCTGCGTTCGGGCCTCGCCGGGGCCCCAGGCTTCGCCGGCGCCGCCCGCCGTGCCTTTCAAGCGGCCCAAAGACCGGACTGGGCCTGGGATGTCGGCCTTCGGGGAACGCCGCACGCCCTGGGCAATGTGGCGCCGGTGCTGGGGGCCAAGACGGGCCTTGAGGATTTCTTCGCCTGGATGCGCGGCAATTTCGACCCGACGGTCACCTGGCGCGACCTCGATTTCATCCGCGAGACCTGGGACGGCCCGCTGATCATCAAGGGCGTTCTCGACGCCGAGGATGCGGTCGAAGCCGCCACCCTGGGCGCGGATGGCGTGGTGGTGTCCAACCATGGCGGCCGCCAGCTGGACGGGGTGCTGTCCACCGCCCGCGCCCTGCCGGCGGTGGTGGAGGCGGTGGGCGAACGCCTGACGGTGCTGGTCGATGGCGGCGTGAGGTCCGGCCTGGACGTGGTGCGCCTGCTGGCCATGGGCGCCAAGGGCGTGCTGATCGGCCGGGCCTGGGCCTATGCCCTGGCGGGCGGCGGGCAGGCCGGCGTGGCCCATGTTCTGGCCCTGTTGGAGGCCGAGATGCGGGTGGCCATGGCGCTCACCGGGGTCACGCGCGTCGGCGACCTGGGCCGCGAGAACCTGGCTTAGCGCCCATTGCGCGGAACCGGCTAGGCTGTGGCGCGTCTTCAAATGAACAGCGGATGAATGCCGCCAAGGGGCGCAGTTCAGATGGACGCGCGACAATGGCGCCATCACCGCGAAAGCAGGACGCAGAGCGACGGAGGTCAAGCGATGGCGACGGGCATGAAATTCGCCGTTTTAGGACTCGGCCTGGCTGTGACCGTGGCCGGCGCGACGGTTCCGCTTGGCGCCGCCGAGGCCGCGCCCCCGGCCCGGGTCATGTTCGCCGTCGATGAGGCCGGCGCGCCCCCGACCTTGGAGCAGGTCCAATATTTCTACGGTGGTCGACATTACTGCTGGTACGAAGGCTGGTATGGCCCGGGCTGGTACTGGTGCGGCTACGGCTGGCGCCGTGGCTATGGCTGGGGCGGTGGCTACGGCTGGCATGGCTGGCGTGGCGGACACGGCGGCGGCTGGCGTGGAGGCCACGGCGGCTGGCGCGGCGGCCATGGCGGACACGGCGACCACGGTGAGCGCGGCGACCATGGCGGTCACGGTGGCGAGCATCACCGCTAGTCGGAGGGTTCCCCATGTGGGAACGTTCGGACGCGGTCAGACCGCCTGCGCGCCGCCCGGGCTCAACAGATCAAGAACAGCCTCGACATAGGCGTCAGTGTTCTTTCGCGCGGCGGGGACGCCGCCGACGCCAGCGGTCTCAAGGGCCGGAAGGCCGCCGCCTATGGAGAACAGGGCGCGAAAGGCCTCCTTTTCCAGGAGTGCGGTCGGCAGCAATTCGATCTGGTGCAGACGGAGCTGCTCCACAACGGCCCTGAGGGATTTAGGCCGGATCGCCGCCGGTATCCGCGTGAGAAGGCAGCGATGGAGAAGATGTTGTCCTCCCCGCTGGCCGAAAGCCTTGACCATCTCGGCGGCCTTGATCGCCTGGATCGCCTCCAGCTGGGAGCCCGCCAAGGGCGTCAGGACCAGGTCGGGACGCATCATTGTGAACGCCAACGCGCCTCGAACCGAACCTTCAGTGTCCAGAATGATCCAATCCGGATTTTGCCGCTTGGCGTCACTTTGAGCGTCGCGAATGTCCTGAGCGGTCGGGGCGGGGTGGATTGTGACGCCCTCGGGCCGGTTCGGCAGGGTGCTCCAGTGAACCAGCGGCTTGTTCGGATCGGAATCGATCATCGCCACGCGCCGCCCCTGTTCGGCGAGCCCCAGGGCGAGCAGCAGAGCAGCTGTGGTCTTCCCGGCGCCCCCTTTGGGGCTGATGAACGCAATGACGGGCAAGAAAACCTCGAAGCTTGCCGACTTCCTTCTGCGGTTTGGCCGGCGAAGTCCAGTCGCCCAACTTCGGAACGGACGGGCAGGTGCTTGGCCCAAGTCGATGAATAGCGGTGGCTGGATTGAATTGTGGGTGCAACGGCGAGGGTCAATCGCCGTTCCTATCTGGTGGTGAGAATCTGACGCTGGGCTCCCTCCCCGAAAGGCCGCTAGCGATCGAGTGGCCGCATGACGCCGCCAATATGCGGTCGTTCCGAATTTCTGAGACGGGTGGTGATTGGCCTAGCCGCTATTCGGGCCAGGCGTCGTCGTCGGCCGCGAACATCGACAGCACCGTCGCGCGAGCCCGCAAAAGCGGCATGAGCGCGATATCGAGACCTGTCGCACCGATCCTGTCGGAACCCGACTGCGTCGCTGCGATTTCTTGGACCCACCTCTCCGCGATGCGTCTTAGCGCGAGCCGCGGATGTCGACACTGGTCGGCGGAACAATAGTCTGTCGGCATGTCGCCCGAGATAGCCCACCAGCCAACCGCCCCAGGACTCTTCAAGCTTTCAATCGCCCAGACCGAGATGTGGGGGGCGACGAACCATGCCGCAACCTCGCCAATTTCACCATGCTGGAGGCCTTGATTTCGGAGGTATTGGGCCACGTCGGCGCGGCGTTCATCGCACCAAGTTCCCTCTTCTTCGTCAGTGGGATCCATCGCAGGCTTACTCTATCCTCGTCTCGGGCTTCGTGCACAACCTCACGCTCGCCGGGTGAGCCACCGAACCTTAACCCGGGGCTGTGGCGTGTCACCTTGACCCGCACGCGTTTCCTCAGCCGGTCGTCTTCCTCGACTGTTTCGACCGGCGGTCTGACGCAGACTATCCGCTCTTTTTCAGGAACAAGCCGCCGGGATGTGATCGCTGGTCGTTAGTTCGGCGTCCTGACGGTTCCTTCGTCGGCGAAGCGCTCTGCAGGGGAATGAGGTGCGGGTTCACGATCTCGGGCGACTACAGATCGAGGCTCACCGTCGATGATTGGCAGCTTCTCGACCGGAACGAGGGGCAATGGCGCGCAGGAACCGTTTTCAGCCGACATTCTGAGTGGGTCTACAAAGGCGCCTGCCCGAAAAGCGTCCCGGCCGGCCAGGAGCAGAGGCCAGACGGTGATGTCGTTCCGATTGGGGCGGAGGTTCTGCACTGACCTTTTTGGGCTATGGGCTCGCGAACTGCCCTGCGCAGCTTGCCCGAAAGCCGCCATACGGCAGACCGGGAGACGGCGCGTCATGCCGGGCGTCAAGCGTTGGATTCGGTAAGGTTCGTCGCTTTACCTCACCCGTTTCGCCCGCTGCACCGCCTCGTCCAGGGCCGATAGAAACCGCGAACGATCTCCCGCCGCGAACGGCCTCGGTCCGCCGGTGGTCTCGCCCATGGAGCGCAGGTGTTCGGCCACCGCGCGGCCGGCCAGGGCCGAGCCGATGGAGTCGTGGGTGAAGGGCCTTCCGTTGGGGGCCAGGACCTGAGCGCCGGCCTTCAGGCTGCGGCTGGCCAGCGGGATGTCCGAGGTGATGACGATGTCGCGTGGGCCGGCGCGCTCGGCGATCCAGTCGTCGGCCACGTCCGGGCCGGCCTCGACCACGATGCGTTCGATCAGGGGCTCGCGCGGAACCATGATGAAGGCGTTGGCCACCACCTTGACCGGCAGGGCGTAGCGACGAGCGACCTTATAGATCTCGTCCTTCACCGGGCAGGCGTCGGCGTCGATATAGAGGGTGATCTGGGCTGGGGCGTTCATCCCGCTCGCCGCTACACCGTCCCACCGTGTTCGTCACCCGGCTATTGCTGTTGCTGCTGTTGTTGCAGTTCCTGCTCGTGCAGCAGGCTGAGCGACCGGCGGCGCCCGCCGGCGCTGGCGAAAGCCGGGCGCGACAGGCGCATGAACTCAGGATCGGCGGCCGCGGCGCGGGCGCGGCGGACGCTGACGGCGACCATCAGTTCGCTCTCGGCTTCGCCCTTGAACACCCCGCGCGAGGGAGGCACGTCGCCATAGTCGCGGCCGACCGCGACGACCACGTGCCGCTCGCCGGCCAGGATGTTGTTTGTGGGGTCCAGGCCGATCCAGCGCAGCGAGGGCAGGAACACCTCGACCCAGGCATGGGTGGCGTCGGGATCGGAGCGGTCGCCTTCGGAGCGGTCGGTGAACAGATAGCCGGAGACATAGCGCGCCGGCACGCCCCATGAGCGGCAGATGGCGATCATTACATGGGCGAAATCCTGGCAGACGCCGCGCCCGGCTTCCAGCGCGTGGTCGATCGGACTGTCGGCCTCGGTGAAGCCAGGCTCATAGTCGAAGGCTTCATAGATGGTGCGCGACAGGGCCTGGACCGCGGTCAAGGGATCGAGGCGGCGCAGCCGATCCAGGTTGTGCCTGGCGACGAAGGCCTCGAGAGCCGGGGTCTGCTCGGCGAAGCCGTGGGGGTGCAGGAAGTCGAAACATTCCCCCAGGACGAAGGCGCTGCCCAGCCGGTCCCACTCGCCCACGTCCAGCCGGTTGGGCAGGGGCGGGGGCGCCTCGGTCTCCACCGCGGCCCGGGTTTCGATGGCCAGCCGATCGTGCGGCTGCGGCACATCGAAATGGTAGACGGCGTTGCCGAAGGCGTCGACATAGGAGAACAGCTGCGCCGCCGGTTCGACCTCCAGTTCGAAGCTGATCACGCGCTGGCGCGGGCTTTTTTGCGGCTGGGCCCACAACTCCATCACGCTGGCGCGGACGGGCTCTGCGTAGTGGTACTGGGTCAGGTGGCGGATTTCGAGGATCATGATCTAGGCCGGCAATCTGTGCTCGAGCGGATAGTCGATGAAGGTCTCGTAGATGGCGTGGTGGATGCGCGAGCATTCCGCCACCACCCCGCCCAGGATGGTCCCGGCGCCCAGGCTCTCGTCCATGTCGGCGAATTCCAGGCGGGCGTTCAGCCGCCCGGCCAGCCGCTCGGGCGCCGCCTTGCCGGACGAGGCGGAGCGCGGGGCCAGCCGGTCCAGATAGTCCTGGATGCGGGCGGTGGAGAAGCGGATCGAGCGGGGAAAATCCTCGTCGAACAGCAGAAACTGCAGGACGTAGATCGGATTGATCTCGGCGGTATAGACCCGCAGGTAGGGCTCCAGGGCGCAGGCCATGCGCAGCAGGGCCATCTGGGCCAGGTGCTCGGTCAGGCCCGGCAGGGTGGCGCTGTCGCCGAAACAGACGTCCAGCAGCCTGGCGATGCGCTGAGCCCGCTCCAGGTGCACGCCCAGTAACAGAAAGCGCCAGCCCTGGCCGTGGCTCATAGTGGCGTCGGCGGCGCCCTTGAACAGGTGCAGATCGGCGATGATCCCGTGCAGATAGGTGGACGAGGCCTGGAAGAACTCGTTCTCGGCGTGCGGCCCGGTGACGCGCAGATAGAGCAGATTCAGCCGTTCCCAGGTCTCAGTGGTGATCTGGTCGCGCACCTGGCGGGCGTTTTCCCGGGCCCGGGCCAGGGAATTGACCACAGAGCTCAGATCCTCCCGGTCGAACAGCAGGCTCTGGACCGCGCTCATGGCGGTGTGGCTTTCGCCCAGGGGTTCGCGATCCTCCATGGCCGACAGGGCGATGTGGGCGACCACGGCGGCGCCTTCGCTGTCGTCCAGCGTGGCGGTCAGCATGACGTCGCTGACGCGGCACAGGTGCTCGGCGCGTTCCACATAGCGGCCGATCCAGTAGAGGCTGTCGGCCACGCGGGCGAGCATCATGGCTGATGGTCTCCGTCGGCCAGCACCCAGGTATCCTTGGACCCGCCGCCCTGGCTGGAATTGACCACCAGAGAGCCGCGCTTCAGCGCCACCCGGGTCAGGGCGCCTGGCGTGACCACGATCTTCTGGCCGGCCAGGATGAAGGGGCGCAGGTCAACGTGGCGGGGTTCGATGGCGCCCTCCACCAGGCAGGGCGCCGTGGACAGCTGGATGGTCGGCTGGGCGATATAGTTGGCGGGATCGCCTTTGAGCCGTTCGGCGAACTCGTCGCGCTCGCTCTGGCTGGCGTGGGGCCCGACCAGCATGCCGTAGCCGCCTGACGCACCCACCGCCTTGACCACCAGCTTGTCCAGATTGGCTAGGACATAGCTCAGCTGGCTCGGCTCGCGGCAGAGGAAGGTTTCGATATTGGGCAGGATGGCGTCCTCGCCCAGATAGTAGCGGATGATCTCCGGCACGAAGGCGTAGACCGCCTTGTCGTCGGCCACGCCGGTGCCAGGCGCGTTGGCGATGACCACATTGCCGGCGCGATAGGCGTTGAACAGGCCGGCTATGCCCAGGCTGGAATCGCGGCGGAAGGTCAGGGGGTCGATGAAATCGTCGTCCACCCGGCGATAGATCACGTCCACGCGCCGCAGGCCCTCGGTGGTGCGCATATAGACCATGTTCTCGTGCACCACGAGATCGCGGCCCTCCACCAGGGGCGTTCCCATCAGGCGGGCGAGATAGGCGTGCTCGTAATAGGCGGAGTTATAGACCCCCGGGGTCATGACCACGACCTGGGGATTGGGCCGCCACTCGGCCGCCAGGCTTTTCAGCGTGGCCAGCAGCAGGTCGGGATAACGCTCCACGGGCCTGACCCCGGCGGCGCGATAGGTGCCGGGAAAGGTGCGCTTGGCCGCGTCCCGGTTTGCCAGCATGTAGGACACGCCCGAAGGGACGCGCAGATTGTCCTCCAGCACGGCGAACTCGCCGCGATGGTCGCGGATCAGGTCCGAGCCGCAGACATTGACGTAGCTGTTGTGGGGCACGAACAGGCCGCGCATCTCGCGGCGATAGGACGGGGCGCCCAGCACCAGTTCGCGCGGCACCACGCCGTCGGCCAGAATCTTCTGGTCGCCATAGATATCCGCCAGGAACATGTTGAGCGCCCGCACCCGCTGGGTCAGGCCGGTCTCGATCCGCAGCCATTCGAAACTGGGAATGATGCGCGGCAACAGGTCGGTTGGGATGATCCGCTCGGTGGTGTTTTCCGCGCCATAGACGGTGAAGGTTATGCCCTGCAGCAGGAAGGATTGCTCAAGGGTCCGTTGCCGCTCGGCCAACTCGGCGGGGGTCAAGGTGGCGAGGCGGTTTTCCAGGGCGGTGTAGTGGGCGCGCACGGCGCCGTCGGCGGCGAACATCTCGTCGTAGAAGCGGTCCGGCCTGTAGCGCTCGGGCGCAAACGAGGCCCGGGACGATTCTACGATCCGAAATCTCTCCACTACGTCCAGGCTCCGCGTCGCTTGCATGTGCAGTCCGTCATCGGCTGGTTTACCGATCTGGCAGGCTAGGCTCTATCGCCACGAAATCACCAAATGGGCGCCGAATACAATCGACCTCGTCGGCTGCGCCTAAAAATTGAGCGATGGCGCCTGCTGGACGCAGGTGGCGTCTGACCCGTCGACCGCGACCTTTGCGCCGCGGGGGAGGCAAATCGGTGACAGCGAGGCGATGGGCGACTACATCGGCCACCCAAGGGTGGGCTAAAGCAGGACAGCTGGAATCGCTCGCCCCGGTGATTCTTGCGCTTAGACCTTCGCCTGGAGGAGCAAGGATTGGCAGCTAATCGCACCGTAGCCGGCGCTGTCGCGGCCGGCTTCGCGATGGCCGGCCTCTTGGCGTCGCCCGCCTATGCGGCGCAGAAGTTCGATATCCGCGGCGTCGAGGACCACAACCTGCGCGCCGCCATCCAGGAGGCGATCGGCGCCGCCTCCGCGACTCCCACCAGCCGGTTGGACGCGCGCCGCAAGGCGGTGGAAGCCGGGGAGCGGGCGATCGCCGTGCTGCGCGCGGAGGGCTATTACGACTATTCGGTCCAGCCCGACATCGGCGAGGGCGACACGCCCCAGCCCTTTATCTCGATCACGCCAGGCCCCCGCTCAAAGATCGCCGACCCGCGCATCGAATGGATTGGGCCGCCGCCCAGCATCGACATCCAGTCCGCGGCGGAAAAGGTCATGGCGCTCAAGCCGGGCGATCCCGGCCGCGCCGAAGCGGTGATCGCGGCCGAGGGGCGCATCGTCGCCGCGTTACAAAAGGACGGCTATGCCGACGCCGAGGCCAAGCCCCGCGAGGTGGTGGTGGACCACGCAGACCTGACCGTGCGGCCCGCCTATCGCATCGCCTCCGGCAGCCTGGTGAAGCTGGGTGACGTGGAACTGAAGGGGTCCAGCCGCACCCGGCTGAAGTGGCTGCGGCGCCTAGCGCCGTGGAAGGCCGGACAGACTTATCAGCCCAAGGCGGTGGCCGAATTCGAACGGCGGCTGGTGGACACCGGGGTTTATGACTCGGTCACAGTCTCCCTGGCCCCGCCCGCCGAGGCCAAGGATGGCCGCCGGCCGGTGATCGTCAGCCTGGCGGACCGGCCCAAGGGAACCCTGGAACTGGGGGCCAGCTACTCCACCACCGAAGGCGGGGGCGTGGACAGCCGCTGGATCGTCTATAACCGGCTGGGCCGGGCCGACACCCTGACCAGCAGCATCCTGGTCGCTCAGCTGGATAGCCGGGTGCAGCTCGAACTGGCCTTGCCCCATTGGCGCAGGCCGGAAGAAACCCTCAAGTTGACCGGCGCGATTTATCGCGACGACACCACCGCTTACGAGTCCTCGGGCGCGGTGATCAGCGCTGACCTGACCCACCGCTACGGCAAGATTTCTTTCCTGACCTATGGGGTTTCGGTAGACGGCTCGGACACCAACGAAAAGGAGGCCGCCAATCTCGTCACGGTCAGCCGGCGGCGCAATCTGGCGACCTTCGCACTTTTGGGGGCGTTCAATCTCGATAAGTCCAACGACCCGCTGGATCCCACCGTCGGGTGGCGATTGAGCGCCCGCGCCGAGCCGACCTATGCGGCGGGCGACGGGCCGGTGGCCTATCTCAAATCCTCGGCCCAGATCACGGGCTACTTGCCGCTCGGTGCTGGGGGGACCGTGATCGCGGGTCGGGCCAAGCTGGGGGCCATTTTCGGCGGCGACATACCTTTGGTGCCGGCTCCAGCCCGCTTCTATGCGGGTGGTGGCGGGTCCGTGCGGGGCTACGCCTACCAGGCGGTAGGGCCTCGCTACATAGACAATACCCCTCAGGGCGGCCTGTCCCTGTTCGAGGCTTCGCTGGAGGTGCGCCAGCACATCACCGGCAAGTGGAGCGTAGTGGCCTTCGTGGACGAGGGCGCGGTCGGCAAGCAGGTCAATCCCGACTTCACCCACCCGGACATCGGGGTCGGACTGGGCGTACGCTACAATCTGGGCTTCGGCCCGATCCGGGTGGATATCGGCACGCCGCTGGTCAGGCGCAACGGCGATGCGCCGATCCAACTCTATCTCAGCATCGGGCAAAGCTTTTGAGCGAGGACGCCGACACCGGCCCCGCCGAGGGCGCTGCGGCCCCGCCGCGCAGGCGAGGCCCAAGGCCGCATCACTATGCGGCGGCGGTGCTCAGCGCCCTGGCGTTCCTGGCCCTGGGCCTGATGGCCGTCGTGCGGTTCGGGGTGCTGACCGACGCGGGACGGGCCTTTGTGGTCCGGCAGCTCGACGGTCTCGATCTCGGCTCGGTGGGCCGGCTGCGGGTGGCTGGGCTGAAAGGCGACCTGTGGACCGAGTTCAGCCTTGACCGGCTGTCCATCGTCGACAGCCACGGGGCCTGGCTCGACCTGAGCCATCTGCGCGTGGCCTGGACGCCGTTGGAGCTGCTGAGCCGCAGGGCGCATATCCAGCTGCTCCTGGCCGACCAGCTGACCCTGGCCCATCGCCCCGCCGGCGCTGCGGGCGGCGGGGTAGGGCTTCGGCCAGTGGCGGTCCGTATCGACCGCCTGGCGACGCGCCTGGAGACCTTGCCGGCTTTCAGCATCGAGCACGGACTGTTTCAGGTCGAGGCCAGCCTGGACCTGGAGCGGGACGGCGGCGTGGCGGGCGACGTCGAGGCGCAGAACCTGGTCCATCTGGGCGACGGGCTAAACGCCACCTTCGACCTGGGCGTCGGCAAGCAGGTGGTGCTGGACGCCCATGCGCGGGAAAGCCGGGGCGGGGCGCTGGCCGGTGTCCTGGGGCTGCCCACCGCCAAGGCCTTCAATCTCGACGCCAAGGCGGGGGGGGATGTCGATGCGGGTCTACTCAAGCTGATGGCGGCTTCGGGCGACGAGCGTATCGCCGAGGCTGACGGCGCCTGGACCAAGGCCGGCGGTTCGGCCAAGGGCTGGGTGTCTCTGGCGGCGTCGCGCTGGACCGCCAGCTATCTGCAGGCCCTGGGGCCTCGCCTGAGTTTCAACGTTCAACAGGGCCGGGCGGACCACGGTGGCAAACAGATCCTCGCCCAGCTGGCCGCCGACAATCTCAGCCTGTCCCTGGCCGGCCTTGTGGACACCGCAAAACGCCGGTCGGACCAGGGACTGAAGGCGCAGCTGAGGGTCAAGGACCTGTCCAAGCTGTTGGCCCAGCCGGCGGCCGGACCAGGCCAGTTCGACGGCGTGCTCAAGGGCGCGCCCGGCGATTGGGATCTGCAAGGCCAGGTCGGCGCCGAGCGACTCGCCTTCGATGGCTACAGCCTGGCCAGCGCCAAGGGGGCGGCGCATGCGGCCTATCACCAGCGTGAATTGCGACTGACCGCCACCGCCAACGGCCTGGGCGGGCAGGGCGCGGGACTGCTCGCGGCCCTCGCCGGCGCGCGGCCTCACATCAGTCTCGACACATCGCGATTGGCCGATGGGCGGCTGCTGCTGCGCGATCTGCAGGCCGAGGGCGCGGGCCTCAAGGTCACGGCCACTGGCGGCAAGGGGCTGCTTGGAGACCTCAGCTTCAAAGGCCAGGGCCAGCTGTCCAACCTTTCAGCGGCCCGGGCCGGGGCCAAGGGCGCCATTGAAGTGAAATGGTCGGCCTCGCAGTTTCGCGCCAAGCAGCCGTGGAAGTTCAACCTCGACGCCAATGCATCCGGCCTGGCGACCGGCGAAGCGCATCTGGATCATCTGCTGGGCCAAAAGCCGCGGCTGACCACGGACGCGGCCTATGGCGATGGGATCCTGACCTTCGGCAAACTGGACCTGGCCGGCGCCGCGGCCCGGGCCAGCGGGTCCGGAACCGTGGGCAAGGACGGCGCCCTGAAACTTCTGCTCGACTGGTCCGCTGAAGGACCGTTCGAAGCCGGGCCGGTGGAGATCGCCGGCAAGGCTCGCGGATCGGGGACCATCACCGGCGCCCTGGCCACGCCGCGCGCGGACCTGGGCGCCGATTTCGAACGTATCGACCTGCCGCAACTCAGCCTGACCGGAGCGCGGGTGACCGCCAGCATCCTGCGCGGCCCCGTCGGCGTGGACGGCGCAGTCAGCCTGGTGGCCGCCGACGCCTCCGGCCCCGCCCACGCCAAGATGGGATTCCACGTTCACGATGGCGGCGTGGATCTGCAGGATCTCGACGCCGCCGGCGGCGGGCTCGTCGCCCACGGCGCGTTCTCTTGGCGCAATGGCGCCATCCCCAGCGCCGATCTGACCTTGACCGCGGGGCCGGGGGCTTTTCTGGCCCAGGGCCGCGCCGACGCCCGACTGAAAATCACCGACCAGGGCGCGGCGCCCAGCGCAGACACGAGCTTGACGGCCAATAACCTGGTGCTCAAGCGCTCCACCGTCCTGGTCAGGACCCTCAGCCTCAACGCCAAGGGCCCACTGTCGCAGCTGCCCTACGCCGTGGTCGCCGAGATCCAGGCCGAACAGGGGCTGGTGCGGCTGAATGGGAACGGGACATCCAGCCAGACCGGCAAGGGCTTCGCCTTCAGCTTCAACGGCGCGGGCCGGTTCCGCCAAGCCGATTTCCACACCCTCAGCCCCGCGCGCATCACGATCGACGGGGCGGACCGCGCCGCGCATATGGACCTGGCCGTGGGCGGCGGGCGAGCGCAGATTCAGGCCGACCAGAACAACGCTGGGCTGGACGCTAAGGCCGTGCTCGCCGGCGTTGACCTGGGCGCCTTGGGCGAAGACCTCGCCGGCCATGTGGACGCCGACCTGTCGCTCACCGGCCAGGGCGAACATCTGGAGGGCAGGCTCGACGCCCACCTGAAAGGCGCCCGCAGCCGTGACGCCCCCGCCAAGCTGGCCCTGAACGGCTCCGTCAACGCCAGCCTGTCGGGGCCGCAGGTGATCGTGGACGCGGCCGTGGACGGCGCCGCCTCAGACGGGCACGCCTCGGTCCATGCCGTCCTGCCGTCGGTGGCCACCGCCGCGCCGTTCCGCATCGCCATCGACCAGACCAAGCCCATAAGCGGCCAGTTCGCGGTCAATGGCGAATTGCAGCCGGTCTGGGACCTGTTCTTTGGCGATGGCCGCGAGCTCGGCGGCCAGCTGACGGCCAAGGGTGATCTGGGCGGCAGTCTCAACAAGCCGCAGGTGACGGGTCACGGCTCGCTGGTTCACGGGCGGTTCGAGGACGCCGCCACGGGATTGAAACTGCGCGAACTGGCCGCCGAGGTGGACCTGCAGGGCGAGGCCCTGGACGTGCAGCGTTTCTCCGCCAATGACGCCCACACCGGCACGCTGTCCGGCCAGGGGCGGCTGGAGGTCGGCCCTAACGCCGCCAGCACCTTGACCCTCAACGCCCATGGCTTTCAGCTGCTGGACAACGAGCTGGCCAAGGCCACGGCCAGCGGCGCGGTGACCGTGGTCCGCGAAGCGAACGGCCAGGCCAAGCTGTCGGGCGACCTGACCATCGACCGGGCGGATATTTCGGCGGAGTCCTCCCGCTCGCCGTCCGGCGTGGTGGCCATGGACGTGGTCGAGCGCAACAAACCTTTCTCCCCCGCTCAAGGCCTGCAGGCCCAGGCGACCAAGGGGCCGTCCATTGACCTGGATGTGAGTATCAAGGCGCCGCGCCGGATCTTCGTCCGTGGGCTCGGCCTGGACGCCGAGCTGTCTCTGGATGCGCGGGTGGTGGGGGCGACCAGCAATCCCGTGCTAACCGGCACGGCGAACATCGTGCGCGGCGACTATGATTTCGCCGGCAAGCGCTTCACCATCGACGATCGCGGCGTGGTCTATCTGGCCAGCTCCCCCGACAAGATCCGCCTCGACCTGACGGCCACGCGCGATGATCCCTCCCTGACCGCGATCATCCGCATCCAGGGCACGGCGGCCAAGCCGCAGATCACCCTGACCTCGACCCCAACCCTGCCGGACGACGAAGTGCTGTCCCAGGTGCTGTTCGGCCAGTCGGCGGCGCAGCTGTCGCCGGTGGAGGCGGCCCAGTTGGCGGCGGCGGTGACAACCCTGGCCACGGGGGGCGGGTTCGACGTGATGGGCGGCTTGAAGAACTTCGCGCGGCTGGATCGCCTGGCGCTGGGTGGCGGAGACGCCGCGACGGGGGTCACTGTGTCCGGGGGCAAATATATCGGCAGCCGGGTCTATCTGGAGCTGACCGGCGGCGGGCGCCAGGGCGCGTCCGCCCAGGTGGAGATCAAGGCCACCAAGGCCCTGTCCTTCCTCTCCCAAATCGGCGGCGAAACCGGCGCCAAGCTGTCGGTGCGCTGGCGGCACGACTACGGGCGCGCGCCGCCGGTGGGGAAGTGAGGCCTTGGGCCATCATGGAAGCCAAGCGGTGATTTGCGATCTGGCGCAAGACGATTAGAACCCAGGTCGCAACCCAAACGCTTCGATCCTCACCCCTCGTTCAGCCCAGGTCCCCCATGTCCCTTTCCCAGCGCGGCGAAATTCCGCCCTTTGTCGTCATGGAGGTGGCCAAGGCGGCCGTGGAGCTGGAACGGGTTGGGCGGCCGGTGTTCCACCTGGAGGTCGGCCAGCCTTCGACCCCCGCGCCGGTCCTGGCCCTGGCCGCGGCCAGACGCGCCCTGGACGAGGACATCCTTGGCTACACCCTGGCCACGGGGATCCATAAGCTGCGCAGCCGGATCGTGGAGCACTATCGGCGCGTCCATGGGATCGACGTCCCGATCGAGCGGGTCGTGGCCACCACCGGCTCGTCCGGCGGTTTCCTGCTGGCCTTCCTGGCGGCGTTCGACGGCAAGGCGCGGGTGGCGATCGCCGCGCCCAGCTATCCTTGCTACCGCAATATCCTGGGGGCGCTGGACGTGGAGGTGGTGGCCATCCCCTGCGGGCCAGAGACCCGCTACCAGCTGACCCCGGCCCTGATCGAGGAGGCCGCGCGGGCCAGCGGCGCCTTCGACGGGATCATCGTCGCCAGTCCTTCCAACCCCACCGGCTCGATCATCGACGCTGTGGCCATGATCGCGCTGGCCGATTATTGCCGCGCGGCGCGCATGACCCTGATCTCTGACGAGATCTATCAGGGCATCCAGTACGACACGCCGGTGGTCACCGCCGCGGCCCTGGACGAGGAGGCCATCGTCCTCAACAGCTTCTCGAAATACTTCTCCATGACCGGCTGGCGCATCGGCTGGATGATCACCCCGCCGTCTCTGCTGCGCGGGGTCGAGAAGCTGGCGCAGAACTTCTTCATTTCGCCGCCGACCATCTCCCAGATCGCGGCCACGGCGGCCTTCGACGCCACCGAGGAGCTGGACGGCCATGTGCGCCGCTATCGCCAGAACCACGACATCGTCATGGCCGCCTTGCCGGGCCTGGGGATCAACCAGTTCGCGCCGCCGGACGGCGCCTTCTATGTCTATGCCGATATCAGCCACCTGACCGACGATAGCGTGCGGTTCTGTTCCGACCTGCTGCAGGCCACCGGCGTGGCGATCACGCCCGGAGTGGATTTCGACCGCGAGCGGGGCCATCGCACCATCCGCATCTCCTATTGCACGGCGACCGCGGCGGTGGTGGAAGCCATGGAGCGGCTGAAAGCCTTCTGCACCGAGACGGTGTGACCATGGACAGCCATTTCTACGAGCCCGGCCAGGGGCATGGGCTGCCGCACGATCCGTTCAACGCCATCGTGGGGCCGCGGCCGATCGGCTGGATCTCGTCGCGGGACGGGCAGGGGCGGCTGAACCTGGCGCCCTACAGCTTCTTCAACGCCTTCAACTATCGCCCGCCCATCGTCGGCTTCGCCAGCATCGGGGCCAAGGACAGTTTGCGGAATATCCAGGAGACCGGCGAATTCGGCTGGAACCTGGCGACCATGGCGCTGGCCGAGCCGATGAACCAGAGCTGCGCCTCCGTGCCGCCCGAGGTGGACGAGTTCGAACTCTCCGGCCTCACCCCCGCGCCCTCGCGCCTGATCGCCGCGCCGCGGGTGGCCGAAAGCCCGGTTTCGTTCGAGTGCCGGATGTCGCAAATCCTGCAGCTGCAGGGCGCGGACGGGCGGCAGGTCAAGACCTGGCTGGTGCTGGGCGAGGTGGTCGGGGTGCATATCGACCGGGCCCTGCTGAAGGACGGGGTCTATGACACGGCGGCGGCGCGGCCGATTCTGCGCGCCGGCGGGGCGGGCGGCTATGCCGAGATCAGGCCCGAAGCGATGTTCGAGATGATGCGGCCGGTCTAGCTGGCCTTGACGGGAATGATGGATGTCCGAGCTGTTCTTCGACCTGAGAGCCACCCACAACCCCCACCGCTGGTTCATGCCGCTGACGCCGCTGGTCTGTGTGGGGCCGCCGGAAAACCAGTTCATGTTCGGCGGGGTCGGGCTGGCGGCGGCGATCGAGTCCATGGAGCGCACCTGCGAGCGGCCTGTGGTCTGGGCCACGGCGCAGTACCTGTCCTATGCCCGCCCCGGCAGCGTGGTCGACCTGGACGTGTGGGTGCCGGCCCAGGGCCATCACATCAGCCAGGCGCGGGTGATCGGCCATGTGGGCGATAAGGAGATCTTCACCGTCAACGCCGCCCTGGGCACGCGCCCCATGGACGTTTCCCACCAGTGGGTGCGCGCGCCGAAGGCCCCGCCGCCGGCCGACTGTCCCGAGACACCGCACTGGCGCGGCCAGGGCGAGAACCTGCACAGCCGCATCGACGTGCGCGTAGCCAATGGGCGCTATGGCCGGGCCGAGGACGAGGGGTTGAGCGAGGACGGCCGACTGCTGCTATGGATCAAGCCCAAGCAGGGCCATCCGATCAATCACCACATGCTGGCGATCATGGCCGATTTCGTGCCCTCGGGTATCGCCAACGCCCTGGGGCGCGGGGGCGGCGGCAATAGCCTGGACAACACCATCCGCTTTCGCCGGGTCGTGCCCACCGAATGGGTGCTGTGCGACATTCAGATCCAGGGCGTGCACAACGGCTTTGGCCACGGGACCATGAACCTGTTCGCTGAGGATGGGGAACTAATGGCCACAGCCAGCCAATCGCTGATCCTGCGGCTGCGGTAGGGGGCGGTTCTTCCGGTTGGTTCCTTATCGACCACCTTCGCGGGCGGTGGGCAGTGATGTAAGTTTAGCTTGTGGCTGCTCAAGGTGGGGTGGAGATGTATGCGATTTACTCCGGCGATGTGCTCATCGGCTACTCAGCACTTGAGTATGGCGACCCGCCAATGGGTGTTGCCTTTGGGGCATTTGAGCCCACACCCCAGTTCTCCCAATTGGGCGCACAGGCAGTTCTTGCAGCTGACGGTGCAGGTCGGCCCGTCCCTGACATTCGGTTCTGGCAAGGTTTGTCCGCGAAAACCCCGACCGGCGAAGAGTTGGGGAGCCAAGCGATCGTGGTCACTGAATACGGCCCAGCTGGCTCGCCTTTGGGATTGGAGGTCTCGTGCTTGGGAATTCCCTATCCGCTCTACGATAACCTTTTTCCAGAGCACGTGGAGGCATATCGCAACGCGTTCTGCTAGGCGCCGCAGTGGCGACCATAATGGAGGGGGCAGTTTCCATCCGTTAGCTATCTCCCGTCTCCCATCGAACGGGACGTCCCGCACTTGCGCACGTGCAAATACCACTCCGCCTGACTAAGTTAGGCTTTACCGCAACAGGACGCCCCACTCGTGACCGCTGATTTCCACTCGCTCTACAGTCACGATTTCCTGCGCCTGGCGGCGGCGACGCCGAGGGTCGAGGTGGCGGATCCGGCTTTCAATCTGGCCGAGACCTTGAAGCTGGCGCGTCAGGCCGACGAGGCCAAGGCGGGGCTGATCGCGTTTCCGGAGTTGGGGATCTCGGCCTACGCCATAGACGACCTGCTGTTGCAGGACGCGCTGCTGGAGGCGGTGGATGCGGCCCTGGGTGAGCTGGTCGAGGCTTCGCGCGAGCTCTATCCAGTGATCGTGGTGGGTGCGCCGCTGCGCTCGGACGGGCGGCTCTACAACACCGCCATCGCCATCCATCGGGGCGAGGTCCTGGGCGTGGTTCCCAAGACCTATCTGCCCAGCTATCGCGAATTCTATGAGCGCCGCCATTTCAGCTCCGGCGCTGGAGTCCGTGGACGGACGATCGGTGTGGCGGGGCAGGAGGCGCCGTTCGGGGTCGACCTGTTGTTCCGCTCGGTGGGCGGTGTGCCCTTCACCTTCCACATCGAGATCTGCGAAGACGTCTGGGTGCCGATCCCGCCGTCCAGCCTGGCCGCCCTGGCTGGGGCCGAGGTGCTGGTCAATCTGTCCGCCAGCAATATCACCATCGGCAAGGCCGAGACCCGAAAACTGCTGTGCGCCAGCCAGTCGGCGCGGACCTTCTCGGCCTATCTCTACACCGCCGCCGGGCCTGGGGAATCCACCACTGACCTGGCCTGGGACGGTCAGGCCGGCATTTTCGAATGCGGAGACGGGCTCGCCGAATCCTCCCGCTTTGAGGGCGACACGGTCATCTATGCCGATGTGGACCTGGGCCGCATTCGGCAGGAACGCATGCGGGTCAATACCTTTGGCGACAATGCTCAGAACGAAGCCGAGCGGATCGAGGGCCTGTCCTGGGTGCTGTTCGACCTGGAGGCGCCCACGGAGACCGTGGCCCTGAACCGGGCCGTCGAGCGGTTCCCCTATGTGCTGTCCGATCCCGCGCGGCTGCGCGAGGATTGCTACGAAGCCTACAACATCCAGGTGGAGGGACTGGCCAAGCGGCTGAAGGCGTCCCGGGCTAAGCGGATCGTCATCGGGGTGTCCGGCGGGCTGGATTCCACCCACGCCCTGATCGTCGCTGCCCGGGCCATGGACCGGCTGGGCCGGCCGCGCGGCGATATCCTGGCCTATACCCTGCCGGGTTTCGCCACCTCGGATGCGACCAAATCCAACGCATGGGCGCTGATCAAGGCCATCGGCGCCACGGGCGAAGAGATCGATATCCGCCCCGCGGCCGAGCGGATGCTGGCCGATATCGGTCATCCCTATGCCCGGGGTGAGGCGGTCTATGACGTGACTTTCGAGAACGTCCAGGCGGGCCTGCGCACCGACTACCTGTTCCGCCTGGCCAACCATCATGACGGGATCGTGCTGGGCACCGGCGACCTGTCCGAACTGGCCCTGGGCTGGTGCACCTATGGCGTCGGCGATCAGATGTCGCATTACAACGTCAATGCGGGGGTCTCCAAGACCCTGATCCAGCATCTGATCCGCTTCGTGGCCGGCTCGGGCGATGTGACTGCGGAAACCGCCAGGATCCTGATCGATATCCTGGGCACTGAGATTTCACCGGAACTGGTGCCAGCCGGCGACGGCGGCGTCCTCCAGTCCACCGAGGCCAAGGTCGGGCCCTACGCCCTGCAGGATTTCTCGCTGTTCTATATCGCCCGGCACGGCTTTCGCCCGTCCAAGGTCGCCTTCCTGGCCCTCAGCGCCTGGGGCGACGTGGGCAAGGGGCGCTGGCCGGAACACACCCCGGACGCCGCCCGGCGGGCCTATAGCCTGGCGGAGATCCGCCACTGGCTGGAGGTGTTTTTGACGCGCTTTTTCGCTACCAGCCAGTTCAAACGCTCGGCCATGCCCAACGGCCCCAAGATCTCGTCAGGCGGATCGCTGTCGCCCCGGGGGGACTGGCGGGCGCCGTCCGACGGCAATGCGGCGGTGTGGCTGGCCGAGTTGAAGGCGCATACGCCGGAGGGGTAGGATTTCTGGTCAGCCGTGAAAGCGCGACCGGAAGAAGGGGACGACGGGCTCGGGCGTCTGGCCCTGGCCGGTGATCGCGCTGATCGAAATGGCGTTCAGGTTGCTGATCGAGATCCGCGCGTTCTCCCCCGGTTTCAGGTCGCGGCGCAGGACTTCGCCGTCCAGGTCTTCGCTGATGATGACGCTTTGCGGGCTGTCGAGGGTGTTCTCGATCACGATGATGGCCATTCGACTATGGCTCCAGATCTCGCGCAGGACTAGAAATCAAGCGCGCCGCTTGGCGGTAGGGGCTGAAAACGGTCGGAAACGCAGTAATACTCAAGAACAAGTACTCGTTACTGGTCATTGGCCCTGTCTCTCCCTGGCTCCATTTTGGAGGTGGGAGGTTTTCGGGTGTCGCCTTGTTCTGGATTCGTAAGGTCGTCCGTTAACCATGTCAATTAAGCAACGTATTCGTGCGGCGTGATCACACATGCGACCAAATAGACCAGGCGCCGTGGCTCAAGACCTCGGATTCCTTTGCATCGCCTTGTGAGGTGGGGTGTCATGAATGCTCGGAAATCGGCGTTATGTGGCGATATCAGTTCTTGCCAAGCTGCGTGACATTTCGCCACGCGCCCAGATTTGGCCCCATTTCACCCTATTGAGGCGCCGCCGATATCACCCGGGGCGGCGCGGATCTTCCAGCACATAGGGCACGATCGCCCGTTCGTTGGCCGGCACGCGCAGGGGCCGGTCGATGGGCGGGAAAGCGCGCTGGGAGCAGTTGTCGCGCTCGCAGATGCGGCAGGAGACGCCGATCTGGGCGGCGGGG
>DASXNV010000007.1:0-5192 GCA_036494815.1 Caulobacteraceae bacterium
CCGTCTGGCAGGTAAAGATAGGGCGGAAAATCCTCGCCGCCGATCGTCTGGCTTTTCAGCCGGCCGCGGTGACCCGGCGCTTGGCTGGCCACGCGCAGGATCGTGGTCTGGGCTTCGGTGCGGCCATAGAGCGGGCACAGATCGATTTCGTGGTTCGACGTGGTCCGCGCCCGATTGTGCGGATCGGTGCGGATGAAGCCATCCGTCAGGTACTGGGCGAACGCGGGAAACAGGCAGGTCGACTTTTCCGACAGGGTCTGGACGCCGCCTGGACGCTCAAACAGCTTTTGGATGTCCTGGGCCGCCGGCTGGACTCCCGCGGGCGCAGCCGGCATCTGGCGTCCCTGATAGGTGCGATCCGTCAGGCTCTTCCACGATGTGTAGTCCGACGCCGTGCTCCACGGATGAGGCCGATTGCGTGTGCATCCCACCAGTTGATTGATGACCAGCTTCGACGCTGCGCTGTCGGCCCAGCCGCTGCTGTTAATAGCTTCGCCCACAAGATTGGCGATGCTGTCAAAGATCGAATCGGCCATTGAAACCTCCTTGAGCGCCGCTACAGGAGCGGCTGGGACGCATCTTCTATTGAAAGCCGGTGGGTTCGATGCGCGGGACGTTGTTGAGCGCATGCCGCAGGCTCGAGATGGTTTCATAGACAACCCGGCGCACCCGGTTGATGCCGCCCAGCGGGCGATGGGCGTCCAGGCCGTGCCAGGGGGTGAAGGATAGGTTTTCGCCAAAGGCGATGCGGTCGGGGGTATCAAAGCTCTGGCGCGGGATGGTGATCCGCGCGACGGGGATGAATGGCGAGTCGGCCTCTTGCCACTCGATGGTCGGATCCTCCACGGGCATGGTCTGCGGCCGGCTGCGCAACTGGACACAAAAGTCGAACGCCACGTCAGCCTGGTTGAGCGATAGGACCAGATTGTCGTGCAGGAAGTTTGGCGCGGTGCGGTCGTTGAAGCCAGACGGCGGCCCCACTGGTCTGGCGGTGAACTTGCAAGGCGCCTCGCCAAACAGATACGGCGTCATGCTCCAATATTGAATGTTCAGCGGATTGGAGACCACCCGCGAGGTGATCGCCCGGGCGGTCAGCAGCTCATGCAGGCGAAACCGGAACGGATTCCAGCTGGGAAAGAAGAAGCGTAAGGGATTGGCCGCAGCCTGGAACTCCACATAGTCGGCGGCGTTGCGCACGAAAAATGCCGGATTGTTGATCATGATGAAGTCTTGCGTGCCCGAGCGGCTGCGCTCGACCCCCATCAGCTTGACCGCCATGCCGCGTCCATCGCCCACGGAGTCATTCTGTGGCGTCTGCGACCCGTTGGAAAACCGGATCCAGGCTTGGTAACGGCGCGGCTGGTCGAACAGGCCTTGGCGCAGGGCCTGTGGCAGGTCGTCCAGCACCCTAAACTCGGCCTCAACGCAGCCATGGGCCTTGGGGTGGGCGTCGCGTCGGGCGGGGGCGTTCACCGCCGCGGCGCGCACGCGAGCTTCGATCGCCTGGACGATAACCCCGATCGCGTCGGCTTCGCCGTCCGGCGCCGCCTCCCAGGGTGGGCCGGCCGACGCATCATCTGGAATCAGGTTCGCGGCCTGGCTGACCGGCTTGTCCATGATCGACGCCCGCCCCAACCTCAGTCGCACCCGAAAAGGGCGCGATTGAAACTAGGGGTGGAAACCAGCAGGGAGTCAATGCGCCCGCAGCGCCGCCGCTTCTATGCTGTGACCAGGGTCACCTGCGGATCATTGGCGCCGTACAGGCTAAGCCCGCGTGCAACTGATGATCGCGCCGACCAGCTCCTCGGTGGAGTAGGGTTTTGACAAGTGACCGCTGGCGCCCATGGTGCGCATCTTGGCGATGTCCGCGGACAGGGCCCGGCCGGTGACTGCAAGGACCGGAGTATGGGCGCGATCATCCGCGCGGGCGCGAATGCGGCGCGTGGCTTCGAAGCCATCCATCACCGGCATGTTCATGTCCATCAGGATGGCGTCGTAGGCTCGGGCCTCGATCGCATCCAACGCCGCCTGACCGTTGACCGCCTCGTCGACGATGCAGCCGAAGGGCGCCAGCAGCATCTGAATCAGTTCGCGATTCAGATCGCTGTCTTCGGCCACCAACACCCTCAGGCCGTTCAGGGCGTCGCTGGCGATGGGCCCCGCCGCCTTGGGCTGGGTGAAGGCCGGTTCGACCCGGGCGATCGGCATGCGCAGGCGGATGGCCACGGCGAGGTCGAACCCCGACTCGTCGGCGCCGTCCAGCGCGCCTTCCAGAGCCCAGGAGAGATCATCGGTGATGCCGATGCTGAGTTCGGAGTCGATCCAGCGCTCCCGCCACGTCTCCCGCGAAGGCTCCGGTCCGCGCCCGCTGAGCCGAAGCTCCCGCGGCCCCGCGGCCACAGCGATATCCAGCGCCAGTTCGTGGTCTCGTTCGACGCTGTGCAGGCTGACGGTGACCTCGCCCGTGCGCTGTGATTTCACCGCGCCGTTCAACAGTTTGATCAGCATCCGGTGCAGGCGGTTGGGATCGCCCACCACCTGGGGCGTGTCCAACCCCGCCGCATCCAATTTGAGTTCGACACCCGCGGCGTTGGCCCGCGAGCGCACCAAGCCGATGACTTCGCCCACCAGGGCGGCCACATCGAAAGCCCGTTCGTCCCAGGAGCGGCGTTCACCGGCCGCCACCGTCTCGCCAATCGCATCCTCGGCCGCTTCCAACAGGTCGCGGGCGATGAACGCGCCCTGGATAGCACGGTCGATGGCGGCGGGGCTGGCGGCGGGCGTGCTGCGCCGCCCGGCGGGGCCCTCGGAATCGAACACCTTCCAGGCCTGACGTAGGCCCAGATCGATTTGCGGCGTAAACGCGGTGATGGCCCTCCAGGCGTCCACGCCCGCACTCGCCGCTGCTGTCACGGTCAGCACGTTGCGCAGGGCTTCCTCGGACGCCGGCAGCGCCCGGCCGTCCTGGCCGAGAAAACCGCTGTCGGCGGTGGAAACGTTCTGAACCATGGCGCTCCTTTCGGACTGCGCTGATCGAGTCATCGGCAGTAAAGCCGCCGTCTTGGCTAAGTTGTTCACCCAATTTCGCCCAGGGGGCGAGCCACACCTCAACCTGGGCGGTTGAACATCATGGTTAGCAACATGTTAATCTGATATTTCATCGCGTGAATAGTGATGATTCCACGCCATCGATCAGGTGCGACACTGAGTCGCTCGGCTTGACGCAACTGCGTTCATACTTGCACCCCCACCAGCTGAGCGAAGCGTCGGCGGGACCTATGCCTAGAATACCAACCATATTACTGAATAATCCTTCAAAATTTGCATTCACCGCTGAGTAAAGAATTTCCAGACTCGGGTAAACCGCCGCACCTTCCGACGCCCCTCACGCCGATCATCGCGTCGTCGCCTGCTTTCAACCTTGACCGCAAAGCGTCCATGCCGAGGACCAGGGATCGACACTGCTCCAAGGCGCCGCTAGTTCTGGAATCATGCCGGCTGCGAGCAAGAGCGACGACGATCCGGCGGCCAGCCTCAATATTCCGCTCGGCGTCGGCCTCAGAATCGCGGCCATGGCCTGTATCGCCTGCCTGTCCGCCCTGGTGAAATGGTGCGGCGCCCACGGCGTGCCGGTGGGCGAAATCGTCTTCTTCCGTAACGCCTTCGCCTTCGTTCCGCTGGGGCTCTATATCAGCCGGACCAGTGGATGGACGGTGATCAAGACCCGCCGCCCCCTGGGCCACCTCGCCCGCTCGACGGTCGGCCTGATGGGCATGGTCTGCGGCTTTTCAGCCGTGCAGCGCCTGCCGCTGACCGACGCGGTGGCCTTCACCTTCCTGTCGCCGGTCTTCATGACCCTCATGGCCGCGCCAATCTTGAAGGAGCATATCGGCCTGCACCGCTGGGGCGCCGTGGCCGCTGGCTTTGTCGGTATGCTGGTGATGATCCGGCCCAATCCCAGCGCCGCCAACCTGGCTGGCACGGCGCTGGCGATCGTGGGCGCCCTGGGCGCCGCCGCGGCCATGGTGGCCATCCGCGAGATTTCCTCCACCGAGCGCGGGCCGACCATTGTCTTCTACTTCACCCTGGCGGGGACGGTGCTTGGCCTGGTCAGCCTTCCGCTGGGCTGGGCGCTGCCCGATGGGCGCACGCTCGCCATGCTGGTCCTCTGCGGCCTCATCGGCGGGGTTGGCCAGCTATTGCTCACCGAGGCGCTGCGCCGCGCGCCCGTGGGGGTCATCGCACCATTCGACTACAGCCAGCTTCTTTGGGCCAGCCTCATCGGCTTTGTCGTTTGGGGCGAGGTCCCGCGGCTGGCCACCTTGGCCGGCGTAGCGATTATCGCCGCCAGCGGAGGCTACATCCTCTATCGCGAGCTACGGCGGTTCAAGCCGGGAAGACACACTTAGCTCAAGCCTGGTTCCACTGGACCAAACTTGACACGTCTGAGAATGCCATCAGGTCGGCAAGCATAGAGACCACCCAGCTCGCCACCGGATCGCCGTGCAAACCCCATCGCCCTTCGCCGCGCGGCGACGGTCACACCGATGGTGCGACCGTC
The DNA here is from genome assembly GCA_036494815.1 of Caulobacteraceae bacterium. Lineage (GTDB taxonomy): Bacteria > Pseudomonadota > Alphaproteobacteria > Caulobacterales > Caulobacteraceae > Poindextera. Next base: position 4,562 of record DASXNV010000007.1, read on the forward strand.
ACACGCAACTATACGGACCTGGCGGTCCGTCCTTTGGGATCAGAGCCGTAGCGGTTGTCGCCTTCGGTCCCATCCATCAGGCTGAAGACCAGCAACGCCAGGCCGCCAATGAGCGGGATCAGGCCAATGAAGGCCCAGAAGCCGGACTTGTCGCTGTCGTGTAGACGGCGTACCAACACCGCCAAGGCGGGAATGATCGAGGCTAAGAAGAACAGACCCACGGCGAACGCAATCAGTCCGCCCAACAAATGGCCTGATCCGCCCAGGATGGCCGTCAGAGCGCCGGCCGCGAGAACAACGAGCCATTGAAACAAGGCGAACAACCAATACTCGCTCCGCCGAGCCCGCCCCGAAAAGTCGGCGTATTTCGTAAACGGCTGCAACATCAGTTCCATGAGCCCCTCCCCCGGTCGCCTGACAGCGACATGTGCACAACCTGACACGCGCGAAACATTCCAGTCAAACTCTTGCGTGATTCAGGTCTTCGTAGACGGGCGTCTCGCTCGCCGCCCGCCGATAGTTCAGCGCGACGGCCATTTGAGAGCGCTCACTCCGACGGCCCCATCCAGGTCGGCGATGGCGCGGGTCAGGGGCGCCAGGTCCGGCTCGTCGGCGGCCACCCACCTCAATG
>DASXNV010000008.1:0-28714 GCA_036494815.1 Caulobacteraceae bacterium
CGGGCTCGACAGAAGTTCGTGACGCACCAGGGTTCACCCGTCCTGGCGCCCGATGCTTGTGTGGCCGAGGTCTCGGCTGCGGCGCAGGAACACACCTCTCCTGACGCTGGAACGGCGGCCCTGAACAGCGCGCCCGCACCGGCCCAGCGGGCGCAGGCGACGTTCGGGCGCCACTGCCCCTGGTGTGGCCGGGCGTGCTCGCCGTTCGTGCGGCGAGATCCCCTGCGCCGCCGCTAACACTTGCCAGCTGTTCGCTCGGATGGTCAGCGCGTGGACGTTTTCGACCGCGCGCCTGATGCTCTTCTTGGACGGTCGCAAGGCCAAGCGGGCCTTGCCTGTCGTCGGAGAGTACATCTGACCGAACGTGTAGCCTTGGACGTCAATTCCGTAGAGGAAAACAACAGAATATCGCCAGTCTGGAAATCTTGCCTTGCATTGCTGTAGGCGACCGGATTTAGGGCTTCGAATTGTTCGGTGGTGACGGCCATATTGAGCCCCTTGCAGCAGCAACAGACACAGCCCCCCGATTCTCGCCTCAGTTGCAAGAACATCTCATAACATTTTTGAGCGAGTCTCCAGTCGCCGCGGGCCGCCCCTACGTAGCGTGATCTTAAGTCCGCTCTGGCATCGCATGGCGGACGCAGGCAATCGCGAGCGAGCTATGGTAACCTCCAATCTCCCCTACCGATCCGAATGACCGCTTCCGAGAGATTGGCCCGGCCCAGATCAGCCTCAGGCATGTCGGTTCATGGCGACGCCCTACCCTCCCGATCAGCCGGGTCGAAGCGGGACAACAGGCACGTTTCTGGGTCGCCCGTCGAGCAGGTGTCGACCCTATCTATGGGGAAAAAGCGGTCATCAAGCTTTAGCAGACCGTTCGGCGCTCCAGAGCAAACCGCCCAGGGCCAATGCGATAGCGAAGAGCGCCGGGACGTCGCCCATCAGATGCCCCATGTGGTTCATGCCATCTGTCATGCCGAATGACTGCTGCGCCATGATCGCGCCATGGACGAGGCTGGACGCCACGGCGAACCATATCAGGCTGCGATTGGTCAGAGGATCGCGTGCGGCGAGGATGAGGAAAATGCCCAGCACGGCATAAACGCCAACGATCATCATGTAGTAGTCGTTCGAAAAGGGCGCCCCTTGATGCCAGGCCCAGCCCGAGGGCCAAACAATCGCAAGCGGATAGATCAGCAAAAAGGCAACGCCGAAAACAACCAGCAGAATTTTGAGAAGTGAGAGCGCATTCATGGTGTGACCCCCAATTTCTGACGACGAAGAGCGCACGTTCAACGCAGCGGAGATAAGGCCCCCGTGACACAGTCAAACGCCTCAGTCGTCCTATATCCTGGTAACATCAATCCAAATCGGCCAACGGGCAATAATTACTTCACCCTCCCCCTGCCGATCCTGATGGCTGCTTTCAGGAAATTCGCACGGCCTAGAGATCGCCTACGGGAGGACCGCTTCTGTTTAGGGCAAGCGGAAGTCGAATCCACGTGCTGCCCGCCAGCAGATGACGATCCACGAGGTTTCTCATGTTGAAATATGTCTGACGAATTGATAGGTTGTGTCGGACAGGAGAATGACGATGGCCGCCCCCGACAATACGAAGCCAAGATCCCAACGGCGCGGAAGCAGCCTCGCGGTCCAGGCCTTAGGGAGCGTTCGCATCCAGCACGCCCTGTCGAGCCTGAAGGCCAAAGGGCTGGTGGGTAAGAGTGGCTCGACCAAGGTCAGCGCCCGTCTCGACTCCGATCTTCTGGCCGCGGCCAGGGCGAAGATCGGCGCCAAAACCGACACCGAACTCCTTACCGCCGCGCTCGCGATCGTGGCTGGCGACGACGACTTCGGGGCTTGGCTGGTGACGCGTGGCGAGCGGCTGCCTGCGGATTTCGAGCTTGAGTTCTGAACCTCCGCCGTTCGAGCGGCACGACCCGAACCGATACACGGCGACGCTGGCCTATCGGCCTCGCGACCAACTGCCTCGGGACCTGACCGCGCTCGCCACGGACGCTGTACTGATGCTCGACACCACAGTCTACATCGACGCCCAGAAGGCGAAATTGCCGATCGATTTGGCGGCCCGACTGGCCGGCGCTGAGATCCTCCACTGCGCCATTGCTTTGGGCGAGATCGCCGCAGGCCTTGGCCTTCTCGATCCCAAGCACCCTGGTACGCCTGCGATCCGGAAGGTCCTGCTTGAAACCTTGGCCAAAGCCGACCCTGCCCGTTCGGTTGCGCCCTCAGCTGACGCCTGGCTGGAAGCATCCACGATGGCTGGAACCCTGGCGCGGACCCAGGGGCTGCCTAAGCACGACCGCCGCAAGCTGCTCAACGACGCGCTGCTCTTCCTGACCGCGGGCGAGACGCAGGCGGTCCTTGTCAGCCGCAATAGCAACGAGATGGACCTGCTCCTACGGTTGCGGCCCGACGTGCAGGTCCTGCTTTACGATCTGAAGCCGTAGCGAGGCCCGGCCGGACCGGGCGAACGGCGAGTTTGCGGCCGGGCGCCAATTCGTGCTGTCGACCCAAAGCGGAAGCGGCATCTGATCGTGAGGTTGTTCACAATCCAGTTGGCCTAGCTTAAGTTGATTTCTCAGTTCGGGAGCGCGACATGACGCTGGCTCAGGCTCGGCAATATTTAGGTGCGTTGATGGCGTCGCTGACTCCCGGCGCAGTGTTCCTTTTCCTGCAACTGCATGTCTCGGGATACACATACAACGACGATGGAAGCCGCAATCTTGGCCATCTCGCCAAAGGAACTTGGTTGGGCCTCATGCTCACCGTCGCGAGCAGCCTTGTGGTTCTCGCTGCCTTTGTCGGGGCCGCTTTCGAGCTGGTCGCCCGAATGACCGCCGAGGCGCGCCAGCCAGCACCAATCGACCGCGAGCAGGCCAATGGCTGACGCCCCCGCGGCTGTCGAATACCACCTGAGGCGCGCGATGAAGGATGCCGGCTGGTGTCCTTGTCGGACTCGATCGGGCCGGACATCGCCAGCAAGGTGAAGGTGATTGTGATCTCGTCCTTCTCAGCCGAGGCCATCGACGCCGAGACCACCAGATTCTCCAACACGGTCGAGGCTCGCACAGCTCCTGGTTATCTCTAAGTGCTGAAGGCGCGCAGTGTCCCGTTCGACAAGGCGAGTGAACTCGCTCAGCAGGCGGTTCGTGCCTACAACGCAGAGGAGACGCCGCTGTTCGCCAAGGACATCGGGCGCAAGGCCGGCGCCGGCCGCTGGCGGTGATGCCCACTCAGCCCGACCTGCCCTAACCTTGCCTGCGGATCAGAATGTCTGGTTAGGAGGAACAAACACTGCCGTTATCCAACCGCCGGAACGACAGCAAATGTTGAGGGCGACCATTTGCCCTGCCCTTCGCCGCTCCGCCCAACGGACGTTCGAGGAAATGAAGCCAAAACTTCGGTTCGATCGTTGTCACTCTTCGCATTCGATGCGAGTCGCGTTTTTCCGAAGCGGTTTCGTTCGAATTGATTGCTACTAACCCCTGTGCTCCATTTCGGAATGCCGATCGTCAAAGATTCGGCTCCAGCAGGCGTTCGACGAGAACAGTGTCCTTCCAGACGCCTTCGAGCTTGCCGTGTTTTTCATGAGTTCCCACGGTTCGGAAACCCTTGCTCTGCATGAGCGCCAGACTGGCGGTGTTCTCCGGGAATATTCGCGAAAGCAGCTTCCAGTACCCGGCCTCGGTCGCCGCCTCTATCAGCGCCGTCATGGCGACAGCCCCGACGCCACGTCCACGGTGCGAACGCCGGACGTAAACCGAAAACTCGCCGATCCCCACATAGCAGCAGCGGTCGGCGTATTCGAAGCTGACAGCGTAGCCGGCGACCTCGCCATCGGCGTCGATGACGACCACGAAAGGCTTCGGCTGGTCAAACCAGCTTCGGATCTCATCGACAGTCCGCAGCCGGGTCTCGAAGGTGGCGATCCGATCCTCGATACCCTGGTTGTAGATCTCGGTGACGCCCGCGGCGTCTTCCAAGCGCGCCGGCCGAACCGTGAATGCGGTTTGGTTCATTCGGCTTCCGCCTGAGCCTCGTGGGCCATGGCGATGGCGCCAAGCTCCACCTCAGTCACCCGCCCAGCAGCCATTCGTTCGCTATAGCGGTCGACCAGGTAGTCGGCGCGGTCCCGGGTTAGCAAAGTGAACTTCATCAGTTCCTCCATCACATCGACGACGCGATCATAGTACGGGGATGGCTTCATGCGCCCGGATTCGTCGAACTCCTCGTACGCCTTTGCCACCGATGACTGGTTGGGGATGGTGATCATCCGCATCCAACGGCCCAGCAGGCGCAGCGTATTGACGGCGTTGAACGACTGGGATCCGCCGCTGACCTGCATCACCGCCAAGGTCCGCCCTTGGGTCGGCCGCACGCTGCCGAGTTCAAGCGGAATCCAGTCGATCTGAGCTTTGATCACGGCGCTGATGGCGCCGTGGCGCTCGGGGCTACACCACACCTGCCCTTCCGACCAGAGCGACAGAGCGCGCAACGCCTGGACCTCGGGATGATCCGGCGTCGTCGCGTCGGGCAGCGGCAACTCACGCGGATCGAAAATGCGGGTTTCGGCGCCCAGGCGTTGGAGGATACGGGCCGCCTCCTCCACCAAAAGCCGGCTGTAGGACCGCTCGCGAAGGGAGCCGTAGAGCAGCAGGATCCTTGGGGCATGCGTGGAAACGGCGCCGGGCTCGAGCATGGCCGAGTCGGGGCGGTCGAGGAATTCGGGTGCAAGGGCAGGAAGGTCGGTCATGGAAGTGTCATTTCTGCATACGTGGAACTTTAGAATCAAGCCTTGACCGGCCAACCGTTTCTATATTTCCTCATTCATGGAATCGACGGTTGATGTGGCGCTGTTCGCTGGCCGACGATCGTGGGAGGTGGCCGATGGTAATCAAGAAGCTCTGCTGCGTACTAGCCGGCGCGTTGTCGGGCATACTCCTCGGGGCGGCGGCGCCCTCCCCGATCGTGGTCACTGGCGCTGGGTCGACTTTCGTCAACCCCATCCTCTCCAAGTGGACAGCTGACTACATGTCGGATTACCACGCCAGCGGCGGGACCAAGATCATCTACCAATCCATCGGTTCCGGCGCGGGCATTGAACTGATCAAAGCCGGAAAGGTGGACTTTGGGGCTTCCGACAAGCCCCTGCCGCCTGATGAACTGGCCAAGGCCGGCCTGGCGCAATTCCCGCTCGTGATCGGCGGCGTGGTTCCCGTAGTGAACATCGCCGGCGTAGCGCCCGGCAAGCTGCGTTTCACCGGCGAGCTGTTGGCCAATATCTATCTCGGCAAGGTCAAGCGCTGGAACGATCCTGCGATCACGAGCATCAATCCAGGCGTCGCCTTGCCGAACGCCGATATCGCGGTAATCCATCGCTCCGACGGCTCCGGCACAACCTTCAACTGGGCCAATTACCTGTCGAAGGAGAGCCCGGAATGGAAGGCGAAGGTTGGCGACGGCACGGCCGTAGCTTGGCCTGTCGGCGCGGGGGGAAGCGGCAACGAAGGCGTCTCCGCCCTGGTGCGCCAGACGCCCAATAGCATCGGCTATGTCGAGCTCGCCTACGTCTCCCGCGACAAGCTCAGCTGGGCGCTGGTGCGCAACAAGGCGGGGCGTTTCATCGCCCCGAGCCAGCAGAGCTTCCAGGCGGCTGCTGACGGGGTGGATTGGAACGCCACCAGAGACTTCTACATGGTGTTGACGGACGCGCCGGGCGCCGACGCCTATCCGATCACGGCGACGACGTTCATTCTCGCGCCCAAGCATGAGCCTGACCATTCCCGGACACGCGCGCTCATCCAACTCTTCGAATGGGCGCTGTTCAATGGCCAGGCGCAGGCTGCAGCGCTTGGCTACGTGCCGTTGCCCAGGCCATTGGTCTTGCGTGTGGAGACCTATTGGAACACGCAGGTCTCGCACTGAATGGACCAAGCTGGAGCGGCTTTGATGAACTCATCTTCGGCCATCGAGGCGCTTTCGGCCCTCGCCCACCCCGGCCGCCTGGCCGTCTTCCGGCTGCTGGTCCAAGCCGGTCCTGAAGGGTTGCCCGCCGGGGAAGTCGCGCGGCGCCTTGAGACGCCGGCCAACACCATGTCGACCCAACTGGCAATCCTGACCCGCAGTGGGCTTATCCAATCTCGCCGCGAGAGCCGATCGATCATCTATCACGCCGATTTCGACGCATTTTCAGCCCTGCTCGGCTTTTTGGTCGAGGACTGCTGCGACGGACGGCCCGAGGTCTGCGCCCAGTTGATCAATGTCGTCGAGACGACGCTGTCGTGCGGCAGAGGCGCCGTGACCCCACCCGAAGGAGGACACCAATGAGTGAATCCCGCTCGACGCCGTTCAATGTGCTGATCCTCTGCACAGGAAATTCCGCCCGCTCGATCCTCGCCGAGGCCCTGGTGAACAAACTTGGCGAGGGCCGTTTTGTGGGCCACTCAGCGGGGTCGTTTCCGAAGGGCGAAGTCCATCCCCAGGCGATCGCCCTCCTCAAATCGCTTGGCTATGCGACCGAGAGGTTCCGCTCAAAGTCTTGGGATGAGTTCGCCGCCCCAGGCGCGGCGGAGTTGGATTTCGTCATCACCGTTTGCGACAACGCCGCTGGCGAGATTTGTCCAATCTGGCCTGGCCGGCCGATCACCGCCCATTGGGGCATTCCAGACCCGGCGGCGGTCGATGGTTCGCCTTCGCAAATCGTACTGGCGTTCTCCGAGGCCTACCAGAGCCTCGAACGTCGCATTAGCCTATTCACAAGCCTTCCCGTCGCCAGCCTGGACAAGATCACTCTGAAGCGGCGCATGGACGATATCGGCCTGACCGAGGACGCGGCGGAGCAGGCATGAGCAACGACACAATGCCGGCGGACGCCAGCCTCGAACCGCCGCTCCACCCCTTTGGGACGCCGCACCGTCTGTTCGCGGAAACGCTCGGCACCGCCCTACTGCTGGCCATTGTGATCGGCTCGGGGATCATGGGCGACCAGCTTGCTGGGGGAAACACGGCCGTGGCCCTGCTCGGCAACACGCTCGCCACGGGCGCCGGCCTAGTCGTGCTGATCACCATCTTCGGCCCGATCTCGGGCGCGCACTTCAATCCCGCGGTTACGCTCGCCTTCGCCGTGAAACGTGAGATCGGCGTGGGCCTCGCCCTTTCCTATGTCGCTGCTCAGGTCCTCGGCGGCGTGCTTGGGGTCTGGGCGGCGCACCTTATGTTCGCCGAGCCTGTGATGCAGATTTCCGCCAAGCTGCGTGATGGCCCGCCGCAAGGATTTTCGGAATTCGTGGCGACCTTCGGCCTTTTGGCCACCATCCTCGGCGCGATCCGGTTCCGGCCGGATTTCACGCCGATCGCGGTCGGCCTTTATATCACCTCGGCCTATTGGTTCACCGCGTCCACTTCGTTCGCCAATCCGGCCGTGACCCTCGCGCGCAGCCTTTCCAACACCTTCGCCGGGATCGCGCCCAGTTCGGCGCCGCTGTTTATCGCCGCTCAGATCGCCGGCGCGTTGGCCGCCGTCGGGGTGTTCGGCTGGCTGCTCAAGGAGAAAACCGCATCGTGACCGCCGACGCTTTCCCGATCACCATCTATCACAACCCAGATTGCGGCACGTCCAGGAACGCCCTGGCCATCATCCGGGCGGCCGGCTACGAGCCGACCGTCGTCGAATATCTGAAGACTGGCTGGGATCGTGGCTTGCTGGATAAACTGCTGGCGGCGATGCCGGCCAGACCCCGCGACATCCTCCGGGAGAAGGGAACGCCGGCGGCCGAACTGGGCCTGCTTGATGAGGGTGTCGGCGACGAGACAGTGATCGAGGCGATGCTCGCCCATCCGATCCTGGTCAATCGCCCGATCGTGGTGACGCCCAAGGGCGTCAAGCTGTGCCGGCCGTCAGAGGTCGTGCTCTCACTGCTGGATCGCCAGCCCACCAGCTTCACCAAGGAGGACGGCGAGGTCGTTCAAATCCGCTAGGCCGGGCTTGTCGTAGGGAGTGCCCGTTACAAGGCGATCTTTTAAATAGCCATAAAACTGGTTATATAGGTCTTATGCAAATCGAGACCGCCGCATTCCGCCTCGCCAGCCTGGGTCACGAGCAGCGGCTGAGGATCTTCAGCCAACTGGTCCGGGCGGGACCGGCGGGAATGACCATCGGCCAAGTGCGCGAGGTGCTGGATCGGCCGATGTCTACGGTCGCCTTTCACCTGCGCGAACTGGTGGCGGCGGGTTTGGTGGACCAGGAAAAGCAGGGCCGGTCCGTCCATTGCCGTGCGAGCTTTGCCGCACTGAACGAACTACTGGAATTCGTCACCAGTGAGTGCTGTCAGGGCGCCTCGGCGTCGATCGTCTCTCCTTACCGGAGCGCTTAGGCCATGGAAGCTTGGTCGGCGGCGACTGCCGCAAAATCCGACGCGGTCGGGCTGGACGCGATCCTGAACCAGGACTGCTTTTGTATCGACGTCGATGCCACGCACGTCTGGCGAGCGCTGGACCAGGCGGGCGCCGCCGACGGCGTGGGCGCGGCGCTGGCGGCCGAGCGCGCGCATTTGTTCTCCAACGCGCCGGTTTTCGCGGCGAAGGCCGACGTGGACGCCATGGCGGCGATCGTTGGGGCGATCGAAACGGTCTCGCGGCTTCAGCCTTTTCAGGCCGAGGTGCTGGCCTGGGCCCCGGATATCGCGCGGTTGAACTTCGGGCCGCGCGGGGCCTTCATGGGCTACGATTTTCATCTCACGCCGGACGGGCCGAAGCTGATCGAGGTCAACACCAACGCCGGAGGCGCCTTTCTCAACGCGGTCCTCGCCGAGGCGCAGGTCGCGTGCTGCCCGGAAGTGCAGGCGCTGGCCCCGCGGCCGCTTGCCGTGTTCGAAGACGCCGTTTGGGACATGTTCCAGGACGAGTGGAGCCGGCAAGGCCGCTCCGATCGCATACGCGTGCTGGCCATCGTCGACGACGCGCCCCAGGCTCAGTATCTGTATCCCGAGTTCCTGCTGGCCAAGGCCCTGTTCGAACGCCGCGGCGTCGAGGCGGTGATCGCCGATCCGAAGGATCTTTGCTTTCACGAGGGCCAGCTGTGGCTGGGCCAGCGGCCGATTGACCTGGTCTACAACCGGTTGACCGACTTCGCTCTGGCCGGGACGCCGCTGGCGGCTCTGCGCGAAGCCTATATCGCCGACGCCGTTGTGGTGACACCCAATCCTCGCCACCATGCAATCTTGGCCGACAAGCGCAATCTGGCGCTGCTGTCCGACCCGCAGTGGCTGAAAGCGCTTGGCGTTGGGCCGGCTTTGCGAGCGTCGCTGGCCAGCCTGCCGCGCACACAGCGGGTCTCGGCCGACAACGCCGCATCCCTGTGGGCCGAACGCCGGTCGTTGTTCTTCAAGCCTGCTGGCGGCCACGCCGGCAAGGCGGTCTATCGCGGCGACAAGCTGACCCGGTCCGCGTGGCAAACCATCCTGCAGGGAGACTATGTCGCCCAGGCCTTCGCCGCCCCGAGCCAGCGGCGGGTGCGCATAGACGGCGATCCCCAGGCCCGCAAGATGGACGTGCGGCTCTACGCCTATGACGGCGCGATCCTCCTGACGGCAGCGCGCCTTTACCAGGGCCAGACCACCAATTTCCGCACGCCAGGCGGCGGCTTCGCCCCGGTAATCACCCTGGACTGCGCCTGACCCCAGCCACATGCGCGAGGAACACTCCACGTTTACCCGGATCATTGAGCGGATGCTCGCCGAAGCGGCTTTCGGATTGTCGATCAAACGCAGGAAGGCATGTACGGGACGTTCGTGGCCGAGCGGCTCGAGTAAGAGCTGCTGTCCGCCTGGGTACGCCGCCCCGGGCACTGTCGAGCCTCCACAAATCACCGTGCGAGCCGCACCGCCGTATGTCCGGTTTATGGAAACTAGCGCGGCTGTAAAACGGTTTCGCTAATGACCGGATATGGCGAGCACAGGCCGCGCTCTTGCACCCGCCTTGTCCATCTCGCGGCGCAAGCGCGGACACGGCTCGACTTCGAGGGGCTCGCGATAGCCGCGCCTAGGGCGTCGCGATCAGGGTAATATTGAGCTCACGCAGCGCTTCGACGAATCCGGCCAGAAGCGCGACTTCGATAACCGGCGTCGCCGTCAGGCCGCCCGGCAGGGCGCGGTCGTAGACACAGAGGCAGGTGCGTCCGGTCAGGCGCGAGGTGTAGACCAGTCCCTCAGCGTCAGTCTGATCGTAGATCGCCTGGCTCAGCTTGCGCCCTTGGCCCTGCGCCTTGCCGCGGGCGGCTTCGGTCGAGACGCCGAGGCGGACGGCCTGTGGTTCGCAGGTCGATCAAGGTCAGCAGGGCGCTGGCGCTCACCTCGGTCGCGCCCCAGAGCGCGGCGTCGACGTCGAGGAGCTTGCGCCGCGCTCGGTCCTGAAACCGGTCGCGGACCATGGTTTCTGCCACTCCCGTGGTCAGATCCTGGCCGAGGTAGATCACCTTGAAGGCCTTTATGGGACTGGCGAACCGCGTGAGTCCGAAACCGGCGCCGAGCGGCGTCGCCGCGTGCGTCATCGGCGTGACGCGCACATAGGCCTTGGGCGTGATCTCGACGGCGAGGTCGGCCAGGATGTCGGGATCGAGGATCACGCGCCGGCGAAGTTCGAGCGGGCCACCTCGACGACTTTGTCGCTCGCTCCGGCTTTCAGGCGCGCCAGCGGCGCGGCCCCGGCCAGCCCAGGATTCGGCTCGCGCAGCCATAGCCATGCCGCCCGAGGATCACCGGTGGCTTCAACGATCACGCCCAGGCCAGGGATGGGGCGCCCATCGACGAACTGCTCCGTCGGAAAGGCGTGCTTGCGCACCCCGACCAGCAGCCCAATGACTGCACCCTGCTTTTGCCAGGCGTGCAATGTCGAACGGGCGACGCCAAAATCCCGTTCAAGCTCGGTCGGCCCTGCCACGGGCCCGGCCCAGTCCTCGACCTTGGCCGGCGTGGCGTACTCGCCAAGATGCGCCCTGCCCTCCTCGGCCGACAGCACCTGACCCAAACCCGCGCCCTGGCTGACCTCGGCCGCTGATTTCGCGACCAGCGTCAGCGGCTGCGCGGCTACGTCTGGCTCGGCAGCGATTTCGGCGATGAACTGCTTGAACTGATCCTTGCGGGCGATCAGGCGCTTGCGCGCCGCCGGCGAGAGCTTCGCCGCTGTGGCGCTGAACTCCGCGACCAGAGTACCAACCTCTGTGAGTTCGCCGCGGCTGGACTTCGGATTGCGCTGGGCGAACATGCCGATCAGGTCAGCGGCGGCCGGGCTGGCCATCTTCGTCTGAGCCTGCATTGTTGGGCGCCGCACGTGTGCAGCGGTCATGGGGCGATCCTCCTTGATCACGGCGTGAGGCATAGCGCCAACTGTTCCATTTGTCCGGTATGTGCGGTTTGTGCAAATCCAGCTGACCACCGTGGGTCAGCGCTGGGTTTGGTGACGGTCATGATTGTGCGCCACGGCGGGTCTGCGCCCCAACGCAAGGTCTCCGCGCTAATGCCCGCAGTCGAGTACAGAAAGTGAAAGTCCCCCTGGCCTTGTCCGGAAATCGACGGCTGGCGGACAATTGAATGAGCCCGCGGCGGGTATTTGGGCCGCCCCAAAGGCTTGGCAGACCGTCAGCTGCTAGCGCTCCTCGGGTTCACTCGGCGGCAGATGTCGCGTCAATTCCATCGCGTCGTGCAGGACTCGCAGGACCAGAACGCGCTCGTCGTCGAACTCATAGGCAAGGAGGTGGCGCGGATTGCCAACCAGGCCGGCCTTCCGTTTCCCCCACCCTCGGCAATAGCGTAGGTGATAGGTGCGGACCTTCGGCCCGAGCTCCGGCCGGTCCAGACTTCCCACGCACAAGGAGTCAGCAAGAAGGTCGCCCAGCGCAGCCTCAATGATGGCTTCGTATCGGCGGCGCGCTTGGGCGCCGAATGACGCAAAGCTGGTGTCGAAAATCGCGGCGAGGTCCGCCTGCGCAGACAGCGTCAATTCTAGGCGACGCAACCCGCAGCGCCCGATCAGTTGCGCGCTGTGCGGCCGAGGCCGCCCAGAAAGGCGCCGATCTGGTCGGCCTCAATGGCGACTGTGCGCCCGCGTTCGGCGTCTTCCCGTCCAAGTCCAATCGCCTGCCTCAGGGCCTCAAGCTTGAGCTCGTCCTCGCGTTGCTGCCTTTCGAGCAGCCTGAGAGCTTCGCGCACAACCTCGCTGGCATTTTGGAAGCGGCCAGACGCCACATTCACATCGACAAAGTCGGCGAAATGCTCGGTGAGATTGACGTTGCGCGCGGGCATTGGCGGACCCTCCTGATCGCCCGAATGCTATAGTGACTGTCAAAGATTGACAATGCCGGGATGGTCGCAACGCGGCCTCCCACTGAAGGAGGTCGCGATGGCAATGATTGGTTACGCCGGGGTCTCGACGCAGGACCAGAACCGTTCCCTGCAACTGGACGCACTGCAGGCCGCTCGCTGCATGTGATAGTGAACTTGCAGCATGGGAAGGCGCTATGACGGCCCAAGCGAGCCCCCAAGGGAAATCCCGGCGATACAGCCTTTGGCGTTCCCAGCGACGGCCATGTGCGGGGTTCTCCGACGAGACGAGAGCAGCAGTTGTGACTGCTTCGGAGGAATCTTGCCGTCTGAGCTAGGCCGATCTTTTTTGGATCGCTCCTGGCGCGCCTCGGTCCGTCGCTGGGGGGGCGGTGTTCTGCTAGGCGGGGTCACACTCTACGCAAACTGCCCAACATAGTTGGAGACCGCTTCCCAGCCCGGTTGCTCAAGGAAATCGGGGTGATCGTCTGCGACCTTGAGCGCCACTTTGTGCAGGGCCTGGGCATTGGCGGGGTCATTTGCGTTGGAACCGGTCGGAGACAGGGGCGCCGACGCGCTCGCCGCGGCAGTGATCTGGGCCAGCAACGCCACGTCGATCGTCGGGGCGCGGGGAGGTCCCTGAAGCGGCTGTAGTATGTCTTTCAATCGCTGAAGCTGAGCCTGGCGGGCGTTAACGGCGATGGAATAGCCCTCCGTAGGCGCAAAGCGATCAGTCATCAGTTGCAGGATCGAGGTGTGATCAAGGTTTCCATTGAACACCTCACCAGCGGCAACTTGAGGTGAGATTACGAAGGCGGGTACACGGACGCCGGTGGTGGCGATATGCTGCCCGAGAACTTGTGCGGGAATAGTCAGTGGCGGAACGTGGTCAAAGAATCCCCCGTGTTCGTCATAGGTGACCACCATCATGGTCTTGGCCCATCGACCCGGGTTGCTGATCAGCGTCTCGTAAATGTCGGCAAGAAAAGCCTGGCCGGGCGCAATCCCGGTTGGCGAGTGATCGTCATTCGGAGAGGAATGCGGCCCATCAGTGTATTCGGGCTCGATAAAGATCACGTTGGGCATCGAGTCCTGCGCGGCCCATTCGGCCGCGAACTGCGAGTAGCGGCGGAAACGCCCACGGCCGCCTAAGGCGCTGAGAGTCAATGAGGTGCCAATCTCCGGCAACCAGTTGGGCATTAGGCTGAAGAACGGGAAGAATCCGCCCCATTGGTAGGCGCACCAACTGACCTTGTGGTCGGTCAACCAGTCGTAGACGAGGTATTGGTCGGGCAGGAACATCGAAGCGTTGTCCAAGACTTTGCTCTCTCCGGCCATCGCCATCAGCCGGTTGGCTTGAGTACCCAAGGGGAGGGCTGAGAACCAGTGGTCGCAGACCACAAAGTTGCGCGCGAAGAAGTCGAACACAGGCGCCGCCGTGTGATCGTAGTAGCCCATAATCAGGCTAGGATCGGTCGGCGGCGGATTTGAGAAGGTGACGTAGCTCTGCACAAATCCGCCCATCCCTGGCAGCGTGGGGTCTGCAGGGGGCGCTGTGATCTGGAGATGAATTGACCGTTGGTCGTGGGCAGGGTCCGCTATCGTCTGGACATTCGCCGTAAGAGCTTCACTGGGGTAAGTCGTGCCGGCGTTTTGATTTGCGCGCGCGGCGGTCCAGTTGGCGTCGTCTCTCAGGCCCTCGACAGACATTGGGCCGGGGGCGTTAGGAAGGCTCAGATAGCCCAGCATGTGATCAAAGGAACGATTCTCCATGATCACGATGACGATGGTGTCGATATCGGACAGCGCCATGATTACGTCCTAGCGGCTAACAAAATCGCGCCACTGGGGAAGATTTGACAACTTGTTAGCTTGCCGTCCAGAGGTGAGCCCGATCCACCTGCGTTACGGCCACTCCGACGCCGCTCAAGCGCTGCAGACAGCGTTTAGCTGTCAGGACCGGCACCGGGAATGACCGGTTCGGGAAAATGTCACATTCCAGTTTCAGCTGACCGTGACGTCTACATTGGCGACAGGCAGTCCTAGGGGTAGCACAGTCGATCGGCCGGTATGGCTAGCAGCAGTTGAGGAAGAGGGAGGCCCAAAACTCGGCGCCTGGACTGTCACCGCGATTGTCTGATGCCGAATGTGCCAGTGCCCGTCAATGCTGACTTTGACATGGACGGGAATGTTACGACCAGACCGACTTTCATTCGCAACAAATGTTGTCTCGCCATGGAATGCGCGCCCAAAGTGGCGTGCCGCTCTTCGACGCCTCTTGCAGCTTCGGCCTGGGCCATCCGTGCGTGCGGGCCATACAGTCCCGCGCGGTTCGAGCGCCTGCGGCCGATTGGCGGGGATGATCCGGTTGCGTGGCTGAATGCGGACGCTATCATCGCCGGCTTGGGGCGCCCGAACCGGTTTGAACGGAGCGCCTGGAGACGAAGCGTCCGGTATGAGCACCACCCCAGTGAGCGTCGTTGATAGCACGGCCGACGCGATGTCCGCAGTTGCCAAGGTACGGGCTGGCCAACGCGGTCGCCTGTGAACAGCACGGACGGGCTCTATAAAGCGGCCTTCCACGCCTATCAGCGCGGCGATTTCGAGGCGGCGCGGCGGGACTTGACGCTGCTTTTGGCCCAGCGCCCTGGCGACTCGGCGGGCCTCCTCCTCATGGGCGTACTGCGCGGCAAGGCCGAGCCAGTCCTGGGCCTGGCCCTGGTCGAACAGGCGGTCGCCCTAGACCCGGCGGACGCTTCAACCTGGTACAATCTGGGCGTGGTCGAGGCCGAGCGAAACCGGTTGGAGGCGGCGTTGGAGGCCTATCGCCGAGCGGTCGCGCTGGATCCCCTGCACGTCGACGCCCTGGGCAACGGCTGCGAGCTCCTGCGGCGGCTGGATCACTTCGATGAGGCCCTTGTGTGGGCCGATCGACGGCTGATGCTGGGGAGCGGCGATTGGACCTCGCGCCTCAACCGCGCGGTCTGCTTCTACCACTTGCGGCGATTCGATGAGGCCGAAGAGAACTACGCCCGCGCGGCCGAGCTGGCGCCCGACCGGCCGATCGTCGCCTGGGAGCGGTTTTCGATGCTGCTGCACCAGAAGCGCTTCGCAGAAGCCTGGGACGCCTTCGAGAGCCGGTTTGCAGTCGGCCACCTGAACGGGGTGTTCTGCTATCCGTTCGACGCACCGCTGTGGCGCGGCGAGTCCCTGACTGGCAAGCACATAATGATCCACAACGAGCAGGGTCTGGGCGACCAGCTGATGTTCGCCTGCGCTCTTGATGAGGTGGTCGAGCAGGCCCGCCGCACGACGGTGGTGGTGGCGCCGACCCTGGTGGATCTGTTCAAGGCCTCATTCCCCAAGGCCGAGGTTCTGCCGACGCTCTATGGCCACTTCGCCGGCGACCATCCTGAACCGCCCTGGCTGAAGGAGTTGACACCGATCGACTATCAGGCGCCGATCGGCAGCCTGATGGCGGTGCTGCGTCGCACGCCGGAGAGCTTCGACAGCCCCAGGACCTATCTGCGCCCCTCGGACGCGGCGCGGGCTCGATGGGCGCAGTTCGACGCCGGGCTGGGACTGAAGGTGGGGCTGTGCTGGGCCAGCAATCCCGCCCTGTTTCGCATGGACAGCGCGCGGCGGGCAATTCGCAAGAGCATGCCGCTGGAGACCATGATCCCCCTGGCGTCGGTCGGGGGCCTGGACCTCGTCAGCGTGCTGAACTGGCCGATCGAGCCCGTGCTGGATGCGTTCGCTGGGCGCCTGCAGGACTTCTCCGCTCGCCTCGCCAGCATGGACGACACCGCCGCCCTGATCGAACGTCTGGACCTGGTGATCACGGTCGACACCTCGGTGGCGCACCTGGCGGGCGCGATGGGCAAGGAGACCTGGGTGCTGTTGCACGACTTCCCAGACTGCCGCTGGGAGATGGAGAGCCGCACGAGCTACTGGTATCCCAACGTGCGCCTGTTCCGGCAGGTTGAACTGGGTGACTGGGGCCCGGTGACGGCGGAGGTGGCCCAAGCGCTCAGACGGCGCATCAAGGACGGGAAGCGGACCTGATGAGCACGCCCGAGATCCAGGCGGCCCTGGCGGCGCTGCAGACCGGCCGCAAGGCCGAGGCCTTGGCCCTGGTCAAGGCCTCGGGCGCCGCGGCCGCCGACGATCCCCTGGCTCTGCAGATCTGGTCGGTCTGCCTGGAGGGCGAGGCGAGCCGGGCCGAGGCCCTTGCGCTGCTGGAACGGGCTGTGCGCATCGCACCGAACGACATCCAGGCCCATTTCAACCTGGCGGTCAGCCTGCAGGCGGCGCAGGATCTGCCGCGGGCCATCGCCCATTACCAGCAGACCCTGGCCCTGGCGCCGGGCCATCAGGGCGCGCTGAACAACCTGTCGGACCTGTTGCGCCGCCGCGGGCGAGCGGAAGAGGGCTGGGAGCTGATGCAGCGTTACCTGGCCGGGGGCGGCGAGGCGAACGGAATGCAGACCCGCCTGGCCAAGCTGGCCCTGGACACCCGCCGCTTCGACGAGGCGGAGACCTGGTTCCAGGCGGCGCGGGTGGCGGCGCCGGGCGACCCGCGTGTCGCCTTCGAACATGCCATGGTGGTCCTGGCGCAAGAGGATTTCGCCCAAGGCTGGCCCCTGTATGAGGCCCGGCTCGACGCCTATGGCCTGGGGAACCTGGCCATCTATCCCTACGACCTGCCGGCCTGGGATGGCGAGGCGCGCGCGGGGGCGAACATCCTGCTGCACCGCGAGCAGGGCCTGGGCGACATGATCATGTTCGCCAGCGCGGTCAGGGGGATCATCGAGGCGGGGGCGACGCCCCACCTGGCCATGGCTCCCTCGCTGAACCGCCTGTTCGCCGAAAGTTTCCCCGCGGCCAGAGTCTGGTCCAGCCAGACCGTCGCCGGCGAGGGCCCGCAGCCGCTGCAGCCGTTTCTGCAGGTCTGCGGCCCCTTGGATTCCCAGGCGCCCATGGCCAGCCTCGGCGCCCTGCGCATGCCCGCCGGGCCGCCGCCGCCCCAGCCCTATCTGCGCCCGCCTGCGGCCGAGGTCGCCCGCTGGAAGGCTCGCATGGACCAACTGGCCCCGCCGCGCGTCGGCGAGCGGCGGGTTGGGTTGGTGATCGGGGCGCGCCTGCCGCGCTATAGCGACGACGGCATGACCAACGGCACGCGCAAGTCGCTCCCGGCCGCCGAGCTCGAACCCCTGGCCGAGGTCGCAAACGTGCGATTTTTCTCGCTGCACGACCGTGACAGTTCGGCGCAGGTCGCCGACGTTCCGCGACTGCCGATCGTCGACCTCAGCCCCTGGATCACCGACTTCGCCGACACCGCCGCGGCCATCGCCAACCTGGACCTGGTGATCAGCGTGGACACCGCCGTAGCCCACCTGGCCGGGGCGATGGGCAAGCCGCTGTGGCTGCTGCTGTGGCTTAACGCCGATTGGCGCTGGGGAATCGAGCGCGAGGACAGCCTCTGGTATCCGCAGGTCCGCGCCTTCCGCCAGGTCCGCGCAGGGGGCTGGGGCGAAGTGGTGGAACAGGTCTCCCGAGCACTCGGCTAGGCGCCGCGAAGCGCCAAAGTCTGCTTAGCCTTAATCGCGTATTTACCACCTGCCTGCACAACCTGGGATCGATACCGAGCCGTGCCTGCAGCGCCGCTGCGTTTGCGGCGGCGTCGATTAGAAACCGGGAAAGTCATGATCAGATCTAGCAAGCGCCGCGCCCATGTTCTGTTCACGGCCGCCTCGCTGATCAGCCTGACCGCGGGCATGGTTTCGCCCCCCTCCGCCGCCTTGGCGCAGAACTACGCCGCCGGGAATGGCGCAGGGACCAATGTCTCGGGCGACCAGAACTCGACCGTCGGCACGAATTCCGGGATCTCTGTGACCGGCTTCGGCAATTCCGCGCTCGGCGCGACGGCCGGCGTCAGCGTCCTGGGCGATTTCAATCAGGCGGTCGGCTATTCCGCCGGCGTCAGCGTCACCGGTTCGCTCAACTCTGCGCTCGGCGGCTCGTCCGGCATGCTCGTCACCGGAAACGCTAACACGGCGATCGGCGACAGCGCGGGCCAGAACGTCAGTGGGAACAACAACCAAGGCATCGGCCAGAACGCCGGCCAGAGCGTGAACGGCAACCAGAACCTGGGGATCGGATCCAGCGCTGGCTCCAACGTCGTCGGCGGCTACAACATCGGCATCGGCCCGGCGGCCGGCCAGATCGTCAACGGCAGCTACAATCAGGCCTACGGCATAGCGGCTGGGCAGGGCGTGACCGGCGACGAGAACACCGCCATGGGCGATTCCGCCGGACAGAACATCACCGGGAACAACAACCAGTCCTTCAGCCAAAGCGCCGGCGCCAATGTCAGCGGCAACTACAATCTGGGCTTGGGATCTACCGCCGGCGTCAGCGTGAACGGCGACAACAACCAGGCGATCGGCGCTGGGGCGGGGCAGTCCGTCACCGGCAGCGACAATCAGGCCATCGGCGACCAGTCCGGCCAGCACATCACGGGCAACCTCAACCTGACCTTCGGCGCCCTCTCCGGTCAGAATGTCAGCGGCGATGACAACCTGGCGCTCGGCACCTTCTCGGGTCTGAACGTCACCGGCATGGCCAACGTCGGTATCGGCCGCAGCGCCGGCGTCAGCGTCTCTGGCAGCAACAACCAGGCGGTCGGCCAAAGCGCGGGCCAGACCGTCATCGGCTCCTTCAATCAGGCTTTCGGTTACTACGCGGGCGCCATCGTCAGCGGCGACCAGAACGTCGCGCTGGGCCTCGAGGCCGGCCAAAGCGTCACGGGCAGTTTCAATCAGGCGTTCGGCCAGCAATCAGGCCAGTTCGTCAGCGGCAACGAAAACGTCGCGGTCGGCGACAGCGCCGGACAGGTCGTAAACGGCTCCAACAACCAGGCCTTTGGCCAGAACGCAGGCGGGGGCGTCAGCGGCGATCGCAACGTCGCCATGGGTTCGGACGCGGGCCAATACATCACCGGCAGCTTCAATCAGGATTTCGGCGCCAACGCCGGCGCGAACATCAGCGGCAACCAGAACGTCGCCATAGGCTATGCCGCGGGCCAGAGCGTCACCGGCGACCACAACCAGGCGCTCGGACACATCGCTGGTCAATTCGTCGTCGGCGGAGAGAACATAGCGATCGGCGACACCGCCGGCTCGACCGTCACAGGCTCCTACAACCAGGCCTTCGGTCAGAGCGCTGGGTACGGCGTCAGCGGCGACAGCAACCTGGGGATCGGCGGCAGCGCGGGATCGAACGTCACCGGCAGCATGAACCAGGGCTTCGGCGTCGGCGCCGGCTCGGCCGTCACGGGCGACCAGAACATCAGCCTTGGGCAGGGCTCAGGGAACAACGTCACTGGCAGCTACAATCAGGCCTTTGGCTTCAGCGCGGGCCTCTCCACGACCGGCGACCAGAACGTCGCTTTCGGCGCCAACGCCGGCCGGACGGTGGTCGGCTCCGAGAACCAGGCGCTGGGACAGGGCGCAGGCCAGCTGGTCGCCGGCAGCGAGAACCTAGCCTTCGGCGACGGCGCGGGCTCGAACGTCGCCGGCGGCGACAACCAGGCCTTCGGTCGGAGCGCGGGCCAGAACGTAAACGGCAGCCAGAACCTGGCCTTTGGCCTGAGCGCAGGCCAGAGCCTCAGCGGTGGCCAGAACCTCGCCATCGGATGGGCGGCCGGCCAGAGCATCACCGGTAACTACAACCAGGACCTGGGCTTCAGCGCCGGCCAGACCGTCAGCGGCGACCAGAACCTGGCGATCGGGGCGAACGCCGGGTGGTCAGTCATAGGCAATGGCAACCAGGCCCTGGGGCAGAGTTCCGGCGGAAACGTCACCGGAAACGGCAACATCGCGTTCGGCGGCGGCGCCGGCCAGAGCGTGACCGGCAGCTTCAATCAGGCTGTTGGCCTCTTCGCAGGCCAATCTGTCAGCGGCGACATGAACCTCGCGACTGGGGTCAGCGCGGGCCAGAACGTTACCGGGACCAACAATCAGGGCTCCGGCCAGGGCGCGGGTCAAGCCGTAACGGGCGACCAGAATATCGGCCTGGGCGCCGCCGCAAGCTTCAGCGTAACCGGATCAAACAATCTGGCCTTCGGCTATACGGCCGGCCAGAGCGTGCATGGGTCAGGCGACATGGGTGTCGGCCAAGCCGCCGGCGTCAGTGTCATAGGCGATGACAACCAGGCCTTCGGCTATGTTGCTGGCCAGAATGTCACGGGGGACCACAATATCGCCTTTGGATGGAGCGCCGGCATAAACGCTCGAGGCGACAACAATCTGGCTTTCGGCAATACGGCCGGCCAGAACGTGAGCGGGTCGGCCAACGTGGGCCTGGGCCTATTCGCCGACTCCTACGTCACCGGCAGCTACAACCAAGCCTTCGGCCAGTACGCGGGCTCGTATGTCACCGGCTCCGACAATCTGGCCAGCGGCGTCTACGCCGGCCAATCCGTCACCGGCGGCAACAACATCGCTCAGGGCGGCGACGCAGGTTACAGCGTCTCCGGCTACAGCAACATGGCCCTCGGCTTCAAGTCCGGCGAAATCGTAGCCGGATCTGACAATGTCGCCCTAGGCGATGGCGCAGGCGAGATCGTGAGCGGCTCCAGCAACCTTGCGATCGGCCCGGTGGCAGGCCTATCCGTTACTGGATCCGGCAACATTGCAATCGGCCTGAGCGCCGGTCAGTCGGTCACAGCCAACGACACCATCGCCATCGGCTCCAGCGCCATTGTATCCCAGGCAGGCGACATCGGCCTCGGCGCCAGCACGAGCGTCACTGGGGCAAACAGCGTCGCTTTGGGGTATGGATCGAGCGATGGAGGGCGTGACAACGTCGTTTCGGTTGGCTCCGCCAGCCAGACGCGCCAGGTGATCAATGTCGCGGCCGGCACCCAGGCCACCGACGCGGTGAACCTCAGTCAGCTGTCGACCACAAACACGGCGGTCAGTAATGTCTCGTCCTCGGTGGCGGCCCTGAATTCGTCGCTGTCGACGACCAATACGACAGTCGCCGGGCTAAGCAGTTCGCTGGTCTCAACCAACACCGGCCTATCGAACGTCTCCACCTCGGTCGCCGGCCTGGCCTCCTCGCTGTCAACGACCAACACCACCGTCGCGGGACTGAGCAGTTCGCTGGCCTCGACCAGCGCCGGACTGTCGAATGTCTCTACGTCGGTCGTCGGCCTGGCTTCGTCACTGTCCACGACCAACACCGCGGTGGCCGGGCTGTCCTCCAGTCTGGCGGCGAATAGCGCGGTCTCGACCGGCCTATCGAGCTCGATCACCGGCCTGTCTTCGTCCCTGACCAGCACCAATTCCTCGCTCGCGGCGCTGTCGAGCTCGGTTGACACCCGCTTCGCCAACCTGGGCGGCTCGACTGGCTCCGGCCTGGGCTTTACTAGCGGCGCCACAGCCTATGCCGCCGCCGGCGCCACGGCGATCGGGGCCGGCTCGCAGGCCAACGGCGTCAACAGCTACGCCAGCGGGAACGGGGCTTTCGCCGCCGGTGACTCCGACCTGGCCATCGGCGCTGGCGCGCATGTGAGCGCGGACCACGGCACGGCGGTCGGCACGGGCGCCACCATCGACGCCACCTCGACCTTTGGCACGGCTCTTGGCGCCGGCGCCACGATTGGGGCGAACGCCGCCAACTCGACCGCGCTCGGCGCCAATGCCAGGGTCGCGGCCGGGGCCAGCAACTCAGTGGCTCTGGGGGCCAATTCGGTGGCTTCCGACCCGAACACGGTCTCGGTCGGCTCGCCCGGGGCGGAGCGGCGCATCACCAATGTCGCGGCGGGGGTCAACCCAACCGACGCGGCCACGGTCGGCCAGCTGAGCGCCGTGACCACAGGCATGAGCGCACTGCAGAACAGCGTGAACGCCGAGAACCGCCGAATCACCACCGCCTATTCCGGAGTGGCGATGAGCATGGCCATCAACGCCTCGCCCCTTTCGCTGAATGTCGGTGAGCAGGGTGTCAGCGGCGGCGTGGCCAACTTCGAAGGCCGTTCGGCCATGGGTTTCCGCTACCAGGGCCAGCCGACCACCAAGTTCTCGTTCAGCGTCGGCGTCGGTGTCGGCGCGGACGGAAACGTGGCAGCCTCGGCGGGCGCCGGCTTCAAATTCTGAGGCCGCACTCCGCGCGAGGGATATGATGAGCCTGAGGGTCGGCGTCACGACGGTCGCAGCTCTGCCCGATGTGGACACTGCCCTTTGGTCAAGCGGCGTGACCCAGAATGTCGTGTTCCTGGCGCTCCTGCTACAGCGACTAGCCGAAGTGTCCCTGGTGGCGCTGGTCGCCTGCCCTGACGGAGCGGCGGGACATCCGCTGGCTGAACGCTTCGGCCTTGCGGCAATGAATGAGATCGAGGCGGCGGAGCGGCTGGACGTGATCATCGAACTTGGCGCCCGGGGATCGACGGCCGCCATGTGGCGCTTTCGCAAGCGCGGCGGGCGGCTGGTCTCCTATGTGGCAGGCAATGTGATGGCCATGAACTTCGAGGCCGTGGCCTGCGGCGTCCCCCATGGCGAACTGATCAGCGAAAGCGGCTTCGACGCGGTCTGGATCACCCCGCAGCATTGGCGGATGAACCGCAGCTACGCCGCGCTGACCCGCTGCCCTAAGGTCGAACCCGCACCGCATATCTGGTCGCCCATGCTGCTGGAGCAGTCGGCGGCGCGGTTTGGCGCGCCTCTGTTCTGGAAGCGGGACGCGTCCGGGCGGCCGGCGCGGGTTGGGGTTTTCGATCCCAACGTCAATGTGCTGAAGACCTTCCATCTGCCACTGCTGGTCTGCGAGGAGGCGTTCCGCCGGCGCCCGGAGGCGATCGACCGGGTCCTGCTGTTCAGCACCGATCATTTGAAGGGCGCTGCCCATTTCGAGGAGTTCTGCGCCACGACGGACCTGGCGCGCGCCGGCCGCCTGTTCGCCGAGCAACGCTT
The DNA here is from genome assembly GCA_036494815.1 of Caulobacteraceae bacterium. GTDB lineage: Bacteria > Pseudomonadota > Alphaproteobacteria > Caulobacterales > Caulobacteraceae > Poindextera. The sequence goes on from DASXNV010000008.1 coordinate 23,315, forward strand.
TCCCCTGGCCCAGATGCTGGGAACACACGTAGATGCGGTGGTCACGCACCAGTGGGAGAACGGGCTGAACTATCTCTACTGGGATGTACTTCATGCCGGCTATCCGCTGGTGCATAACGCCCCCGAGATCGCCGAACTGGGCTACTACTACGCCGCATTCGACCCGCAGGACGGCGGCCGGGCGCTGATCGAGGCGCTTGAGCGCCATGCCGAGACGACTGCGGAACGGCGACCGCAAGTGATGGAGAGCCTATGGCGGCTGCATATCGACAATCCCACAGTCCAGGCCCGCCACGCCGAGCTCCTGGCTTCCGCCATGGCCTGACCATCGTACTGGCTGTCGCGGGCCTCATCGCGCCGCTGGCCGCCGCCGCGCCCACGGCGGCGCCGGCAAAGCCAGCGCCCGCCGCGAAGCCGAGCGGGGTCGCCGGCGCGATGGGCCAGGCGGCGCCTTCGCCCATAGAACGGCTGAATGCGGCGCTCAGCCAAATCGGCATTACGGCCTGCGCCGGCGCGGTGCAGAGGGCGGCCGGATTCCTATTCGAAGACGGCGAGGCCAATTTCAGCATCCAGCCGCTGGGCCCCGACGCCAACCGCTGGCCGACGGTGATCGTGATCGAGAGCGCCCACGCCACCATGGGTCGCACGCGCCTGACGACCCTGACGGTCTCGCCGGGGCCCGGCTGCTCGGGGTTCTATGAGCAGGTGATCTACTGGCCGCAGCCTTGCGATGAATTGAAGAAGAGTGTGTTCGCCGCCTTCCAACCTCCGCACCCACTACTGCGCGATGTCGAGGTCAGCGAATTGAGTCCCGCGGTCCAGCTCTACCTGATACCGGCCGGCGCCGGCTGCACGTCGGTCAAGAAGGAGATGTTCCACTGAGGCGCACAGGGCCGCTTCGCTCGGGCTTCACCGTCGGCGTGTCGATGTTCGTCAACGCTGGCGGCTCGCTCGGCCTGTTCGAGAACGGCCTGAGGCAGAACGTGATCCTCCTCTACCACCTGTTCCGAGCCATGCCGGGCTGCGCCAGGGTCTGGCTGCTCAACGGCGGCGAGGCTGAACTGACCGAAGACATCACCCCGTACGGCGTCGATCCTGCTGACGTAGTTTCGTTGGACGAGGTTGCGGATCGGCTGGACATGGTGATCGCGGCCGGGGCTGCGCTGGATCCGGCGGCGCTCCGCCGCCTGCGCGATTGGGGCTGTAGGATCATCGCCTATAAGGGCGGCAACGGCGCGGTGATCTCGATGGAGGCGGTGGTCGCCCGGCCGATGCGCACCGACGCCGAGCGCTATTTCGACGCCGACCTGTATGACGCCGTCTGGCTGACGCCGCAGCACTGGGCGACCTATCGCGGCTGGTGCGAGACCGTCTATCGCTGCCCAGTGCGTCAGGTCCCCCAAGTCTGGAGCCCGATGTTCGTGCAGCAGGCGGCGGGCCCTGACTTCGGTTATCGCTCCGGCCAGCGGACGTGGCGCATCGGGGTGATGGATCCCAACATCACGGTGATGAAGACCAGCCATATGCCGATGCTGGTTTGCGAGGCGGCGTTCCGCGCCCGCCCGGAGGTCTTCGCCGCCTTCTACGTCGCGAATGGCCAGGTCCATCGTGACAACGCCCACTTCGCCAGTTTCACCACCAGCCTGACCGCCGCGCGGGCGGGCCTGCTGAGCCTGGAGCCGCGCTTCGTCGGCGCCCAGTTCCTTGAGCGCCACTGCGACGCCCTGGTCACACATCAGTGGGAGAACGCGCTGAACTACCTCTATTGGGAAACTCTGTGGGGCGGCTATCCGCTGATACACAATTCGCCCATGCTGGAGGGACTGGGCTATCACTATCCCGATTTCGACTCCGAAGCGGGCGCTGCATCCCTGCTCGACGCGCACGCCCGGCACGATGATGAGGCGTCGATCTACCAGGAGCGCGCTTGGGAGAAGATCGCCAGCTTGGCTCCGACATCGACCGGAATGATCGCCGCGCACGAGGCGCTTGTCGCAACCTGCTAAGGATCGACAAGTTAAGAGGTTGGGGGCCGAACACACCCCTCTCCCATTCTCAGGCGGCTTTCAGGCTCCGCCCCCGCCGCCCGTGAGTTGCAAGTAAGATCCCCCAGGGCAACTTTCACTATCAACTGACGTTCGCAATGGCCGGTTTTGGCGACGTGCCGCCAGGCCTTGCCCTAGGTCGCCGGCGAGACGGGGGTTGAGTGAAAGAAGCGGATCTTCCAGGCCCCATCGCGCCAGACGAACACCGCCGATTCGAGCCAGGTCTTGGGCTCGGCGCCGGCCGCGGTGGTGAAGGTCCCTCGGTTGGTCCAGGTGGCCCACGCAAGATCGCAAGCCGCATGGCTTTCGGCCCCCTCGATCTTCCATAGGGGCTTGGCGCCGGCCGCCTCGGCCTTGAGGATAAAATCGACGATGGCATCAGGCGTGAAGCGCACGCCGCCGTCGAATAGGAAGCCCTCACGGTCGAAAGTGGCCAGTGTCTTCGCCCGGTCGCCGGCCATGGCGCCGGCGTACATCTGGCGGACGGCGTCCACTGGTTCGGCGTCCTTCGGCGCACAGGTCGCGGCGGTAGCCGTTCCCGCTCCGAGGACAAGCGCAGCTGCAATGCTGACGGGGCCGAGAACGAAGCGCATCATGGACATCGAGTTCCCCAAACGTTGTCACGAGCCCAAAGATGAAGCTTGGCCACCGGTCGCCAACTAGCGCAACAGAAGGCCCCTGCCAATCGCAAGGACCGCATCTGGCGAGTGCTCGCCCCACGCGCGAAGCTACGTGGACGGCGAGGACGCGCCATTTGACATTTGGCTCATGGCTGACGCAGACCTTTCCCGCCCGCGCTCGACCGTCACACAAGCCCGGATGGTTCGCTCTCAGCCCAGGTGAATGTCTTTCTGATGCGTCTCGTTGGCGCCGTCCTCGCCTCTGAGCCTGGCGAAGACGACAGTCGAGAGGATCGTGAAGGCGCCAAGCGCCAGAAACGCCTTGTGCAGACCCAATGTCGCGGCGCCCGAGTTCGCCCGCAATTGGTCAGGGACGAAAAACACGGTGGTCAGGCCGGCCGCCGCGACCCCAAAACTGATCGAGAGCTGCTGCAGAGTGCTGGCGATGGAGCTGGCGTTGCTGGCGCTAGCATCGGGGACGTCAGCGTACACCAACGTGTTCATGCTGGTGTACTGAGTCGACGTCAAAGCGCCATAGCAGAAGGCCTGCACGACGATCATCCAGATCGGGGTTCCCGGCCTGATCGTCGCGAACAGCATCAGCAAAAGGCCGAGGATCACCGTGTTCGAGACCAGGACGGTCCGATAGCCGAACCGGTCCAGGATCTTGGGCATCAGGAATTTAGTGCTCATCGCCGCGGCCGCTTGGGGGACGATCAGCAAGCCAGACTGGATCGGCGTCAGTCCAAGGCCGAGCTGATAGAGAAGCGGCAGCAGAAACGGCACGCCGCCGATGCCAAGCCGCGTGAAGAAGCTCCCGCTGACCGCGGCGGCGAAGGTGCGAATTCGGAATAGTCCAAGCTGCAGCAGCGGAAAGGGCGTGCGAACCGCATGAAGTCCATAGCCGAAGATCAACGCCAATGAGATGGCCAGGAGTCCCAACACTTCGCCCAGACCCAGCGTGTGCTCGCCGAAGATCTCCAGCACGTAGGAGAGAAGTGCGATGCCGGAACCGAACAGGATGAGACCGAGCAGGTCGAGCGGCCTGACGTTCGTTCCGCGATAGTCCGGCAGCCGCAGATAGACGAGGATCAGGCCCGCGATCCCGATCGGGATGTTCAGGAAAAAGATCGCCTGCCACGGTAAGTAGCCGACAATGAGCCCCCCCGCCAAAGGCCCGAGCATCGGCCCGATCAGGCCTGGAATGGCCACGAAGCTCATGGCTCGAACCAGTTCGGACTTGGGGAAGGTTCGCACGAGCGTCAGCCGCCCTACCGGCACCATCATCGCCCCGCCGCCGCCCTGCAGGATGCGGCAGACGACGAGAACGTGAATGTTGCTGGTAAGGCCGCACAGGAACGAGCCTAGGGTGAATATGCCTATCGCAGAGGCGAATACGCGCCGGGTGCCGAACCGGTCCGCCATCCAACCACTGATCGGAATGAACACGGCCAGGCTCAAGGTGTAGCTCGCCAGTACCGACTTCATGTTCAGCACCGTCACGCCCAGGGCATTGGAGATGACGGGAACCGCCGTGTTCAGGATCGTGGTGTCGAGCGACTCCATGAAGAACGCGACCGCAACCAGCCAGGGCAGCAGCCGCTTGACTGAGATGGGCGGTGTGTCCGGCGATGCGCTTTCTGAAGGCAACTGTTTCCCTTTCCAAGGCCGCGCGCTTCACTTCGCGGCGCCGCGCGAGGTCGCGTCTTCCTACGACGGCAGTCGGGCCGCTAGGCATGAGCGGGCGGCCGCCAGGTCTCCAGGGCCTTGCGGTAGCCGTCCCGCTCGGTCAGGCGCTGCATGTAGTCGGTGACCACTTTCGGATAGCGGTCGGCGAGGCCGAGGCGGGCGCCGAACTCAAGCGCGTAGTGGACGGAGATGTCGGCGGCGGTGAAGGCCGGCCCCGCGAGATAGGACGAGGTTTCCAGGCGCTGTTCCACCAGGCGCAGGCGGCCGAGAAACATCTGGCCGGCCATGCGGGAGCCCCAGTTGTCACGCTCGGTCTCGGGCGCGGCGAAGCGGCTGGCGACGACGATGTTCATGAACGCCGCCATCCCCGCCTCGCCCAGGTGCAGGAACTGCAGATAGGCCGGGTGCTCCGGCGCGTCGGGCGCGGGGGCGAGGCCGCCGGGGCCATATTTGCCGAGCAAGTATTCGATGATGGCGATGGACTCGACCATGTGGACCTCGCCGTCGACCAGCGCGGGCAGAAAGCCCGCAGGATTGACGGCCATGAACTCGGCGTCCTCCTGGCGCTTGCGCAGGTCCACGGCGCGCAGTTGATAGGGCACGCCCAGTTCGTCCAGCAGCCACTGCACCCGGAGCGACCGGCTCGGCCAGCCCCCATAGATCAGGATCATTGCTTCCTCCGTCTCAGGCCACGCGCCCGAGCCTGCCACCGGAAGCGGGAGGCGGCTATGGCAAACGACGGCGAATGACTGGCCTTATGGGGCGGAGATGACGACACATCTCCCGCTACTGTTGGCGATCGGATTGGCGCTGCGGGCTCGGCACGGTCCGTCTGATGCCTCCGCAGCGCGGGACGACGTCACCCCTGAGTTGGGGTTCGACGACTTTCGCCCGATGATCGGCTTCGGGCCGCCGATCGCTATGACGCCCCGAGAGCGATCGTTGCGAAGAACGGCGGAGAGTCAGATCTCCCCACCCGGGAAGTCAGCTATCGAGAAACAAGCCTTTCAATCGGGCCGTCCCGCCGATGACCGGAATTGGCGAAC
>DASXNV010000009.1:0-28250 GCA_036494815.1 Caulobacteraceae bacterium
TTCACCAAGGCGGCGCGCAAGGCTCGCATCAAAGACGACGAACTTTGCGAAGCTTTCGAGAAAGTCAGGAAGGGCCAGGCAAACGATCTTGGTGGCGGGGTATTCAAGAAGCGCCTGAACAAGAACATGCACCGAAGCATCATTCTCGCGAAGGGTGGTCGGTATTGGATTTACGAGTTCCTGTTCGCAAAAAAGGACCAAGCCAACATCGAGGAAGAGGACCTGGACGACTTCCGAACCCTCGCCAAGAAATATGCCACGTTGAGCGAAAAGCAGGTCGCTCAACTGCTAGAGGACAAAGACCTGACGGAGATATGCCATGGCGACGAAAAGCAAGTTTAAGCGTGACATGTCCGAGGCGATTCACTCGTCCGCGGCGATGCTTCACAAGGTAGGGGCGATCGACAAAACGACGATGCTGGACTTCGACGCCCGGCATTTGGTCCCGAGCGAAATAGCGCCGGCCGAGATCAAGCAGCTGCGCGAAGCCAACCATGTCAGCCAGCGCGTGTTCGCCCGCTACCTCAACACGAGCGAAAGCACGGTCGAGAAGTGGGAATCGGGCGCCAAGCGGCCCAGCCCCCCACTGCGGAAGCTCCTGTCAGTCGTCCAAAAGCACGGGCTCCAGATTCTGACCTAGCCGATCGGCAACCGACAACGCGCTGCAGCGCCACGCCGGAGCGAGCCAACATTCGGCGAGGCCGGCGGCACTGGACCCCGACGATCAAGGAAAGCCATCACGGCGGAAAGGGGCTCACCATGATTGGACGGGATGGCCCGCCCAATCATGGGCGACGAGGACACTAGGCCGACCACATGTGGAGTGGCGGACACGTCCACATGTGGACACGAAGTCGGCTGACGGCCCGGGCGAGGGCGCGCGCCGACGCACGGGATCTCGATTGGTTGACCACTGTCGTGCTATGTTGAGTTTATGCGAAAGAAGCCTTCTGAATCAAAGCACGGCGGCGAATCCACCACGCTTGGCGCACGCGGCTTTGCGGCGATAAACGCCGTCGAAGGGATCACGCTGACCCCAGCTGGCCGCGAACGCGTGAAGGCCAGTGCGCCGATCGAGCAACGGCGGGCGGAGGTTCTCAGAGCCTATGGCCTCAAGCGTATGCTGAGCGACATGGCCGCATGGGGCGTCTGGGATGTGGAAGCTGATGGCGAGCCGATCGAGCCCCGCCAGATCCCGTGACGGGCTATTTGCTCGACGAAAATGTGCTGAAGGAGCTTCGCCCAACCGGGAGCGCCACCGCGCGCGACTGGTTCGCCGGCGTGGCGCCGGCCGATCTCCGTTTCAACGCTCAAGGTTCCCATCCGGTCATGCGACGGTGAGCAGGCGGGCCGCTTCGCCCTCACGTCCGACTCCGGGGGTCAATTTAACACGTCAGCGACTCGTGTTAAAAAGTTTGGATAAATCAAACATGTCGAGATCAACATGTTAAAGCCGACCTACCCGCTGCCCCCGCTTCCCCCGGCCGTCGACCTTGAAACGCCCGCGGTGCTGCGGGCGCTCGCCAGCGCCCACCGGCACCTTGCGGAACTCAAGGGCCGTGCGGCGAGCATCCCGAACCAGGCCATCCTGATCGACACGCTCTCACTGCAGGAGGCCAAGGCAAGCTCGGAAATCGAGAACATCGTGACCACGCAGGACGAGTTGTTCCAGGCCAGCCTGTTTGCCGACGGTCCCGGCTCACCGGCCGCAAAGGAGGTCGCCAGCTACAGAGACGCGCTGAAGTGCGGCTTCGACAGCCTGAGCCAGAACCAAGGACTGCTGACCAACAACGCCATTATCGAGATGTTTCGAGTGCTGAAGCGCACTACCGAGGAGTTCCGCGCGACGCCGGGGACGGCTTTGAAGAACGAGGCTACCGGCGGCCTGGTCTATATCCCGCCGCAGGACCGGAACGAGGTCGTCGCTCAGATGAACATTCTCGAACGCTTCATCAATGACGATGCCGCGAGTGACCTCGATCCCCTCGTCAAGATGGCGCTGATCCACCACCAGTTCGAAAGCATCCACCCCTTCTCGGACGGCAACGGCCGGATCGGGCGTATCATCAATGTGCTCTACCTTACGCGCGTTGGGCTCCTCGACATCCCCATCCTCTACCTCAGCCGGTACATCACCACCCACAAGGCGGAGTACTATCGACAGCTCCAGGCCGTCCGCGAAGGTGGGGGCTGGGAGCCGTGGCTGATCTATGTCCTGACTGCGATCGCCGAGACCTCCCAGCAAACCCTGGAGCTGATCGAGGGCATGCGAGTGTTGATGGCGGATTATAAGCGTCGCCTCCGCGAGCATCCCTCGGTCCGATATTCTCAGGACCTGCTGAACAACCTCTTTCGGCACCCTTACACGAGGATTGAGTTCCTGCAGGCCGACCTAGGGATCACGCGGCAGACGGCGTCGCGATACCTCGACCTGCTCGCCGAGGCCGGCTTCGTCGCAAAGCATCGGCAAGGGCGCAACAACTATTACATCAACCAGCCCCTCATCGAGCTGCTGATGCGTATGTCCGAGAGCCGCTGATCTCGCTCACGCTTTCGCCTCGCTAGCGGGAGTCCTGGCTAGATGAGAGTACGCCCAGCTCGCTCCGGCCGATCCATGTCCGCGCCGGCGTTAATTTCGGGCCTGGAGCGGCCGATACTCCCAAACGCCCCCCCGCGAGGCTGACGTGTCCATCGCCAGGGCGGCGTCCACAGAAAAATGATCGGCCAACATGAGGGCGGGACCCAGTGCGCTGTCTAGCTAAGACGCCCGCGAGTTCGTGCGAGGCGCCTTCAGTTGAGACCCTTCCCTCCATGCCGACCAAAACCAGCGCGGCTTCACAGCCGTTTCAGATGTCCCCTTCACCGCAGACTATGGAGTCCCCGCCCGCACACAGGCGCAGGCCTGGCGCGCGCGCTCACCCGATCATCGAGTTTCCCACTCCGCTGTGGGAGGTCTGGGACGATCCCGAAGGTTTCGCGGACGCGCTCGATCTGCACATGCGCCGCCACGGCGACACCACCTACCGCCTACACAAGGCCATCATCCGGCTGAGGAGCGGACTGGAAAGGACCACCCTGCGCGAATGGCGCCGGGGGAATAAGGTTTCGAACACGACCGCCAGTCTGGTGATCCTTGCGCGCATTGCCCGCTGCTATCGGCTGCCGGATGACTATTTCCGCAGCAGGCTACGGTCCAAACATAAGGTCAGGCGACGCAGGGGCGGGACTTATCCACTCTCGCACCTCTACGGGCACTTCCGGCTCGTGCGCCTGACCCAACGTGGCCGTGGCCCGTCGTGGGTGAAGGCGTGACGTCTCGTCCGAGAGCCGGATGCGGGAGATCTGCATGTCCGGTTCGATGAGCGGGGTGTGGAAACGGGAGCAACGGCCGAGCTAATGAGGCACCGCCAGACGAAAGCGGCGGCAACAGATAGGCTCGACCTACCGCTAACCGCGCCACACTCCGACTCTACCGTGTGCTGTCGCCTAGTGGCCGCCAGGAACCCGACATTCGCTGTCGCGCGGGCACCCATGCCGAGGGCGCACGCGTTCCAGGGCTGTTCGGCGTGGTCAGCGGCTATGGCACGGGCACCACATGACGAGGCTTCACCCAGTCGGGACCGCACGCCTGATCCTGTAAGCGGTCGAACTCGATCTGTGTCATCTCCCGGTCCGTAGTAAGGCGCTGGTTGCGAACCACGAAGACGGTGTCGTCGCCGGACGACATTGGAGTTCCATTGAAGGCTCGAGCTTTTGGAAAGCCGGAAAATCCGCAGGCCACGTCGTCGGGACCAAACGACCGCCTGACAATCAGGTGAATTTCGCGGCGGGCGTTCAGGGGACCGTAATCGTCGTCGCCGTTCTGGTCCTGACGAACATAGAAGCAACAAACCTTGGAGCCAACCCGCCCGTTCAGCCCCGCGATGATCTGTTCATCAGTGAGGCTCCTGGCGACCACGGGAGGCTTCGAGCAACCGCATAGGGCGCCGAAGACGACCAAAGCCACCGCCCAGGGTGGGACCCTCATCTGTGAAGCCGGTCGTATGTTGGTTCCTGCGTTCAAGCAACGGAGCTTCGCGTCGTTCGCTGGCCTTGTCGATAGTGAGCTCGTCCTACAGGCGGCTCTTCCCGCCGTCCGAGTTGGGTCGTTGTTTCCCATTGGCTCGGCGTCCACACACGCCGTTGGCGATCTCCGCCAGGGCCGGCCATGCGAACGACGACCTTCCAGAGCGAACCCAACGGCAGCGTTGGCTCAATGCGGACCCTGAGAGGTCGGCTAGCGCAGATCAACGCGGGGCGCCATCGCCCTTCGCCGCGGCGTGTTTTGCCGGATTGTAGATCTCCATTCGCCCGTTGAAGGCGTCTGAAAAGGCCGCGCCGATGAGGGTGTTCGGATCAAAGTCAAGACGTTCGACATGGAAGGCGCCGGCGTGAATATTGATCGTCTGGCATGGATTGGCGCAGGTCGCCGTCTCGCCGTCGAACTGCAACTCAAAGACGCCATCGTGCTCGCCCAAATATCGGTACATCTGTACGGTTGGGCTCGTCTGACCAGGCTTGTTCTGGTCCTCCGAAAGTCCTCCCTGATAGGCGTACTCCTGCCCGTGCCGATATTGCCAATTGTGCGCCGTCGATGCCGGAGGCTGCGCCGCCTCGGCGATCGGGTGTGACGATGGGGACGATGCGCTTGGTTGGTGCGGCGCCGCCCTGGGCGCGCACCCAGCGACGCCCAAGGCTAAGAGCGAGCCGACGGCGACCCAGGACCAAAGGGCCGCGAGGCCACGATCAAAACGGGACGCCGCACCGCCGGGGATGGCGACGTCAGCCACCGCCTGCCCGGCCTCAATCTCAACCGGCCGGTCTGCGCACCGCGATACGTCGTGAATCAGTCGGGCCATTGGCTCACAGGTCGGTATTTCGCGCCCTGGCCGGAGTATATCAGATCTGAATTGCAACGCTCAGGTTGACCGTGCGCCAATTGCGTCGCGCACCCGCCTCACCGCCATTGCGGCTATCGCGATGCGTGAATCCGATAGCCCCCGCAAGGGCGCGAGCGCGCCTATCGCCGATACACCGGGTCGCCGCGGTCCCGGCGCCCGCGCTGATCCTCGGGCAGGTCGAAGAAGCCGCGGTCGGACGCGGGCTCATAGCGCCGCCATTCGTTGATCCCCTGCCTGTGGGCGATGCGCCAGGCGTCGTCCCGCCGCTCGAACCGGTCCACATAGCGGCCGCCCAGGATGCGGTCCTCGTGCGGCTGGCCGCCGGGCGGCGGGACCGGGCCGAAGCGGTGATAGGAGGTGAAATAGGTCTCGGCGAAGGCCACGTCGCCCACGATCTCGACGGAGGTCTGGCCCAGTTGGTGATGGGTGAGTTCGACGGCTTTGACCGTCTCCATGGCGAAGGCGCAGAAGTCTGACGACAATCCCTCGAACGCTCCGTGAAGGTGGGTGGCGTCCGCATGAAAGCAGCTGCGCAACAGGGCCTCGTCGCCCCGGTCGATGGAGCGGCAATAGCGCATGATCACCTCGGCGATTTCGGCCCTGTCCCACAGGGCCTGGATGTCCGGCCGGCCGCGCTCGTCCATGGCGATCCTCCTCGTTCCGCAATTTAGCGCTAGACAATCATGATCATAATCATAAATTGAACGAAAATAGGAGAGGATAGGATGGCCTGGGATTTCGAGACCGACCCTGAGTTTCAGGCCAAGCTGGACTGGGCCGACGCCTTTGTCCGCAGCGAGGTCGAGCCGCTCGATCACCGCCTGCGAAGCATCTACGACGTCAAGAATCCGGAGAACATCCGGCTGGTCCGGCCGCTGCAGGCGCAGGTCAAGGCCAAGGGGCTGTGGGCCTGCCACCTGGGCCCGGAGCTGGGCGGGCCGGGCTATGGCCAGGTCAAGCTGGCCCTGCTCAACGAGATCCTTGGCCGCTCGTCCTTCGCCTCGGTGGTGTTCGGCTGCCAGGCGCCCGACACCGGCAACGCCGAAATTCTCGCCCACTATGGCACGCCGCAGCAGAAGGCGCGGTTCCTCCAGCCCCTGCTGGACAACGAGATCGTCTCCTGTTTCTCCATGACCGAGCCGCACGGCGGCGCCGATCCTTTGGTGTTCACCACCCGGGCCGAGCTGGTGGGCGACGACTGGGTGATCGATGGCGAGAAGTGGTTTTCGTCCAACGCCCGCTGGGCCGACTTCCTGATCGTCATGGCGGTCACCGATCCCGACGCCGCGCCGCACCAGCGCATGTCCATGTTCATCGTGCCGTCCGAGACGCCCGGCATCGAGATCCTGCGCAATGTGGGTCATTCCGGCGAGAAAGAACCCTCCCACGCCTATGTCCGCTATACCGGCGTGCGCGTGCCCCGTGACCACCTGCTGGGCGAGCGGGGCGGGGGCTTTGCGGTGGCCCAGACGCGGCTGGGCGGCGGGCGCATCCACCACGCCATGCGCACCATCGGCGAGGCGCAGAAGGCCCTGGACATGATGTGCGAGCGGGCCCTGTCGCGCTTCACACAGGGCGAGCGCCTCAGCGAAAAGCAGATGGTCCAGGAGAAGATCGCCGACAGCTATATCGAGCTGAAGTCGTTCCGCCTCCTGGTGCTGGAAGCCGCCTGGAAGATCGACAAGCACCAGGACTATCGCAAGGTGCGCAAGGATATCGCCGCGGTGAAGGCGGCCATGCCCAAGGTGCTGCACGACATCGCCGCCCGCGCCCTGCAGATCCACGGCTCGATCGGCGTCTCCAACGAGATGCCGTTCATGAGCCAGATCGCCGTCTCCTACGTCATGGGCCTGGCTGACGGCCCGACCGAGGTGCACAAGATCACCGTCGCCAAGCAGGTCCTGCGCGACTACGCCCCCACCAACCAACTGTTCCCGGCCTACAACCTGATCGCCTCCCGCGAACGGGCGCTGGAGAAGTATCCGCAGCTGGAGGAGCTGGTGGCGGCGGAGGTGGCCTGATCCCTTTTCCCCTTGCGAGGGAAGGGTCCAGTGTGGCGCCCGCTCCGCCTACCCCCGACCCCGCCCGATCCCCGCCGCCAGCAACGCCGCCCGGGCGCTCTCCACCGTCCCGTCGAACCAGACCCGCTCCCCGTGCATGTCCTCCAGCCGGGCGTTGACCTCGATCAGGGCCTTGCCGCGCACGGCGCCGCTGGTCATCAGCAGCAGGGCCTCGACCATGCGGAAGACGAAGCGGTCGTCGGTGATTTCGCCAAGGATCCAGCCGGCCAGGATCATGTATTGTACATTGGTCAGGTTATCGATCAGCTCGCCCGGATCGACGCCGCGCTTGAGCTTGCCGCTCTCTTTCAGCCGGCTCAGCCAGGGCGTCATGCCATCGACGCCGATTTGGCGCATGGCCCCGCGGATCTCGGGGTCGGCGGTGGGGGAATAGTAGAGGGCGACCACGGCCTTGACGTAGTTCTTGATGTCGACATTGCGCACATGCACGCGGATCAGCCGCTCCAGCACCCCGTCGAGGGTGTCGGCGATCTGGCTGTGGCCGATCAGGCCGATGAAGTGCAGGTAGTACTGGGTGATGGCGGCGGCCATCACCCGCTCCTTGCCGCCGAAGGCGTTGTAGATGGTGCGCTGGGCGACGCCGGCGCGTTCGCAGAGCTCGCGGAAGCTGAACCCCTCCAGGCCCCGCTCGACCAGCAGCTTGCGGGCCTCGCGCAGGATCCGCCGGCGACGCTCGAACATCTGGGGGCTGGAATAGGTGGCGCCTTCGACCGGTGGCGGCGGGGGGAGATGGGTCATGGCCGGGGCCCATCCAGCGCGATGCATTCCTCGAAAAAGGCCAGGGCGCGCAGGTGATAGGCCTGGGCGATGTGGTGCAGGCTGGCGTTGTGGCCGCTGCCGCGCTGCAGGTCCACCCGGGCTCTGGGGCTATTGGTCAGCAGCTGGCGCACCTCGTCCAGGATCGGCCAGCCGGTGCATTGCATGGTCTCGAACTCGGCCAGGGTGAACTGCGCCGGAATGCGGATCGCCGGCAGGACGTTGGCCCAGATGGCGGGGGCGGCGACGCCGTCCTGATATTCCGCCGCCGGGGTGGCGCTGATGCAGCGGCTGTGGTGGTCGAAGGCCTCGGGCGGATAGCTGCCCTCGGGCCCGAACAGCAGGTAGCGCTGCAGCGCCTCTTTCGGCAGGGCGGCCGGCTCGCCGGCCTTGGCCAGGTTGCGGATGAGGAGGCCGCCGCCGTCATCGGGGAACCGGAATGGCACGCCCAACACGTCCACGCCGCTCAGCCGCCCGGCCCTTGGATCGGCCGCCATCATCAGGGCCAGGATGCCGCCGATGGAGTGGCCGATCAGGAACACCGGGCCGTCGAAGCGCTGCTGCGCCGTCCAGGCCGCGATGGCGTCGAACAGGGCCTGGGCCTGCTGCTCCAGGCCCAGGTCAGCGCCGCGGGATGCGCCATAGCCTGGCCGGTCCAGCGCCAGGGCCACAAAGCCGAGCTGCGCCGCCAGGGCCAGGAGCGACTGGCCGCTCGCCGGGCCGTCCCAATAGGCCGCGCCATAGCCGCCGCCATGCAGGGCGACGACGAGCGCGCGCGCCGGCGCATCCGGACGGGCGACGAGCCCGGAAAGGCTGAGCTCACCGGCCTCGACCGTCACCGGCTGGGACGCCCGCATCGCCTTTGGCCTCGCCGGGCCGGCGGTCAGGCCACGGCCGCCGCTCGCGCCACCTCGAAACTCGGCGGGAAGGACCGGCCCAGCTGCTCACCGATGCGCGCGCCGCCATATTCGCCGGCGGAAAACAGGCGCAGGTGCGTAAAGCGCCAGCCGGCCTTGGTGCGCACATAGCGGTTTTCGTAGCGGCCCCATCGATGGCAGTCGGCCGTGGTCGGAAAGCCGATGAAGCGCTGCCACGAATACATGTACATGTGCGCGATCACCGCATCGTCGCTCTCGAAGATCAGCTCCACATTGGCGATGTGGTGGCTGCCGCTGACCGTATTGCCCAGCGCCATGTTGAGGAATTCCAGCAGCGCGCCGCGGCCGTAGAGCACCGCCGCCGCATCCGCGTTCAGGAAGTCGGCGACGCAGTCCTCCACGAACAGGGCCGCCATGCCGGCGCCGTCCAGCAGGTCGGCGTGGCGGCAATAGTTGTACATCAACTCCTCGATCTCGACCCGATCCTGCAGGCGTCTGACGGTGCGTTCCAAAGACATGATTTCCTCCCGTGGTGTGTTGTTGGGCCTTCGCCGTCGTTCAGCCGATGTTGAACCAGACGCTCTTGATCTGGGTGTAGTCCTCGAGGGACGCGGCGCCGAGATTGCGGCCGTAGCCCGATTGCTTGACCCCGCCATAGGGCACCGACGGGCTGACCCGCTGATAGGTGTTGACCCACACCGTACCCGCTCTCAGGCGCTGGCTGGCGCGGTGGGCGCGGGCCAGGTCCCGGGTCCAGACGCCGGCGGCCAGGCCGAATTCGGTGTCGTTGGCGATGGCGTAGGCCTCGTCCTCGTCGTCGAAGGGAATCACCGACATCACCGGGCCGAAGATCTCCTCGCGGGCGATGGTCATCTGGTTGTTGACCCCGGCGAAGATGGTCGGCTGGTGGAAATAGCCCACCTCGCCATGCCGGGCGCCCCCGGTGACCACCTGGGCGCCCTCCTTGCGGCCGATGGCCACGTAGCGGCTGACCCGGTCGAGCTGCTCCTGGGACACCAGGGGCCCCATCTGGGTCGAGGGATCGAAGCCCGAGCCGATCTTCAGGGCCTGGGCCGAGGCGATCATGCGCGAGACCAGCTCGTCATGGATCTGGCGCTGGACCAGGACGCGGGAGCCGGCGGTGCAGACCTGGCCTGAGTG
Organism: Caulobacteraceae bacterium; assembly: GCA_036494815.1. GTDB lineage: Bacteria > Pseudomonadota > Alphaproteobacteria > Caulobacterales > Caulobacteraceae > Poindextera. The sequence continues at coordinate 9,817 of DASXNV010000009.1, forward strand.
GCCCCAGACGGCGCCCGCCGCGCTGGCTGCGGCCTTGTCGAGATCGGCGTCGTTGAAGATGATGTGCGGGCTCTTGCCGCCCAGCTCCATATGGACGCGCTTCAGGCGCTGGGCGGCGGCGATCTGGATGCGCTTGCCGGTTTCGCTGGAGCCGGTGAAGCTGATCGCATCCACCATCGGATGCTCGACCAGGGCCGCGCCCGCCACTTCGCCCAGCCCATGGACGATATTGACCACGCCGGGCGGTATGCCGGCCTGCAGGCACAGCTGCCCCACCAGCGACGCCGCCAGGGGGGTCTGTTCCGCCGGTTTCAGCACCACGCTGTTGCCGCAGGCCAGGGCGGGGACGATGCCGCAGGGCGCGGCCGAGGGGCCGTTCCAGGGGATGATCGAAGCGCAGACGCCGATCGGCTCACGCACCTCCTGCACGATCAGGTCTGGCGGGCTCGCCGGCATGGTCCCCTGCAGCTTGGTGGGCCAGCCGGCGTAGTAGTTGGTCACGTCGATGCCGAACTGGACGATGAACTGCGAATAGCCGCGGATGACCCCGCCTTCGAGCACGTCCAGGTCCATCAGAACCTCGCGGTGCTCTTCCAGCAGGCTGGATAGCCGGCGCAGCCGGGCTTCCTTGTCCGCCGGGGCCAGGTTGCGCCAGCGACCGTCGTCGAAGGCGCGGCGAGCCGAGCGCACGGCCCGATCCACGTCCTCGGCGCCGCCGGCGGCGATGCGAGCGAATTCCCGGCCGCTGGCGGGGTCAAGGATGGGCAGGGTTGCGCCGGAGACCGAGGCGACGACCTGGCCCTCGATCAGGTGGCCGTGCGGCGCGCCATCGAGGAAGCGGCGGGTCCCGGGCGACAGCGGGTATTGCTTGGCGTCCGCAAGCAAGGGGGCTTCTGCAAGCACGATCACATCTCCGATGATTGGCGCGCGCCGAGGCGGCGGCGATTGCGGGCGCCCAGGTCCTGGTCTGTGCGGACGCCCATGCTGTCAGTCCTGTTCAAGCGTCTTTCCGCCCGATCCGTCGGTCTCTATCGGGCGCCAGGATCATGATTATCATTCGACTAAATTTGACCTGAGTAAAGGGGCCTTCATCCGGTTTGTTGGTCGTTTACCCGTGTATTTTCCCGGCGCCACTCTATCATTCCTGGCAGCTGCATCGCGTCATGAAATTGCAGTGCGCTGCAATAAGCCGGCGTTTTAGGCGGCCGCCCGATAATTTTTCCGATCTCCTATAATATTTTATCTAATTGAAAATACGACGATATTTTAAGATATCGGTGAAATTTGAATCGTCGAGGCGGGTTTGGGGAGGGGTGGCGCGCGCCAAAAACTGCTCGAAGCGCCTTGCCAGTTCGCCAGTCCCGGCCTATAACAAATTCATAATCATGATTAGGATGATATGTGTGATCGTTCCCCGCTGATCGGCGGGCGCTTCCACTAAACATTCAAAAGAAGGCGCAGGCCTTCGCGATTGGGAACGAACTGGGGGAAACGACCATGGGAAAACTCGTGGACTGCACAAATGCGCCTGCTCGCCGCCATGCCCGCGGCCTGTTGCTCGCCACCACAGGCTTGGCGATGTTCGCGGCCGGCATCGGCGCCGCCCATGCCCAGCAGGCCCCCGTTGAACAGGCCGCCGCCCCGACCTCTGGCTTGGAGGAGGTCATCGTCACGGCGCGCAAGAAGAGCGAGAACATCCAGAACGTGCCGGTGGCGGTCACCGCCCTGTCGGCCAAGACGCTCGATCGCTACGCCCTGACCTCGGTCGAGAAGATCGCCGCCACCACGCCGGAACTGGTGGTCGTGCGCGGCAACAGCGGCAGCGGCGCGGACATCAGCCTTCGTGGCGTGGGGTCCAGTTTCACCAGCGTCGGCATCGAACAATCGGTCGCGGTGGACGTGGACGGGGTCTATTACGGCCAGGGACGGGTCCTCAACGAGGCGCTGTTCGACATGAAGCAGGTGGAGATCCTCAAAGGGCCCCAGGCGCTGTTCTTCGGCAAGAACGCCTCGGCGGGGGTGGTCTCGTTCACCACCGCCGATCCGACCAGCACCTTCGAGTCCATGCTGCGCGCCAGCTACGAGTTCACCGCCAACGAGCCGATGGTCGAAGGCTATGTTTCAGGCCCGGTCACCGACAAGCTGACCCTGCGCCTGGCCATTCACTATCAGGATATGCTGGGCGGCTATGTCCAGAACCTGGCGCCGGCGGCGCAATATACGACCCTGGACGTGTCGAACGGCTTTGCGGCCACGGTTCACAACATCGCCGCGCCGGACAAGAATGTACCGCAGGAAAAGGATCTGGTCGGCCGTTTCTCGGCGAAGTACGAGTTCACCAACAACCTGACCGACACGTTCAAGACAACGCTGGATCAGTACAGGGTGCTCGACGCCACTTGGAACAGCATCACCTTCTTCTGCCCTACCGGCACGCGCCAGACCGCTCCGGGCGAGCCGTGCGGCAAGAACTACGATGTCTATCAAAACAACTTGCCGGCCGACATCGCCGCCACCAACCCCATCACGGCGCGTCACGGCGGACAACTCTATCAGGACTACGATTCACAGTCGTACTCGAACACGTTGAAGTATGACGCGCCGCTGTTCAATCTGGAGTCGGTGACCGGCTTCCACCACTTCATCAACTATTTCGAGGGCGACTACGACCTGACGGGCGCGGTCAACTCGCCCGCCGGCACCTGGGGCATCGAGAAATCGCAATACCAGGCGTTTTCAACGGAGCTGCGCGCCCAGACCAAGTTCAAGAGCCCGGTCAACTTCATGGGCGGGTTCCTGTATCAGGCGACCCAACTGAACTTCAATCAGTTCGTCATCTTCCCCGGCGGCCTGTCAGACCTGTCGTTGCACACGCCCGATGAGTACATAACGGTCGAGAAGCTGTCGCGGACCAATGGCCAGACCTTCTCCGGCTTCGCCCAGGGGATCTGGGATATCACCTCGCAGTGGAACTTGACGGTGGGCGCCCGCTACACGCACGAGACCAAGGATTCCTACTTTATCCAGCCCTATGTGGTCGCGCCGTTTCAGGGGGTGTTCCGCCAATACAATCCCGCGGATCCGGCCAGTTTCATCGGCAAAAACCAGACCTTCGACAACACGTCTCCAGAGGCGACGCTTTCCTGGAAGCCGGAGCGCGACCTGACCCTCTATGCCTCCTACAAGACCGGCTACAAGTCGGGCGGTTTCTCCGGCAGCGCCCTGAACAGCGCCCTGGCCAACACCACCGCGGCCCAGCTGGCGTTCAAGCCCGAGACGCCCAAGGGCTTTGAAGGCGGCGTGAAATCGACCCTGCTGGACGGGCGCCTGCGCCTGAACGCCGACGCCTACGACTATGTCTATGACAATTTCCAGGTCGATTTCTTCGACTCCGTGCACATCGACTACGTCACCAAGAACGTCGGCAAGCTGGAATCGCGCGGTTTCGAGGTTCAGGCCGAGTGGGCGCCGGAACGGATCGAGGGCCTGCATCTCAACGGAGCGATGGCCTTCAACGAGTCCTATTACAAAAGCTTCCCCAACGGCCCCTGCTATGGCGGACAATCCCTCGAGGAGGGGTGCCATCTCGATGTCAGCACCAATCCCAACGACACCTCGGCCGGACAGCTTGTCCAGAATCTGACCGGGCAGGCCGCAGGCCAGGCGCCGAAGTGGACGTCTACGCTTGAGGCCGATTACGAAAGGACGGTGGGTGGATTGCTGTTCGGCGTTTCCGGCAACGCCCACCTCAGCAGCAGCTATCACCTCAGCCAGTTCGGCCACGCTTCCGACTTCCAGTCGGCCTACGCCACCTTCGACGCAAGCCTTCGCCTGAGCAATCCCAGCAGGACCTGGGAGGTCGCCCTGATCGGCAAGAACCTGACCAATACCTATGTGCTGACCAGCGGCCTGGACGTTCCAAGCACGGGCGCGAACACCGGCAACAGCATCAACGATCCCAACCCGGCCCTGCGGCCGGTGCATTCCGACCTGGGCGGCACGCCGGGCCTGCCCCGCACGATCGCCATTCAGGTTACGGGACGTTTTTAAGGTCGAGTCCGGCTGGGCAAGGCTTCGCCCGGCCGGCTATTTTGAGGCTCAAGTGGAGGTAACAGGCGATGACGGATCAGACCACCCTCTCCAAGCCGCCGGCGCCACCGGTCGACGAGGCCATGCGGGCGCTTGAGCGTCGGACAGTGGCCCACCTGGCCGCGGGGGGAACCACGGACTGGGGTCCGGCGCCCATGCGCAATTCGGCCCATGACTATACCGATCCCGTGCGTTTCGAGGCCGAGCGGCGCGAATTGTTCGGCAAGGCGCCCCTGCTGGCTGGCCTGTCCTGCGAGGTGGCCAATCCCGGCGACGTGATGCTGTTCGACAGCGCCGGGCCGGCCATCCTCATCGTTCGCGCCAAGGACGGTTCGCTGAACGCCTTCCTCAACATGTGCACCCATCGCGCCGCGCGCCTGGTGGGCGACTGCGCGCACCGCAAGCTGATGGTCTGCCCCTTCCACGGCTGGAGCTTCGACCTCAATGGCCGGCTGGTGGGCATGCCGGGCGAGGCCTCGTTCGAGGGGATCGATCGCGCCTCTCGCAATCTGGTCCGCGTGCCGGTGGCCGAATGGGGCGGTATGGTCTTCGTCAAGGCCCATGCCGGTGACGAACCGATCGATGTTCCGGCCTGGCTGGACGGGATGGGGGCGCAGCTGCTGCACCTGAACCTGGCCGGCGCCAAGCTGATCAAGCATAGCCGCGTGGATGTGGAGGCCAGCTGGAAATACGCCCTGGACACCTATGGCGAGGGTTATCACTTCGGCGCCCTGCACCCGACGACCTTCGGCGTCTCCACCGTCTCCAATGTGATCCTGTTCGACAGCTTCGGGCCCCACTACCGGGTGAATTTCACCAACACCGGCTATCGCGACCTGGTGGGCGTCGATGAGAGCCAATGGCCGGCGGCGGCCTATGGCGGCAGCCACCTGGTTTTCCCAAATTCGATCGTCTACGGCGCGCCCATGGAGGGCGGGGGCCGCATGATCGGCATGTATCGCCTCTATCCGGGCGACGAACCCGGCAAGTCCTTCACCATCATGTCCACCTATCGCGCCCCCGACGCCCCGGCGGAGACGCCGGATTCCGCCTTCGAGGCCGCACACGACTTCATCGAGCAGGTGGTGCGGACCGAGGACTACAGCGTCTCCAAGGAGGGGCAGCGCAATATGCGCTACGCGCCGGACGATTTTCAGATCGTGTACGGACGAAATGAAATCGCCCTGCAGAACACGCACCGCACCATCGCCCGGATGATCGGCATGCCGATCGAGTGATCGGCGCGCGGCCGCGGCCTGCGCCCATCAGCGAGGAGACCTCGAATGTCTGTCTATCTGCACGTCACCTTGGAGGTGACCGGCGCGGGGCTTGGCCGTTTCCTGGAGGCGATGGAGAAGACCGCCGTGCCCTTCCTCGAAGGCGAGGGCTGGCGTCTGGCGGGCGCCTTCGTGCAGCGCAGCGGTCGACTCGGCACCGTGATCGATCTGTGGGAGCTCGACGACTTCCAGCACTATGACCGGGCGCTGCAGAAGCTGATGGCCGACGACCGCTTCGCCGCCTTCAAGGCCGTGCTCGACGACACCGTGATCAGCGAGACCGTCGTGTTCGCGAACAAGGCTTCCTACATGCATTAGGGTGGGATGAATCCAGGTCGAATCAGAAGCCGCTCCTCCCGGCATTCGCCCATAGGTGCTAAGTTAGGATCGGTGGGCTGAACTTCCCTTCTCCCATGGGGAGAAGGAGGGGCCCGTTCGCGGAGCGAATGGGAGGATGAGGGGGTAGGGCCTCTCAGCTTTATCCTGAACCCGCGCAACCCCTCACCCTCCCATGCCTTCGGCGCGGGCCCCTCCTTCTCCCGGAGCCTGCCCTCGGCCGGGCCGCGCAGCGGCGCGTCCCGGGGGGCGAGGTGTTTCTTGGCCGGCCCCTAACTTAGGGCCTATGGGCATTCGCCGGGATGAGCGGTGTTTGTATTGGCTCAACCTGATTGTATCCAACGCTAGCGCCGCGTCCGGACACCGACTGGGCCTGCCGCTCAGGCTAAGTCGCCCGCGATGCAAGAACGCCGGCTGGCTTGCCATTGAAGATCTAAGGGTTTGCTCGCTCTGTTCATGATTGCTGACTGCGACAATTTGTCCGGTATATTCTGGGTTATGTCAGTATTTCTGAATGCTCTCGGCGGCTGAGTTAAGTCTATCGAAACGCCCGTTCCGGTATCCTGTGACTTGACGTTGAGCTTCGCCAACCTCTGGCGACGGCGCGCTATTGAGGCCGATTTGACCCAGTTCAGCACCGCGCGCGCCGCCATGAACCGGTCCAAGCCCCCTCGATATAGCGAGGCTGAACTGATCCAGGCCCTCGCCGCCCATGAGCGGTTCACCCGTGGCGAGCCCGGGGGCCAGCGGGCGGTCTGGCGGTTTGTCCAGGCGCCGGGCTATGACTTCAGCGCCCGGCTCATGGCCGGGGCCGACCTTACCGGCGCCAATCTGAAGGCCGCCCGCCTGGTCCGCGCCAACCTCGAACGCGCCTGCCTGCAGCTGGCCGATCTACGCGAAGCGGACGCCAGCGAGGCCAATTTTAAGCGTGCGGATATTCGCGGCGTCAGCCTGCGCCACGCCAACCTTAACGGCGCCACGTTCGACGACGCCGATATGAGCCAGGCGATTCTGTCGCCGAGGGGGACCTCGGACGGCTTCAGATTGGTCGAGCGTGCTCCATCGGCCGGAGCCGGACCGGACGACGTGACGTTTGAGGTGGACTTCACCAACTGCGCGATGCGGCGGGTCCGGCTGACCAACGCCAAGCTCAATCGCGCGAATTTCACCGGCGCCTATCTCGCCGACGCCGATCTGGCGGGGGCGGACTTGAGGGGCGCGCGATTCAGGGGCGCGGTCCTGACCGGCGCCCTGTTGGGCGGCGCAAAGATCGATCCCGACGCGCTCAAGGGGTGCGTGGTCGACCCTTCGCCCAGAGCGATTCAACGCGCCCCGCAGCTGATGGAAAGGCTGGAGGCGGCGGACATCTGGGTCGAGACCGGCGGCGCCAATGGCGATGCGGCGGATTTGGACGACGAAGATCTCCGGCCCTTGGGCGCCGCCTTCGCCGGGCGCCGGCTGACCGCGATTTCTGCACGGCGCGTTTGCGCGGTGGGCATGAGCTTCGCCGGCGCTCAGCTGCAAGGCGGCCGGTTCGATGACGCCGATCTTCGGGATGTGGACTTCACCGGCGCTGACCTGCGGGGCGCGTCCTTCCGGGGCGCCAGGCTGCGCTATGCGCGGTTTCAGGACGTGGACATGCGGCCCTTGCCCTTGACCAACGGCGGGGTGCGTCTGGTCGACCTGACCGGCGCCGACCATGCCGACGACTGTTTCGCAACATGTCGCCAGACTTGACGGCCAAGACCATGTCCGCTTCGAAACTCGCGGCAGTGCTTGCGGGGGTCTGCGCCATCGCCCTGCTGGCGCTGGTCGGGCCGATCCCCGCGGCCTCTCTCACCATCCACTGTCCGCCGGCGTTAGCGGCGCTGCTGATCGTTGCGGTAGTGGCCTTGGGCTACGGGTTCCTTCGCCAGCGCTTCGCCATGCAGCGGATGGCCGAGGATCTCTCAACCAGCCTCGCCGAAAAGAACCGGGCGATCGCCGAGATGCAGCAGAGGCGGCTGGAAGCGGAACAGGCTTATGACGACGCCGAACGCACGCTCGAGCGCCTCGGGGAAAGCGAAGCGCTTTATCGCCTTGTCGCCGACAACCAGACCGATGTGATCACGCTGTGGACCGCCGAGATGGGCCGCAGATACACCTCCCCCTCCGCCAAGCGGGCTCTGGGCTACTCGGCCCAGGAACTGATCGCCAAGCCGGACCTGTTCAACGTGCACCCGGACGATCTCGCCGTGGTTCGAGACCTGGTGGAGCCGCTTGTTCCGGGCGGCGACGCCAACTCGGCGGAGTTTCGCTTGATCCACAAGGACGGATCGCAGATCTGGGTCGAAGGCACGTTTCGGCGGCTCGACGATGGCAGCGACGGCCTGCTCTCCACCACCCGCGTCATCGCCAAGCGCAAGGCGCTGGAACTGGCCCTGATCCACGCCCTGGAGGAGGCCAAGGCCGCGGGCCAGGCGAAATCCGACTTCCTGGCCAATATGACCCACGAACTGCGCACGCCGCTCAACGCCATCATCGGCTTTTCCGGAGTCTTGAAGGCCTCCGGCGAGCTTGGCCCTGTCAGCGCGCGTCAGGTCGACCTGATCGCCGACGCCAGCCAGACCCTGCTTGGCGTCGTCAATGACGTGCTCGATTTCTCGAAACTGGAAGCCGGCGCGGTCGAACCGGATCTGCACCCGTTCAATCCCGAGGCCTTGGCTGAATCGACCGCCGCCATGCTGGCGGACCAAGCCGCCGCCAAGGGTGTGACGCTGGAGGTCTCCGCCGCCGGCGAGCAGGACCCGCTGCTTGGCGATAGCGCCCGCCTGCGACAGGTGCTGCTGAACTTCCTCTCCAACGCCATCAAATTCACAAGCCGTGGCTCCGTCCGCATCCAGACTCGTCAGACGCAAGAGGCCGACGGCCGGCGCCTGCGCGTGGAGGTCCAGGACAGCGGCATCGGCATGTCGCCGGAGCAAATGGCCACCATCTTCGACCGCTTTACCCAGGCGGACGCCTCGACGTCGCGCCAGTACGGCGGAACCGGCCTTGGCCTGGCCATTTCCAAGCGGATCATCGAGGTGCTCGGCGGCGCCGTGGGCGTGACGAGCCGGGTGGGCGAGGGCTCCACCTTCTGGTTCGAGATCACCCTGCAGGTGGCGGCGGCGAGCCGTGGCGAACAGGACCACTCGGCCGGACCGATCGCCATCGACCCGACGCTCCGGCTATTGGTGGTGGACGACAACGCCATCAATCGGGAACTGATCTGCACCCTGCTGGCGCCGTTCGGCGTTGAAATCGAGACGGCCCAGGACGGCGTGGAAGCCGTCGAGGCCGCGCTGCGCTCGCCCTTCGACCTGATCCTGATGGACGTGCAGATGCCGAATATGGATGGCCTCGCAGCCACCCGCCGCATCCGGGAGGCGGCGCCGGCCTGGGCGCCGCGCGTCCCCATCGTCGCCATGACCGCCAATGTCCTGCCCGAACAGGTCGCCCGATGCCTGGAGGCGGGGATGGACGGGCACATCGGAAAGCCGATCAGTCCCGCCCAACTGCTGGCGGTCCTCTCCGGGGCTGAAGGCTGAAGTCCAGGGTCCGGCTTATCCTGATTTCCCGCAACAGCCGGATACCGGAACCGCGCAAGGTCGCCGAGCGTCTCTCCCGGCCGTCACGATCAGGCCATTTCTCGACGCGCCGGCGGTCGCCCTTCGGCGGGCGGCCCTGAAGGCGCGGGCGACAGGGATGGGATGCCGGATTCGAAATCGAGCAGCATCTCGTGAAACTCGTAGTAATCGAGCATGGCGCGAGCGCCTTCTGGAAAGCGATACCGCCAGAAGCTGACAATATGCTGGATGGCGGCCAGGCTTTCGCCAAGTTCGAAGAACCTCGCCGGCGACGTCAGCAAAAAGTCACGGAACGAGATTGGATCGCCCGCCACGGTCAGGGCCTTGAAGGCGGCGTCGTAAGCCCCCAGCGTGCCTTTGACGTATTCGCAGATCTTGTAGATGTCGTCGCCAAGCTTGAGTCTCAGGGATTTGATCTGCTCGCGGGTTTCCGGGTCGCATCGTCCCACCGTACGCGCCGTCGCGATCTCCTGAGAAACCGCGATCGACTTGCCGAAGATGTCGCCGACCAGCCACTTGTAATACAGGAAACCCTTCCAGCAGAACATGCCTTCCGAATACTGATTTTCGTCCAGTCTCAGCGTCAGCCGCAAGGGCTCGAGGTCGTTATCAAGATCGTTGGACAGGATCTTGTTCACCAGGATTTGCGTGTGAGACGACAGATCGCCTGAAGATCCAAAGGTGATATTGATCAGCGGCGCGATATCCTCGCGCACAAAGGCCAGCATCCGGTCCAGGTCGGCCTGGGAAACGTCAAAATAGCAGGGCGCCGGGCGTAGGCCCCGGCGCGCCAGATGCTCGCGCAGGATGAACGGATCCAGGGTCGGCAATTCGTCGATCGCGTCCAAGGTCATTCGGTCGGGTGAGCCGGGGTAAAGTTCGTCTCCGAAGGAATCTCGGATCAGGCTGTCATAATGTTGCTGTCCAACGAATACATAGCGCCCGCCACATCTGAGATCATTGCGATCGATGGGTACGAGTATCTTTGTGGCGACCGCCCTATGGGTTTTGTACAATTCGAATTCGTCTCGCCGGAGACGATGCTTGATAATGATGGACTCGTTCAGCAGCCGGTTCTTGAACAGGGGGCGGGCGCGGTAGTCCGGATCGGAGTCGAATTTCTCGGCGATCTTGACCAGGTGGAGCACCCGCGACGATGAAGCGGTGTCGCTGATATTGGTCAAAGCTCGTACGGATCGGTCGGCCATGGATCTACTCAAATCATTTTTGATTAGGACTGGCGCGGGACGCCCAGCTGTTCGGCGACGCGCGACATCAGGTCCGGGATCTCGAACGGCTTGGCCAGGAAGTCGTCCGCGCCCAGGGCCAGGGCTTTCATGACATTGTCGGCCGTTTGCCGGGCGGTCATGACGATGATCGGAAAGGCAGGGCCGATCAGCTGTTTCATGACGCGCCGACGGCGTATTTCGGCCAGGACGCCGAAGCCGTCCACCATGGGCAGCCCAAGGTCCAGCAGCATCAGGGCCGGGCTAGTTCGAGCCAGAAGCCGAAGCGCTTCGAAGCCGCTCCAGGCCTGGGTGACCCGATAGCCGTCCCTGACCAGGTTGAGGCTCACAAGTTCGCTGACCAGGGCGTCGTCTTCGGCGACCAGGATCTTGGGTTCCAGCGCGTTGAGGATCCTCATTCGCTGGCCTCCTGGGCGTCGTGCTCCCCGTCGGCCTCATCCGGATCGGTCCAGCAGGCCACCTTGGCCAGCAGGTCCGCGACCTGGATCGGCTTGGCGATGTGATCGTTCATCCCGGCCTCGAAACACTGGGCGACCTGACCGGCCATCACATTGGCGCTGAGCGCCAGGATGGGGGTGGTCCTGTTCAACTCGGCCGTCTCGCGGATCAGGCGGGTTGCGGTGAGACCGTCCATGCCCGGCATCTGGATATCCATCAGGATAAGATCGAACGGCTGGGCGATGGCCGCCGCGACGGCCTCGACGCCGCCGGCGGCTGTGTCGACGCGGTGACCGATGGCCTGCAGCATCAGCCGCACCAGCTCCCGGTTTTCCGCGACATCGTCGACCACGAGTATATGAGCCGAATGGTCTGTAGCCGGCGCGCTGGCGATGCTCGCCGCGGCATGGCCGGTGGACGCGGCCTCGGCCGGCGGGGCCGCGATGGTGAAGCTGAAGGTCGAGCCCTCGCCTTCGACGGACTCCGCCTGGATCTCGCCCCCCATCAGCTCCACCAGATTCTTGCAGATCGCCAGTCCAAGCCCGGTGCCCCCGTGCCGACGGCTGATGGAGCTGTCCGCCTGGGAGAACCGCTCGAACAGCCGCGGCAGGTTCTCCGCCAGGATGCCCGAGCCCGTGTCGGTGACGGCCAGGCGCAGGAGCCCGGCGGCGGGTTGATAGCTGGCGGTGACCGTGACGCTTCCCTTGGGCGTGAATTTGATCGCATTGCTCAGGAGGTTCAGCAGGATCTGCCTCAGCCGCGAATTGTCGGCATAGACAAGGTCCGGCAGATCCCCATCCAGCTTCAGGTCCAGCTTGAGGCCCTTGCTGGCGGCTTGGCCGCTGACCAGTTCAAGGGCGCCTTGAGCGAAGCGGACGGGATCGAATGGCTGCGGATCCAACTCGACCTGGTTCGCCTCCAGCTTGGAGAAATCGAGGATATCGTTGACCACCGAGAGCAGGGACCGGCCGCCGGCGACGATCCGCTGTACGTAGAGCCGTGCATCGTCGCCCAGGACCTCGACCCCTTCGAGCATGGCCGAAAAGCCGAGAATGGCGGTCAGCGGCGTGCGGATTTCGTGACTCATATTGGCCAGGAAGTCGGACTTGGCGGCTGTGGCGGCCTCGGCGGCCTCGCGGGCCCGGGCCAGTTCGAACTCCACCGCCTTGCGCGCCCCGATGTCGCGAACCACGTCCTGGATGGACACCGGCGCGCCCTTGGCGTCGAAAATGATCGTCGGTTGCCCCTCGATCCAGACCCAGTGGCCGTCCTTGTGCCGCGAGCGGTATTGGATGACGATCCGCTCGGCGCCGGGGCCGGCTTGGATATAGGCCGTGTACTGCGCGACGATTCTCGCGGCGTCTTCGGGGCTCATCAGGTCCTGAACCCGCACCCCGATCATTTCCTGCGGCGTATAGCCCAGAAGCCGCTCGCAGGCCTGGGTGACGAAGGTGATGGCGCCGGTCAGGTCCATGCTGCAAAGGGTGTCGGTGGCGTTTTCCGCCATCAGGCGAAAGCGCTCCTCGCTGCTGCGGATGGCGTCGTCCGCCAGCTTCTGCTTGGTGATGTCGCGGATGACGTCCTGCAGCGAGACCTGGGCGCCCGTGGCGTCGAAGTTGATCTTTGGCCGCCCCTCGATCCAGATCCACCGCCCGTCCCTATGCCGAACGCGATATTGAGTGAGGATCGGCGCGGCCTCGGGGCCGTCCGCCACATAGGCGGCGATGATGGAGGCGATTTCCCGCACGTCGTCGGGATGGCTGTAGGCCAGGGCCCGTGTCCCGATCATCTCTTCGGGGCTGTAGCCGAGCAGAGCCTGGCAGGCCGGGGTGATGAAGGTGATCACGCCGCTGGGGTCAACTTGCATGATCACGTCGGTGGCGTTCTCGGCCAGCAGCCGGTAGCGCGCCTCGCTTTGGCGGATGGTTTCTTCGGCCTGTTTCTGAGCCTCCTCCGCCAGCTTCTGCGTGGTGACGTCGCGCATGACCGTGATCATGCCGCAGACCGCGGCGGTCACCGGGTCGAAGGTGAAGCTCGGCTTGCCTTCGAGCCAGATCCAGCGACCGTCCCTGTGCCGAGCCCGATAGGTGTTGGTGCGTGGCATCGCATTCGGGCCGTCCCGAATCTGCCCCAGATTCGACCGCACCAGCGCATCGACGTCGTCAGGATGGACATAGTCCAGGGTCAGGGCGCCTGGGTCGTCCGAGGGCCGGTAGCCGAGAACCCTCTCGATCGCCGGGCTGATATAGGTCAACCGCCGGCTGCCGTCGGCGGCGATGGTCGTCTGCATGATGACGTCGTTCGACTTGTCGGCCAGCAGCCGGAACTGTTCTTCGCTCTTGCTCAGCGCCAGCTCGCGCAGGCGTGTCTCGGTCACGTCCATGAACGCGCCGAACAGGGACGCGACCGCCCCGGCTTCATCGCGCTCGGCGGCCGCATTGCTGACCACGTAGCGGACCTCGCCATCGGCCCGCACGAGACGCGCCTCGATGGAGAAGGGCGTTGCGTCCAGCATCGCCAAGGACATGGCTTCGCGGACTCGGTTGCGGTCCTCGGGCGCCCACATCATCCAAAGGCTTCGCATGTTCGGAAGCACCTTCGACCGGTCGAGCCCAAAGACCCGGTAGACGCCATCGGACCAGGTGAAGGCGCGGCTTTGCATATCCAGGCGCCAATGGCCAACGCCGGCCAGGTCTTCCGCTAGCAGGGTGATGCGATGGGCTTCCTGGATCTGCCGCGTGGCGGCCTCCGCTCGCACCGCTGCGTCAGCAAGCCTGTGTTGATTACGCGTCAGGCTGTTCTGCAGGGTTCTGAACACCCAGAAAACCGTGACCGGACTGGCCAGAAGGGTGACGATCAGCAGCGGTTCGCGGCGCGCCGCCAACGCCGCGGCGGCCGCGACCTGCACCAAGGCGATCGACAGTGCGGGGGGAATAAGATTGAGCAGGAGGCGCCGCGGATTGGCGTGGTTTCGCACCAGAACCTCGAACATGATCACGCCGTAGAGCGTCACGCCGAGGGTCTGGGCGGCGCCGGAGTAAAACAGGACAAAATAGAGCGCCGCGCTTGAATAGCCCGCGCTCAGGAGCCAGGAGAACAGCCCCTTGTCCGGCGTGTGGGCGCCAGCGCCGGAATCGCGAGGAACAAGCCCTCGCTGTTCGCCCACGATCAAGCCGGCCATGATGGCGAGCCAGGCCACGGGCAGCGGCCAGCCGGCGACGGGCAACGCCGCCAGGAAAATCACCAGCGTAAAGAACAGCCTGGCGGCCCAGCCCTTGTGGGCCGCGGTCATCCGGCGCCTAAGTTCGGAGACTATCCGCATCTTTGAGCGTGGGCCAAGATGCAGGTCACCCGCGGTCGCTGGTTTTACACGCATGACACTGGGATCGAGGCCTTCGACGTTCATCGTCATTGCGTTGTCTTCGCGTCACGACTGGCGGAGAGTTGCGGCGCTTTCAGTCCCACACCCGGCTTTATTTGCACTTAATACTGGACATTGCGCAGCTAGGTATAACTGCGTAGCCCAATGACTGGGTGTGAGAAAAATGTTCGCAAATTCCGGCGGTTCGATACACTTCCAGTTACAGGGGCAGGTGTCCGCGACATTTCGCGCACGACCGGAATTTTGCTCAAAATGGGTATTGCGGTGACTGGAGGATCTCAGTCGGTGGTCGTCGACTATTTTCGGCTGTCTTCGATATCAGTCATGAGTGACCGTCGATGCGCGATGGATTTGCGCGCCTTCAGGTTACATTGGTGCGGCGGTTTGACGCGGCCGGGCCGCCGGACATCCCTTTTCGTCGGCTGATCGCCACATGCAGCGCGCCGTCCAACGGGCATAAACGCGGCTAATTCGGCGTCAGGGCAACGGTTTTCCGCCGGCTATTCGCCGCTGCTGGGTAAGCCATCGTTCAGCGTCGCTGACGATCGTCGCCAAGCTCAGAGGGTGAGGCAAGTTTAAGGCGCGCTTGAATCAATTGTCATTTCAACTTCGGGTAGCTTGCCATCGAAGGGTCGTGTAGGCTGCCCCGCTTGGGAGACATAGCGCAGCAATAAAAGGCGCCGTACAAGATCAGAACCCATGGTTGTCAGCGCTTCGGGGCGTCTCGATGTCGATTTGGAACTGGCTTCTATATCCAACGGGTCTTACGGCGCATGGCTTTTGCTTGAGCTGGGCGCCTGGGTTAGTCGGGCTGCACGTAGCCTCGGATGCGGCCATCGCCCTGGCCTATTTCTCAATTCCATTGGCGCTGGCCTCCTTCGCCCGCCAGCGATCGGATCTGAAATATGGTTGGGTGACCTCCCTGTTCGGGGCCTTCATCCTGGCCTGCGGGACCACCCACGTGATGTCGATCGTCACCCTTTGGTATCCCGCCTATTGGGTCGAAGGTCTGACCAAGCTTTTGACGGCGATGATTTCAATCACCACGGCGATTATCCTCTGGCCGCTCATTCCTCGCCTCGTCGCCCTGCCTTCGCCATCCCAATTGGAGCGCCTGAACGGGGATTTGACCAAGACCATCGAAGCTCAGGAGCGAACCGCCGCCCTGCTCAGAGACAGTGAGGCGCGGGAGCGCCGGGCCAATCTGGAACTGGAACGACGGGTGAGCGAGCAGACCGTCGAACTCAAGGCTGCAAACGCGCGGTTGACCGAGGCGCTGTCGCAGAGAAGCAGCGCGCTGAACGAGCTGGCGAGAACCGAAAAGGAGTTTCGCGCCAGCTTTGAGGCGGCCGCCGTCGGCAAGGCGCAGGTCGAACCCGGCTCGGCGCGAATCCTGCGCGCCAACCCCGCCTTCGCTCACATGCTTGGCTATGAGCCGGAGGATCTGGTCGGCCACACCGCCTGGGAATTCACCTGGCCCGAAGATCGGGCCGAAGACATCGCCGAGTATTCGCGGGCGCTCGCGGGCGAGGTGAACGCCTATGTTCGCGAAAAGCGCTATCTTCGCCGCGACGGTCAACCGGTATGGGGCCGGATCTCCGGAGCCATGGTCCGATCGGAGGATACCGGCGAGCTTACTCTCATGGTTGCGGTGATCGAGGATATCGACGAGCGTTATCGCGCCCAACTGGCGCTGCAGAGCGCGAAGCTGGAGCTCGAGGCCGTCGTGGAAGAGCGGACCATCGCCCTTCAGCAGAGGGACGTCCTGCTGCGCGAAGTCTATCACCGCGTTAAGAACAACCTGCAGATCGTCGATGCGCTTCTGGTGATGCAGGCGCGGAAATTGTCGGATCCGGAGGCCCAAAGCGCATTGCTCGGTCTTCGCCGCAGGGTGTTCGCCCTGGGACTGGTTCACCACCAGCTGATGAATTCCAGAGACCTGCAGACCTTCGACGTGGCCCCCTTCCTTGAGGAGCTTTCCCAGAACATTCTCGAAGGGGGCGCCGAACAAAGGATCAATCTCGCCGTTCGAGCGATCCCGCTGGATGTCGGCCTGGATTTCGCCATTCCGTTGGGGCTTTTAGTCACTGAACTCGTCACCAATTCGCTGAAACACGCCTTCCCCGATGGAAATGGAACTATCTCCGTGGTTCTGGAGCGCGCCGCCAAGTCCGAGATCGCCCTGATCGTGTCCGACGATGGCCGGGGCCACAACGGCGACGTCTCCCCGGCCAAAGCGGTCAAGCCTGGCCTTGGCGCCGGCATCATCGCTGGTTTGGTGGCCCAGCTTCGAGGAACCATGACCATGCGCAACGATCACGGAACATCGACGGAAATTCGCCTGGCCGCGCCGGTGCTGTTATGAACGCGTTGAACGATCACATTCTGGTCGTCGACGATGAATACCTCATCGCCGAGGGCCTGAAACTGCAGGTCGAGGAAATGGGCATCACGGTCTGTGGAACCGCCGCCACGGCCGCGGAAGCCATCGCCCTGGCGCAGCAGCATCGCCCCTCGATCATTCTGATGGATGTCAGATTGCAGGGAGACCGTGACGGCGTCGATGCGTCCCTGGCGATCCACTATACCGTCGGATCGAAAGTCATCTTCATAACCGGATCGAGAGAGCCGGCGACAATGGATCGCATCCAGCGGGACCATCCCGCCGCTGTCCTGTTCAAGCCGGTCTCGGACTGGCAACTGCGAAACGCGATCGAGACCGCCAAAAGCCTCTAACGGGCGGGCGCCGATATGATTTTCAAGACACCATGCCGGGCGCCGGGGCGGGTTCGAAAGGAACTGACCATGCCTGTCAGTTTCTGGGCGTTTAGAGCGTGATGAGTTCAGATCACGCCGCTCACCCAACTCCGCTCTAATGGCGTTTCGGTTAGGCCGGGTTTCGCCAGATACTGATCTATATCAAATTCACGCCGAACAGAGTCGCTTAGTATTTGAATCGTGGCGCGTATTTGCTGCCATTTTGTCGCATATAGTAGAATTTACCTGCGTCCTATTGCCTCAGTATGTTTAATCTGCGGCCCGATTTTCTGCCTGTTTCTCAGTGAGTGGCCTGGCCGCCGACAGTGCGAGAACCACGTTGTTGCGCTTGGGTTCCCGGGCCGCGGGGGCGACGGTTTCGATTTCCCCAGATCGAGGCCGGCGCCGCCGTGGCCCGAAGCTCCACCATCTGAAGCAAGCCCTTTGAGGAGACGTCATGTCCGCGGAAAATGCGTTGGCCGGCCGGTTGAGTTTCATGAAGCTCGACGCCGAAGCCCAGGCCAGTATTCGCGGCGTGAAAGCGACCATCATGCGCGACCTGCCAGCGGCGCTCGAGCGCTTCTATGGCCAGGTCAGGGCCTTCCCCGAAACAGACGCCTTATTTCCATCCCAGAGCCTGATGGCCAGCGCCAAGACTCGCCAGCTGCAGCACTGGGAAGCCATCTCATCCGGACAATTCGACCACAATTACCTGAAGGCGGTGACCGCGGTCGGCGAGGTCCATGCCAGGATCGGCCTGGAGCCCCGTTGGTACATTGGCGGCTATGCCCTGGTCCTGGAATCCCTCATCGGCGGGGTTCTCAAGACGCGGTGGCCCAAGCGCCGATTTGGATCCAAGGGCCCGGACGTCAAGCAGGTGGCGGCCGAATTGGGCGCTGTCGCCAAGGCGACGCTGCTCGATATGGACCTGGCGATCTCCGTTTATATGGAAGCCTCCGAACGCGCGCGCAAATTGGTTGAGGACCGCGCCAAGGCCACCAATGAAGCGGTCATGCTCGCGGTTGGCAACGCGCTCGCCGCCCTGGCCGGCGGCGACCTGACCTTTCGGATCGGCGATGAGATGCCCGAGGATTACGCCCGACTGCGCGGCGACTTCAATTCGGCGCTTGAGCGGTTGGCCGACACCATGACGCAGATCCGCAGTAATACTGACGGCATCAACACCGGCGTCGACGAAATCGCCCAGGCTTCGGACGACCTGTCTCGCCGCACCGAACACCAGGCGGCCAGCCTGGAGCAGACCGCCGCCGCCCTGGATCAGATCACCGCCACGGTCAGG
>DASXNV010000010.1:0-31509 GCA_036494815.1 Caulobacteraceae bacterium
CGGCCTGCACCGTGGCGATCCTGCCGGAGTTGGACGAGGTCGAGGCGATCGAATTGAACCCTGCGGACCTGCGCATCGATACGTTTCGCTCCTCGGGCGCGGGCGGTCAGCACGTCAACAAAACCGACTCCGCCATTCGCATCACGCATCTTCCCACCGGCGTCGTGGTCGAATGCCAGGACGAGCGTTCACAGCACAAGAACCGTTCGCGGGCCATGTCCCTGTTGAAAGCCCGGCTGCTCGCCGCCGAGCGCGAGAAACAACAGAGTCAGCAGGCGCAGTCGCGCAAATTGCAGGTCGGCTCAGGCGATCGATCGGAGCGCATTCGCACCTATAATTTCCCGCAAGGCCGGGTCACCGACCATCGCATCAACCTGACCCTCTACAACCTGCCCAAGGTGCTGGAGGGCGAGGCCCTGGACGACGTCATCAATCCCCTGATCACCGAGGACCAGGCCGAGCGGCTGGCGACGCTGGAGGAGGGGTGAGGGCTGCTGCGACGTTTGGTCAATCGCCTAGGCTAAGCAGGTCCTCATAGTCGCGGGCGCCGTGAATGACATGCAGGATCGTTATGTGCCGATCCTCGATCCGGTAGAGGATCAAATAGGCGCCATAGACGCGCCGCCACACACCATGCTCCGCATATCGTTCCAGGATCGGACAGGCGCGCGGCGCCAGCGCGAGGGCCTCGCAGGCTTGGCGTAGCTCCATGGCGAAGCGGATCGCGCCGCGGGGATTGTCGGCCGCGATCCAGTCGGCAATGGCCTCGAGATCCGCCGCCCCAGCCTCGGAAAGGACTGTTCTCACGACCTGGGTCGATACTTCGCTTCCAGCCGATCGAAAACGGCGCCCAAGGGCTGTACTCGCCCCGCCTCGGCGTCGGCGATGCCCCGGGCGATCGCGGCGTCGAGTGCGGCCAAGCGCGCTTCTCGCTCCTGAACGAGGCGGACCCCCTCGCGCAGCACCTCACTCTTGGAATTGTAGCGGCCGCTGCGAAGCAGATTTTCGACGAACTCTTCGAGCGGGCCGCCTAGATCGACGCTGATCGCCATGCGGATATCTTCCAAAACAATATCTATTATTGGTTCGTGGCTGGAAGCGGTCAAGTCGCCGTCGCGCGAAAATCTTGCCGCCCAGCCCCAGCTGGGGCTAGTCAGGGACATGGCTGGACAAATCCATTCCTTGTGGCGTCACCCCGTGAAGGGCTTCACCCCCGAGCGGTTGGAGGCCGCCACCCTGACCCAGGGCGGCTATTTCCCCTGCGACCGGATCTACGCCGTCGAGGACGGCCCTTCGGGGTTCGATCCCGCCGCGCCGGCCTTCACGCCCAAGCAGAAGTTCACCGTCCTGGCCAAGATCGCCGCCGTGGCCAAGGCGCGCACCGCCTATGACGAGGCTAGCGGCGAGATCCGTGTCGTCGCCGATGGGCGGCCCGGCCTGACCGCCAATCTCGGCGTCGCCGAGGGGCGCGAGGCCTTCGCGGCCTGGCTGAGCGCCTTCCTGGGCGAGGAGGCGACGGGGCCTCTGAAGGTGGTCGAGGCGGCGGGCCATCGCTTCACCGACCATCCGTTGGGCTATGTCTCTATCGTCAACCTGGCCAGCATGCGCGACCTGGAAGCCCGGATCGGCCGGCCGATCGATCCGCTCCGGTTCCGCGCCAATGTCTATGTGGACGGCTGGACGGCCTGGGCGGAGAACGATTGGGTCGGCCGCGCGGTGCGCCTGGGCGGCGCCAACGCCCAGGTGTTCAAGCCCATTGTCCGCTGCGTGGCCACGCATGTGGACCCGGCCACGGGCGAGCGGGACATCGAGGTGGTGAAAGCCCTGCACGACGCCTATGGCCATCTATTCTGCGGGATCTATGTGTCGGTGACGGACGGCGCGACCATCGCCGTCGGCGACGTGGCGGAGGTGGCCTGATGAGCCTGACCCTGGTCCAGGCCTGGACTGCGGCGCGCAAGCGGCTGGAAGCCGCTGGCGTCGACGGCCCGGTGATCGATGCGCGCCTGCTGGTGGAGGCCGCCGCCGCCGCCACCCGGGTCGATATCATCGCCGATCCTCAGCGACTGCTGACCGAGGAACAGGACGCCGTGCTGGAGGCCTATGTCACGCGCCGGGAGCGGCGCGAACCGGTCAGCCATATCCTGGGGCGCAAGGGGTTCTGGAAGATCATGGTCAGGGTGACGGCCGATGTGCTCACCCCCCGGCCGGACACGGAAACTCTGGTCGACCTGGTCCTCAAGGCGTTCCCCGAGGGGCGCGTGTTCAGCCTGTTGGACCTGGGGGTGGGCTCAGGGGCCATTATCCTGGCGATCCTGGCCGAGCGACCGGGCGGCAAGGGCCTCGGCGTCGATGTGTCCGAAGAAGCCCTGGCCGTGGCGCGGGAGAACGCGGCCAATCTCGGCCTGGCCGACCGGGTGGCCCTGCTGCGCGGGGACTGGACCAGCGGCCTTGGTGACGCCAGCTTCGACCTGGTGGTCTCCAATCCGCCCTATATCCCGACGGCGGACATAGCCGGCCTGCAGCCGGAGGTGAGCGCCTACGAGCCGCGACTGGCCCTGGACGGCGGCGCGGACGGTCTGGACGCCTATCGCCTGCTGGCGCCGGAAATACTGCGGGTGGTCAAACCGGGCGGACGCTTCTTTGTGGAAATCGGATTTGACCAGTCTGAAGCGGTGGAAGCCCTGTTCAAGGCGGCTGGCGCGGGCCAAGTTGCGACCATCAAGGACTTGGCGAACCGGGACCGGGTGGTCATTGGTGTGAGGCCCATCTAAGAATTCCCTTGGAAAACGGCGTGCGACTCGCTAGATCAAGAGTGTTCCCACCCAAATCGCCGGGCATCTGGGGTTAACCTTCGATCAGACTCGAAGGTGTCTCAGCGGCGAATATGGCTGGCGCCGTCGGCGCGGCGCCCCGAGGACGGGAGCAAGGACGAACGCGTTCTCGAACAGGATCGATCCCGGGACAGCAGGTCCCGAATCCGACGCAGGCAGGCTAGTCGTTCGAAGGGTTCGCCCTCGGACGCCTTCCAAGACCACTGGAAAACATGAGAGATTTTAAGGGTATGAAGCGGCAGCGTAGCCGCAATCGCAGCGGAGGCGGCGGCAGTAGCGGCAAGCCTCAGCACAACGCGAACCGCGCATTCGAGTCCAACGGACCCGATGGCGTCAAGATTCGCGGCGCTGCGCAGCATGTGTATGAAAAATATCAGCAGCTGGCGCGCGACGCGGTGACTTCGGGCGACCGGGTCCTGGCCGAAAGCTATCAGCAGCACGCTGAGCACTATTTCCGCGTGCTTCGGGCCATGCAGCCGCAACGGCCGGCCAGCGACATCATCGGTCGCGACGCCTTCGCCTCGGGCTTTGACATCGATTTCGAAGACGACGGCGGGACTGAAGCCGACGGCGCGGAAAGCGCTGAAGGCGACAACGAGCAGCGCCAGGAGTGGCGGCCCGAAGGCCGGCGTGATGATCGCCAGCGCGATGACCGGCCGCGCGACGATCGCCCCCGAGACGAGCGCCAACGCGATGACCGTCCGCGGGAACGCAACTTCAACCGCGACGACCGCCCGCGGGAAGATCGCTATCGTGATGACCGTCCTCGCGACGAACGTCCGCGCGATGATCGCCCCCGTGATGATCGCCCCAGGGAGGATCGCCAACGCGACGACCGCCCGCGGGAAGACCGTCCTCGTGACGATCGGCCGCGTGAAGACCGTCCCCGCGAGGAGCGCCCGCGCGGCGACCGCTATCGCGACCGTGAAGACCGCCCCCGGGAGGATCGCGCGCCGCGTGAGGACCGTCCGCCGCGCGAAGAACGGGCGGCCAGCGAGCGCCGCTTCGAGCGGGTCGACCCCTTGGCGGTGGTGGAGCCCCAGGCTACGCCATTGACCACGCCGGCCGAGCCGCCCGCCAGCTCGCCAATGCTCCGTTCCGGAGACGGCGATGTCAGCCACGCCCCAGCCTTCCTGAAGGCTCGGCCCGAACCCAAGGCCGCGGAACCCAAGGCGGCGGAACACAAGGCCGCGGAGCCCAAGACTCCTGAGGCCAAGGCTCCCGAAGCGCCGGCCGAAGACGCCGAGGCCCGTCCCGCACGCACCCGTCGCCGCCGCGCCCCGCGTAGCTTCGAAGCGACCGAAGGCGAAGGCTCGACGCCCGCCAGCGGCGCCACCGAAGACGCATAGATCTCAACCGTCCCGCTTCAACCTGATCGGGGCGGTTGAACCCCATATTGCATTTGAGACACAGTCGGCGGATGTCGCCGGGGCCGATAGCGGTTCCGGCGGCATTTTGTCTTGCACCTGCTCAGCCAGACTCGCATCTAGGGCGCGTTCCGCAATCGAGCTTGGCTGCAGCGACGTCCTAAGACTTTGACGCGGAAAACTTTTGCCGGCCGAGCGCCTTTCGCGCCAACCGGAAAAGTCTGGTTGGATTTTGAAAGGCTTGAGCCTGGTGGCGAGCGACGAGCGCGGCGAACGGCGCGTGTATCACGCATTGGATGGCATGCGCGGCGTCGCCGCCGTGTTCGTGGCCATGCGCCACACCGCCTTCTTTCACAAGCTGGGTATTCCTGGCGGCTATCTGGCCGTGGACCTGTTCTTTGTCCTCAGCGGTTTCGTCATCGCCCACGCCTATGAGCGTCGCCTGGAGCAGGGTCTGTCGCCGGGCCGGTTCCTGACCCTGCGCTATGTGCGGCTATGGCCGGTCTATGCCCTGGGCGCCGCCCTTGGCCTGGTCGCGGCGCTGGTCCACGCCCTGCCAGGCCATGACAATATGACAGCGGCGCAGGTGGCGCACACCGCCCCGTTCGCCCTGGCCATGCTGCCGGGCCCCCATGTGCGGCCCATGTTGTATCCGGTCAACTCGGTGGCCTGGTCCCTGGCCCTGGAACTGATCATCAACGCCGCCTACGCCTTTGTCTGGCGTCCGCTGCGCCGACCCTGGGTCCTGGCCATGACGCTGCTGCTCTCCGCCGCCGCCCTGGTGGCCGCGGCCCTATGGTTTGGAAAACTCGATATCGGCTTTCTCTGGCAGGATGCGCTGGGCGGTGTTCCCCGGGTGGTGTTCTCCTTTACCGCGGGCCTGGCCGTCTACCGCCTGTATCGACGCACAGCCTGGCGGCCCAAGGCGCCGGCCTGGGTGGTCCTGGCGGCCTTGCCGGCCCTGTTCATCATCGACCTGGACCAGGTGATCTATCCGTTGGTCTGCGTGCTGGCGATCTTTCCGGTCATGGTCTTCGCCGCCGCCGCCGCGCCCCAGCCCGGCCCGCGCCTGACCCGCCTGTTCGAAGGCCTTGGCGCGGCCTCCTACCCGCTCTACGCCCTGCACAAACCGCTGGGCGAGATCGTCGCCCTGGCCCTGAACCGTACGGCGCCCGAGGTATTGAAGCATTGGGCCGTCCTGGCGGGCGTCCCCTATCTGGCCCTGATCTTCGCCGCCTGCATCCTGATCGAGCGCTTCTATGACCGCCCGGCCCGCCAGGCCCTGAACGCAGCGGTGCTTAAGATCGGTCGCTTGGCGAAACATTGGGCGCGCTCCACGGCCGAGCCTGTGCTTGCCTGGGTCATCGCGTGGCGCGCGGCTGACAGCTTTTCTCAGGCCGAAAACGAGGAGCCCGTGGCCTGAGGTCGCTGCGAGTATCCGCCGGCCTTGCAACCTGGGCATGATCCGGGCTTAAAGGGTGGCGCGACCCCTGACAGGAACCGGCCATGACCCACCTTAGTCGTGAAGTGCATTTGGTTTCACGTCCAGACGGCATGCCCGTCCCGACCGACTTCGCCCTGGTCGAGAGCGCCATCGCCGAGCCGGGCGACGGGCAACTGGTGGTCCAGAACCTCTACATGTCGGTCGATCCCTATATGCGCCCGCGCATGACCGCCGGCTTCGATCTGGGCGAGGTCCTGGGCGGCGGCGCCATCGGCCGGGTGGTCCAGTCGCGGCACGCCGTGTTCAAGGAAGGCGACCTGGTCCGCAGCGGCCTGGGCTTTCGCGAATATTTCGTCAGCGACGGGCGGGGGCTGCAGACCCTGAGCGCCGATCCGGCCCTGCCCCTCACCGTCTATATGCATGCCCTGGGCGGCACCGGGTTCACCGCCTATGGCGGCCTGTTGGATATCGGCCAGCTCAAGGACGGCGAGCAGGTGTTTGTCTCCACCGCCGCCGGGGCCGTGGGTTCGGTCGCCGCCCAGATCGCCAAGATCAAAGGCTGCTACGTGGTGGGCAGCGCCGGCTCGGACGACAAGTGCGACTGGCTGCGGCATGAAGCCGGCCTGGACGCCGCCATCAACTACAAGACCCAGCCGATCGGCCCCGCTCTCCAGGCTGTCACCCCCAAGGGGATCGACGTCTATTTCGACAATGTGGGCGGCGAGCACCTGGATGCGGCCCTGCGGCGGATGAACATGCTGGGGCGCATTCCAGTCTGCGGCATGATCTCGGGCTATAACGGGGCCGGGGCGCCGGTGACCGGACTGTCAGCGATCATCTATGGCCGGGTGACGGTGCGCGGCTTCGTCGCCGCCGACTTCATGGGCGCCTATGAGCGCTTCGTCGGCGAGATGACCGGCTGGCTGAAGTCGGGGCGGATCAAATACCAGGAGACCGTGGTCGACGGCGTCGATCAGGCCCCGGCGGCCATGATCGGCCTGCTCAATGGCGCCAATAGCGGCAAGATGCTGGTCAAGCTGGCGGACTGAGCTCCGCCCTCCAAATCCGGTCATTCCGCAAAGCGGCCTAAGACGCTTCCGCCATCGTTTGCGTCTGCGCCACAGCCCGCCAGGGCCAGGAGAGTTTGGGCAGGGGCCGGCGCCACCAGGCCTGCTTCTGGACCGGAATACAGGTCTCAAGCAAGGCCAGCAGCGCCTCGGGCGGGCCGTCGTTCATGAAGTGGTCGGCGCCGGGCGCCAGGTGGAAGCGCATCGCCGGGCGCAGCGTCTCGGCCACCAGCAGCTCCGCCGCGTCGGGCGGGGCGAAGTCGTCCTTGTCGCCGTGGATCACGTGGATCGGCGTCTTCAGCCGCGCCAGGGCCTTGTACATGTGCGGCAGCTGGGGCGACTGGCCGACCACCTCGATGATGGCGTGACGCAGGTCGCGCGGGATCAGGGTCCCCAACCGCTCGCCCAGATCCACCAGCCAGCGGGCGGTGGGGCCGAACACGCCCAGGAAGCTGGACAGCAACACCAGGCCATGAACCTTGCGCGGGTGCTTTTCCGCCATCAGCGCGGCGATAGCCGCGCCATAGGATTGGCCGACCAGCAGCACTTTCTGGCCCGGCGCGGCGTCGAGGAGAGGGCTCAAAGCTTCGGCCTGGATGCGGATGTCGGGTACGCAGGTGGGGGGCTGGCTGCCGGCGAAGCCGGGCCGGTCGACCACCACCATATGCCGATCGGCCGGCAGGGCGGCCAACACCGGCGCCCAGTATTCGGCCCAGGACGGCGCCCCGGTGATCACCACGATCTTCCACGGCGTCGGCGTCTGGCGCGGGGTCTCCAGGGCCGACAGGGTCCAGTTCAGGCCGCCGCCGGACTGGAAGGTGATCCGGCGCATGACGCTGTCTGGGTAGTCTTTGGAGGTGGGCGCATGTTCGCTGCGCCCCATGGCGGCGGCCTCGAACGAGGCCCAGCCGACGCCGATCACACCCTTGGGGCGGCGATCCTTCGGAGAAAGGATTTTGGCGCGATCCAGCAACATACCCAGCCTCATTCCGAATGCACTCCAGCCCGGAACGCATCAGCCGCGCCATGGTTCTAAGGATTTGGTCACTATAAGCGCCCTGCCAAGCGTGAGGCCGTGCGTCGCCGCCTTGTGTGGCCCCAATGCCACACCTACATCTGCGTCCGGGTCTCTTGCGCTTGATCAAGGCGGAGCCCCGATCCGTTGCCCAAAAGGGGACCCATGAACATCGATCTCTATTCCGATCGCGCCAAACAGGCGATCCAATCGGCCCAATCCCTGGCGCTCGCCCGCCGGCATCAACAGCTCGCGCCCGAGCATCTGCTCAAAGTGCTGCTGGAGGAAAAGGACGGCTTGGCCCGCGCCTTGATCCAGAGCGCCGGCGGCCGCCCCGACGCGGTCGAACAGGCTGTGGAAGCCCAGCTCGGCAAGATCGCCAAGGTCGAGGGCGGTTCGGGCCAGCTCTACATGCACGGCGACACCGCCCGGGTGTTCGCCGCCGCCGAGGCCGATTCCAAGGCCGCCGGCGACGCCTTCGTCACCACCGAACGCCTGTTGATCGCCCTCGCCAAGGACGGCGGCGAGGCGGCGGACGCGCTGAAGAAGGCCGGGGCCACGGCCAAGGGCCTGGAAGAAGCCGCCGGAGCCCTGCGCAAGGGCCGCACCGCCGACAGCGCGGGCGCCGAGGACAGCTATGACGCCCTCAAGCGCTATGCCCGCGACCTGACGCAAGCGGCCCGCGACCAGAAGCTGGACCCGGTGATCGGCCGCGACGAGGAGATCCGCAGGACGATTCAAGTCCTGTCGCGCCGCACCAAGAACAATCCCGTCCTGATCGGCGAACCCGGCGTCGGCAAGACCGCCATCGTCGAGGGCCTGGCCCTGCGCATCGTCAATGGCGACGTGCCGGAAAGCCTGAAGGACAAAAAGCTCATGGCGCTGGACATGGGCTCGCTGATCGCCGGGGCCAAATACCGCGGTGAGTTCGAAGAGCGGCTCAAGGCGGTGCTGAACGAGGTCACCGCCGCCGAGGGCTCGATCATCCTGTTCATCGACGAAATGCACACCCTGGTGGGCGCCGGCAAGTCCGAGGGGGCCATGGACGCCTCCAACCTGCTCAAGCCGGCCCTGGCGCGGGGCGAACTACATTGCGTAGGCGCCACCACGCTCGAAGAATATCGCAAGCATGTGGAAAAGGACGCCGCCCTGGCGCGGCGCTTCCAGCCGGTGTTCGTCAGCGAACCGACGGTGGAGGACACGGTCTCCATCCTGCGTGGCCTGAAGGAGAAGTACGAGCTGCACCACGGAGTCCGGATCAGCGACAGCGCCATCGTCGCCGCCGCCACCCTGTCCAACCGCTACATCGCCGACCGCTTCTTGCCCGACAAGGCCATCGACCTGATCGACGAAGCCTCCAGCCGTGTGCGCATGGCCATCGACTCCAAGCCCGAGGAGCTGGACGAGATCGACCGCCGGGTGGTGCAGCTGAAGATCGAACGCGAAGCCCTGTCCAAGGAAAAGGATGACGCCTCGCGCCAGCGCCTGGAAAAGCTGGAGGACGAACTCGACGACCTGGAAGGCCAGTCGGCCGAGATGACGGCCCGTTGGCGCGCGGAAAAGGACAAGGTCTCCACCGCCGCCCAGTCGCGCGAGGCCCTGGAGCGCCTGCGCGCCGAACTGGAACAGGCTCAGCGCCGGGGCGACCTGCAGCGGGCGTCCGAGATCCTCTATGGCGAGATCCCGGTGCTGGAAAAGCGCCTGGCCGAGGAAGAGGCCAAGGGCAGCGAAGACGCCCTGACGCCCGAAGTGGTGGACGCCGAACAGATCGCCGCCGTGGTGTCCCGCTGGACCGGGGTGCCCGTGGAAAAGATGCTGGAGGGCGAGCGCGAAAAGCTGCTCAAGATGGAGGAGGCCCTGCGCAGCCGAGTGGTTGGCCAGGACGACGCCCTGGAGGCGGTGGCCGACGCGGTGCGCCGCGCCCGGGCCGGCCTGCAGGATCCCAACAAGCCCATCGGCTCCTTCCTGTTCTTGGGTCCCACCGGAGTCGGCAAGACCGAGCTGACCAAGGCCCTGGCCGAGTTCATGTTCGCCGACGAGACCGCCATCACCCGTATGGACATGTCGGAATATATGGAAAAGCACTCGGTCAGCCGCCTGATCGGCGCGCCTCCGGGCTATGTGGGCTATGACGAGGGCGGGGCCCTGACCGAGGCCGTGCGTCGCCGGCCCTACCAGGTGATCCTGTTCGACGAGGTGGAGAAGGCCCACCCCGACGTGTTCAACGTGCTGTTGCAGGTGCTGGACGACGGCCGCCTGACCGACGGCCAGGGACGCACGGTGGATTTCAAGAACACCCTGATCATCATGACCTCGAACCTCGGCTCGGAATATCTGTCCGGGCAGTCGGTGACCGCCGACGGCGAGGCCGAGAGCGTGGAGGCGGTGCGGCCCATGGTGATGGACGTGGTGCGCAAGCACTTCCGGCCGGAATTCCTCAACCGGATCGACGAGATCATCCTGTTCAAGCGGTTGGGCCGCGGCGAGATGGACTCCATCGTCCGCATCCAGCTGCAGCGGGTGGAAAAGCTCTTGGCCGACCGGCGCATGACGCTGGACCTGGACGGCGCGGCCCAGCACTGGCTGGCCGAGCGCGGCTATGACCCGATCTATGGCGCACGGCCGCTCAAGCGGGTGATCCAGAAGGAGCTGGTGGACATCGTCGCCAAGAAGCTCCTGGCCGGCGAGCTGGCCGATGGGTCGGTGATCCATGTGGGCGCTGGCGAGGGCGGGCTGGAGATCGGCAAGGCGTTGGTGCACTGATCCTAGTCACCGTCATGGCCGGTCCTGTGCCGGCCATCCATGCCGTGAAGGTCCGGCCGCGACGATGGCGCGGATGGTTCACGGCATGGATCGTCGCGACGAACGCGGCGAAGACGGGTAGGATTGTGCGCGCGCCCTACCCCACCGCCTTGCCCATCCGCACCAACGGCACCGCTACCCCGCCACGGGCGTCCTCGAACGCCTCGATGGGCTCAAACCCATAGGCCTCGTATAGCGGCTGGCCCGACAGGGTCGCGGCCAGTTGCAGCCGGGAAAAGCCTTCCGCCTTGGCCGCCGCCTCGCACAGTTCCAGGATCAGCCGCCCGACCCCGCGCCGGGCGAAGTCGGGATTGGTGTACATGGCTCGCACCCGCGCCGGCTCGGTGGCCGGGTCCAGCAGCCTCGGCTCGCGGCCCGGCGTGTGGTCGCCGCCATAGAGGGTGTCGCGCCGGCTCCAGCCGCCGCAGCCGGCGATGACTCCATCCTGCTCGACCACGAAATAGGTGCCGTCGGCGATCAACTGGCTGTCCAGGCCCATGATGGCCCGGCTGGAGGCGATCTGTTGCTCGGTCAGGAAGCCCTTCTGCAGCTCGCCGATGGCCACCGCCATCAAGGCGGCCAGGGCGGGCAGGTCGGCGGCGGTGGCGATGCGGTGGGTGAAGCTCATGGGACGACTATGGCCGCGATCGGCGGGCGGGCAAGAGGCCGCTTTCCCCCAGGTCATGGTTGCGCGCGGCGTGCGGGCGCGCATGCTGGAGGCGAAGACGGAGGATACCCATGTCGCTGCACACCCCCCTGACCGACCTCTTACAGGTCGAACATCCCATCATGCTGGCCGGCATGGGCGGGGTCTCCTATGCCGAGCTGGTGGCGGCGGTGTCCAACGCCGGCGGGTATGGGGTCCTGGGCATGGCCGGCACCGGGCCGGACTTCATCCGCGAACAGATGCGCCAGGTGCGCAAGCTGACCGACAAGCCGTTCGGTGTCGACCTGCTGGCCGCAACCCCCGACAGTCTCACCGCCTCCGTGGACGTGATCATCGCCGAGGGGGCCTCAGCCTTCATCGCCGGCCTGGGCGTGCCCATGCCCATCATGGAGAAGCTGAAAAAGGCGGGCCTGAAGGTCATGGTGGTCTGCGGGGCGGTCAAGCACGCCGTCAAGGCCGAGCAGGCCGGCTGCGACGCCGTCATCTGCCAGGGCGGCGAGGGCGGCGGCCATACCGGCCTGGTGGGCACCTTCCCGCTAGTGGCCCAGGCGGTGGAGGCGGTGAAGATCCCGGTGATCGCCGCCGGCGGCCTCTATGACGGGCGCGGCTTGGCCGCAGCCCTGGCCCTGGGGGCGCAGGGCGTGTGGATGGGCACCCGCTTCATCGCCTCCACCGAGGCCCATGCCGGCGGCCTCTATCGCGAGACCATCCTGGACTCCGACGACGGCGACACTGTCCGCACCCGCTGCTATTCCGGCAAGCCCATGCGGGTGAAGAAGAACCCCTCTGTGGAGGACTGGGAAAGCCGGCCGGACGACATCCAGGCCTTTCCCTATCAGGCCGGTATCTCGGTGCGCGCCGGGGTCATGGGCGGTATCGGCGGCCAGATCGAGGGCCTGGACCCCGACAAGTCCTGCTTCGCCATGGGCCAGTCCGCCGGCGGCGTCCACGACGTCCTGCCCGCCGGGGATATTGTCCGCCGCATCATGGCCGAGGCGCATGAAGCGATTGGGCGGGTGGCGCGGTTGGATGCGGCCAGCCCGGCGAGGGTGGCGGCGGAGTAGGGGCTCCGCGCCTGGAAACCGAGAGGCGAAACGCGTATGAGCCGGGCCATGACTCACGGCCTGAATTCCCGTTTGGCGGCGCTAGGGCTGGCTCTCGTCCTCGGCGCCGACGCAGCTTCCGCGCGGGCCGCCGACCGCACGCCCGCCGACCATCAGACCCTCACCGACCTCGCCTATGTGCTGGGCCAGAGCCACGCCCTGCGTCAGGCCTGCGAGGGCCAGGCCGACCAGTTCTGGCGCCAGCGCATGTACCGCATGCTGCAGACCGAACAGCCCGACCAGGGCTTCGACCGCAGCCTGAAGGAGTCCTTCAACGCCGGCTATGCCGCCGCCCAAACCGCCTATCCCACCTGCACGCCGCAAAGCCGCCACGCTGAAGCCAAGGCGGCGGAACATGGGCGGGCGCTGGTGGCGACTTTGGAAGAGGCGCAGTAGGCAGGGAAGCCAGAGCCCTCGAAACGGCCCATGGCGCAGCCTCTCGCGTCGCGCTACGCTCCCTCACCGAGAGACTCAACTTTCGGGGGAGGCGACACGTTGATGATCGGTCCGATCACCTTATTGGCCCTGGTCCTGTTGGCCGGGTTCGTGGTCATGGGGGCGGTGAAGATCGTGCCTCAGGGGCGCGAATATACCGTCGAGCGGTTCGGGCGATACAGCCGCACGCTCAAGCCCGGCATGACCATCCTGACGCCGTTTGTCGAGACCATCGGCCGGCGCATGAACATGATGGAACAGGTCATGGAGGTGCCGCAGCAGGAGGTGTTCACCAAGGACAATGTCACGGTGCAGATCGACGGCATCGTCTTCATCCAGGTGATCGACGCCTCCAACGCCGCCTATCGCGTGGACAATCTGCCCTACGCCATCGGCCAGCTGGCCATGACCAATCTACGCACCGTGGTCGGTTCCATGGAGCTGGACGACGTGCTGTCCCAGCGGGATTCCATCAACACTAAGCTGCTCTACGCCATCGACGCGGCCACCGAACCGTGGGGCGTGAAGGTGACGCGGATCGAGATCAAGGATCTGAAGCCGCCGCCGGATATCTCCAACGCCATGGCCCGGCAGATGAAGGCCGAGCGCGAGCGGCGCGCGGTGGTCACCGAGGCCGAGGGCGAGAAACAGGCGGCGATCACCCGGGCCGAGGGGGCCAAGCAGTCGGCCATTCTGCAGGCTGAAGGCCGCCGGGAGGCCGCCACGCGCGACGCCGAGGCCCGCGAGCGCCTGGCCCAGGCCGAGGCCAAGGCCACCGCCATGGTCTCCGAAGCCATCGCCCGCGGAGACGTCAACGCCATCAACTACTTCATCGCCCAGAAATATGTGGAGGCCTTCGGCAAGCTGGCCGAGTCTCAGCAGGCCAAGACCATCATCATTCCCGCCGACATGGCCTCGCTGGTGGGTTCGATCGCCGGCATCGGAACCCTGGTCAAGACCGCCGCCGAGGAACAGATTCGCCCGCCGCCGCGGCCGGCGCCAGGGCCGCGAGCGGGGTAGGAGCCCCATCATGACCACCGCCGAACTCTACGCTTTGTCCCATCCATTCTGGGCGTGGCTGACGACAGGGGCGCTGCTGCTGGTGTTCGAGCTGATGAGCGGCTCGGGCTATCTGCTGTGGCCCGCGGCCTCGGCCGGCGTGGTGGCCTTGCTGTGCATGGTGCTGCCGCTGGGCTGGCCGGCCCAGGTGCTGATCTTTGTCGGCCTGACCATCGCCACCACCTATGTGGGTCGGCGCTATCTGCGCCCGGCGGCGTCCATGCCGGGGCCGGACGTCAATGACAAGGTCGCCCGCCTGATCGGCCGCACCGGCGAGGTCGCCCACCCCTTCAGCCAGGGGCGCGGCCGGGTGTTCGTGGACGGCTCGGAATGGGCGGCGGACGCCGACGGCGACGAGGCCCTCATCAAGGGCGCGCGGGTCGAGGTGGTCGAGGTCCTGGGCGGCGGCCGGCTGAAGGTGCGCGCAGGGTAATTCTCCCTTCTCCCACAAGGGGAGAAGCGACATATCTACCGCCGGCGGCGGAAATAACGCCGGCGCAGCTGGCCGGCCTGGCGCCAGCGGCTGGGGACGACCAGGCGTTCGAAGCGCAGGGCCTGTTGCCATAGCACCGGAAAGATCTCGGGCTCGCGGCGGATCAGCCGGCGGACGGGGAACACCATGCGCGGGTGGCGATGCTGCAGATGGATGAACTGCCGCCGGGCCTTGGGCGAGTTGCGCAGAACCATGATCAGGCCGACCACCAGCAGCGGAAGGCCCAGATGTCCCGGCAGCAGGGCCAGGACGAAACCCCCGGCCATGAGCACGCTGCCCACCCCGACCACAACCAGGCGCAGACCCTCACGCGTCGCCTTGCGCGCGAACGCACGGGCGCCGGCGAAGGACACGCCAGTCATGAGCTCAGGACGCAGGGACACGGTGGGGAACATGGGGCTTTGGAGATGTGACCGGCGACGAATCGACGGTCGGGGGGAGGAGGTCGTGATATGTGTATGCGACGCAACTTAGCAAAGGGGCGGTTGACGCGCCTCTAACGAATAGTAAGCAATCGTGACTGTGGCGTGGCAATTACGTCGCACCCGATCCCGACAAAGCCCCTGGGTTGAGTTAATGTTCCCCGTTCCCGCCGGCCGGCGGGGTATCCGGCTACCCTTCGCGCGGCGGTCTTCCATTGGGCTTGCGGCCCCCAGGTTTGTGTGGCGGCTTGGGTTTACCGGGGTGCGGTCCCTTGAAGCCAGGCCCGCTCTTGGCCGGAATCCCGCCCTTGGGCGCGCCACCCTTGTAGGGCGCATTGGCCTTGTGCGGGGGCGCGCGGCGAGGGGCGTCCTCGCGGGGCGCGTCCGGCCGTGCGGCCTCATGTCGCGGCGCTTCATGGCGGGGCGCCTCATAGCGCGGGCCTTCGTGACGCGGGCCATCGTGACGGGGAGCCTCGGACCGGGGGGCGTCATTGGGCCGGCCCCGGGGTGGGCCGCCGCGAGGCGGGGCGCCGCGGCCGCTGGGCGGCGTGCTGGGCTCGATGCGCATCTTGTCGTCGGTGGAGGCCTTGACCGCCGCTGAGAAGCGCGGCTCGGCCTCGGGCGAGATCTCGAACTTAGTCTCGCGGTCGAAGATGCGGATCTGGCCGATGTCCTTCTTGGTCACATGGCCGGTGCGACAGATCAGCGGGATCAACCATTTGGGGTCGGCGTTGGCGCCGCGGCCGATGGGTAGGCGGAACCAGACGCCGCCCTCGACCCGATCGAACTCGGTGGGACCGCGTTCGCGATCGGGCGGGCCGCGATCGCCGGCGCGCGGATCGTAGGGCGCGCGTGGACCGCGTTCTTCGCGGGCGCCGCTGGACGCGCCTGGCCCGGCGTCGAACAGCTCTTCCGGCGCCGGCGAGCGGGCGCGGTGGAGGCGGATCAGGGCGGCGGCGATCTGTTCAGCGCCGCGGGCCTCGATCAGCGAGCGGGCCAGGGTCAGGTCTTCCTCGGCGGCGACCTCGGTCAGCAGCGGATCGTCCAGCAGGCGCTGCTGATCCTTCAGCCGGATCTCTTCGGCCTGCGGCGGGCCGCTCCAGGTGGCCTCGATATTGGCCGAGGCCAGCAGCTGTTCGGCGCGGCGGCGGCGCGGATAGGGCACCAGCAGCACCGAGACGCCCTTGCGGCCCGCGCGGCCCGTGCGGCCGCTGCGATGCAGCAGGCCGGCGCGGTTGACCGGCAAGTCGGCGTGGATGACCAGGGCCAGATCGGGCAGGTCGAGGCCGCGTGCGGCCACGTCGGTGGCCACGCAGACCTTGGCGTGACCGTCGCGCAGGGCCTGCAGCGCATCCGAGCGCTCCTTCTGCGACAGCTCGCCCGATAGGGCCACAGCGTCGAAGCCGCGCTCGCGCAGGGCCATGAACAGGTGGCGCACCGCCTCGCGGGTGGAGCAGAACACCAGGGCGCCGCCGCCTTCGAAGAAGCGCAGCACGTTGACCACGGCCTTTTCGACCTCGTTCGGCGCCACGCGAATGGCGCGATAGTCGATGTCGCGGTGGGGCTCGTCGCGATTGATGGTGTCGATGCGCACGGCGTCGCGCTGATAGCGGCGGGCCAGGGCGGCGATATCCTTGGCGATGGTGGCCGAGAACATCAAGGTGCGCCGCTCGGCCGGGGCGGCGTCCAGCAGCACTTCCAGGTCTTCACGGAAGCCCAGGTCGAGCATCTCGTCGGCTTCGTCCAGCACCACCACCTTCAGGGCGGAGAGGTCGAGATTGCCGCGCTCCAGGTGGTCGCACAGGCGCCCAGGGGTGCCGACCACGATGTGGCAGCCCGCCGACAGGTCGCGCTGCTCGCGCCGGGGATCCATGCCGCCGACGCAGGTGGAGATCACGGCGCCGGCCTTGGCGTAGAGCCAGGTCAGTTCGCGGCTGACCTGCATGGCCAGTTCCCGGGTGGGGGCGACGATCAGGGCCAGGGGCGCGCCGCCATTGTCCAGCGACGGGGGCCGGCTCAGGCGCTCAGCGTCGCCCAGAAGCGTGGAAGCGAAGGCCAGGCCAAAGGCCACGGTCTTGCCCGATCCGGTCTGAGCCGAGACCAGCAGGTCGCGGTCATGGGCGCCGGCTTCGAGCACGGCGGCCTGGACGGGGGTGGGTTCGGCATAGCCCTGTTCGGACAGGGCGAGGTCGAGCGCGGGATGGCTCGGGGGAAAAGGCATGGTCGTCCTTCGATGGTCTGGCCCGCATCGCGCGTCGCCCGCAAAGGGGCGCCTGGCGTCAAGCGCGGCGGGGACCCTCGGTCCCCAATCGGCTGCCCATACACCGAAAGCAGCGCGACAGCCCTGTCTTTCATCGCCGCAGCCGCGTTTTTCTGCGTTTGCGGGGCTCGCGGCGCCAACCTGTCTGCTTTGTCACTTGAACGGGGCGGGCCGCGCCAGTTGACTGGTGCGTCAAGTTTGATTGGAGCCCGATGACTGAAAAGAGCCAACCCAGTTGGGCGCGCCTGGCCGCCTTCGCCGGGCCGTCGGTGCCGCTGGCGGCGCTGGGCCTGCCGCTGGTCGTGTTCCTGCCGGAATATTACAGCAATGACCTGGGCCTGCCGCTGCAGGTGGTCGGTTCGGCCTTCGGGCTAGTGCGCCTGCTCGATATCGGCGTCGATCCGCTGCTGGGCGCGCTGATGGATCGGACGCGTACGCCCTTCGGCCGCTTTCGGCCCTGGGTGGTCGCGGGCGCGCCGGTCCTGATCGCGGCGGTCTATATGCTGTTCATGGCCAGCCGCGGCGTCGGTCCGGTCTATCTCTGGTTCTGGCTGCTGATCGCCTATCTGGGCGTGTCGATGAGTTTGCTGGCCCACGTGTCCTGGGCTTCGACCTTGAGCACCAGCTATGACGGGCGCTCGCGAACCTATGCCTGGGTACAGAGCTACAACGTCGTCGGCCTGATCGCGGTGCTGCTGCTGCCGGCGCTGCTGAGCCAGGTTCTGCATGTGGGCAGCGCCGGCGGCGTCCACGCCATGGGCTGGATGACCATCGTCCTGATCCCGCTGACCTTCGTGGCGGCGCTGAGTCTGGTGGGAGAGCCTAACGCGCCGGCCCAGGTTCAGCGGGTTCGGATCAGTGACTATCTGGCCGTGTTCAAAAACCCCACGATCCTGCGGCTGCTGGCGGTCGACCAGATCGTGGGCCTGGCCCCGAACATCACCGGCACGCTGGTGTTCTTCTATCTCGAGCAGATCAAGCACTTCCCCAAGGGGCAGGCCGAGGTGCTGCTGGTCGGCTATTTCCTCGCCGCCCTGGCCGGCGGGCCGATCTGGCTGTGGCTGGCGCACCGAGCCGGCAAGCACCGCGCCCTGGCTGTCGCCGCGATCTTCTACACCGTCACCCAAAGCTCGGCGATGTTCGCGCCCGTGGGGAACGCCCTGCTCATGGGGGCGGCGATGGTGTTGGCGGGCCTGCCCTTTTCGGCGGGCGGGCTGCTGATCCGCTCGATGCTGGCCGACGCCGCCGACGAAGAGCGGCTAGCCACCGGCGCCGACCGCACGGGCCTGCTCTATTCCCTGTCCTCAGCCAACGGCAAGATCGGGTCCGCCGCTGCCGTGCTGGTAAGCTTCTGGGTGCTGCACGCCATCGGCTTTCAGCCCGGGTCCGCACACAACAGCCCGCAAGCCCTGATCGGCTTGCAGCTGTTGTTCGCGGTCATTCCGGGTCTTTTGGGGCTGGCCGGCGCGATGCTGATCCGCGGCTATCCGCTGACCGCCGCCCGGCACGCCGAGGTTCGCGCCCAGTTGGCTGAGCGGGAGCGCGCCGCCGCTATTCCTCTCCCATCGGAGGAGGGGGACCGCGAAGCGGTGGATGGGGCCAGCCCCATCCACCGCCCAATCGTGGTCAGGTGAGCAAACCCTACCCCTTGGTCTTGACCGCATAGGCCGCGACGCGTTCGCCGAGCAGGCGGGCCGTCTCCAGGTCGCCCTTGCGCGGCGCCTCTTCCGGCGAGGCGTCGGCGGGCGAGATGGCTAGGGCGCCGGCGGACCCGGCGGTCCAGTTCACGTCGTCCGGGCCGTGCGCCTTGGTGTTGGCCGGCATCAGGCCGGTGCCGATCCAGATCTGGCCGTGCTGCTGCGACAGGGTGAAGAAGTAGGCGATGGTGGAGAACTTATCGCCGTTGACCGAGGCGGAGTTGGTGAACCCGGCGGCGATCTTGTCCTTCCAGGCCTGGGTGAACCAGGGCTTGGAGCTGTCGTCGGCGAACTTTTTGAACTGCCAGGCGGGGCCGCCCATATAGGTGGGGCTTCCGTAGATGACCGCATCCTGGGCGGCCAGGACCTCCCAGGCGCCCTCGGCCAGTTCGCCGTCCTTGCCGATCTCGAACACGGTCACTTCGGCGCCGGCCACGCCCGCGGCGCCGCTGCGCACCGCTTCGGCCTGTTTGGCCGTATGGCCGTAGCCGCTGAAATAGATGACGCCGATCTTGGCCATGATGTGTAGTCCCTTGTCTGTCGCCGCGCGGCGAGCGGACCATCCGCCCCCAACCGCGTCGGCTTGCGATTGGACAAATAGGAAGCGGGTTACATTTCGAAAGTAGGCACTATATAGTAACTAAAGGAGATTTTTTCGAAATGTCTCAAATCGCCGACAAGCTTCATTCCCAGTGCCCCATGGATTCCATCCTGCGCCAGCTGATGGGGCCGTGGACCACCTACATCCTGTGGCTATTGCGTTCGCAGGGGCCCCAGCGGTTCGGCGCCATCAAGGCCAAGACATCGGGCGTCTCATCCAAGATGCTGACCGAGCGCCTGCGGCATCTGGAAGCGTCCGGCCTGGTGCATCGCGACTATCAGCCCACCATCCCGCCAACGGTGACCTATTCGCTGACCTGCCGGGGCGCGGAGCTGAACGAGGTTCTGGACGGGCTCAACCGCATCGCCACCAAATGGGCCGAGGAGGACCTGAACCCGGGCGAAGCCGCCGAGAAAGTCCTCGAAACAGTAAATTAAGCCGCGACCGCTAGGGTTTAGGCTGCCCTTTCAGCTCCTTAGAGCGCTCAGGGCCGGGAGAGACACGTGTCGACGTCGCGCACATCCAGCTTCAGGCGATCGAGCGGGGACCATTTCGAGCCCCAGGTCAGCGACGATCCCCAGGTGCAGCGGCGCCTGCGCGGTCAATTGGAACAGATCGACTACACCGCCTTCGCCTCCAACCGGGAGGTGCTGGGTCAGGCTCTCGGAGCGGCGGACGCTGGGAAAATCAAGAAAATGGCCGTGGCTGTCGCCTGCGCCCGCGCCCAGTGGGTGGCCGAGGCCATGGCCGCCAGTGAGGCCACCCCCACCCTGACGGTGGAGCAGGTCAATCGCCTGGCGCACCTGCGCTCGGCCTATGAAGAGCTGGCCGAGGCCTATGAGGCCCTGCGCCGCATGGTCGAGCGCGGCTATCTCGCCTACCGCCCGGCGCCGGGTCACTAGGTCCCACTTCATCGATCGGCATTGGAATCGGCGCGTTTGGCGACTATCACGCGGCCAAGCGCTTTAAAGCGCGCTACCGCTTCGACTGAGAGCCGATCCTATGACCGATACCCCGCCCGACCGTCTGTCCGTGAATCCCGACAGCCCCTACTATGACGCCGAAGCGTTGGAACGCGGCGTGGGCGTCCGTTTCAAGGGTGTGGAAAAGACCAATGTCGACGAATACTGCGTCAGCGAGAGCTGGGTCCGCCTGACCGCCGGTAACGCCAAGGACCGGCGCGGCGCCGCCATGACCATCAAGTTGCAGGGAACGGTGGAACCCTATTTCCGCACGCCCGAGGTCGAAGCCTAGGGCCGCCAGAACACTCTGCGGACGTTTGGATCTTCCCCAAGCTGAATATTTTCACCGCCGATGGACCCCAAACCACGGTCAAGCGTTGGTGTGGTCATCAAGCTTTGGAAGGCCACCCAGACAGGTTGGCTCATCTTGAGGAAACTCCACATGTCCATAAAGGTTCTCTTGGCCGGCCTCAGCGCGACAGCTCTGATCACGGCCCCGATGATGGCGGCGGCTCAGGCCTCGCCTTCCGCGCCGGTTCCCTACAGCGATATGGCCGCCAAGGACGCCGCCGGCGGCGCCAAGGCCAAGCATCACCGCCATCATATGAACTCCGCCGCGGCCAAGGATGCGGCGAAAGACAGCGCCGCGGAAGCCAAGGACGTGGCCAGGGACGACGCCAAGGAATCCAAGGATGTGGCCAAGGACGCCGCCAAGGAATCCAAGGACGTCGCCGCTGACAGCGCCACCGCGGCCAAGGACAACATGAAGGTGGCGCACAAGCACGCCAAAGCGGCTCAGGGCGAGGCCAAGAAGGCCGAGAACAAGTCGATGGACGCCCAGAAGGACGCCGCCACTGACGCCGCCGCCACGGCCAACGACAGCGCGGCCGCCGCCAAGACGGCCCAGCATACGGCGCACAAGGCGGCCAAGAAGGCGGTGAAGAGCGCCGACGCGGCTCAGAAGGACGCCGACAAGGCGGCCAGCAGCACGACTCCGAAATAGGGCCTATCAGGACGACGCAGGCGACGCTTTCGCGCCGCCTGCGTCTCTGCAAAAACGGGTCCGAGCCGAACGCCCAGAGCGCCTAGCTCGGCGCCGCATCTACAGTCGTCCCATGCCGCCCCACCCCGGCGGCGAAGCGGCTGGCGCCCTCTCGGGTCTCGCCCGAGGCGATGGTGGCCATGCCGATGCGGAACTCGTTCAGCGTCGCCGCCTCCCAGCTCAGATCCCACTGTTCGATGGCCGACAGGCGATCCCCCCGCAGGCAGCGCTGGGGCAGGGCGGCGAGGCTGGCGGCCAGTTCGATGGCGGCGGTCAGGGCCTGACCCGGCTCGGCCAGGCGGTTGACCAGGCCGATGCGCTCAGCCTCCTCGGCGCCCACCGCGCGGCCGGTGAGGATCAGGTCCATGGCCCGGCTATGGCCGATCAGGCGCGGCAGGCGCACGGTGCCCAGATCGATCAGCGGCACGCCGAACTGGCGGCAGAACACCCCCAGCACCGCGTCGCGCGCGGCCACCCGCAGGTCGCACCACAGGGCCAGCTCCAGGCCGCCGGCGACGGCGTGGCCTTCGATGGCGGCGATCACCGGCTTGGACAGCTTCATGCGGCTGCAGCCCATGGGGCCGTCGCCGTGGTCGCGGGTGACATTGCCGTTTCCGGTGGCTACCGCCTTCAGGTCGGCTCCGGCGCAAAAGGCGCCGCCCGCGCCGGTCAGTACGGCCACGTCGTGATCGCGGTCGGTGTCGAACCGGCGAAAGGCCGCCGCCAGGGCCGCAGCGGTGGGACCGTCCACGGCGTTGCGGGCCCTGGGCCGCTCGATGGTCACGACCGCGACCCGGCCGTGCGAGGCGTAGCTGACCAGATTTTCCGTTTCCATGGCTGAGATCCGCGCTCCTCGCATTGTGTTTGAGGCGACCATGCGCGGTTGACCCTGGGGCGCTCAAGCCCTGGCTTGACAGCCCGGCCCCGCCGATGAGCAGTCTCGAACGGCGCAGGGGTTCGGGGCGAGGGGGACAGGCATGGCGGCGATCGAGGCCGGGGCGCAACCGGCGCTGAGCAAGCGCCATGTGGCCGCCGCGGTGATCGGCAACGCCCTGGAATTCTATGACTTCACCGCCTACGCCTTTTTCGCGGTGCAGATCGGCAAGACCTTCTTTCCCGGCCATTCGCCCGAACTGACCTTGATCTTGTCCTTGATCACCTTTGGTGTCGGCTTTGTCGGCCGGCCGATCGGGGCGGTGGTGATCGGCGCCTATGGTGACCGGGCTGGGCGGCGGCCGGCCATGCTGTTGAGCTTTCTTTTAATGTGCGTCGGTGTGCTGGGCTTGGCGGTCACGCCGTCCTTCGCCCAGATCGGAGTCGCGGCGCCCGTGATCGTGCTAATCGCACGGCTGGTGCAGGGCTTCGCTCTCGGCGGAGAGGTGGGGCCGACCACCGCCTTTCTGATCGAGGCCGCGCCGGCCGCGCGCCGGGGCCTGTTCGGGACCTGGCAATATGCCAGCCAGTGCCTGGCCAACCTGACCGCCGGCCTGCTGGGCCTGGGCCTGGCCAGCGCCATGAGCGCCTCCAGCCTAGACGCCTGGGGCTGGCGCATTCCCTTCCTGCTGGGAGCCATGGTGCTGCCCCTGGGCTGGGTCATCCGCAATGACCTGCCCGAGACCCTGGAGGATGCGGATCGCCAGGCGGCGCCCACCGCGCTTGAGACCGCGGATTTTCGCCGGGCGGTGCTGCTGGGCCTACCGATGCTGTGCTCCACCACCATCAGTTTCGCGGTGTTCAACTTCCTGACCACCTATGCCACGGCCATCCTGCACATGCCCCAGCGGGGAGCGTTCGGGGCGACCATCGCTTGGGGCGCCACCGGGCTGGTCATGACCCTGGTCGGCGGGGCGCTGTCGGACCGCTGGGGCCGCAAGCCGCTGATGATCTGGCCGCGGCTGGTGTTCCTGGTGCTGATCATGCCGGGTTTCTGGTGGATCGTGCACGCCCGCACCGCCGGGGTGCTGATCGGGGTGACCATCGCCCTGACCGGGATCGCCTCGCTGAGCAATGGCGTGAGCCTGATCTGCCTGACCGAGGCCATCCCCAAGCCGGTGCGGTCAGGATCGCTGGCCGTGGTCTACGCCATCGCCATCGCCGTGTTCAACGGCACGGCGCAGCTGTTGATCACCTGGCTGATCGGTCGGACCGGCGACGTGCTGTGGCCAGCCTATTACATGACCGGCGCCACGGCGCTGGGCCTGGTGGCCATGAGCTTGATGCGCGAGACGGCGCCGGTGAAGGTGGCCGTCAGAGCCGTCTTGTCCCGGCTACCCATGAACACGGCTTCTGATTAAGCGCACACACCGACGCCGGCTTCCAATCTCTACGGATCGGAGATCATGGATCGCCGGGACAAGACGGCTACGACGAGAGCTTAAAGCTACTCAGCCGCCACCAGGGTCACTGCTTCCGGCTTCCAGCGCAGCTTGGGCTTCCTCGCCGCCAGGGTCTCGTCCAGGCGGCGCAGGGGGGCGTGGAACGGCGCGCCCTTGAAGCGGTCCACATCGCCGGCCTTGGCCGCGGCGGCCAGGGCTAGGAGGGCGTCGCAGAAGCGGTCGATCTCGGCCTTGGGCTCGGTCTCGGTGGGCTCGATCAGCATGGCGCCATGGACCACCAGGGGGAAATACATGGTCATGGGGTGGAAGCCCTCGTCGATCATCGCCTTGGCGAAGTCGAGGGTGGAGACGTCTGTCCCCTCCAGCCAGCTGTCGTCGAACAGGGCCTCGTGCATACAGGGTCCGTCGAAGGGCGCGGTCATGGCGCCGGACAGCCGCGCCTTGATGTAGTTGGCGTTCAGCACCGCGTCCTCGGCCACCTGGCGCAGGCCGTCGGCGCCGTGGCTCATCATGTAGGTCAGGGCTCGCACATACATGCCCATCTGGCCGTGAAAGGCGGACATGCGGCCGAAACTGCCCGAGCCGTCCGGGGCGTGCTCGACCAGGTCGAAGCCGGCGTCGCCGTGAACCACCCAGGGGGTAGGCGCATAGGGAGCCAGGGCATCGCTCAACACCACCGGTCCCGCGCCCGGGCCGCCGCCGCCGTGAGGGGTGGAGAAGGTCTTGTGCAGGTTGATGTGCATGGCGTCGACGCCCAGGTCCGCGGGGCGCACCCGGCCGACGATGGCGTTAAAATTGGCCCCGTCGCAGTAGAAATAGGCCCCCGCCGCGTGAGTCAGCCTGGCGATCTCGACGATGTCGCGCTCGAACAGGCCGCAGGTATTGGGGTTGGTGACCATGATGGCCGCCACGTCGGGGCCGAGCTTGGCGGCCAGGTCGGCCAGGTCCACGCGCCCATCGGCGGTCTGGGCGATCTCCTCCACGGCGTAGCCGACGAAGGCGGCGGTAGCCGGATTGGTGCCGTGGGCCGAGGTGGGGACCAGCACGCGCTTCCTCGCATCGCCGCGGGCTTCGTGGGCGGCGCGGATGGCCAGCAGGCCGCACAGCTCGCCATGGGCGCCGGCCTTGGGCGACAGGGCCACCGCCGGCATGCCGGTCAGGGTCTTCAGCCAATGGGCCAGCTGATCCATCAGGGCCAGGGCGCCCTGGACGGTGGAGGTTGGCTGCAGCGGGTGGATGTCGGAAAAGCCCGGCAGCCGCGCCATCTTCTCGTTCAGGCGCGGGTTGTGCTTCATGGTGCACGAGCCCAGCGGATAGAGGGCCAGGTCGATGGCGTGGTTCTTCTGGCTCAGGCGCACATAGTGGCGCAGGGCCTCGGGCTCGGACAGGCCGGGCAGGCCGATGGGAGCTGAGCGGAACAACTCGCCTAGGTCGTCGGAGCCCAGGTCCGCGTCCGGCAGATCGACGCCGGTCTTGTCCCAGCCGCCCAGCTCAAAGATCAGGGCCTCGTCCTGCAACAGGCCGCGACCGCCGGTCAGGGTGGTGGGTTGAGTGGCCTGAGTGGCTTCCGGACGGGTGGGGCGGCCGACATTGAGCATGGTCATGGGCGGGCTCCTGAACCTGAAACACTGAGATGGAAATGGATCACGCCAGCACCCCCGAGAGCGCTGTCGCCAGGGCGGCGATGTCGGCGTCGGTGGTCAGTTCGGTGGCGGCGATCAGCAGCACGTCGTCCAGTCCCGCGCTCGGGGCCAGGCGCGAATAGGGCACGCCGGCGATGACGCCTTCTTCGGCCAGGGTCTCGACCACCCCCGCCGCCGGCTTGGACAGGCGCACGGCGACCTCGTTGAAGAAACGCGGTGTCAGGATCTCCACGCCGGGGATGGCGCTGAGCGCTGCGGCGACCTTACGCGCCTGGGCGTGGTTGACGCCGGCCAGGCGGCGCAGGCCCGCTTCGCCTAGCAGCGACATGTGGATGGTGAAGGCCAGGGCGCACAGGCCCGAATTGGTGCAGATGTTGGAGGTGGCCTTGTCGCGGCGGATATGCTGCTCGCGGGTGGACAGGGTCAGGACAAAGCCGCGCCGGCGTTCGGCGTCC
This sequence comes from Caulobacteraceae bacterium, assembly GCA_036494815.1. Classification (GTDB taxonomy): domain Bacteria; phylum Pseudomonadota; class Alphaproteobacteria; order Caulobacterales; family Caulobacteraceae; genus Poindextera. The sequence goes on from DASXNV010000010.1 coordinate 25,705, forward strand.
ACGGTCTCGCCGCATAGCCGACCCGGCGCCTGGCGCACGAACTTTTCGCGGGTGGCGAACAGGCCCACATAGGGCCCGCCGAAATTCAGGCCATTGCCGATCGACTGGCCCTCGGCCACGGCGATATCGGCGCCCATTTCGCCGGGCGACTTGAGCAGGCCGTAGGAGATGGCCTCGGCGGTGACCACGATCAGCAGGGCGCCGGCGGCGTGGGCGGCCTCGGCGATGCGGGTGACGTCGGTGGCCGTGCCGAACACATTGGGGGTCTGGACCACGACGCAGGCGGTTGCGGCGTCGATGGCCTCGATCACCGCCGCCTCGCCGTCGATAGCCGCCGGCTGGCTGAGCACATCGACACCGGCCACGTGGGCCAGGGTGCGGATGGTCTCGGCATAGTGGGGATGCAGGCCGCCGGACAGCACCGCCTTGGCCCGGCGGGTGATCCGGTGAGCCATCATCACCGCCTCGGCCGCGCCCGTGGAGCCATCATAGAGCGAGGCGTTGGCCACCTCCATGCCGGTGAGGGCGGCGACCTGGGACTGAAATTCGAACAGGTATTGCAATGTGCCCTGGGCGATTTCCGGCTGGTAGGGCGTGTAGCTGGTGAGGAATTCCGAGCGCTGGATGATGTGGTCGACGCTGGCCGGGACATGGTGGCGATAGGCCCCCGCGCCGCAGAAGAAGGGCGCCGCGCCCGCCGGGCGGTTGCGCCCCGCCAGGGCGGCCATGGCCCGCTCGACCTCGATCTCGCCTTGGAAATTGGGCAGGTCGACCGTGCCCGAGCGCCGGGCGGAGGCCGGCACGTCCGCATAGAGGGCGTCGATGGACGGGGCGGCGATCACGCCCAGCATGGTGGCGCGGTCTTCCGCGGTAAGGGGCAGGTAGCGCATGGTCAGAGCGTCCCTAGATAGGTTTCGTAAGCGGCGCGGTCCATCAGGGCGTCGAGCTGGGACGGGTCGGACAGCTTCAGCTTGACGAACCAGCCGGCGCCTTCCGGGTCCTGGTTGACGGTTTCGGGGGTGTCGGACAGGGCGGCGTTGGCCTCGACCACCTCGCCGGCGACCGGGGCGTAGACGTCGGAGGCGGCCTTGACGCTCTCGACTACGGCCAGGCCATCGCTCACAGCCACGGTCTTGCCCGCGTCGGGCAGTTCGACGAACACCACGTCGCCCAACTGGTCGGCGGCATAGGCGGTGACGCCGACAGTGGCGATGTCGCCATCAAGGCTGATCCACTCGTGATCCTTGGTGAAACGCATGGGGTCAGCCTTTCCGATCTTGGGTTTTGCGCGCGTAGCGATGGGGAACGAAGGGCAGGGCGACGACCTCGGCGGGCTGGGCTTTGCCACGCACCAGGACCTGCAGGGCCGTGCCGGGATTGGAGAGCGCCGGGGGCACGAAGCCCATGGCGATGGGAGCCGAGAGGCTGGGGGCGAAGCCGCCGCTGGTGACCACGCCGATCACGGCGCCGCCGCTATCGGCGATCTGCGCGCCCTCGCGGGCCGGAGCGCCTTGCAGCACCTTCAGGCCGACGCGGACGCGCATGAGGGCGCCGGCCTTTTCAGCGGCGGCGCGGGCGGCGCCCGGGAAGTCCTGGGCGGCCAGCCGGCGCTTGGAGATGGCGAAACCCAGATTGGCCTGCAGGGGCGACACGGTCTCGTCGGCGTCGTGGCCATAGAGCGGCAAGCCGGCCTCAAGCCGCAGGGAATCGCGGGCGCCGAGGCCGATTGGGCGCACACGCTCGTCCGCCAGCAGCCGGTTCCAGAAGGTGTCGGCGATCTCGGGAGGAACCAGGACCTCGAACCCGTCCTCGCCGGTATAGCCGCAGCGGGCCAGGACCAGGCCGTAGCCCCGATGCTCGACCCGGCGAAACTGCATGAAGCCGAGTTCGGCGGCTTCGGGCAGGATGGCGCTCATCACGCTGGCCGCTTCGGGGCCTTGCAGGGCGATCAGACCGCGATCGTCGGCGCGGTTCAATGCCGCCTTGTCGCCGGCGGCGGTCTGGATCAGGGCGAAATCGCCGACCTTGGTCCCTGCGTTGACGACGATATAGAGCATGCCCTGGCGGTCCGCGCGCAGGGGCCGGCCGATCATCAGGTCGTCGATCATGCCGCCCTGGTCGTTGAGCAGCAGGGTGTAGCGCAGCTGGCCAGGCTTCAGCCCCGCAATGTCGCCGCAGACCAGGGGCTCGATCAGGGCCGAAACCGCCCGGTGGTCGGCCTCGCCATCGCCGGTCTTGTGGTTCAGGATCAGGAAGGCCGGACCCATGTGCGAGACGTCGAAGGCGCCGGCGTGCTCGCGGGTCCACAGGTGCTCTTTCAGCACCCCGTCGCGATATTGCACCGGCATGTCGTAGCCGCCAAAGGGAACCATTCGCGCGCCAGCGGCGATGTGCGCGGCATGGAGCGGGGTGGTGAGTAGGGGTTCGGACAAGGGACAGCTCCGGCGTGGGGAGTGGCCGCTGGCCACCCGGTTCACGCCCCCGCTGTCCTTAAGCCTGAGAGATTCCGGACAGACCCCCTGTAAGGGTCCATCCTTGCTCCGTCGGCGAGTCCCCCTTACGGAGGGCTGCTTTCCAGCGTCCAGTAACCCGCGCGGTCCTTTTGCCTGAGCGTTTCCGGGGCGGTTGCGCCTTCGGCGCCGGTGGCGAAGCACCGGCCTCTCCCGCGAGAGTCGACGGGAAACTGACGAAGGGCCGGCGCGAAGTCAACGGGCGACGACGCCACGCCACAACAAACAAGTCCGATCTGTTCTATCCATGGGCGGCGATAAGGTAGTGTCGATCCGGGCGGATCACCTTAGGCTGTCTTTACTTCAACCGCCCTCGGCCTTGGCCATGCCCCAGAATTGGACTTCGCCGCCATGAGCGTCGGACCGGTCGCGCCGCCCACGGGCGCGGTTGGCGGCGTTGGCGGCGTGGCCGGCGCGCCGCAGAGCGGGTCGAATTCAGCGGCGCTGGTCGCCTCGGTTTCGAGCAATCCGGCGGCCACAGCCGCGGCGCCCAATATCCAGGCGATTCTGGCCGGCTTCATCGGTGAGGCGCTTTCGGCCCAGGACAGCCTGGCCCCTTTGCTGGCCGATCTGACGGCGGCGTTGCAGTCGTCGGCCTTGCCCGCCGCGGCGCGGACCACGGCGCAGCAGATCCTGACCCTGCAGACCCCGCTGGATGGCGCGGTCACTGGCGAGACCCTGCGCGCCGCGGTGAATCAATCGGGCCTGTTCCTGGAGGCGGAGATCGCGGCGGCGGTGCTGAAGACTGGCCAGGCGGCGGTCAGCGCGCCAGCCACCGACCTCAAGGCCCTGTTGCTGCGCCTGCCGGCCGACCTGACCAGCGCCAGCCAGACGGCGGCTCAGCAGGCGGCGGCAGCGGCCCTGGGGCTCGGCCAGGCGGCGGTGAGGCGAACGGCGCCGCGTCCGCCTCCGCCGGTGGGCGGCGGCCTGACCGCCGGCCAGCCCGAGGCGGCGGCCAGCCTCGACGCCTCCAGCGACCACGCCGAGGTGCGCCAGACCCTGCATCAAGAGGCCCAGGCCGCGCTGGCCAGGCTGGAGCTGATGCAGGCGGCCTCTACGCCCAAGCCGGGCGAACCCACCCGCTGGGCCTTCGAATTGCCAGTGGCGGGGCGCGAAGGAACCGGCGTCGCGCAGTTCGAGATCAGCCGGGATGGGCGCGGCTCAGGCGGCGCCGACGAGGCCGGGCCGGTCTGGCGGGCGCGGTTTTCGCTGAACCTAGAGGCTTACGGCCCCGTCCATGCCGAGGTGGCCCTGAACGGCGGGCGCACGCGCGTGACCCTGTGGGCGGAGCGCGAGGGCGTGCGCCAACAGCTCGATCAACGCCAGGCCGAACTGACCGCCGCCCTGGCCGGCCCCGAAGGCGGCGACGCGGCGGTGCGCGTCCTACCCGGCGCCCCGCCTCTGCCCGCGGCCCCCGCCGGTCGCCTGGTCAATCGCACCTCATGAGCCAGGACGACAAACCGCCCCTGGCCGTGGCCCTGACCTATGACAAGGGCCAGGCGCCCCGCGTGGTCGCCGTGGGCCGCGGCTGGCTGGGCCAGCAGATCATCGATGTGGCGAGCGAACATGGCGTGCCGCTGCGCCAGGACGCCGCCCTGGCCGAAGCGCTGTCGACCATCGAACTGGACACGGAGATCCCGGCCGAGCTCTACCGCGCGGTGGCCGAGGTGATCGGGTTCGTGCTGCGGACGGCGAAGGGGGCGGTAGGGTAGGCGCGCGCGAGTGGGCGTTCGGAACGGCCCAGGGTGGTGAAATGCGGAATTTGGCTGAATTAAGGTTGGGGGCGGTCATCGCCACCGGTAGCGGGCTTCGGAGGCGCTTACGGGCATGAGCTTGGACAAGGAACAGATCGCTCGCCGTCAACTTGGCGCCGCGCTGGCGCTGTTTCTGGAGGACCTTGATCCGGTGTCAGTCCATTGCTTGGCGTGCGGCGGTGGCGAGGTTGGGCAGGTGGGGCGAGGCTCTGGTTACCTTCTCCCGTCGTCGCCGCCCTCGACTTTGACCCGATTTGCCCGCAACCTGATCCGATGAGCCAGGCTGTTTCGAAGGCGCCGGACCTTGATGAAGACGACGCGGCTGAACTGGCGCTCCTGACGGCGGCCGTGGAAGAGGCGCGCGCCGAGCGGGCCTCAATTCAGCATGAAGAGGCGCGTGCTTGGCTGATCGAAGTCGCCGACGGGCGGTTTGACGCCCATTGATTGGATCGCCGGTGAAAGCCTGATCGCCGCTCGCCGGATTGGCCTGCGGAGCGGGCTGAGCCCCCTACATCCGCTCCGCCGTCTCGATGCCCAGCAGGTGCAGCGCCGTCTCCAACTGGCGCAGGACCACCGCGGCCAGGGCCAAGCGGGAGGCGCGGACGGGGGGCTCGGCGACCAGGATGGGGCAGGCGCTGTAGAATTTGGAGAAGCTCTGGGCCAGCTTGTAGGCGTGCTCGGCGATCAGGTTGGGGGCCTTGCGGTCATAGGCCTCGCGCACAGCGCCGTTGAAGGCGTCCAGCAGCAGGGCCAGTTCGCGCTCGGCGGGATCGGCGACGCCGATCTCGCCGTCTGTCCCGAAGCCGCTGTCGGCGGCCTTGCGCAGGATCGATTTGATGCGGACCGCCTGGTACAGCAGGTAGGGGCCGGTCTTGCCCTCGAAACTGGTGAAGCGGTCCAGGTCGAACACATAGCTGGTGCCGCGGAAGTTCTGCAGGTCGGCGAATTTCAGCGCCGCGACAGCCACCTTGTGGGCGATGTCCTCGAACTCGTCGGCGGCCACCTCGGCGCCCAGGCCCGCCTCGTGCAGGCGCTCGCGCGCCTTGTCCCGGGTCATGGTGATCAGGTCGTGCAGCTTGAGCACGCCGCCCTCGCGGGTCTTGAACGGCTTGCCGTCGGCGCCGTTCATGGTGCCGAAGCCGATGTGCTCCAGGGCGCCCGGCTCGGCATAGCCGGCCAGGTAGGCGGCGCGGAAGGCGATCTCGAAATGGTCGGCCTGACGCTGATCGACGCAGTAGAGCACGTGGTGCGGGTCGAACGACTGCTTGCGGTCGAGGATGGTGGCCAGGTCCGTGGTGCCGTACATGGCCGAGCCCTCGGACGAGACCACCAGCAGGGGCGGCAGCTCGTGCTTGTCGCCTTCGCGGGTGACGCGGATGATCAGGGCGCCCTGGTCCACCTCGGTCAGGCCCTTGGCCTTTAGGTCCTCGACCATGGGGGCGATCAGGTGGTCCACATCGCTCTCGCCGTTCCACAGGTCGAAATCGACGCCCAGGGCGTGGAATTCCCGCTGCAGGGCGGTCTGGCTGACCTTGCGGAAA
>DASXNV010000011.1:0-54506 GCA_036494815.1 Caulobacteraceae bacterium
TTGGGTCGTATGCCGTCGCCCGGCGGCGGCCAACAACCCGCCATTGGCGATGGCCTGGGCTCTGACGCCGAGAGCGGTCACATCAAACGTCGGCAGCGGGTGGTGAACCGACCTATTCAAACAGTGTGGCGTTCGATACGACGACTAGCCCTACCACCAGGAGCGTGAGGTACGGCCGCGAACGCCACAGCTTCACCGGGGCGGTTTTGGAGCCCACTAGGGCCGAAACTAGGGCCACCTAGAGATTATATAATAATTTCAACGGCGTTTGGCGGAGAGGGAGTCCCCGGGATTCGAATTTCAGGACGCCCCATGCCTTCCCACGTCCGTTGTTTTTACAATGATAATGTGAATATTCTTGGCCCACCACGACCCAGATGATACTACTCAAAAGCACCCAAATTGATGGGTGTGGAGATGGGTGGAAAAGTTATGGGGAGGAAAGCGAAGGAAATGGCGCCAGTGGCGGTTTCGCGCCTCTCCGCGCCAGGCCTATACTTTGTCGGTGGCGTCGCTGGCCTCGCTCTGCAGGTGTTGCCGACGGGTGGGCGGACTTGGATCCTTCGCGCGAGCATAGGCGGCAAGCGGCGCGATATGGGTCTGGGCGGGTTTCCCGACGTTACCCTAGCTGGCGCGCGCGAAGCCGCCCGAAACGCTCGCAAGCAAATCCGGGAGGGAAAGGACCCCATTGCGGAAGCCAGGGCAGCAGCCAGCGAACTGCGAGCCGCCCGAGCCAAGGACAAAACGTTTGAAGAGTGTGCTCGCGCGTACATCACCGCCCATGAGCAAGGTTGGCGAAACGCCAAGCACGCCCAACAATGGCGCAACACATTGTCAGCTTACGCCTATCCTGTGATCGGCTCCCTCATGGTGCGCGATGTTGACCTCACGCACGTTCTGGCCATCCTTGAACCAATCTGGACCAAAAAAACTGAAACGGCGACCCGGCTGCGTGGCCGAATTGAGCAGGTGCTGGATTGGGCGACCGCCCGTGGCTATCGCAAAGGGCTAAACCCTGCTCGCTGGCGAGGCCATCTCGACAAGCTATTGGCGCGACCATCGAAGGTGGCGGATATCGAGCACCATGCCGCGCTGCCCTTCGCGCAAATTGGAGCGTTCATGCAGCGGCTCCGCGCGGCCCATGGCATGGGCGCCAGGGCATTGGAGTTCGCCATCTTGACGGCGGCTCGATCGGGTGAGGTCAGGGGTGCCACCTGGTCAGAAATCGACCTGAAGGAGGCAGTCTGGACGGTCCCAGCCAACCGAATGAAGATGGGACGTGAGCACCGCGCGCCGCTTTCGGCCGCCGCGGTCAAGCTTCTAAAAGCCCTTCCAAGGATCGAGGGGAGCGACCTGGTCTTTCCAGCGCCGCGCGGGGGCTCTCTATCCGACATGACCCTAACTGCGGTCGTCCGCCGAATGAAAGTCGCCGCCGTGCCACACGGCTTCCGCTCAACCTTTCGCGATTGGGCGAGCGAATGCACCAACTACGCGCGAGATGTTGCGGAAATGGCGTTGGCTCATGCCATCGGAGACAAAGTTGAGGCAGCTTACCGACGCGGCGACCTTTTCGAGAAAAGGCGCCTGATGATGGCCGATTGGGCGACCTTCTGCGGTCAGGCGCAGCCCGAGGGCGCGGTTATCAGCATGACGCGGAAGCGTGCGGCTTCACGATGAAACTGGGCCTCATAGGCGGCTGCCGCAGCCGCATCTCTAACTGATATTTAGAACCTGAGCCTGTTGGTACATGCGGTCGGCCGTGCGTTCGATATAGGCGGCGAATGGCGCCTGGAAGTCGTCCGGAAAGGCACGCTTGCCAAGCGTCAGGATCAGCACAACCCGGAACAGGGAGAACAGAAGATAGTAGTCCAGGTTCTCCACGACCCGACCCGACAGTCGCTCATATTCCGCGATCATCTCCTGCGCATCGGGAATGCCTTCTGGCCAGTCGGTGCTCAGCGCGCCCATGGCCTGCAGGGCATAGGCCAAATCGGCCTCAGGGGCGCCGATGAACGCCATCTCCCAATCAAGTACCGCAGTGACCTTCTCACCGTCGAAGAGGTTGTTGGTGAAATTGGTGTCGCCATGACACAGGACCGGTGAGGCGATCGCAGGCTGGTTGGCCAGAAGCCAGTCGCGGATCGGGGCGAAGCGCGTCATCGCCGCGTGCTCCTGGGCCCATTCGACAGAGTTCCAGTACCAGTTGATCTCCCGGGCGATCAGGCCCTCGCCTTGCGCCCGATCAAGCAGGAAGCTCAGTCCATAGTGGCGCCAGTCGATCGCGTGAATCTTGGCCAGGGTCTCCAGATAGGAGTTGGTTAGTCTGCGCCGAACCGCGGGCGTGGCCTCCGCGAAAATACCCTCCGCGAACCAGGCCGCCGGCGCCGCCTCTCCGGGGACCCTGGCCATGACGTAGCCGGGAACCCCCAGATATCGACCGCCGATATCTTCCCAGCACTGCTTCGGCGCCGGAACGCCGGCCAGGGCCAGCGCCCGCTGAATACGCACCTGCCCGTCGAGATCATAGTGCTGGAAGAGCAACTCCGCCGGCTGGAAGCGCAGCACATAGTTCCCCTCAACGATGCGATCGCCCTCGCGATGGCTCGCCTCGAAGAAGAGGGTGCCGCTGGAGCTTCCAGCGCCCCCCTGCAGGGCGCGCACCCCGCGCACCGCGATGGGCTCGGAAATATCCGGCTGGGCGCGCATCATGCGCGTGATGCGTTCAGCCCATTCTTCGGTCGTGGTGGTTCCCAATCGGGCGGCCCGATTGATCTCGATGATCCGACGGCCCAGATCCTGCGCGTCTGTGGTCATAGATTCTGCTCCATAAGCGGTCTGCTAGGTTCGAGAAAGGCGCGGGTCCAGCTGCACCTTGCCGTCGGCGCCCCCGTTCGTCATGGCGACGATCTGCGCCGGTAGGTCGTTAAGGGACACGGCGCTGGTGACCATGGCTGCGACCTGGAAATTCGCCGTCCCAAGCCGTTCGGCGGCGAACTGAAACTCCTCGACGCTGTAGGCCATGGAGAAGAGCAGCTTGACCTGCTTGATGAGGCAAACCGCGCCGACAAGCGGTTCCGGCGCCGAACAGGCGCCCAGGGAGACCACCGTTCCGTTGGTCCGGACAAGGCCTATGGCCTGGCTCAACATGCCCGGCGCACCGCCGCATTCGAAAACGACATCGGGGGGACCGCCCAGCGCCTCTGTAGTTCGCTCGGCCTCACCCTCGCCGCTCGCCACGAATTGATCGGCGCCCATGGTCTCGGCGAGCGCGGCGCGATGGCGCGAGCGCGACATCGCGACAATGCGACCCGCAAGCGACCGGCGCGCCCAGAAGATCGTCGCCAAGCCGACCGCGCCAGCGCCCAGCACCAAGACGCGCGCGCCCGGCGTCAGGGCCACCATCCGAACCGCGTGCAGCCCCACGGCGAGCGGCTCGACCAGCGCGCCGTCGGCCATGGTCACGCTGTCGGGGAGCTTGACCGCGGTCCGCACCGGAATGCGCATATACTCCGCGAAACCGCCCATATAGGGGACCAGCCGGGCGCAAAGTACCGGTTCGCCCTGCCGGCACATCAGGCAATCGCCGCAACCGACAGCGGGCAGAGCGGTGACGCGGTCGCCAAGCTTCAAGAAAGACTCACCCGGCGCCAGGGCGACCACCTCGCCCGCATATTCATGGCCCAGAACGGTTCCGCAGGGGATAGGCGGACCTTTGCCCGCGCTCATGCTCAGGTCACTGCCGCAGATCCCGCAGCGCCCCACCCGGATGATCGCTTCACCCGCCAATGGGACCGGGTCAGGCAGCACCTCGACCGTCCAAGGCTTGCCGACTTGATTGAAGACCGCGGCCCTCATAGGCGCCCGCAATCTAGGCGCTGAACAGAACCCCGGCGGCGGTCGGCGGGCGCTGGGGGCGAGGCCAGGATAGCCGAGCTTTGACCTGCCGCCCTCTTCACATCGCATCGTGCAATCATAAGCGCCGCACCATCCCTATGAGCCCAATTCGCCTGGTGCGTTCGTTTTAAAGCCCAAGACCGACGCAATTCGGCAAGCCAAGCCAGGCTATCACATCTTGCGTATCAAAATATGTAGATTTCCGCGCATTCCTTGATACAGTGGCTATCGAGGGCAATTTCACGTTCTATCGCCCCGATCAATGAGGCGCACGACAGCAAGCGACGCGCCGGGAAAGGAAACCGAAATGTCGAGTTTTGATGTTGTGATCGCGGGGGGCACGGTCGTCGATGGCACGGGCCAGCCTCGCTTCGTGGGCGATATTGGCGTTCGCGACGGGATCGTCGCCAAGGTCGGCCAAAATCTGGCGTCGTCAGGCGCCAAGGTCATCGACGCCACCGGCAAGATCGTAGCGCCCGGCGTCATCGACACCCATACGCATTACGAAGCCCAGCTGCATTGGGACCCCTATGCCACCAACTCGGGTTGGCACGGCACCACGACGATCGGCGTGGGCAATTGCGGGTTCGGTTTCGCGCCCTGCGCCGTCGAACATCGCGACCGCTATATGCAGATGATGGAGACCACCGAGCAGGTCCCGGTCAACGCCATGCGCACCGCGCTGGGCTGGGACTGGGTCAGCTTTCCGGAATGGCTCGAGCACCTGAAGCGCCTGCCCAAGGGGGTCAACGTGGCCAGCTATGTGCCGCTCAATCCGCTGCTGATCTATGTCATGGGCCTGGAAGCGGCGAAGACGCGTTCGGCCACCCCGCAAGAGCGCCAGCGCATGAAGGACGAGCTGAACAAGGCGATGGACGCTGGTGCGATCGGCTTCGGCTTTTCCTATCAGGGCGATCACAACACCCACATCGATTGCGACGGCAAGCCCATGCCGAGCGACATCATGAACCCGGATGATATCTACGCGCTGGCGGAAGTGCTGCGCGATCGGGGCGAGGGCTCGGTTCAGGCGCTCGTCGACACTCCCGGGGCGCGATTTGGCGAGGTCGCGTTGCAGGTGGCCCGCATCTCCGGCCGGCCCGTTCTGCATAATGTGATCCTGGTGAACGACTACCTGCCGACCTATCACGAGGAAATTCTCGAGATGTTGGACAAGGCCGCGGCCGAGGGCCTGCAGCTTTATTCGATGACCCTGACGACCCGCGGCTGGAACGAGTTCAAGCCGCTCGACTGGGATATCTGGAACATCGTGCCCGTGTTCCGCGAATTCACCTTTGCGGGTGATCGCACCGCCAAGGTCGCCAAAGCCGCCGATGAAGATTTCCGCCGTCGTCTGCGCGAGGCCTATGATCCCAAGGACCTGGCGCCCGCGGGCGGCCCCCTGGAAACCTATGTCCTGAACAACGCCTGGGGCGTCGAACCCTGGGTGAAATTCGAGGGCAAGAACATACAGGCCATCACCACTGAACTGGGCAAGACCTGCACGACGGATGTGTTCATGGACATTGTCGTCGATACCAACGCCGACGCAGACTTCCTGCTCCCCGAGGCGATGAGCAGCGACGCCGCCAAGGTCGCCATGGTGCTCCAGCATCCGTTGACCGTGCCAGGCACCTCCGACGGCGGCGCCCATGTGAAATTCTGGGCGGGCGGCCAATATTCGACCGACATGATCATGTGGATGAGCCGCGAACTCGGGGTCATGACCCTCGAGCAGATCCACAATAAGCTGAGCGCCCTGCCGGCCAAGGTGCTGGGCCTGACCAATCGCGGAACTCTGGTCGAAGGCCAGGCGGCCGATCTTTTCATCTACGACTACGAAAAATTGGGCTTCCAGCGGCTGCGCTACGAAATCGCCAACGATCTTCCCGATGGCGACTGGCGCCGGGTCTGCAAACCCGAGGGTATAGAGCTGGTCATGGTCAACGGCCAGACGACCTTCACGAATGGCACGGACTGCACCGGAGCCCTACCCGGCCGGCTCGTCGGCAGCGGCGGCGCCGAGGTTGACGAGATGCTGCTGCGCCCGATGGCGATCGCCGCGGAATAGTTGAGCGGGGGTCCAGGCAGAGCCTGGATCCTCGGTCCCAGAGCGCTGCCGAACTTCAATGACGCCGGTCATCACCTGGCCAGTTGAGCCGTCGTGTCCCGGTCAGGTTCGGCGGCTCCCGCGCCAAATCTCTCCTGAAGGAAGCCGTTCATGAGCACGCAGGCCACCGCGGCGGTCGCCCGCATTCCCGCCGGGGCGTTCAGCCTCGAGCCGGTCGAGATCGCCGATCCCCAGCCGGGTGAGATTCTGGTCAAAATCGCTGGCGTAGGGCTCTGCCATACCGATCTCGTCTTCGGCGCGCGGCTACAAATCATGAAGCCACCGGCCGTCCTCGGGCATGAAGGGTCGGGCGTGGTCCAGAGTGTCGGCGCCGGCGTGACCAAGGTCGCCAAGGGCGACCACGTCGTCTTGACCTTCAACAGCTGTGGCCAATGCCCTCGCTGCGTCGAAGGACTGCCGGCCTACTGTTTTTCATTTCCCAAACTGAACTATGCCGGCGCTCGCCCCGATGGATCGAGCGCCATCAGCATCGGCGACGAAACCGCCAGCGCCAACTTCTTTGGCCAATCCTCGTTCGCGACCCATGCGATGGCCAACGAACGCAATGTCATTCCGATCGCCCGTGACGTGCCGATCGAGCTCATGGGCCCGCTCGGCTGCGGCGTTCAGACGGGCGCGGGCGCCATCATCAACTCCCTCGCCTGTGCAAAGGGGTCGTCCCTGCTGGTCATCGGCGGAGGCGCGGTGGGCCTCAGCGCTGTTCTCGGCGCGGTGGTGCAAGGCTGCGCCACCATCATCGTGGTCGAGCCAAAGGCGTCGCGCCGGGCCATGGCGCTCGAACTGGGCGCCACCCATGTGATCGATCCGATCGGCGCCGATCTGCCCGCCCTGGTGCGAGCGATTCTGCCCATGGGCGTCGACTACGCCTTCGACACCTCCGGTCTGAAAGACGTCATCAGCGCCGCGATCGGCTGTCTCGCGCCCCACGCCAAGTTCGGCTTGGTAGGCGTGCCGCCACAGGTCGATGACCTACTGACCGTTCCCTTGAACATGATGATCGGCGCCGGCTTCAGCTTTATCGGCATCATCGAGGGCGACAGCGATCCCGATCACTTCATTCCCCAGCTGATCGATCTTTATCGCGCCGGCCGATTCCCGTTCGACAAGCTGATCACCACCTATCGGCTGGACCAGATCAACCAGGCCGTTTCCGACCAGCACGCCGGCCTGTGCATCAAGCCGGTCATGATCCCCAACTAGGTTGATAGAGCCCGCGCCCATGCATCCTTCAATCCATAGCCAGGCGACGCCGTCCAAACCCGCCATCATCCTCTCTCCGAGCAACCAGACGGTGACCTATGGCGAGCTGAACGATCGCTCAAATCAGGGCGCTCAGCTGCTTCGATCCCTGGGCCTGATGCCGGGAGACGCGGTCGCCTTTTGCCTGGAGAATACCCCCGTCTTCTTTGAGTTGGCTTGGGCCGCTCAGCGCTCGGGCCTCTATTTCGTCTGCCTGTCCTCCAAGCTGCAGCCAGACGAGATCGAGTACATCCTGCGGGACAGCGGCGCCAAGGTATTCATAACCTCGACCGCGCTGGGCGATACTCCCGCCGAGATAGCGCGCCGCAAGCTCGACCTGATGTCCTATATCATCGGCGGAACCGTCGATGGCTATCGCGACTTCATCGCCGAACGGTCGACCATGTCGATGGAGCCGGTCGAAGACGAACAGGCCGGGTTCGACATGCTTTATTCGTCCGGGACCACCGGGCGCCCCAAAGGAATCAAGCCCAAGGCCATCACCGGCGAACCGATCGCGTCGGCGGATTCCCTGGTCACGGTGGCGACCAAATTATACGGGGCGTCGGCCGACAGCGTCTATCTCTGCCCGGCCCCGCTTTATCACGCGGCTCCCTTGCGCTGGTGCATGACCATGATGCGGCTGGGCGCGACCGTGGTGATCATGGAACGGTTCGACCCGGAGGCGGCCCTGGCGGCGATCGAGCACTATCGGATCACGATCGCCCAGTTCGTGCCGACCCATTTTGTCCGTATGCTCAAACTTCCCGAGGCGGATCGGCTTCGATTTGATGTGTCGTCGCTGAAGACGGTGGTCCACGCCGCCGCGCCCTGCCCAGTCCCGATCAAGATGGCGATGATGGATTGGTTCGGTCCCATTATTCACGAGTACTATAGCGGTTCTGAAGGCAATGGCGGCACCTTCATCAATCCTCAGGAGTGGCTCGCCCACAAGGGCTCGGTCGGGCGGCCGTTGACCACGACAATCCATATCTGCGGTGAGACCGGCGAGGAGCTGCCGGCGCGCAGCGAAGGAGTCATTTTCTTTTCGGGCGGCCCAAGCTTCGAGTACCACAATGACGCTGCCAAGACGAACGAGTCGCGAAATCAGCATGGCTGGACGACGCTCGGCGATATCGGCTGGGTGGATGAGGATGGCTTTCTTTATCTGACCGACCGTAAGAGCTTCATGATCATCTCAGGGGGCGTGAACATCTATCCGCAAGAGATCGAAAACCTGCTGATCAACCATCCCAGCGTGGCGGATGTCGCCGTGATCGGCGCGCCAGATGAGGAAATGGGCGAGAAGGTCGTGGCCATCGTGCAGCCTCTCCACTGGAGCGACGCCGGCGAGGCCTTGGCGGCCGAGCTCCTGGCGCTCTGCCGATCCCAGCTCAGCCACGTCAAAACGCCCCGGCAATTCGACTTCATGCCGGAGTTACCCCGGCATGCGACCGGCAAGCTCTACAAGCGCCTTTTGCGCGACAGCTACTGGGCCAAGCCGGGCCAGCATCCCCCGGCCCAGGCTGGACTGTAAGGGTTTTAGCGGGGCTGGAGACTGTCAAATGCGGCTTGAGCCATTGCTGCGGATGCAAGTGATCCTCGGAAAGCGATATCCGATCGGGGCGATCCCGAAAGGGCGCCGCAATGTCTGGACCTTAAGTGGAGGAACAGTCGAGGGACCGAGGATCAAGGGGATCGTCGCGCCCGTCGGCGGAGAGTTCGAACTGGTCGATAGCGATGGCGTCTATCATATCGACGTCCGCCTGGTCATCGTCACCGAAGACGGCGTCAACATCTTCGTCCAGTATTTCGGCGTCGCGAACACCCCGCCGCACATCGTCGAGAAATATCGTCGCGGCGAGACCGTGGATTTTGGCGAAACCTATTTTTCTACCCAGCCCCGATTCGAGACCAGCCATCCACGCTATGCCTGGCTCAACCACGTCATGGCCATAAGCGAAGGCCGCGGCGTACCCAATGGCGTGGACTACCTCATCTATCACTGCATTCCGGATGGGACGGTCGGCCTAGCCGGCGCAGATGCCCTGTTCGGCTATCGCGACTAGGATGGAAACTCAGCCGCTCGGCTAAGCGTGAAGGAGGTTGATTGAAGTGAATTCCGGCCAATCCGGCTCGAGATTTTGCGCATAGCATATGCCATTTATGGAACGCGTTATTGATTCAATTTCCATACCAATATATTTTTGCGCTATATTATCGAGCCACTAATAGCTCGACAACTGAGGAGCGCCGCCGTGACACAAGCCGGGCCGCAAAAGGTGCTGATTGTCGGCGCCAGCATTACGGGCCTAACGGCGGCGCTCGCCCTCAACGCCCGCGGGTTTTGCGTCACCATACTCGAAGCCGACGCGCCGCCAGACGGCGCGGTCGATTTTGAGCGTTCCAGCCAGTGGCGCCGGCGCGGCGTTCCCCACGCCCTGCACCCCCATTTCTTCCTTGGGAAACTGCGTCAGATCATTCGGGACTGGTATCCCGACCTGATGGCGGATCTGCGATCCGCGGGCATCCCAGAGATGGGCTTCACCGCCTATCTTCATCCCCTGGCGCGCCGATCCTTCAAGCCGGCCGCCGGCGATGGCGATTTGGCGATCCTGGTGGCGCGGCGATCGACGATGGAGTTGGCCATGCGCCGGCACATTGTCGATCACGGCGTCGCCACCCTGTTGACCAGCATGCCGGTTCGCAGCCTGATCATCGAGGGCGAAGCCGCGCCCTTCGCGGTGCGCGGCGTACGGGCTGGTCCTGAAGACTCCATCCAGGAATTTAGGGCCGATGTGGTCATAGACGGCTCAGGCCGCGCCTCTCGCCTTCCTCAGGCCCTGCGCAAGACGGGCGTGGTGTGTCCCGAAGACACCTACGACTCTCCCTGCGCCTATTACACCCGTCTCTACCGGCTGTTGCCGGGTAAGGCTCAGCCGGAACTGGGCGGCATGCCCGCCAACATGTTCGGTGACTTTGCGATCGCCAGCTTCCCAGCCGACCACGGCTATTTCACGATCTCACTGGTCGTCTACAAGCGCGATCCGATCCTGTTCAATCCCGCGCTGCAGCAAAGCGAGGTATTCGAGGCGGTGTGCAACAGCACGCCTCGCGGCAAGGCCTGGCTCGACCCCACCCTCGCCGAGCCCGTGGGCGAGGTCGCCTGTTGGGCGAATATGGATTTTCTTTGGAGGTCGACGCTAAAGGACGGAGCGCCGCAATTGCTCAATTTTTTCTTCGCCGGCGACAGCGCGATCCGCTCCAACCCCAAATATGGACGCGGGTGCACCTGGAGCGCCCTGGGCACACAGCTCCTGGCCGAATCCTTGGCTGAAACCGACGATCCCGCCCTGCGGGCTCGGATCTATGAAGCCAAGCTCGAACGCACCTTCCGCAGCGAATGGAAAACCCTGCTCGCCATCGACCAGAAGGACACCGAGCGCTTCGAGGTGATCGCCGGCCTCAAGCCCGCCACGATGGGCTCACGCTTCTATTCTGCCCTGCAGAACCATCTTGGCAATGGCGCCATGATCGTCGACTCCCAGGTCGCCCGCAAACTTCTACACGGCTATTTTGGGCTGGAGAAGCCATCTCAATGGATGGCCAGCCCGATGACATGGCTTCGCATCGTCGCGGCGCTGTTTCCAAGCCGGGAGCAGGCCAAGGTGATCGCCGACAACAACCGCCGCCCGACCAGATCGGAACTGGCGAGAATCGTGAACCAGGCGGCCACCTGACGCCTTCCCAATCAATCGGAGCCACCATGATGACCGACATCGATATTGTCCGGCATTTTATTGATCGGCTGGCAGCGCATGACGCTGAAGGGGCAGGGCGCCTGATGGCCGACGACGTGTTTGTCCACAATATGCCCATCGACCCGACCCGCTCGAAAGCGGCGTGGATCGAGCAGATGCTGGCCTTTGGCGGCGCGGGCGAACTCCAGATCGAGCTGCTTCAGATCGTCGGAGACGGCAAGGGTGTGGTGCTGACAGAGCGAATGGACAGCTTTCTAAGGGCAGGCCACCGCATAGATTTGCCCGTGATGGGCGCCTTCACCCTTCAGGACGGCAAGATCGTCAGCTGGCGCGAGTATTTTGACATGGGCACGTATCAGCGAGCGCTAGAGGCTGCGGCCGCCGCCCCATCCGCCTGAACCGGACATAGGCTGGCCTATCGCCATTGGAAGATGGGGCCGGCCGCAGGCCGATGATCGGGCAGATCCGGGCCATGGCGTGATCTAACCCGCCCGAATCCGCCTAGTTCCGCCGCCCGGTAGTCTGGGCCTTTTAAAACTTCAATGAAAATTCCATGCCATAGAGTTCCGGTGCGCTATAGGACGCCACGGCGCCGGTCAAAATGCCGTCGATACCGGTGACATACTTCTTGTCTCCGATGTTTTTTCCGTAGAGGCGCACCTCATACTTATCGTGGTCGAGCTTCAAGGTCGCATAGAGACTCACCAGTTGATAAGGCGCTTGGTTCGTATAGGGGAAGTTGAATTCCCGAAGATGATAGGCGGTCGTCATATAGGTTTCAGCCCGGAGGTCGAGATCGCCGACCGGAGTAGTCCAACCATAGCTGACGCCAACAGTGCCCGACGCATGGGGTGATTTATTGAGCGGCGTTCCCGTCAGGTTGGACCCAGCGGGAGCCGTCGCCCCCCCTTGAACGGCGCAGGTCGGGACGCCAAAGGTGGCGTCCTGATTGCAGAACTGGTCGTAGCGGGCGTCCAGGAAGGTCGCCGAGCCATCGACCTTCAGATGATCGGTCAGCCTGGCGATAAAGGACAGATCCAGTCCCCAGACGTGGCTCTTGGGAGCGTTGACGATCGGCACGCCAAAGAGGGTCGCCGTTTCGATCTCAAGATTGGATATCTCATAATGATATCCCGAGACATTCAGCGTCAGGTGATTATCGAGCCAGCGGCTCTTGAGACCAACCTCTGTAGATTCGATCGTCTCCGGCTTATAGGGATTATTGCACTGGGTTTGTGAGAAACCACCGGACTTATAGCCAGTCGAATACTCGGCATAGGTCATCGCGTGGCTCGTCAGGTCATATTCGGCGCCGGCGCGACCCGTCACAGCGGACTCATCGAGGCTTTGATTGGGAGACCCAGGCGCGCAGCTTGTGACCGGTATCTGGTTGGGCGCGGTGATGCCGAACGAATGAATATTGAGGAGATCTTGGGAGAGCGTTTCGTACAGCCCCCGGACGCCGCCGAACACCCGCAACGACGGTGTCACGGTATAGGTGTCATCCGTGAAGATCGATATGCTCGTTCGGCTGGAGGATTGCTTGACGATATTGGTGTAGTATCGCAACGCCGGCGAGGTCGGGTCGGCCGGATTCGAAAGCCCGAGCAGGCCAAGCGCACCCAAGGCGTCAAATAGACTCAGGCTGCGATTCTTCTGGTCTTCGTGATAATAATAGAGCCCGGTGAGCCACTTCAGATTGCTCCAATTTCCCTTGAGGTCAAATTCTTGGGAAACTGCGTCCGACTGCGTGTAGGGCGAGAGCGTTACAGGGGGTAGCGCGCCCGTGAGCGTCGTATAGGGCGGCACGAGTATCGTGAAGGGCGGCTGCACCACCGCGGCGAAGCCGTCGAAATTATAAAACGATTGGAAGTGAACGTAGCCGGTGATCGAGGTCAGACGCAGATCGTCGTTGATCTTGAAATCGTTCTTCAAGATCGCGGTCTCGAGCTGCCGATTTGACGCATAGTGCTGATACGACTTTACATCATAGGGCGTCAGCGTGCTGAACAGCGGCGGCGCCAAACCGATCACCAGCGAATTGGCGTTGAAGGGTTGATACAGAGGGCCCGCGAAGGTTTCGCGATTTCCGCCCACCTTGAGCTCGGCGGTCCACCAGGGCTTTATGTCCCAATCGAGCGAGCCCCGGCCGCCAAACGCATTGAGATCCAGAAGCTGCTGACCGGTGACGAGATCTCGGCCCCAGCCGTCGTGGTGCTCACCGGTCAGATAGATCCTGCCGCGAAGGTCATCCAAAATCGGTCCGCTGACATCGCCCTCGACGCGGACGTCATTATAGTTGCCATAGCGCACCGAAACCTGGCCCTCCGGCGTGGCGGACGGCGAGGCGGTGATGAAATTGATCACGCCCGCGGTGGAATTTCGACCGTACAACGTCCCTTGCGGCCCGCGCAGGACCTCGACCTGGTTCAGATCGTCCTCGCCCATCAACGCCGCCTTGGGTTGAGGGATGTAAACCCCGTCGATATGCACGGCGACCGAACTCTCGCCGGCCCCGGTTGTGAAGGTCGTGCCCACGCCCCGGATGGCGATATTCGACATACCTGCGACATCGTCGGAGCGCAGCCCCGGGATAGAGGATGTCAGATCCGCCACGGTTTGGATCTGATGGTCTTTCAGCTGCACGGCGCTGATCGCATCGACGGTCACCGGCACCTTCTGGATGTCTTCGGAACGCTTCTGCGCATAGACCACCACCACGTCCAGCGAACCGGGTGCTGCGGGTTGTGTCTGCGCCTCGGCCGCGCTCGACGCAAAGACCGCGGCGCCGCTCAACAGTAGCCATTTTGATGAGCGCGCCCAATTCGCGCGGGACCCCGCCTTAGGTTCAACGAGATGGTTCATAGTCCCTCCCCCTTGGCGGATACCGCCGCAACTCGCCCGTTCAGCCGGGCTTAGTCGTCTTGATTGCGAGGAGATTAAACGCATCATTATATCTTACGGTCAAGTTTTGACATTCTGAGAATTTCAGTATGATTTTTTATACGCATTACGCCATCGCCTTTCTAAACGCTCGCCATGAGGCGCCGCCCGCGGGCGGGCGCGGTCGCGCCCGTCCCACCGCTGATCAGCGGTGGCTGGTAGGGACGACGCACCGCCCAGCGAAACTCCGAGGCGCTACCGCGTCCAGGACGGGTCGAACTCCCGCCCAGACAGCCCATCCTTGTAGTTGGCGAGAAAGACGCCCTTCACTGGCTGGACACCGAGATGGGGATTGTCGATCATATTGAAATCGCAAATACCCGAATGACCATTCCAGCGCGGGATGGACAGAACTTCGATGCCCGCGGGCGACGAGCCGAGTCCGCCATTGTTTAGGCTGGTCGATGTGACGACGCCATCGATCGCCTCGACATCGATTCGAATGGTCCGACCGTCCTCCAGCTCGACCACTGACCAGCCGCCGATGCTGGAATATCCGTCCGACAAGGTCGAGTTCACCGTGTGAAGATCTCGGATTTTTTGCCGCTTATTGTCGAGCATCAGATACCCCATCTTGTGGAAGCTTCCGTCTTCCGCATGCATGGTCACCAGCGAATACGACAAGGCGGGCCCGACCGTGCCGCCATGCCATCGTGCTGAGCGAAATAGCGGTAAGGGCCGCGGCCCGTAGCCATGATCGCGATAGCCAATGCCATTCTCAATATTGATGACCCGATCCCCGATCCGGACTCGCCCTTCGACCCTACCGGCGCTCTCCGGATGGCCGTGCGCATCCTGGGTCTGGCCGGTATGGTCGCCGTCATGGGTTCGGCTTTGAGCGCCGACCATCTCCCACTCCTGAGACGGGAAATAGTCATAGAGCCTCAAATCGGCCTCGGCGTCGTCGTCGAAGGCCTCAAATCGCACATAGTTGAGGTTCGGTATCGAATACTTCAGGTTTCCAGAGGAGGCCGTGGTTTCTGTTCGGTCGCCGGGTTGCAGAGGCCGGTCGAGAATATGCCGCCGGAACCGCGCACCATCGGGCAAGGCCATGCCCCAGTGGGTTTGGGTGGTGCCCTCGTTGACATAGGATCCGGTCCGCAAGAAGCCGACACAATCAGTAGCCGGGTCACGAAAAACCAACACCCAGGATTCCTGCCACTGCGGATGTTTTCCAGGCTGATGGGGAAAGTCCGCTTCCGAATAGAGGGACATGTTCTTCTCCAGATTTTATAGATTCTGTATTGATGCGAAATCCAGCCGGATGGAACTCAATCCCCGAAGGCAGCGCCTAGGGCCTTGGCGCGCTGCAAACAAAGTTCCGGGCCGCGCTTTAGAACAGGCATGAAGGACTCCAGGACTTCCTTGGGAAAATGCTTCATCGCAAGCACGTTGATCACGGCGAGGCGGTACGAGGCGAAGAGCTCAAAATATTCAACATGTCGAAGCGGGCGGCCGCTATAGCGTTCGTACTCGGCCCGCATCTCGTCATAGATCAGGGCGCCCTCTGGCCACGGCACCGCGTCCAGCAGGATTTCGTCGCCGATCTTCAGGAACGTGATGTCGCACTCCGGGGCGCCCAAGAACGCCATCTCCCAGTCGACGACCGCGGTAACCTTCCCATCCAGATAGAGGTAGTTTCCGTAATTGGCGTCTCCGTGACAGATCACCGTGTCAATGTCCGAGGGTTCGTTGGCGATAAGCCAATCCCTCACCGGGGCGAGCATCGCGATATAGTCGGCGTTTTCGGACCACAGCAGCGAATCCCAATACCAGTTCGCTTCCCGCTCGATCGGGCGGTCGCCGGCGGCCCGGTTCTCAAGCCACTGCAGATCAAGCCCGCGCCAGTCAACGGCATGGATGTCGGCCAGGGCGTGAATGTAGCCCAGACTTATCCGCCGACGCTCGGCCGGAGAGGCGTCGAATAGCAGGCCTGAGGTCATCCACGCCATCGGCGTGCTGACGCCGGGAACCTGCGCCATCACATAGCCGGGGCGTTCCAGATAGGCGCCGTCGGCGTCGAGCCACAGCTGCCGTGGCACCGGCACCTTCGTGCCCTGCAGCGCCCGCTGTAGGTTGAACTGAGCGGAAACGTCGTAGCGATGAAACAGGCCTTCGGTTGGCAGAAAGCGAAGGACGAGGTGCTGGGTTTGAGCTTGGCCATCAGCGACATGGTTGATATCGAATAACATAGTGCCATTCGATCCGCCGGCCGCCGTACCGACAGGCCGGACATTGGTCACGGTCACGGCCTCCAATTCAGGAGCCCTGCCCTCAATCAGAGCCTCAAGACGTCGCGCCCACTCTTCCGGCGTCGTGCCGGCAAATCTCGCTTTGCGTTGAATCGCGACAATTCCAGCGCTGATTTCATCACTGTCCAAGCTAAACTCCTTTGGGCCTTTTACTGTCGCAGCCCTTGCAAGCTGGGTAGCTCAGCCGCGCCCTTCAGCTTTCCCCGCGAATTTTTCAAAAACGAGCGAAAGACCTGCTCTTATCGGATCAAGGATCCGAATATCCACATCGCCTCACCGGGAGCCTTCGAGCTCGCGCGCTTTTGAGCCATCGCTTAGAGCGCGATATTTGGCGCGGATGTGCAGAAGGTCAATCATCAATTATCTTGTAGCCACTTTTTTATACGCATAATGTGGTTTGATGACACGAAAATGTCAGGTTTACGTTGCGGTCGGCCTGAGCTGGGATCGTTTGCAAATTTGTCCCGTCCGGCGAAACGATCGGCGAGAACCACGACCGCGCCATGTCGCGACCGCCCGGATCGCTTCATCGAATCAACAGAAGTCGGGTAGATTGGCCCTCCAAGCAAACATCCGATCGGCCAAGGTCGGTGAAGCCCATTCACACAGGTCTCGGGATGCCCCCTCCGTTATGACTGACATAGCGCCGCCCGACCGATTGGATCTTCAGATCATCGAGGCGCTACGCGCCAATCCCCTAACGACCAACAAAGCGATGGCCCGGCGCTTCGGCGTCGCCGAGCCGACCGTCGCTTCGCGCATTCGCAACATGGCCGAACGGGGCGCTATGCGGGTCACCGTGCAACGGGACCTCGCCGCGCTCGGCTTTAACGTCTTCGCCTTTTTGGACATCTATTCGGACGGGCGCCCCGCCGCCGAAATCGCTACCGACCTGATGGCGATCGAGCAGCTGACCAGTGTGGTCAGCTCGCTAGGTGGGCCAGAGCTTCTGGTCAACGCCTATGCCCAAACCCACGCGAGCCTGCAATTGCTCGTCGAAGGGCCCTTGGCATCCACGCCGGGCATTCGCCGGGTGGAGTTGCATGTGTGCTTGGAGACCATCAAACACCTGGCCGGATATGGAAACCTGTCCAAGAGTATCTCGGACGGCCTGGCCGCGCCGACGCCCGAGGATATCGACGAGGCGATTATCGCTCTGCTGGCTATGGACGGGCGTCGCAGCAATCGCGATATCGCTCGCCAGCTCGACCTCTCCGAAGGGACGATCCGCCAGCGCCTGCGCCGCATGACCGAGGGCAAGATCATATCGCGAGGTGTGGTCTGCGACCCCGCCATGATCGGACAGACCATCAGCGCGATCGCCCGAATGTGGGTCGATCCAGCTCACGCGTCCGCCCTGGCGAGCGCCCTATGCGAGTCTTCGGCTTGCTTCTTCGCCGCTAAGACGGCGGGGCAGTTCAATTTCATCGCCCTGTTCGTCACAGATACGCTGGAAGCCGTCGAAGCCGCCCTGGCCAGCGTGACCGCGCAGGCCGCCGGCGCGCTCGCCATCGACGTCAAGGTGATCACGCGCAGCTTCAAGCATCGCTACGATCTCGCTAATCTGGTCTGACCCGCCGCGATCAGTCGGAATAGCTAGCCTTGGCCTCGTCCCAGGCCCGCCTCATATAGCCCTCGAAGAAAGTCCAGACCGCTTCGAAAGACGGCATGAATTCGGCGCTCAGAGAGGACACCGAAACCACCCGATACATGTTCATCAGCTTGAAATAGGGCCAGTGTGCGACCTTGCCGCCGCTGGCCTGCTCAAACCGCCGGACATAGTCCGCCTCGGTCGGAACCCCATCCACCTGGGTGTCGGTGACGTTCTGAGTTTCGGTCAGGAACACCAAAAGCGCCAGGTCGGACTCGTTGTGGCCGAGATAGGACAGCTCCCAATCGATCACTGCGGCGATCTCGCCGTCCCGGTATATGATATTGGCGATCTGGGCGTCGCCGTGCACCAGAACGGCCGGATAGAGGTCATGCGGTTGACGCTTGATCATCCAGTCCCTCAGGGCGCGGATGGTCGCGACCTTGGGGTCGTCGGCCGGCCAGACCAGCAGCACCTCGTTGAACCACCAATTGAGCTCTCGTTCGATCGCCGTTTCGCCGTCGCCGCGACCCACGAGATGGGGAACCCGGTCGGGGCCAAGCGCCGCCTTTCGCAGGCGTCCGTGATAGTCGGCCGCCTTCAGCATCCGCTCTTTGCGGACTTCAGCCGAGACGTTCGCCAAGGGTCCGCTTGAATACATGGCCGCGCTCGGCGTGTCGCCGACCACCCGCTCCATGACAAAGCCCTCGTGACCGATCTGGCCGCCATCAGGATCAAGCCAGAGGGGATGGGGCGCAGCGAGCCCCGCCGCCGCGACCGCACGAAGGGTCAGGACCTCGGCGCCATAGGTCTTCTGCTTGAGAAGCTGCTTGCCTGGCGAGTAGCGCAGGACCAAGTCGAGGGTCTCGCGTCCCTGGCCACGATCGACGGTCGCCTTGAAGAAAGCGATCCCGTTGCTCGAACCGGCGCCTTCGCTCGGATAGACCAGCTCGCTCAGGACGACCGAGCCCTCCACATCGTCTTGCTGCTCGATAAACCGCTGCAGCCGATCGGGGTCGATCCGGGCGAACAGCGCCTTTGCGTTCTTGACGGATCCTTCCATGGATCCCTTGATTTCCGCTTCAACAGTCATCCCGGTCCCTTTGGATCTCCGGCGGCTCCGCTGATCACCGAGCCCGCCGCGCCTGCCCATCCAATAGCTCGACCTTGCGATAGGCAGGCCCCTTGGTCGATCCGCGCTTAGAACTTGACGCTCGCCTCGACGCCGTAGGTGCGCGGCATTTCAAATTCGCTGAGGGCTGCGCCATAGCCCAGCTCACCGGAAAGCACCGCCACGTTGTTGAGATTCTTCACATATCCGCGAAGCTGGTAGTGACCGTCGTCGGTGACGTAACTAGCGTACAGGTTGAACTTGGCGTAGGCGGGCTGAATCGTCCAAGGTTCGTTGAACTCCCGAACATGGTACGAGTCGGTCAAGGATACTTCGGCCCGCCAGGTGATCGTTCCGAACCCGCCAAGATGCTGGTCGAATTCGGCGCCGACATTGCCCGCGGCCTTAGGCGCATTGTTCAACTGAACACCCTTGAGGTTGGCGGCCGCCGGGCAACCGGCGCCGGTGCTCGGATTGCTCCCCACTCCGCAGGACGCCACCCCGTTGTTGGGATCCTGGTTCCAGAACCGATCGTAGCTGGCGTCGAGCAGAACGACGCCCGCGTCAAACCGCAGATCATTGATTGGCCGCAACACGACACCAGCTTCAAAGCCCCAGATATGGGCCTGCGGCGCGTTGACCACGGGAATACCGGTCAGCGTCGCCTGCTCCAACTGCAGATTGTCGTAGCCGTAGTGGAAGGCGTCAGTATTGAAGGTCAATCGGCGGTCGAACCACTGTGATTTGTAGCCGATTTCCACGGCGTCAATAATTTCAGCCTTGAACGGGTTGTTGCAGGTCGATTGTGAAAAGCCCGGTGATTTGTAGCCATGAGAATATTGGGCGTAGAGCATGGAGGAGCGGCTGATGTCGTGCTCCGCCCCAACACGACCCGTCATCGAGGTGTCGTCGTCGCCCTCCATCACCGGATCGCAACTGTTTGTCGGCGGCGCGAACGCGCCTATGCCTTCAAACATCGTGATGCGCAGCTTGTCATAGGTCCCGCGCAAGCCGGTATAGACCCGCGTGCTGTCGGTCAGACTATAGGTGACATCGCCGAAGACCGACGCGCTGGTCTCGACAGACTGGAGGTGGCCATGCTGAACAATGCTCGAAGCTTGCGGTCCGATATCGATATGGGTCGGGGGAGCGCCCTCGGTTCCATACAAGGCGATATTGGTCTCATCCGTCGCATTGCGCTGATGGACGACTTCGTTGAGGAAGAAGGCCCCAGCGATCCACTTAACCTTGGAGGTTTCACCGACAAGATTTATTTCCTGGGTAAATTCGTCTGCTCGCCGCTGGATCTTGATCGGCAGCGGTACGGTCGCATTGCCGAGGGCGTCGAGATGTTCGTTGTTGATGAAATCATCGAACCCTGTGGTCGCCACCAAACGGATCTGATCTGTCAGATGAACAGTGTTCTTCAGGGACACGATACTGTTGGTGCGCGCGGATCCATAATGCACCGGCGTGGCCACGGCGTACGGATTGAAGTCATTGGTTCCCGGAAGGAAGTAGAAGGCGCGATTGTTGCCGTCATAGACGGGGCCAGCATAGTTGTCCTTCCACGAACTGATACGCAACTCGGCTTTCCATCGGCTGGTGACGTCGGCGTCCAATGAAATCCGGCCGCCGATTGAGTTGACGCCACCCAGCTTCTGACCGGTGACGATGTTGGTGATGTAGCCTTGCTGATCGTCGTTCTGCACGAACAGACGCAGCCTTAGGCGATCGGTCACCGGGCCGCTGACATAGCCTTGCTCGTCGATATGGTTGTAATTGCCATAGCCGATGGAGGCGCCATAGCTGAGCGCGTCTGTTGGCTTGGCCGAGGAGATGTTGATGACGCCGCCATTGGAATTGCGGCCATACAGCGTGCCTTGCGGCCCTTTCAGGACCTCGATTCCGGCCAGATCAGACTGCCCCATGCCCAGGGACTCGATCTGGGACTGGTAGACGCCATCGACATAGACCGCCACGGAGCTTTGCCCAGCGCCGGAGACGAAGGCCGAGCCGACGCCGCGGATAGTGATGTTGTCGCCGCCTGAGAAGTGCCCGAACTTGACGCCGACAACCTCATTTTGGAGATCGTCCAGATTGGCGATGCCGCGACTGCGAATGGTCGCGGCGCTGACCGCCTCGACCGACATCGGCACCTTCTGGATGCTTTCCGATCGACGCTGGGCGGTGACCACCACTTCTGGAACTTGCTGCAGCGGCGCCACCGCGTCCGCCGCCAAAGCGAGAGGTGCCTGAGCAAGCGCATAGATAGAGACCGCGGCGCAAAGGGCCAACTTCATGGTGCTGTTTCGCATACGTTTCCCCGGATCCGCTTCGTTGTAGGCGGCGTCGCTGATGCACCGCGCTTTTCTATTTGGAGGACCGTATTACGGCGGCCGCCTTTCTGTCAACGACTATATGCGATCCAAAAATCGCATTTTGGTACGTAAAATATGTTTTTTTTGATCGAATTCCCCAGCGTTGCATCTTATTTTCTGAAATTTTTAGCGCATTCTAGCCACAACCCTCGTCCAGGCCGGGGTCCGCCCGGGTCAAAGGGTCCAGGTTAGCGGACCCATGACGGGTCAAAACTGCGCTGACTCAGGCCGTCGTGATGGTTGGCGAGCAGAAGGTGCGAGACTTCCTGTTCGCCGCGATGGGGATTGTCGATCATGTTGAAATCACAGACGCCACTTTGTCCGTTCCAACGTGGTATGGACAAGACCTCAATGCCGGCAGGTGAAGATCCTGGCCCCCGTTATTAAAATGCGTCGAGGTGACGACACCGTCCACTGCATCTACATTTATTCGCAGGGACTGTCCGTTTTCGAGCAGGACGGTCGACCAGCCGCCGACGACGGAATAGCCGTCTTCCAATGTGGCGCTCACTGTATGCAGGTCACGAATAATCTCGCGGACGCCATTGAGCATCACCCATCCAAACTCATGAAAGGCGCCAGCATTGTCGTGCATGCTCACCAACGAATAGGACAGGCCGGGCCCAACGGTCCCGGCATGCCACCGCGCGGAACGGAACACCGCGTGCGGGCGCGGTCCAAAGCCGTGATCGCGATAGCCCAGGCCGTTCTCAATATCGATCACGCGATCGCCGAAGCGGATGCGGCCCTCCACGCGCCCGGCGCTTTCCGGATGGCCGGATGAGCCCATGGTCGCCTGATCCGCGCCGCTGATCGAGCCCAGATCTTTTCCGTGATGCGGGCCGCCGATGAACGACCAGTCCTGGGACGGAAACCAGTCATAGAGGCGCAGGTCAGCCTCCGCGTCCTGGTCGGTCGCCTGAAACCAGGCATATTCATGTTGGGGATCGAGTATTTCATCGTCCCCGAACTGGCCGTCGTCGACGTGCGGTCGCCAAGCTCAAGCTTGCGATCCAGCAGGTGACGCCGAAAACGGGTTCCATCAGGAAGAGCCATGCCCCAGTGGGTTTGGGTCGTGCCCTGATTGACATAGGAGCCGGTGCGCAAAAATCCCACGGCGCCGGTGATCGGATCGCGGAAAATCAGCACCCACGATTCCTGCCACTCCGGATGATCGCTCGGCTGGTGCGGGAGATCGATTTCTGAATATGGAGCCACAGACTTCACTCCATCTGACCCTGCGCAAACCTCAAAATGGCTGGCATGTTAAATCCTAGATTCTGACAGCGCGGCCGATACCGTTGGCGGTCATCCCGCCTGGACCCGTACGGGTAACTCGTCGTTCGAAGCCGCCACCTCGACTAGGCAGCTGCCATCGGCGGTCTGTGAAAGCCCCGCTTGCACCGTCGCCAAGGTGACTTCGGCGGCATCGGGCAAATGCTCAGCCCGCCCCGGATTGGCCATGGCAGAGAAATCGCAGAAACCCCGCACGCCATCGCGCCAGAAAACCCCGACCGAATTGAACGCGATCCCCGGCGCGTAGCCCGCATGGCTCTGGGCGATTTCGCAGTCGATGCGGATAAGCTCACTGCTCTCCAAGGTCAGCAGCATGACACCAGCGACGGGAGACAGCAGGTCGCTATCCAGCGTCGATAGAAAGCGGATGTCGACGATGTCTTCTTCGTGGCCGTTGCGATGCACAAAGCCGGTGACAAGTCGCTCCCCGCTTTTCAGGTGCAGCAGCATGGTCGCAAAGCTAAAGCCGGCCCCCGTTGTTCCCCAACCGCCGAGCGTACGCTTCATCTTCGGCATATAGCTCTCGCGATAGCCCCAGGACCGGTCGCGGTGCCCCATGCAGTCGATGTCGTAACTCTGGTCGCCGATTTTGACCTTCCCGGTGACCCGCCCGGCGCACTCCAGGTGCCCGTCGGGGTTCAGCCAGGCGATGATCTCCGCGCCCTTTTCCGCGGCGGCCCAGCCGCGGGGCGTATAGAAGGCGTCGTGGAATTCCAGTTCCGCATAGGTTTCCGGATAGTTCCACCGGTAGCGCATGCGTCCGCCGCCCAGGGCGTCCACCTGATGGCCCGCGACGCGGTAGCCACTCTCCCACAGATCGCCTGGACCAAGATCGCAATCCAGGCCTCGACCGCCCAGGTCCTTCATCAGGAACCTTTGCCCCCCACGGGCGAAAACGAATAGGTTGGGTTGGCCCTTGCCGCGATTGGGTTGACGTCCGATCCGGTAGACGCCGCCGACCCCGGCGTCCGGATCGTAAAAGGTCAGCCAGTCGCTCTCTTGCCACAGGCTTTCGGGGCCGGGCGCGTGCGGGCAATCCCAGCTGGGTTCATAGCGCTTCACGGCGACAACGACCTCCCTCAGTCCACGTCCGTTTCTTAGAAGGCGCCCGGGTGGCGCACGGGTTGTCTTTTTAGTTGGCTGCCGGCCCCGCTCTCAGCGGGCTGAGAATGATCGGCATTCTGGCTGGCCGTCGCGCTCACAACGCGAAAGCAGATGGCGAAAATACATCACCATACCCCGCACGCGTCAACCTCATACACCATAATGCGTATCAATATAAAATTGATTGTACGCAACATTTCTGTCCACGCACCTCGGTGTCGCCCCATCAAGCATCGAGGACGAAGGTCGCCATCGCCCGGCCGTTAAGACCGGCGAGGGAATTCTCACCGAGCAGGTGACGGGAACCCGCCAAAGCGATGATTACAACGGGCTAACCAGATGCCCGCCATCGACGGCGATGACGCTGCCCGTCATGTAGCGCGAAGCCTCTGAAGCCAGTAGCAGGAGGGGCCCGTCAAGGTCCGCCAGTTCGCCAAAGCGACGCTGAGGAATGCGTTTGCGCATCACTTCACCGTAATCAGACTGCAGAAGTTCGCGGTTCAGATCCGTTTCAAAATAGCCCGGGGCGATGGCGTTGACCCGTATGTCGTAGCGCGCCCATTCCATCGCCAGGGCCTTGGTCAGGTGAACCACCGCCGCTTTGGATGAAGCATAGGCCACCGCCGACACGCCTGGCCTTAGACCGGTGATCGAAGCGATGTTGATGATAGAGCCGCCCCGTTTGGCCTTGATCATGTGGCGAGCGGCTTGGCGAGCGACAAACCAGGTGGCGTGCACATTGACGTCGAAGGTCCAACGCCATTCGTCTTCCTCACAGTCGAGGGTCGGGCTGGCTCCGGCGACGCCAGCGTTGTTCACCACAATGTCGATCCGTTCAAGGCCATCGACCGCGCGCGCCACGGCCTCGGCGTCGGAGACATCGAGCGCCAACGGGACCGCTTCGCCACCCGCGGCCTCGATTTCCGCTACTAGGCTGTCCAGTCGGTCGGCGCGGCGCGCCATGACCACGACAGTGGCGCCGTGAGACGCCAGCACCCGCGCGAAATGCCGACCGAAGCCGCTAGACGCGCCGGTCACGATCGCTGTGCGACCGGACAAATCTGCTTGGATCATCGAAAGCGTATCTCCGTGACAATTCCCTGGCCGAATTCGGAAGCGCCACACTAGGCGGAGCTTCCCTGACCGGCAAAGGACTCAAAAAAGCGGCGCGCCGCCTGAGACGAGCGCGCCAGTTTGGGGAGGCCCTGGGAAGGAATTAGGCCGCCACAGTCCGCTTGATCGTGATGGTCTGGGGAACGGTATATTCGAGCAGCCCCTCGATCCCGTTCTCGACGCCCATGCCGGACTGCTTGTGTCCCGCGAACGGCGCATTCGGCCAAAGATGCTGGGCCTCATTGATCCAGACCGTCCCGGTCTGCAGTCGGGACGCAATCTCCAAAGCCTTGTCCAGATCGCGGCTCCAGACGGAACCGGCCAGGCCATAGATCGTGTCGTTGGCCCGCCTCACCACATCGTCGATATCATCGAACTTCAACAGCGGCAGGATCGGCCCAAAGGCTTCTTCCCGCACCACACGGGCGTCGTCCGGCGGGTTGTCGATGATAGTGATCGGCACGAAATAGCCCGGCGCCGCACGATCGGGATCGCCGCCCATCAGGAAGGTCAGGCCCGCAGCCTTGGCGTCATCCAGCAATTCGATCACGCGATCATATTGGGCCCGGTTCTGGACGGGACCCAGCTGGGCGCCCTGCTCGGCGCCATCGCCCACCTTGACCGTCTTGGCGTAGTCGACCAGGGCGGTCTTGAAGCGGGCGTAGATATCGGCATGGACGTACATGCGCTTACTGGCGACGCAGAGCTGGGCGTTGTTGGTGAAGGCCGACCAGAACAGCTGCGGCGCGATGGTTTCGAGGTCCACATCAGGCATGACGATGGCTGCGTCATTGCCGCCAAGCTCCAAGGTCACGCGCTTGAGGTCGCGCGACGCCGTCTCCATGACCTTCTTGCCGGTCGCGGTGGATCCAGTGAAGGCGATCTTGTCGATGCCGGCGTGGCTGGTGAGCCAGGGGCCAAGCTCATCGCCGCCGGCGATCACATTGAGCACGCCTGGGGGCAGCAACTCCCGGGCCAGTTCTCCCATCTTCAGGCAGGTCAGGGGTGTGAACGGCGATGGCTTGAGCACGATCGTGTTGCCGGCGCAGAGCGCGGCGGCGACCTTCCACATCGACAGCATCAGCGGATAGTTCCAGGGCGAAATTGCCGCCACCACACCCAGGGGGACATGGCGGGTCCGGCTCAGTCGGACCTCGCTGTCTTCATTGATCGTTTCGGGAATATCCTGGGTGGCGATCGACTGGCACCACAGCGCGGCGCCCATGATCTCCATGGCGGCGTCAGCGTGGGACTTGCCCTGCTCCGACGTCAAAAGCCGCTTCAACGGCTCGACATTTGCGGCAAGGAGGCCTCCCAGTTGGGCCACCAAGGCCTGTCGAGCGGCCAGCGGCGTGGCCGCCCATGCCGGAAAGGCCGCTCTCGCCGCCGCCACAGCCTCGTCCAACTGACCCTGGGACGCGCGCGGCGAGACGCCAACGATGTTTTCGTTCGCCGGATTGACCACGTTGAACGTCTCCGGCGAAACGGCGCTTTCGCCGCCGATCGTCATGGTGAAATCTGAATCAAAACGCACCTGCGGCATCCTTCCGTTGTCATAGCGGCCAGCATATTCGCGCGGATACACGCCATATTATATGCGCGAAAATAGCTTAAACCATCAGCATAATCGCACTATACGGATTTTTTGCCGGATTTTATCGACGCGACTTATTGACTCTCGGGGGCGAGGCCGGCTCTATCTGTCGCAGCAAGCGGCGGCGGATACGCCGCCCAAAGACGCAAAAGCGGGCGCTTGTGATCTTGGCTGGAATGGCGCGTTGGCGCCTGCGCCGGACGCCATACGGGGAGTTTTGATGACCTACGATCCAAGTTGGGACCGCCCTCACCGCCCAAGCGCAGAGTCAAATTGGCAGGAAAGCGACTGCTACTGGTTCTTTGACATCGATCGGCGCATCGGCGGGTTTCATCGCATAGGGCAGAAGCCGAATTTGGGCTCCGGCCAGGTCACGGCCTTCGTCTTCGCCGAGGGCGGTGAACGCTATGTGCTTAATGATTCCTATTCCAATCACAGGGCGATCAGTGAGGCGGACCGATGGGAAACCGGCCACCGGGTCGACGGTCACGTCGCCGAGGCCCTCGGCGATCAGAAGATGCGGTTCAGCTGGGACGAACCCGACTGCAGCGCGAAGCTGGAGTTCTATGAGAGTTTTCATACCCCTCGGAATTGGTCCAAGACCGGTCACTCTGACAAGTTCATGGACAATATCAATTCGGACGGCCATCTCGAATGCGCCGGGAAGCTGCGCGGCACAATTCGGATCGGCGAGCAGATCTACGAAATCGACGCCTTGGCCCATCGCGACCGTTCCTGGGGTTTCCGCGACAACGGCCGGGTCAGCATGCACCGATATCGCATGTTCTCGGGAACGGTCGGCCCTGAACTAAGCTTCGCTAGCTTTCTACTCGACCTGAAGAACGGCCCCAAGATGGTGGCCGGATTTGTGTCCCGACACGGCGTGGATATGGACGTGCGCGACCTGCGGGTCGTCACCGCCTTCGATGCTGACGGCCTCTCGCCGATGGGCGCAACCGCCATCTTGACGCTCGAAGACGGCGAAAAAGTCAAAATCGACTGTGACGGCGTGCAGGGCTTCATGACGCCGGTGCCGGAAGCCGGCGCGGTGTCCTCCGACACCATCTCGACCTTCACCTACCAGGGCAAGACGGGGTTCTTGGATCTGGAGCTTTCGACCAATCCCGGGCGCGGCGTCTACATCCCCACTCCCGAGGACCTCACTGTGCTGGCGATCGCTCCCGGGCTGTCCGCCTGCGCCAGTTACGACCTGACCAATTGATCTTGGAAACCCTTTGGCGGGCTGCATTTGCCGCCATCCGCCACGCCAAGGGCGCCGCCGCAGTCCATGGGAGAAGAAGTTGTCGATCCTGACCAATGAGCGCCCGATACCGGCCGAGCGCGCCCAACGCATCACCACGCCCGCCGCCTATGCCGACCCACAGAGCCTGCATGAGACCTTCACCTGGTTGCGCGCGAACGAGCCGGTCGGCTGGGTCGAGGCCGAAGGCTTTTCCCCCTTCTGGATCATCAGCAAGCAGGCCGACATCCTCGAAATCGAGCGCGACGCGGAGAGCTTTCACAATGGCGATCTGTCCACCGTGCTCCTGCCGGCGCAAATGGACGCAGCGGTCCGCGGCATGATGGATGGCTCGCCGCACCTATTGCGCTCAATGGTCAATATGGACGGAGACGAGCACAGACTTTATCGCACCCTAACCCAAGCCTGGTTCATGCCCGGCAGTGTGAAGAAGCTGGAAAGCCGGATCCGCGGCATCGCCCGCGCGCACGTCGATCGGATGTTCACCCGCGACGGGCAATGCGATTTCGTTTCGGACGTCGCGCTCCACTATCCGCTGCACGTTGTCATGGAAATCTTGGGCGTGCCGGAGGAAGATGAAGCCCGGATGCTGATGCTGACCCAGCAACTATTCGGCGCGCGCGACCCCGAACTGAGCCGCTCGGCGGAAAGCCTCAAGGATCCCGCGGCCACGGCCCAAATGTTCAAGGCGGTCATCGCCGACTTCAGCGACTATTTCCGCGCCTTGACCGAGCGTCGGCGCGCCGAGCCCCGCGACGACGTGGCGACCGTGATCGCCAATGCGCAAATCGATGGCCGTCCGATCAGCGACCATGAGGCGGTCAGCTATTATATTCTGATCGCCACGGCGGGCCACGACACGACCTCGGCATCCACTTCAGGCGCGATCTGGGCCCTGGCCGAGCGGCCGGACCAGCTGGCCCTGGTGCGAGACAATCCGGGCCTGATCCCAAACCTTGTCGATGAGGCGATCCGCTGGGTGACGCCGGTCAAACACTTCATGCGTGCCGCGACACGGGACTACGAGATCCGCGGCAAGATCATCAAGGCGGGGGACTGGGTGATGCTGTCCTATCTCTCCGGCAACCGGGACGAGGATATCTTTGAAGATCCGTTCGCTTTTCGCGTGGATCGCCCTGCCAATAAGCACGTGGCTTTCGGATACGGCCCTCACGTCTGCCTGGGCCAGCATCTGGCCAAGCTTGAAATGCGGGTCTTGATGGAAGAGCTGTTGCCGCGCCTGTCCGCTGTAGAGTTGGCGGGCCAACCGACTTGGACCCAGTCCAGCTTTGTAAGCGGCCCAAAGCGACTGCCGATTCAGTTCACTGCCGCGGCCTAATCGTCGGCGCGGCTTGCGGCAGGTTCTAGCAATTGGCGCCGCAGAGCGGCCAGGGCGGCGGTGTCGATCCCCAGGCGCTGATCTGCATACTGCTCGACCGAGCCATATTGCTCTTCGATCGCCGATAGGGCCGATACGAGGTAGCGGCGGTCAACGCTGAGGACGATGTCGCGCCCTTCAGGCGTGAGCCCCGCCATCCAGTCTGCCAGTCCGCCAACCCCAATGACGCTCTGATCGACGACCATCTCTTTCCTGAGATGAAGGTTGGTTTGTTCGTAGTCCCAAAGCACCCATTCGCGGGCGACGCCGAGAAGTTCGAGCAGAAGTCCGATCGCCAAGCCGGTGCGATCCTTGCCGGCGGTGCAATGGACGAGAATCGGCGCCCCCCCATTGGCCATCGCGCGATAAAGATCACCGAAGTGCCTCAAGTGGTCGTCGGCGATACGCGTGTAAAGCTTGGAGATCACGCCATGCAGCTGATCGCTGTCCATCTCACGACCGGCGAAGGGGCTCTCCGAACTCCAGTCCGCATGCCCCGCGCCCTTGGCGGGAGGCCAGAAGAGCGTGTGGACGCTGCCGGCCAGTCCAGACGCCGTTGGAAAGGATATCCGCTCTCCCTCCGTCCGAAGGTCGGCGATGGTGCGGATACCGAGCGCATGGATCACCGCGCAATCTTCCTCGGACAGACGGTCGAGCCCGGCCGATCGCCAGATCAGTCCGCGCCGAACCGTAGAGCCGTCCTGGCTCGGATATCCGGCGACCTCGCGAAAATTGTGCCCCCCCTCAAGCGAAAGGACGCGTGGAGAAGGATGATAAGGCTCGCTCATGATCTGACCTTGGTGGCGGATGGCGTAGACGTCGCCACATTATCGGGAGTTTAGAGGTCAAATCTAACACGCAATATATGACATTTTGGAACACTTGAACGCCTATTGCGTGAAACAATTCGCCGAATTTCACACCGCCTTCCGCCTTGGAGGCGCCGCGCCCTACGGGATGTGAACGAGGTCGAACCTATGTTTCGCGTAGGCCACTGGTTCGCGCACGTCCAATTGCAGGACGCCCTTCATCGTGGCGATTTCGCTGTCGATGATCCGGACCAGGTCTTCGCGCGATCCGACGTTCAACAGGGCTATAAGATCGAAGCGGCCGACCGTCATGCCCACAAAGGCGCATTGCGGAAAATCGGCGACCTTCTTTGCGATCGTCGGCGCCTGCCGCGGCTGGGCCTTGATCCGCACGAACGCAGCAAGGGTCAGGCCCGACGCCACGGCGTCTGTGACCAAGCCCAGGCGCATCGCCTTGGCCGCTTCGAGCTTTTTCAGATGTTGGCGGACCGTACCCTCGGAAATGCCAAGGACCCGTCCAACTTCACGATTACTGCTGCGTCCATTTTTTTGCAGTTCTTTGATGATCGAGAGGTCGATACTGTCGAGAACCATCGGATCATCGCCCCTTCGGCAGAGACATCGGATGCAGCTGAGCCGATTCAGTCCGCCACTTCGCGATATTGATAATAATATTGGTTTCGACCTGCTCGACGCCTGGGATGATCGCGATTTCGTTCAGGATCAAATCCTGAAGCGCGCCCAGATCGGCGGCCTGCACCTGGATGATGATGGGAGGATCCCCCAGCATGATCGTCACGCTGCCAACCCCGTCCAGCTTGGCGAGGGCGTCGGCGACGTCCTTGATCCGCCGATTGGCTACCATCACATCGACGAGGGCCAGAACATTGTAGCCCATGGCCCGAAAATCGACCTGAGCGACAACGCGCATGTCACCGCGGGCCTCCATCGCCTTGATGCGCGCGGCGACGGCGACCTCGGTCATGGAAAGTTTCAGGGCCAGAGCCTTGCTCGTCGCGCGTGGTTCTTCGCGCAGCAAGTTCATGATTTGCTCGTCCACCAAGTCCGGCTTGGACGCAGAATTAAGGGCCAAAGGCCATTCCCCCTAAGGATGCGACTCAGATCGCTGATTCAGCCCAGCGTCTTGAGCCTACCTGCTTCGGGTATCATCGTTGCGGACAAGATCAAGATTGCTTCCACAGGCGGTCGCGGGCTTGCGCATATCGGCGGCGGCTTTGAACATCCTCACAGCGCGGCTGCCCGCGCCCTGTCCCAGGCCAAGGCGCGATCGCTTGCGTTGAGCCCCCACATCATCTGCGCCATGTCGGCGCTCATGTGCCTGCTCGTCATCAGCATGATCGCCGATACCTTCACAAGGTTGAAAAGCTTGAAGTAGTCCCAGTGCTCCACCGGTGCGCCGGCCTCCGACTCGTATCGGGCTATGAGTTCCGCCTCGCTGGGCAAGCCGGTCACCCAGACGCCCTGGGGAACATGGGCCGGGATCAGCATAACGACCAGGGCCAGATCCGCCTCAGTGTGCCCGAGATAGGACAGCTCCCAATCCAGGGCGGCGGCGAAATGACCCTGATGGAACATAAGATTGGCGATCTGGGCATCGCCGTGGACCAAGGTTTCCGGGCGCGCCTGAGGCTGATGCAGGATCATCCATTGGGTCAACTCCGTCAGATAATCGCGCCTGGGATCGCCGGGCGCGGTCGCCAGCTTGACCTCTTCCATCCACCAGGACAGCTCTCGCTCGATGGCGGTGGCGCCGACGCCGCGCCCCGTCAGGTGCGGAACGGCCGATGGGCCGATGGCGGCCTTGCGCAGGCGGCCATGAAACCCGGCCGCCTCCAGCAGCATCGATTTTCGCTCTTCGGTGCCGACCTCTGCGAGGAGCCCGTTGGCGTACATCATGCGATTGGCGGGCGCGCGCCCTTCGACCTTGTCCATAACCAGAAAGGGATAGCCGATGGATTGGCCAGTCGGATCACACCACCGCCCTTTTGGCGCGGGAACGCCCGCCGCCCGAACCGCGCTCAGGGTCTGGAACTCTTCATCGAAACGCTTCTGCTGCAGCAGTTGCTCACCTGGGGCATAGCGCAGGACGAAGGATTGACGGTCGCCATTAATCACGGCGTCGAACAGGGCGATGCCGTTGCTCCCGCCAGCGTCCTCGATATAGCGAAGCTCGCCGAGCTGGAGTGCGCGGACGTCCGGCTGACTTACCAGAAAGCGTTGGAGACGAGCCGGATCGACTCGCGGCCTGGCGGGACTTGAAGCGGCGATATCTGAAGACACGTCCGCGAAATTGATCTCTTGGCCCATGGTCTGGGTTTTCTTTCAGTATTCTCGAAGGTGAAATAACACTCGGGCGGATGGGCGCCGCTGCCATTTTGCGACATTGCGCCACGCCGAGCTCTAGCGCGAACTAAGGAAAACGTCGAGCGCAATGGCCATGTCGCGTAGTTTTATACGCATCCATATACGCACTACAGATGGTGGGAGATGCCGTATTCCCGGCGGTGCGCGGGTGATTTGACGGCCAAATAAGTTTTCCGCAGTTACTGCGGTTCCGACAACCTTCGTTAGACGCAATTCGGACCCAGCGCCCTGCCCCGCTCGGCTGACAATTACGCGTTTTCGCCAAATGCGGCCGTCAGCGTCCGCCCCCAGCGACCGCACCCGAAACGGCAAAGCAGACATGCGCCGCCGGTGGGCAAAGAAAGCGAGTGCGCCACAGGGTGACAATGGCGCCGGTCCCTGGCAGCCAAATGAGCGGGCAACCCGATGCGGCCATGATGGCGCCGATCGAACTCGTCGCCCGGTTCATCAAGACCGGTGACGACAGCTGCCTGAAGGCTTTTGCGGATGAGGGCGTGACGATCTTGGAAAATTTCGCGCCGCACCTGTTCAGCGGGCCGCGGAGCGTCAATCGGTGGGCTGAAGCGATGCGCGCCCATGCCTCGACTCTAAGCGGACTGTCGCACCGATTTGCGCCAGCTTGCGACTTCAGCATCGAGGGGGATCGCGCCTTCCTCACCCTGCCGACTCATTGGAGCGGACTTTCGAATGGACGCCGCTTTGAGGAAGACGGCGGCTGGGCTTTTCTGCTCGTCCGGCAAGGTGGCGAATGGCGGGTGCTCAGCTATGGCTGGGCGGTGACGAACTTCGCGTTCGACGAAAAGCCAGTCGCTGCCGGCGAATTCCCAGACGCCGGTTTCCGAGAAAGCCGACAAGCCGATTTAGCGACCAAATCAGTCAGAAGCGTTCTTTGAACCCGCAAGGCCTGGTCGGACTGCGCACGATGAAATTGGGCTTCGCACCCCCATCCACATCGTTCCAACGCAGCGGCTTTCAACCACTTTGGCTATTGATGGGTTAAATAATGGGTTGCGCTAGCGATTTGCCAAAAAATTGAATAATTTCAACATCATGTGGCGGAGAGGGAGGGATTCGAACCCTCGATGCCCTCACGAGCATGCCGCATTTCGAGTGCGGTGCATTCGACCACTCTGCCACCTCTCCGGAAGTGTCGGGACGCATTGCAGCGCCTAGAGCGAGGGCGCGGAACCTAGCGGCGAGGCGGCGGTTTCGCAAGGCCCGCCGCGTGCGAATTATGGCGGCGTATCGGCGCGGGGATCAGCGCCTTGGGTTATGCTGTCAAAGCCTTGCACGATCGGACCTTTCGCCGTGACGCTGAAGCCGGAAAACCTGCTGCATCCGCGCCCCCAGGGGCTGTATTGCCCGCCGGGGGACTTCTATATCGATCCGGTCTCGCCGGTGGCGCGGGCGGTGATCACCCATGGCCATGCCGACCACGCCCGCGCCGGCCACGGGGTGGTGCTGGCCACACCCCAGACCCTGGACATCATGCGGGTGCGCTATGGCGAGGCCTTCGCCGACGCGCCCACGCCCCTGGCCTATGGTGAGGCGGTGGAGCGCGACGGGGTGCAGGTGTCGCTGGCGCCCGCCGGTCATGTGCTGGGCTCGGCCCAAGCGGTGGTGCGCTGGAAGGGGCTGACCGTGGTGGTGTCCGGCGACTATAAGCGCCGGCCCGATCCCACCTGTGCGGGGTTCGAGCCCGTGGCCTGCCACGTGTTCGTCAGCGAGGCGACCTTTGGCCTGCCGGTGTTTCGCCATCCGCCGGACACAGAGGAGATCGCCAAGCTCCTGGCCTCCCAGGCGCGCTTCCCCGAGCGCACCCATTTGGTGGGCGCCTACGCCCTGGGCAAGGCCCAGCGGGTCATCGCCCTGCTGCGCGCCGCCGGCTATGATCGCACCATCTATGTGCACGGGGCGCTGGAGGCTCTGAACGGCCTCTATGCCCGCCACGGGGTGGAGTTGGGGCCGCTGGCGCAGGCCACTGAGTACGGCGCCAAAAACGCCCTGGCCGGGGAGATCGTCATCGCCCCGCCCTCGGCCATCGCCGACCGCTGGTCGCGCCGCTTCGCCGATCCGGTGGACGCCTTCGCCTCCGGCTGGATGCGGGTGCGCGCCCGGGCCCGCCAGCGCGGGGTCGAGCTGCCGCTGATCCTGTCCGACCACGCCGACTGGGACGAGTTGACCGCCACCGTGGCCGAACTGCGCCCGGCCGAGCTGTGGATCACTCATGGCCGCGAGGAGGCCCTGGCCCGCTGGGCCGAACTGAACGGCATCGCCGCGCGGCCGTTGTCCCTGGTGGGATATGAGGACGAGGATGTGTGAGGCGCCCGGGAGATGCAGATGAAGATATCTCCCCGCCTCGCCGCCTTCTCCGTCTTCAGCGTGCTGATCTATCTCGGGATCGCGGTGCTGGGCGCTGGCGGGTTCGTGCGGTTCTTCGCTGACCCCGCGCGCGCGGCCCTGGCGATCACCACCCTGGTCCTGGCTGGCGCATCTCTGTTCACCGCCGTCAATCTCAGCTCTGGCCAACGCGAGGACCGCGGCAATCGCTGGGTGCTGGCCGCCTTGGGCGTCATCGGAATCCTGAGCGCCTATCTGCCAGCCTATACCGAGCGGGTGGGGTTCTGGGTCCTTGGCGGCGCGACGGTGAGCTGGGTGGGCGTGGCGCTCTACGCCGCCGGCGGCGCCCTGAGGATGTGGCCGGTGTTCGTGCTGGGCCGCCGGTTCAGCGGCCTGGTGGCCATCC
This sequence comes from Caulobacteraceae bacterium, assembly GCA_036494815.1. Classification (GTDB taxonomy): domain Bacteria; phylum Pseudomonadota; class Alphaproteobacteria; order Caulobacterales; family Caulobacteraceae; genus Poindextera. The sequence continues at coordinate 34,990 of DASXNV010000011.1, forward strand.
AGCCGGACCACACTCTGGTCACCGGCGGCGTCTATAGCGTCATCCGCCATCCCAGCTATCTGGGCCTGATCATCATCGGCCTGGGCTGGGGGCTGGCGTTCCGTTCCGGTGTCGGCGTGTTGCTGGGGGTGCTGAACATCCTGCCGGTGCTGGCGCGGATCGAGGCGGAGGAGACGCTGCTGAGCAGCCAGTTCGGGGCGGAGTACGAGGCCTTTCGCCACCGCACCGCACGGCTGATTCCGGGGCTCTATTAGACCGTCGCAGGGTCAATCCAGGGCGGGTCTGTTCAGAACGCCGTTCCGGGTGTTCACTCCATCGTCGCGCCACCGCCGCGCATGCGCCGGCGGGTCGGGGACGCGCGGATTTGAGGGGGTATTCGATGACTCACCTTGGAAGCTGCTTCTGCGGCGCCGTCCAGCTGGAAGTGACCGGCGAGCCAGAGGCCATGGGCTATTGCCACTGCGCCTCGTGCCGGTCCTGGTCCGGCGGTCCGGTCAACGCCTTCAGCCTGTGGAAGCCCGAGGCGGTGAAAGTAGTCGCCGGCGCCGAGCATGTGGCCACCTATCAAAAGACCGAGCTCAGCCAGCGCCAGTATTGCTCCAAATGCGGCGGTCACCTGATGACCAACCATCCGCCGCTGAGCATGATCGACGTGTTCGCCGCCACCCTGCCGACCCTGGCCTTCGCCCCGGGGGTGCATGTGAACTATGCCGAGACCGTGCTGCCCATGAAGGACGGCCTGCCCAAGCTGAAGGACTTTCCGGCCGAATTTGGGGGCTCGGGCGAGGCGATGGCGGAATAGCGGGGCGGCGGGCCAGCCCCCTAACTCGGCGCTTCGCCCGCGACCGTGGTGCGATAGAGTTCGCGCCGAAAGCCGTCATAGTCGTTGAAGGCCTGGTGGACGCAGATCCGGTTGTCCCACAGGGCAAAGGTCCTGGGCGCCCAGCGCAACCGGCAGGTGAAGGCGGGCTGGGTGATGTGCGCCACCAAGAACTTCAGCAGCGGCTCGGCCTCCGCCGGGGTCAGCCCCTCGATCCCCGCCGAATAGGTCTGGTCGCAATAGACGGCCTTTTCGCCGGTCACCGGATGGGTGCGCACCAGGGGGTGCATGGAGCCTCGCACCTTGCCGGCGATGTCCTCGGGCAGCTGGCTCAGGGTCCGCGTGGAGGCCACGCGCCCCAGGGGCGTATCGTCCGGTGCCTGATGAGTCTGGGCCGTGCTCAGCACCAGCCCCATGGACATATGCACCCTGAGCGGGGCGATCATCTGTTTCATGGTTTCGCTGAGCATGGCGTAGGCCAGGGCGGAATTGGCCCAGAGGGTGTCGCCGCCATAGGGCGGGATGTCGACGCCGTACAGCATGCTGATCGCCGGCGGCTCGGGCAAAAACGGCGAGTCCGTATGCCAGCCGGCGCCAAAGACCATGCCCGCCCGGGCGTCGGCCTCCTTGATCAGCGGCTGGACATTGGCGTGGCCGGGCACGCCCTGGGTATAGGCGTCCTGGGCGAAGGGACCGAAACGCAGGCTGAAGGCCTCCTGGCCGCCATGGCTGATAGACTGGTCGCGGAAATAGATCATCTTGTGCCGGAACAGGGCGTCGCAGATTTCCGCAAACTGCGCGTCGCTCAGGTCGGACATCCGCACGCCACAGATCTCGGCGCCCATGGCCGCCGCCAGCGGCCGCGCCTCGATATGCCGGTAGTCCCGGGCGCGGTTGTCGAACTTGCCCGTGGGGTGAATGATCATGGCCCGCCCCTGTCCAGGCGCGGCGGCGCCCAAGATCGCGACGCAAAATGATTAGCCCACAAAGGCGGTTGAGGCGAGGTATGGCGGGCGCCCTGCTTGTGGCCGCATCGGTGGCCGCCTGTGGCCCCTATGACCGGGCCGAACGGGCCCGCGCCGCCGAGATCGAGAAGCTCTCACACCAAACCTTCGCCCAGGCCGCCGAGCCCGGCCGCTGCGTCGGCGACTGCGACCGCCAGGAGGCCGGCTTCGCCTATGCCCGGCGCGAGGCGCTCACCCAGGCGGACGATTGCCTGGGCAAGGGCGACGAAGACTTTGTCGAGGGCTGTCGTCAGTATGCTGAGGATATCGATGAGGCCTACGAGAACGGGTTGCGGAGGTAGGGGGTCTCGAACAAGGCGAACAGACCCTGGCCTCGCAGAGGCGCCAGGGCGGCGAAGATCGCCCCCAAGCGGCCCTTAGCCGTTGCGATCGGAGCCGGTCAGGGGAATTTCCAGACGATGGGACGAGAACCGCCAATATTGGCGCCATTGGACGTAACCCGAGGCCGAAGATCGATCAGTTCTCCGGTGAGTGGCTCAGCCGTCCTTTTTGCGCGGCGGACGTCACTCCAGGTGATGGAGCCGAGCGGAAGCTTAAGTCGCTGCGCGAAACCGCCGTCGGCATTGCGCCAGCTTAGATAGAGGAAGTGATCATTGGGACGGCCGTGGGCGAAGGGGCCGAGGAACACTAGCGCACTCGCGTCGTCCGGTTTCACCTGGAGCGACAGACCGAATATGACCGCGCCGTCCAAGCCCGCGCCGCCGAGGCGCAAGGCGCCAGCCTTGTCCTGCAACCCGAAGTCGCTCGGACCTCCGTTCCAATTGAGCGGACCGGTCCCTGGTAGTGGACGCGCAGACCTATCAAATCCGGGGCTTGTTTCGCCATGACGTAGGGCCTGGCTCCTGGGCTCGCCAGAAAGGACAGTATGGGTGCGATCGTGGAGGGTCGCAAACCACGCCCCCCCCGATCAGCGCCGCCGGCGCTTGCCCGGGCGATGCCCCGCGGTCATGGGGTCGGGCTTTGTGGGCGGGGTCCAGCCGGGTGGCGGGGTCATGACCTGATCGCTCGTGCCCAGACCCATCTTGCCGGGCGTTTGGCGGGTCAGGCGGGATGTGTCCACCTCCGCCCGCGGCTCGGACTCGGGCCGCCCCCGCCACAGGCTGATCAGGTCGCGAAGCCGGCCGGCCTCCTCAAAATCCAGGGCGGCGGCGGCCGCCTCCATGCGCTGGCGAAGGGTTTCCAGGGAGTCGGTCATCATGCGGCGCCGCAGGCAGAGGTGAATGGAGCGGCGCCGGTGTGAGCGGTCACGGTCCCAGAAACAGGCATAGCCGGATCTCTGGCACGGCCCGGTGGGTCAGCGCCAGCGCCGGATAGACGACAACTTCCCTCATGATCGTTGGATTGCGTCACAGTTCGCCGAACAGTTTCGTTGCTGCTGGGGGCGACGCTGTTCGGCGCGAGCAAGCGCTATCCCGACCTACACCACCGGCACGATCGTGACTGACGGACCGGTCTGAGGCTAGGCCGCCGCCTTGGCGAAGTTCGCATCCGCCGCGCTCCAGTTTATGATCTTCATGAAAGCATCGACGTAGGCCGCCGCCTTGGCTCCATAGTCCATGGCGTAGGCGTGCTCATACATGTCGAGCACAAGGATCGGCGTCGATGCAGCCAGGGCCATCGTGTGATCCGCCGCCCACTGGTTGACCAGCCGCCCGTCGCGATGGCTCCAAGTCAGCACCACCCAGCCCGAGCCGCCGCCGAGCGCCTTGCCCATGGCGGAGAACTCGCCTCGCCACCGGTCTAGGCTGCCAAAGTCGCGCTCGATGCCTGCCGCTAGGCCCGCGCCCGGCTGCGAGGGTGCGCCGAGGCCGACGAAGTAGAGCTCATGCAGGATCATCGAGTTCCAGGCGATCAGCTCCTCGCGCTTGAGGCCATTGATCCGGTAGCCCGGCGCCGTCGCTGGGTCGAGGGCGGCCACCTCGGCGGTGATCGCGCCCAGCCGCTTTACGGCCCCAACATAGTTGTTGTCGTGGTGGCTGATCAGCAGCTTGTCAGAAAGGCCGGCGATCCCGGTTGGATTGAATGGCAGGGGCTTGGCGGTGAACGCAGGCGCAGCCGAGGGCGCGGACGCCACCGACCCCGCCGCCATCAGGCTTGATGCGCCCAGCAAAGCTGCGCCGGTCACAAGGCCGCGACGATCGAGTTGGTGTTCAGACATTAGGAAGACTCCATTTGAGATTGCGGGTTGGGTTGGGTTGGGCTTGCGTGCTCATCCGCTCATCGCCCCCTTCTTTCGGCGCCGATGCAGGCCAGCGCCGCCTGAGCCACGGGAGCCGCCGCGCTGTCCGGGAATGGGGCCACGGCGCTGACATTGATCTCGCACAAGACGTAGGTGTCCTGGCCGGTGGCCGTCTTGGGGCCGTAAAGGAAATCGGCGTCCCAGAGCACCGGCAAGGAGGCCGTGTCGATGTCCAGCAGCCGCTGCATCGTCGCAACCCAGTCGCCCTCCATCAGCGCCTTGAGCGCTTGGAACGTCGGCGCGTCGGGCGGATGCATGATGCGGGGACCGGGAAGCCCAGCCTCGGGTCCGGCGCTCTCGGGCGGAGGCGGGATCAACGCCTTGATCAACTGATGGCCGAACCCGACCACCGTGGCCTGCGACAGGTAACAGCGGACCATGCCGTCGGGCAGGCCCGGTTGGAACGCCTGGTCGATCAGACGGCCCGCACCCGCGAAATAGGGCTGGCAGCGGTCCATGAACTCGCCGAGCCGAAGCTGCTCGACCTGACTGCCGCGCAGCGCATGAAGCACTTGCACCGGACTGCCGGCGTCCGCTGCGTCCGCGCCGTCGATCAGCTCCACCTTCCACACGCCGTTCCCGCCATTGCCCCGGTTCTGTTTCAGGACGCGTGGGCCGGCCGTGGCGAGCCGGACGGGGAACTGGGCCTTGAAATCGGCGGGCGTGGCGTAGAGGTGGGTGTCGCTCCCCCAGCCGAGGCCCTTGGTGCGGTGGAGGACCTCCTTGACCCCCATCTTCAGGATCACGTCCGGATCGGCGCTTACCCACACGCCGCGGGCGGCCACCTCGCGCAGCAGCCCATCGAGCTGACTGCGGTCCCTTCCGTCCGAGATCGGATCAACCCAGACTAGGACGCCGTCCTGCCGCAGCAGTTGGGCGCGGACCTCACCGACCATTTCCTCGGAGTAGACGGCGGGTTCGGCGATAGCGCCGAGATCGGCCAAGGCCTGGAAGATGGGGCTCAGTCGATTGGTCTGCGCGCTCGCCGTTGTCCGCGCCTCGCGGTCACCCCGCCACAGCAGCGCGATCCTTGCCGATGTTCCCGCTGTCATGTCACGCGGCTCCGTCCACACCCAAGCTCCTCCGCGCCCCTTGGGGACGCGAACCGGAGCGGGTCTTGGACGGCACGCCGTCTTGGGCCGGGCGCCCGCTTGAAGCCCGACATGACCAGACTAACTCGAGCCCGTGGGGTTGAACAGAGCCGAGCGACGGATAGGGTCGCCCAAATGATGTGTCGAGGCGGACTTCATGGCTGTTCGGCTGAGATTGCTTGCGATGCTTTTCGTCCTGGCCCCTGTCGGCGGGTGTGGGGCGGAACCGACCACCGCGGCGGATGCGCCGCTGATCCTGGAGCGGACGATCCCGCTGAAGGGCGTAGGCGGGCGGATCGACCACCTGGTCGTCGATGCGGCGCACCAACGCCTGTTCGTCGCCGAGCTTGGAAACGGGTCGGTTGAAGCGCTCGACCTTGCACGGGGGGCGTCGTTGGGTCGGATCAGCGGGCTCAAGGAGCCCCAGGGCTTGGCCTATCTGCCAGAACGCAATGAGCTGGTGGTCGCCAGCGGCGGCGACGGCATGGTGCGCTTCTACCGCGCCGACGATCTCTCCCTCGCCGGTTCGCTCGCCCTGGGCGACGACGCCGACAATGTCCGGGTCGATCCGCGCTCAGGGCGCTTGATCATCGGCTATGGCTCGGGCGCGCTCGCGGTCATCGATCCGGCGAGCCGTGCGGTGGTCGCAAGGATCGCCATGCCTGCTCATCCGGAGAGTTTCCGGCTGAACGGGGATCGCGTCTGGGTCAACGTGCCGGACGCCCGGCGGATCGTTGTCGCCGACCTTCAGACCGGGCGGATCGCGGCCAGTTGGCCTGCCCGCCACGGCTTCAACTTCCCAATGGCCTTGGATGCGCCATCCCACATTCTCGCCATCGTGTTCCGCCTTCCCGCGCGCCTGCAAATGCTCGCCGCGGACACAGGCGCGACCAGGGCTGACGTCGCTACCTGTGGCGATGCTGACGATGTGTTCTTCGACAGCAAGCGGCCCCGCCTCTACGTGATCTGCGGCGCAGGGGCGGTCGATGTGGTGGACACAGTCCATGTCGCTCGCATGGCGCGAATAGTGACCCGTTCAGGCGCGCGAACGGGCCTGTTCTCTGCGGAGCTTGACCGGCTCTTCATCGCCGCGCGGGCAAGCAGCACGGGCGGTGACGCCGCTCTCCTAGTCTATCGGCCCCGGCCCTAGGCGCAGGCCCGACGCAGTTCCCGAAATGGTTGGTTTTCGGGAAGGCGCGGCCTCACACATGGTCGTGCCCACCAATCCGTCCTGGCCGCCAGTAGCCCTCGGCGGTGATGCGGGCCTTGTCGAAGCCTCGGGCCAGCAGGTCGTGGCGAAGGCTGCGGACCTGGCTGGTTTCGCCGATGACATAGGCGTGGGTGGAATAGGGGTCGGGGCTGAGGGCCTGCAGGCGGTCCAGCACCAGGCTGCTGTCGGCGGGGGCGGCGCCGCGGCGGTAATGCCATTCCACGGTGACATTGGCGGGGGTGTCCAGGGGTTGCATGTCGGTCTCGTCCTCCACCTCGATCAGGGCGGTGGCTGAGGCGCCGCGCGGCACGGTCTCGGCCATGGCGAAGATGGCGGGGATGCAGGTCTCGTCGCCCAGGAACAGGTGGCTCTCCACGTCGCCGGCCAGCCGGGTGCGGCCGCGCGGCCCCAGGGCGTCGATCCGGTCGCCAGGACGCAGGGCCTCCAGCCAGCGGGCCGAGGCGCCGTGGCCGTGCAGCACGAAATCCATGTCCAGGCGCAGCTCGGCCGGGTCGAACCGGCGGATGGTGTAGTAGCGCTGGGCCACCTCGCCGCCGCCCACGGGCAGTTCCAGCACCAGATCCTGGCCTGGGACCCAGTCCAGCTCGGCCAGGTCCTCGCCGATCAGGCTGACCCGGCGCATGCGCGGGGTGATGGGCGCGGCTCCCACCACGGTCAGGTTCCAGCTGCGGCTAAGGCGTTTCTTCAGCCAGCCCTTCGCGGCGGCCCAGGGCGGGCGGATGGCGTCGCGATCGTTTTCGTAGGGTGTCGTGGTCATTTGTAACGCTCCAGATATATCTGTATATTAGATATATCTGAATTGCATCTGAGGCAAGTCTGACCCTGCGAAAAATCGATAGAAAGGCTCAACCCAGGCTCGAAGATTTCCATTGCCAAGCTCGGCGCGCGGCCGCAGGGTGATCACGAACCCGTGATCAGCACGAGGCCGGAGGATGAGATGCGCAGATGGATTCCGCTGCTTCTGTTTCTCGGCGTGGCCGCCTGCCAGAAGCCCGCATTGCGCTATCAAAAATACAGCGACGAAGCGGCGAAAGTGAACCTGCTGCGGGCCCCGCCGGTAACGCTGGACGCCATAAAGCAGGCGCCTGCGGCGGCGGACGCTGAACCGGCTGCGGCGGCGGAAGCGCCGGACGCGAGCGCCGAGGATAGCGCAAAGGCCGTCGGCGCCGCCGCTCAGAAAATCGCGCCTCCTCCAGTCGGCGCGGTTCCCCAACTCGCCTATTCCTATGATTACGCCCTGACCGTGCCGGCCCGGCGACTGGCCGACCTGGAACATCAGCACGAGCGGGCGTGCCAGAGCGCGGGGCCGGCTATCTGTCAGATCCTGGGCTCCGACATGAATAAGTCGGGTGACGACGTGACCGGCGCCCACCTGTTGCTGCGCGCGGCGCCGGCCTGGATCAGCCGCTTTCGCCAGTCCGTGGACGGTCAGACCAGGGGAGCCGGCGGCTCGGTCACCAGTTCCAAGGTCGAGTCCGAGGATCTCAGCCGGTCCATCGTCGACTCTGAGGCGGCGGTGCGGGCCAGGACCACGTTGCGCGACCGGCTGCAAAAGCTGCTCGCCGAACGGCCCGGCAAGCTGTCCGACGTGATCGAGGCCGAACGGGAACTGGCCAAGGTCCAGGGCGAACTGGACGCCAGCCAATCCGAACTGGCGGTCATGCGCGCCCGGATCGACATGTCCGACCTGACCCTCGAATACATCTCCACCGAGGTCATCGCCCCCGGCGGCGGCGGCCGGCCACTGCAGCAGGCCTTCGCCACCTTCTTCAGCAACATGGTCGGCATGTTCTCGCTGATCGTGACCTTCTTCTCCTTCGCTCTTCCGGTGTTGGTGGTGTTCATTCCTATCGCCTGGCTTGCTTGGCGCTATCGGCCGCGCCGCAAGCTGAAACCTGCTCCTAAATCCGAGTAGCCAAGCGCAAGGCGCGCTAAGCTCAGGCCCATGCGCGCCTTCGCCGAGCTTCTGGACCGGCTGTCCTTCACCCCCTCCCGCAACGCCAAGCTAGTGCTGGTGCGCGACTATCTGCGCGCGGCGCCCGATCCGGACCGCGGCTGGGCCCTGGCCTCGCTGACCGGGGCGATGAGTTTCGATGCGGCCAAGCCGGCCTTTATCCGCCGGGCGGTGGAGGCGCGGATGGACCCGATGCTGTTCGCCTGGTCCTACGACTATGTGGGCGACCTGGCCGAGACCGTGGCCCTGGTCTGGCCGGCGGTTCCCGGCGCCAATCGCGAGCCGCAACTGTCCGAGGTGGTGGACGCCCTGCGCTCGGCCCCGCGCAGCGAGGTTCAGCGCCGGATCGAGACCTGGCTCGACGCCCTGGACGCCACGGGCCGCTGGGCCCTGCTGAAGCTGCTCACGGGGGGCCTGCGAGTGGGGGTATCGGCGCGGCTGGCCAAGCAGGCGGCGGCGGACATGGGCGGCGTGGCGGTGAGCGAGGTGGAGGAGGTCTGGCATGGCCTGACCCCGCCCTATGACAACCTGTTCGCCTGGCTGGAGGGCCGGGCCGAACGGCCCAGCGCCGACGCCCACGGCCGCTTCCGCCCGGTGATGCTGGCCCAGGCCATCGACGAGGCGGCGGATTTCGCCCGGCTGGAGCCGGCCGACTACGCCGCCGAATGGAAGTGGGACGGCATCCGCATCCAGGCGGTCAGCGAGGGCGGGGTGCGCAGGCTCTATAGCCGCACCGGCGATGACATCTCAGCGGCCTTTCCCGATGTGGTGGAGGCGTTGGAGTTCGAGGGCGCCTTGGACGGCGAATTGCTGGTGATGAGCGGCGGGCGGGCCGCGACCTTCGGCGAGTTGCAGCAGCGGCTGAACCGCAAGACCGCCGACGCCAAGTTGCTCGCCGCCCATCCGGCGGGGATCCGGGCCTATGACCTGCTGGCCGAGGGCGGCCAGGACTTGCGGCCCCTGCCCTTCAGCGAACGCCGCCAGCGGCTGGAGGCCTTTGTGGCGGCCGTCGGCTCATCGCGTATCGACCTGTCGCCGATGCAGCCGTTCGAGGACTGGGACGCCCTGGCCCGCCTGCGCGCCGACCCGCCACCGGGCGAGCCGCAACAGGCCGAGGGGTTGATGCTGAAGCGCTGGACCTCGATCTATGAGGCCGGCCGGCCGAAAGGCCCGTGGTTCAAATGGAAGCGCGATCCCATGGTGGTGGACGCGGTTTTGATGTACGCCCAGCGCGGCCATGGCAAGCGCTCGAGCTTCTATTCCGATTTCACCTTTGGGGTCTGGAAGGACGACGCCCTGACGCCGGTAGGAAAGTCCTACTTCGGCTTCACCGACGCGGAGCTGAAGGATCTGGACAAGTTCGTGCGCGACCACACCACCGAGCGGTTCGGGCCGGTGCGGGCGGTGCGGGCCGATCGGGATTTCGGCCTGGTGCTGGAGATCGCCTTCGAGGGCCTGCAGCGCTCCACCCGCCACAAGTCCGGGGTGGCCATGCGCTTTCCCCGCATCAACAGCATCCGCTGGGACAAGCCGGCGCGGGAGGCGGACGAGCTGGCGACCTTGGAGCGGCTGCTGGAGGGCATGGAGGCGCGGGGCGGTTAGGCGCCCTGAGGCGGCGCCGGCACATGCGAAAACACCCGCTGCCCCGCCACCACCCACGCCACCGCGGCCTGGACCACGCCGGAGATCAGCACGGCCAGGGGCGCGAAGGTGGTCAGGGGCGAGAACAGGGCTACGCCCAGGCCCTGGAACACCGCCCTGTCCAGGATGCCGCCGACCCCATAGAGCAGGGCCAGGGCGATCACCGCCGACAGGTCGCCGCGCCCGGGCCGGGGGCCATAACGGAACAGGGCGATGACCCCGATATCGCGGATCATGAACACCAGGGCCGCGACCACTGTGGTGGGGTACGGCATGTCGCCCAGCACCGGCCGCGGCGTGACCACCGCCACCAGGCCGCAGAGCAAGGCGAGCTTGAGGGCGAACACCACCGAGGGGGCCAGATCCGCCGCCTGCATCAACTCGCCGCGCCCCACCGCGCCCGCGAACCGGCGCAGGCGCACCGGATCGGCCGGCTCCACAAAGGCGGAGGCATAGGCCAGGGCGGCGAACACCGCGCCGGCGGTGAGAACCTGCCCAAGGATGCCGGTCTCGGCAGCCGCCAGGCCCGCGCGCCAGGCGCCGGCGAAAACCAGGAAGGCGACCCAGATCCAGGGGCTGTTGCGCAGCTGCAGTTCCAGCCGCATCAGCCGCCAGGCGCCAACCACCGCCCAGCCGGCGAACAGGCACAGGCTGAGGGCGGCGAAGGGAAGGCCGGGCAGGGCCTGGCCCCAGAAGGTCACCGGGGCTCGGCTGAACAGGTTCAAGCCGCCGCCGCTCCAGGACTGTCCGTGGATGGGCAGATGGTTGGCCAGGGCGTTGAGCAGGACCAGCCCGCCCACCACGCCCATCAGCACCGCGCCGCCAGTGGCGACGCGCCCCTCGGCCCGGGCCTTGCGCACCCCCACCAGGGCCGCGCCCATGGCGCAGCCTTGCAGGAACAGGATAAGCCCGATCATGCCGGCGACCACCGCCAGGGCGTCGCCAGGGCTGTCCATCGCCGCGGTGGTCAGGCCGACGGCGACAATGCCGGTGGCCGCGCCCAGCCAGGCCAGGCTTCCGGCGCCGAACAGCTTGCCCCAGGTCATGGCCCAGGGGGTCAGGGCCGACAGGCGCTGGAACTCCCAGGTGCGGCCGCGGATCTCGTCCAGCACCGAGCCGCCGGCCGCCCGCGCGGCCCAGATCCCGCCGCAGGCCGCAAACACGCACAGCCCGACCGTGAACAGGGCGACCAGCAGGCCATGGCCGTCGCCGCCGGACACCAGGCGGGTGGCGGCGTAGATCAGGCCCAGGGCCACGGCCAGGCCGAACAGCCGGCGCGGGCTGGCCTCCAGCCACAAATTGCGCTCGAATTCGGGGTTCATGCCGCCGCTCCATCGCCGCGCGCCGGGCGGCGGGCTTCGTCGAGATAGGTCTGTTCCAGGGTCCGGCGCACGGGGGTGAAGGCGCGCACCATCAGGCCGGCGCCGATCAGGCGGGCCAGCAGCGCCGCCTCGGCCTCGGGCCCTCCCGCTACGGGCAGGCGAAATTGATTACCGTTCAGGCTCTCGGTCTCCAGGCCCAGCCCGGCCAGCAACTCCGCCAGGTCGTCCCGTGGAGCGGCCAGCTCCACCGCCACCAGGATGCTCGCCTCGGCCTCCTTGCCATGGGCCGCCACCACCCCGCCACCGGCCACCCGGCCGTCGCGCAGCATCAGCATGCGGGTGGAATAGTCCTCCAGCTCGGCCAGGATATGGGAGGAGACGACGATGGTCATGCCCTCCCCGGCCAGGCGCGTAATTAGGTCGGACAGCGATCGCCGCGCCTCCGGGTCCAGTCCCGCGGCCGGCTCGTCCAGTAGCAGCACTTTCGGGCGATGGACGATGGTCTGGGCGATGGCCAGGCGCTGGCGCAAGCCGCGGGACAGATGCCCGGCCAGGGCGTCCAGGCGGTCGGTGAGCTGCACCCGCTCGGCCGCCAGCAGGGCCGCCGCCTCGGCGGAGGCGGCCCGCACGCCCCGGGAGCGGGCGGCGTAGATCAGGGAGCGGCGCACGCTGAGCTGGTCGTAGAGGCCGTAGAAATCGGGCAAGTAGCCCACCACCGCATGCACCCCGCGCGGGTCGGCCTGGGTGTCCAGGCCGGCGATGCCGATATGGCCCTCCACCGGGGCGTCCAGGGCGGCCATGCAGCGCATCAGGGTGGTCTTGCCCGCGCCGTTCGGCCCCACCAGGGCCAGCACCGCCCCCTCGGGCGCCTCGAAGCTGATATCATGCAGCACCCGGGCCGTCGGGTAGTCGTAGGCGACACCGCGGACGAGGATCATGGATCTGGGGCTCCGGCGACGAAGATCGTCTTCAGGCTTAGAAGCCCCGCTGCCGCGGTTTGTTCAACTAAATAAGAGTTCAGATTGACGCGCCCTGACCAACTCATGCCGGGAGCCAATCCCCCCCGGGATCGGTTACAAGGTCATGGTGACGAATCAATTGCTCCTGGGCGCCGCGCCCCACGCCCCCGCCGCTCCGATCCTGCCCACGCCCGGCCGGATGGACACCATCGTCAAGCTCGCCCTGGACGGCCACCCCCGATTGCTGGAGCGCCTGCTCGACGGCCTGGGGCAGGTGGCCACCAACCTGCTGGTCGCCCTGCTGATCGTCGCGCTCACCGTCTGGGCCTCGGGCTGGATCGCCGGCCTGGTGCGCCGGGCCCTGGGCCGGATCGGCCGCCATCATGTGGGCGACACCCTGCTGCAGAGCTTCATCTCGTCCTTTGTGCGCTGGGCGATCCTGATCGTCGGCCTGGTGGCGGTGCTGCAGCAACTGGGGGTCCAGACCACCTCGATCCTGGCCATGCTGGGGGCGGCGTCCCTGGCCATCGGCCTGGCCCTGCAAGGCGCCCTGAGCAATGTGGCCGCCAGCGTGATGATCCTGATCCTGCGCCCCTACCGCGTGGGCGACTTTGTGGAGATCAACGGCAAGATGGGCACGGTCCAGGGCCTGGACCTGTTCGCCACCAAGCTTTCCGACCCCGACAACCTCGATCTGTTCATGCCCAACAGCAAGGTGTTCGGGGAGATGATCATCAACTACTCCTCGCCCAGCAACCGGCGCATGGAGCTGAATTTCCGCATCGATTATGATGACGACCTGGACGTGGCCCTGGCGGCGATGATGGATTGCATCAAGGCCGACAAGCGCATCCAGGCCAAGCCCGAGCCCTGGACCGGGGTCACGGCCCTGACCGACAGCTGGGTCACCGTCACCCTGCGCGCCTGGGCGCCGGTCAATGTCTATTGGGACGTTCGCTACGCCATGCTGCGGCGGGTCAAGGACCAGCTCAAGGCGGTAGGCATGAGCGTTCCCTATCCGCGCCAGATCTCGGTGGACACGGAGCGCAAGCCGGTGCGCAAGGCCAAGGCCGGCCCGGCGCCCGGACCGAAGTCCGAACCCGGGCGCGGGCGGCAGAAGACCTCGGGCAACCAGCCGCCGTCTCAGGGCGGGACATAAAAAAGCCCCCCGCGACGAACGCGGGAGGCTCTCTCAATCTCATCGTGGTGAAGTTCGAAGCCTAGGCCTTCATGGGATCCCAGGTGGCCGGGCGGACGGCCTTGGCGGGGCCGCCGCTGGCGCCGCCGCGGCCTTGGCCGGACGAGGGGCCGCGTCCCTGGCCTTGGCCCTGGTTGCGGTTCTGGCCCTGGCCCTGGGGAGCGCCGGAGCGGCGATCGTCGCCGCCGGGCTTGCCTTCGTGGCCGCGGGGGCGGTGGTTATGGGACTTGGGTCCGCGGTTGGCGCTGTGGCCGGCCGGGCGCTGTTTGGCTTGCGGCAGGGACTGCTCGGCCGGCGGGCCGGAGGCGGTGGCGGCGGCGATCAGGCCCAGGCCCTTGTCGTTGCGACGATCCCAGGTGGGGATGGTCTGGCGGGTGAGCTTCTGGATGTCCTTCAAGAGGTTGCGTTCGTCATCGGCGCAGAAGCTGATGGCGATGCCCGTGGCTCCGGCGCGCGCGGTGCGGCCGATGCGGTGCACATAGGCTTCCGGGGTCTGCGGCAGTTCGTACTGGATCACGTGAGAAACCCCGTCCACGTCGATGCCGCGGGCGGCGATGTCTGTGGCGATCAGGGCGCGGACCTTGCCGGCCTTGAAGGCGGCCAGGGCGCGTTCGCGCTGGCTCTGGGTCTTGTCGCCGTGGATGGCCGCGGCCATGACTCCGGCGTCTTCCAGATACTTGGCCACGCGGTCGGCGCCGCGCTTGGTGCGGGTGAAGACCAGGCCGCGGGAGACGGCGTTGTCTTCGAACAGCTCGGCCAGCAGGGCGCGCTTGCGCGGCGCCTCGATGAACAACAGGCGCTGTTCCACGCGCTCGGCGGTGCTGGCGACCGGGGTGACGGTCACGGTGACCGGATCCACCAGCAGCTCATTGGCTAGCTTGCCGATTTCGGTGGGCATGGTGGCGGAGAAGAACAGGTTCTGGCGCTTGCGGCTCATGCCGGAGACGATGCGGCGGATGGGCTGCAAAAAGCCCAGGTCCAGCATCTGGTCGGCCTCGTCCAACACCAGGATCTCGGTGGAGGACAAATCGGCGGTGCGCTCGCCCAGGTGGTCGATCAGGCGGCCGGGGGTGGCCACCAGGATGTCGACGCCGGTGGTCAGGGCCTTGATCTGCGGGCCGTATTTGGCGCCGCCGAACACCACGGTGACGGTCATGCCCATGTGGGCGCCGTAGGTCTTGAAGCTTTCGGCGATCTGGGTGGCCAGTTCGCGGGTGGGGGACAGGACCAGGCAGCGCGCGCCGCGGCGCGGGGCCGGCTTACGGTCTTGGGCCAGGCGGTGCAGGATCGGCAGGGCGAAGGCGGCGGTCTTGCCGGTGCCCGTCTGGGCGATGCCCAGCAGATCCTTGCCCAGCATGACCGGGGGGATGGCCTGGGCCTGGATGGGGGTGGGGGTCACATAGCCTTCGGCGGCCAGCGCTTTCAGAAGCGGTTGGGCCAGGCCGAGATCGGTAAATTGAGTCACGAGGACAATATCTTTCGTTGTGCGCCCAGGACGCCGCCGCAGGACTGCGGCCGCTTCGGGCGCGGGCTTTCATCATGCGCCAAGACCGCCACCACGGGATTCGTGGTCGCGTCGGGCGCGGGGTTTACAAACGCCCCGCGTGATCTGGGCGATCGATGGATCAGAATTCGCGGGCGCCAGGCAGGCTGGGACAATTTGTCCCTTCACGCGGCTGCGGCGCCGTAAGCATAGGATCGATGCGCTTGACGCGGATCGAGACTGCTGGCGGGCCGTATCGGCCTATTGCGAGGCAAAGTCAAGCTATTCCGAGCGGGGGTCACGACGCCGCCCGCGGCGCGCCGCCGCGCCCCGCGACATCTTCCCCCGTATCCCTGCGCTGCTCAGGAGAGGACAAAGGCAGGATCGGACCCGGCGCCAGGCCAGAAAGGCGGGCGCCACGATCCTGACGCGGGCACGTGATCTTGATTCATGCGTTAGATCACGATGGTTTTGGATTGAATCGGTCCAAAATCATGAAACGTGATCGATTCTAAAGGGTTGGAGCGGGTTGCGGGCGGAAAACCGCTTCGCGCTTTTCCTCATCCCGCTCTAGGGCGTCAGATCAGCTTTGGATTTTGAATGAGCCGGCAACCTCAGACGCGAAATTCAGATCACCGGGCCGCGCGACGTCGAACCTTCGGCGTGGTCTTCAGCCTTGTGGGCCACGTGGTGATCCTGGCCGCGCTGATGTCGGCGCACACAGACCTGCCCAAGGCGCCCGAGCCCAAGCCCATAACCGTGACCTTGATCGATGAAAGCACCCTGGCGCTCGCCCCGGCGCCGCCTGCCCCCTCGGCGCCCCCCGCCCCGGTGACGCCTGCGCCCAAGGCCCAACCCACCCCGACCAAGCCCGTAGCCCAGCGGCCGATGGTCAAGCCGACGCCCCACCCCTCGCCCGTACACGCCCACGCGCACCGCGATATCGACTCGATCCTCGCCGACGAAGCCCCCGTGGCCGGGCCGGACCCCGAACTCAGCGAAGCCCAGCTGGCCGGGGCCACGGCCGCCGGGTCCGGCGGCGCCTCCGGCGTGGGCGGCGGTTCGGGAGGCGGCGCCTGCGACATGGCGGGCCGGCTGCAGGACGTGCTGCGCAAGGACCCGTTGGTCCACGTGGCCGTGGCCAGGTTCGCCGGCAAGTCCATGATGGTCTGGAACGGCGATTGGCTGTGGTTCCAGGGCGACACCGGCAAGGGGCTCACCGCCGTGCGGCAGGCCATGGCCTGGGAGATCGCCTATGCCCCCGCGGCGTGCCGCGCCAAGCCCATGCACGGGCTTGTGGTCTTCTCCCTGAACGAGGGCCGGGGTTCCGTCCGACTGGCCGTGGGCCAGAACGACTGGCGGTGGTCGGACCTGTTGACCACGCGCTCGGCCGTGTCGGAGGGCCGGTCGTGGAGGCAATAGGCCGCCGCGATTGCACAGGCGGCGCAAGCGGGGCCTAATCCCCTCGACGGCTGCGCCGCAGGACAGGGAGACCCCGTGGAATCGCTCGAAGTGATCGCGCGGCCGCACTTCGAAAAGGCCGACCTGGCCTGGCTCACCGACATCCGCTCCCGCCGCGCCGGCAGCCGGGGCGCGCCCTATTTCACCCTGGTCTTCTCCGGCGTCGACATGGCGCCCACAAGCTTCGCCGACGCCATCCGCGCCCATGTGGGGGGCGTCCACCCCATCCGCTTTCGCCTGCGCTCGGCCCTGGTGGCGCCGGAGCCCACCGTGGGCCGCTTCCACGTGTTCCTGATCCCCGACGAGGGTTTCGGCGCGATCCTGAAGCTGCACGACGCCCTGCACGCGGGCCCCATCGCGGCGGCCCTGCGCACCGACACCCCCTATCTGCCCCACATCACCGTGGCCACCACCACCGACCACGCCGCCGCCCGCAAACTGGCCCAGGCACTCAACCAGGGCGGCGTCGACATCCATGGCCATATCGACGCCCTGCAGGTGGAGCGCCGCACTGGCGAGGTCATCAAGCCGGTGGCGGATATCCCATTGTCCAAGGCGGGATGGTTCGGGTGACGCCGCGCTGGCCCGCCCCGCCACCACGGTTTAAGGCGGGCGTGGAATCTGCGTTTTGGACAAGAGCCACATGAATTCGAACAGCGGCGACGACTTCGTCTATGACGAGACCACGGGGGAGTGGGTCAGCGCGCAGGCGGCCGCCGCCGACACCGCGGCGCCCAGCGGGGTCCAGGTGCGCGACGCCGTGGGCAACCGGCTCGCCGACGGCGACAGCGTGACCCTGACCAAGGACCTGAAGGTGAAGGGCGCCAACCAGGTGCTCAAGCGCGGCACGGTCATCAAGTCGATCCGGCTGACCGGCGACGAGCAGGAGATCGACTGCCGCTATGAGGGGATCAAGGGCCTGGTGCTGCGCGCGGAGTTTGTGAAGAAGCTTTAGCGGGTGGGTGGCGACGTCCGAGCTAACGGTTTGACATTCTTACAAGCCTCCAACCGCGTCACCGCACGCAGCTTGAACTCCCGGCTGAAACTTCGGACTTCCTGGTTGGACATCGGTTCTCCTCGTCGAGAACTGTCCCTATTTTCTGTGTCTCATTTCGGGGGTCCACTCCATCAGCTCGACTTTTGGGCAATGGCGCTCCCGGCCCTTTATTCGTCGGGATCGTAATTTTTATCGGCTTAGGGCGTGATGCGAAACAACCGCTCTAGTCGATGTCGAGCGCTGGCGCGAATTGGAACGGCATAAGGTTGGGGGCGCGAGCCATCCCCGTGGCCGAGCGGGCTAGTAGCTGCGGGCGTCCTGCTGCTTGAGCTTTTTAATTCTATGGCGTTGATAGACGTCGATCTCTCGGGACAGGGGAGTATTCCGGGAAAACCCGAGGTGGGTTATTGAAACTAGATGGGCGTTTTTGGTGTGGGGACCGCCGATATCGAGGCAGCAGATTATGCCTCCTTCGTCTCCCGTATAAATGACATCGATTACCTGGCAGCGTTCCGGAATAGGCATCTCCGGAGACTTTTCCGCCAACAATCGTAAGAGGCGTGGCGAGAGCTTCGTTTCGAAAGGAACGACTGTTTTCAGTTTTTCCATGAGAAAGTTGGTTTTCTCAAGATCGTCGATCATCAATCGTCCTTGGCTCAGCGAGGCTTGTCTTTGGAAAGAGGCGGCTGGTTTGTATGCAAATGTGTTCAGAAAGGATCGGTGAGATCGTGTAGTTCCACTCGCCATGGAAGCTGTCGTGCTCAAGATTGATCGCGGCCAGTTCCCTATCGGAGACCTTTATGCCTTTAGGGTACTTGTTTTCGTCGAGGCGGCACTGGACGTCGAGGCCGGTCCCGGTGGTGGTTGCGCCAATCAGCTGTATGATGACCTGATGGTTGATGAGCGGCTTGCCGCGCCAATTTTGCGTGATGAAGGCGAACAACCGGTGCTCGACGCGGTTCCATTTGCTGATGCCGGGGGGATGATGCGCGACGGTGATGGCAAGACCGGTTTCGTTGGCGACGATTTGCAGTTCTCGCTTCCATAGTCGGACGCGAGCCCCGTTGCTGCCGCCACAATCGGCTGTGATCAGCAAGCTGGTCGCACCGAGATAGCGCGTCCGCCCCAGGGCGAACCACCAGCGTCGGATGCTCTCGACGGCGAAAGCGCCGGTGTCGTGGTCGATACCGAGATTCACCCAGCCCGTGTTCGCCGCAATATCGTAGACGCCATAAGGCGCGACCTTGCCAAGTTCAGGGATCTTGAAATCATGAACCCGCACCGCTTGCGGATCGCCTTTCGGCCGTAGTTCGCGTCCACCGTTCTTGAAGTCGCCGACCAGCTCCTTCTTTTTACAGTCGACGGAAATGGCCGGCTGATGGGCGGTCTGAAAGTCTTTGATCTTCAGGTTGATGTGCTCGAATTGAGCGTCGCGATCAGGATGCGTCGCACCCTCGAGGGTTTTTTTGTTGGCCTGAAGGCTGAACCCCAGCCGTCGCAGCAGACGCCCCACCAACTTCTGACTGGCGGTGAAGCCGCGCTCGGCCAAGGCCCGCGCGAGATGGCGCTGGCTCTTGCTCACCCATAGCAAAGCCGCTTCAGGATCACCGCGGATCGCCGATTGCACAAGGTCTTCAAGTGCTTCCAAAAGCCCGGGTTCAGTCTCGGTCTTCGGCTTGCGACCACCGCCAAGACGACGGATGCGGCCGATCAGCGGGCCGGGCTCGCCCCGTAAATCTGAGACCCCGCGCCTGATCGTACTACGGGCAATGCCAGTGGCTTCGTACACAGCAGCCAGACCGCCACGCCCTACGCTCTGAGCCTCATTCGCCGCAAACAGGCGACGGGAACGTTCGTTCAGATGGGGAGAAACCCCCTCATACCTCAGCGTGATGGCGGTAACGTCTATCATCTCCGTCGACTCGATCTCATCGAGCCAAAGAATCAGACCCGCCTCATCCCGTCCAGCGCCGGGCAGGAAAATCAGCCCCGCGCCGCATCATCGATTCACATATTTTGTCTCAGGCCCTAAGTCCGTGGCGCGTTCCTGGTCCAGATTCTCGACTAGATGCGCCATCGCCTCGTCGCGCGAAAGC
>DASXNV010000012.1:0-2171 GCA_036494815.1 Caulobacteraceae bacterium
GGATGCGCCGCTCGACCAGCGCCTCGACGTTCAGGCCATAGCCCAACTCACTCAGCGCCGCGTCGTCCAGGCTGGTCAGCACCGTCACACCGACGATCTTGACCCCAACCGCCCCGGCGCGCCCGCGCGCGGCGGCGGCCATCACCTGGGGCTCGGCGTGGACGGTCAAGAGGTCGCAGGCCCCGGTGGCCGCCACGGCAGCGGTCGCCTTCTCAACGGTTGCGCCGATGTCATGCAGCTTCCAGTCCAGGAACACCTTCAGCCCGCGCCGGCTCAGGTCCCGGGCCAGGGTCATGCCGCCGCCGGCCAGGAGCTGCAGGCCGATCTTGTAATAGCTGACTGCGTCGCCCAGCCGCTCGACCATGACCTCGGCCTCGGTGGTGGTGGGCAGGTCCAGGGGGATGATCAGGCGGGGATCGGCCAGGGTCTTGGCGGGCAGCACGGCGGTCAGGGACATGAGGGCTCCATGGCGGGCGAGCGAATGAGCGCGCCTCAACGCTCCACAACAAGCTGGGGCGGCGCGCATTTCGACGATTTAGGCTAAGAGATGAGAATGAGCCTCGCAGAACTCTCGGTCAACTTTTTCGTCGCCCTGTTCGCCCTGATCGATCCGGTGGGCAATGTGCCTCTGTTTGCGGCGGCGACGGTGGGCGCCACGGCGGCGGGGCGGCGGCGGCTGGCGGTCTATATCGCCCTGTTCTCGCTGATCTTCCTGACGGTGATCTATTTCAGCGGCCTGAGTATTCTGCAATTCTTCGGCATCTCCATGCCGGCCTTCCGCATCGCCGGCGGGATTTTGCTGTTTCTGCTGGGCCTGGACATGGCCCGGGACGACTTCACCGCCCGTTTCGCCGACGAGGTGGAGGATGGTGTGCCCCTGTCCACCGGCGCCTATGCGCGTCGCCGGTTCGAGCGGCTGGTGGTGCCCTTCGCCATGCCGCTGCTGATCGGCCCCGGTGCGATTTCGACCGTGGTCATCTATGCCAGCGAGGTCAAACCCTTTGGCGTGGCCGGCGCGGCGGCGGGGGTGGCGGTGATCGCCGCCATCGCGGCCAGCATCATCGCCGCCTTCTGGCTGACCACCATCATCTCCAAGGCCCTGGGCCGGCTGGGCATGACCATCGTGGTGCGGGTGCTGGGCCTGATCCTCTGCGCCATGGCGGTGCAGTTCATCATCGCCGGGGTGGCGGGATCCACCAAGGGCCTGGTGCGGCACGACGCGGTGACGCCCTACGCGGCGGACAACTGACGGCCCTGTGCTAGCATCGCCCGCGCCGACGCGGAGCCCGGTCATGCCGCCCGATTTCATCTTCATGCTCACGCGGGCGGACCGCACCGTGTTCGACGCCGAACGGCGGCTGCCCGAGGTTCTGGCTGCGGGCGTGCGGCACATCGGGTTCAAGGATGTGGGCCTGCCCCAGGCCAATCTGGCGCGGCTGACGGCGGCGATCCGCGCGGCCGGCGCCACGGTTTATCTGGAGGTGGTCAGCCTGGACCCCGAAACCGAAGCCGCCTCGGCCCAGGCGGCGGTGGAGCTGGGGGTCGACGTGTTGATGGGTGGGACGAGGCCGCAGGTCGTGGCGCCGATTCTCGCTGGGACACCGATCTGTTACTATCCGTTCCCGGGCGAGATCGTGGGGCATCCGAGCGTGCTGGCGGGCACGATTGACAGCATCGTCGCCAGCGCCGAGGCGCTGTTGGCGCAGGACGGCGTACATGGGCTGGATCTCCTAGCCTACCGCTTCGACGGCGATGCGCCGCAATTGATCCGGCGGGTCTGCGCGGCGGCGGGCGATAGGCCGGTGGTGGTGGCCGGCTCGATCGATCGCGCCGAGCGGATCGAGGCGGTGGTGCGCGCCGGGGCGGCTGGGTTCACGGTCGGGACGGCGGCGCTCGAGGGGGTGTTTCCGGGCGCACAAGCGCTTGGGGCGCAGCTGGCTTTCATCGGCGAGGCGCGGGACCGGGCCTGCTCCGCCCCTCATCCTGGGCCGCCTACGTCCCCTTCGAGCGCCGATCCCGTTTCGCCGCCACCCGCAGGCGCAGCGCGTTGAGCTTGATGAAGCCCGCCGCGTCGCGATGGTCATAGGCGACCTTGCCCTCCTCGAAGGTGACCAGTTCCTGATCGTAGAGGGAATAGGGGCTGGTGCGGCCGATCACCGTGACGTTGCCCT
>DASXNV010000013.1:0-65758 GCA_036494815.1 Caulobacteraceae bacterium
TGGGCCTCCGATCCGGTCCTGGATGGCCGCATCCAGCACTTCCAGAACGCACGCCTGGTGAATTTCGAAGGCGCCGGCCACTGGGTTCACCACGACAGGCTCGACGATTTCATGCGTGAGGCCGACGCGTTCCTCGCCGACCAAGCGTAGGGTCTAAAGCAAGTTCAGCATCCTCGCCTTGACCGACGCCTCGGTGCGATTGCTGGCGTTGAGACAGTCCAGCACGTGGGCCAGATGAGTTTTGACCGTCGACGGGGCGAGGTCGAGCGTGCGGGCGATCTCCTTGTTGGATCGGCCCTCGGCGACCAGGCGCAGCACGTCCAGCTGTCGGTCGGTCAGGCGTTCGCACAGCATGGCGGCCGCGTCGCGCTGGGGCGGCGTGCCGCCGGTGTCTATACGGGAAGCGGCGATATCGGCTAGGCGCTGCGGCAGGTAGCGTCCGCCGACGGCGATCAGGCGCAGCGCAGCTTCGATGATGGCGCTGCTGGCCGTCTTGGGCGCAAAGCCGGCCACCCCCCGATCGAGAAGGTCGAGCAGCAGGGCGTCGTCCTCCGTGCCGGTGACGATCAGCACCGGCATGCCCGGAGCCGCCTGCATGATGCCGTCGATCCCGGCGAGCGGGCCAGCGCCGGGCATCATCAGGTCCGCGATACAGAGCGCGTGCCCCTTGGCCGCCTCCGCCCAGGCGCTGGGGAAATCGCCGACCTCGGTGATCTGGGCTTGCGGCCAGGCCAGCCGCACGGCGCCGGCCAAGGCTTCCCGCACCAGCACATGGTCGTCACAGACGAGACAGGTTTTCATTCGGCGCCTTTGAAGGATCTATGGTCAGGGATGAAGCGCGCGTAATTGTCGGCCTGCGAGCCATCGGAAATTGCAGATAGAAGGCCGCGCCTTTCAGCCAGCGCGGATCGAGGCCGGCCTCGCCGTCCATCAGGCCGGCGATCCGCCGCACCGAGGAAAGCCCGAGCCCGAATCCGCTCCTGGCCGCCGCTTGCGAGTTCAAACCGCGATAATAGTCGTCGAAGATATGTCTCGCGTCGCTGCGTCCCACGCCCACGCCATCGTCGATCACCCACAGCCTGACAGCCGCGCGGCCGTGCCGCCGAGCGGCGACGAGGACGCGGGCGCCGCCGCTGTGCTGGATCGCGTTGTTGACCAGGTTGCCGAGCGCCCGCTCCAGCAGCACCGGATCCAGCATCAGGACGTAACGGGTTTCCAGCGGCCTGATGCTCAGGCCCGCAACCCTGGCGGCGGGCGCATATTGCGCTGCGATCCGGGCGATCAGGGGCGAGAGGGGGACCCGGGAGGGATAGGGCTGGACGGCGTCCGCCTCCAACCGCAGGTGGCTCAGCATGTGCGACAGCAACTGGTCGGCGGAGGCGAAGGCCCGGCGCACGCCGTCGGCGGCCTTGGCCCGCGCGGCCTCGTCGCGTGCGCCTAGCATCTGATCGAAGAACAGGCTGGCGGCCTGCAGCGGCTGGCCGAGGTCGTGCGAGGCGGTGGAGATGAAGCGCGTCTTGGCGTCCCGT
Organism: Caulobacteraceae bacterium; assembly: GCA_036494815.1. GTDB lineage: Bacteria > Pseudomonadota > Alphaproteobacteria > Caulobacterales > Caulobacteraceae > Poindextera. Next base: position 1,530 of record DASXNV010000013.1, read on the forward strand.
TCGGCCGCCACCGCCGCCAGCATCCGCTCGAGCGCCTTGGCCGCCGCGTCGCTGGCCAGCCGGGCCGCCACGGTTTCGCGCACGGTGTGCCGCACGGTGTCGCTCAGGAAGAACATCACACAGGCGAAGCCGAAGACATAGGCCGCCATCAGGTCCGCTTGCCGATCGCCCCGGGTGACTAGGAACACCACCGTCGAGCCCAGCACCGAGATGACGCCGATGCGGATCACCAGCGTGTTTTCCGGACTGCAGATGATCTGAGTTGGAATATTGCCGACCAGGAGCAACATGATCATGAAATCGATCTCGTTCGACGGCTTGGGCAGATAGGCCAGCACGCCCCAGATCAGCCATACACACATGGCGTCGGCCCCGATCATGATCACGCGTGCGATGGCGCCCCAGATCCGCACGCCCTCGCTCGGCGTGGGCCGCCGCAAGATCAGCGCGACGTCGGCGATCACCCAGGCTGCGACGAAGACGCTGGTCGCCACGGCCAGCGGCAGGATGCGCCCAGGCGCGAGCGGAGCCAGGACGACGTAGCAGAAGACGACGGCGATGGAGAACAGGATCAGCGACAGCACGCCCGCCAGGACCACCGGACGCAAGGGATGGGTGACCGCGAAATCAGTCGCGGAGGTATCGAAGTCGGCGTCGGCTTTGGTGACCATGCGGGCTCCTGGTCCCTCTGGATACATGGCGGTCGTTTGCGCGGTCATCCCCCATCCGGCTCCCCCATCTGGCCGATGGCGGGGCCGCGATTGCAAGCGTAAACCATAACGTGGGTCGCCGAACGGTGATCTGCGGGGCGCCTTCGGGCGGCCGGCGCCCATACCGATCACCGGAGTCAGGCCATGGCGACGATCAAGTGGATCAACGGCAAATCCGCGTCCTATCTGAGCACGACCGGCTGGTCTGGGGGCGTGGCTCCGGGCGCGGCCGACACGGCGGTCATCAGCAGCGCCGGCGACGCCGCGCCGACCAAGAGCGGCCAGTTGCTGGTCCCCGCGACCGGGAGCAGCAAGGCCTATTTGGCGGGCCTGACCCTGGACACCCTGACCCAGCATCAGACGACCAATACCGCCGGCGTCACCGAAACCTATTTCACGACGCTCGCTCCGAGCCAGGTCCCGGCTGGCGAGACCGTTTCCGGCGGCGTCATCGACCTGATCGCAGGCGGGAGCGAGGCTGCGCTCTATCTGCAGAACTCGACCCTTGGGGCGAAGACCACCCTCAACGTCAACGGCGACGCCTATGTCTCCGCCGGCTATTCGGACACCCTGGCTGGCGCGATCAATATCGGCCTGCCGTTCAGCGTCAACGGCGTGGCCCAGCCGCAGCCGAAGGCGGACGCGTTCGGCCACACCAGCGCGTTATATCTGGACCTCCAGGCCTGGGGCTCATGGACCGGCGCCAATGTCCCCGCCAGCTACATCCCCGGGATCAACAACACTGGAACCATCACCATTGGCGGCGGCGCCGCGATGATGGTCGCCATCCATGCCGAAACCGCCAGCCTGCTCAAGACCGGCCTGAAAACCGAGACATCGCTGCCGCCGGAGTCTTCGCAGTTCGACAACAATGGCGCCATCAAGGTCGAGGCGGGCGGCCTGTTCAACAGCTACGTCACCAACGGCAACGGCATTGGCCAGATCGTCAACAACGGAACATTCTACATCCACGGCGGCAGCGGCAAGCTGACCGAGGCCGTCTTCGCCACCAACGTCACTGGCCATGGGCTGATCAACCTGCAGGGAGACACCCAGACCAATCCGGCTCAGACCGTGGCCCAGTTCGACGCCCAGGTCGCCGGGAACAGCTTCCTCATCAATGACGGCGGCCTGCTCCTCCAGCCGGGTCAGTTCGACGTCAAGTCGTCCGGTTTCACCTACAGCGGCGGGACGGTGACCTTCGGCGGCCACAGCGGCATATTGGAGATCATCGCCCCGATCGAAAACACGGTGGCCAAGCTGTTCGGCGACACCATCGCCGGTTTCGAGTCCGGCGATACGATCAATCTGCACTACTATATGATCGCCACCGGGACCTGGTCCCAGCAACTGGTCTGGACCCAGTCGACACATACGTTGCAGCTGTACAATGTGCTGACCAACGGCGGCGTTCAGACCAAGTCTTTGGAAGCCTCGTTCACCGTGTCCGGAACCTATGCGTCGTCCAGCTTCCACGTTTCGAACGCATCCTGGAACGGCGAGGTCGGCTCGGCCGCCAGCCTGGTCATCTCCACGACCCAGACTTCGGCCACTGCAGCAGCAACGACGGCGACAACCTCCGCTGTGGTCGGCATGGTCTCGACGGACGTGGCCTCCGGCGACCAGGCCACGCTGGCGAGCCACCTGGCCCCGGACAGCCTAACGGCGACCTTCGCCCCGGCCGCGGCGCACACCGGGATCGACATGCCACACCTCGACTACGGTCCGACGCTCGGCGCTCTGGACGCTCCCAGCTTGCACGACCACGGGGCGCTCCTCTGATAGGTCATCCGGTGGTGGGGCCAAGATTAAACCGCACACCCAATTTCGCCTTGTAGCGTCCGCTCGCCAGAGTCTGCGAAGGGGCTAGCGCCGCACGGCTCAGGTCGTTTCCGGCTGAGACAGGGTCCGAGGATCTACGTAGCTCAACCTTGGTCCGTTGCAGCATCAAACCCAGCAGTTGAACGCCGCCGTTCATCAGCAACGCTCCGTCCTCTGTCTGCGTTAGATTCATCACCACCCGGGGGGCGGCGATTTCTGCGCCGGCGCCCAACGGACGATCGTAGATCAGGCGGACCGCCTCGCCGACAGGGCGCGCTCGAAGACGCGAACTGCGATGGGCGTCAAAGCCGTGAATGTGGCCGCGTGCGTCGAACTCAACGGTCCAGTTGCGCTGCAAGAGCCTGCCATCGGCATAGCGCACCGTCTCATCCAGGAGCAGCACGTCCGCGTCCATCGACCATTGGCCGCGAAATTCGACTGAGAAGGTCCTCAGCGGGCGGCCTGTCCACGCAGTGACCACGCCCTGGCCAACCAGCACACCCAGAAACAGACTGCGGAGCTCAATCGACGTGCGTGACATGGGGCCCTTGTCTGATCGTCTTTCTACGGTCGGCGACCGCGCCGAAGATCTGGATTGAGCAGCGCCTAAAGGGATATAGTTTTAAAGACGAACCATATATGCGGCCGAGGGTCGCGCCGGGCCGACCGGCCGAACCCGCAAGGCTCGTCGTGAATGGTCCGATGGGCCGAATCGCCCCCCCGGCGCGGCGGCGCCTCTTCAGGTCACATTCCCCGAAATGCAGATCTTCTGTGATGGAATGCGACATCAAAGGTTACGGCACATGCAATGCCAAATTGTTCGTTAACGGTGTTCTCTCGTTGAACAGTCAAGTGGTGTCTCACATACAATGTATGTGACATCGAAAAATTCAGGCGACACACATGATTTAGGAGTGAATATTGTAGAGGTGGGTGAGTACGCGGATCCTGGGAAGGGGAGTGCGCCGGTGGGGGGTGAAACGCTTGCAGGCTTGCGGCTGCTCGTCGTCGAAGACGAAGCGCTGATCGCCTTGACCCTTGAGGACATGCTTTTCAACCTGGGATGCACTGTCGTGGGTGTCGCCGGCACGGCGGCGCGCGCCATGGCGCTGGCGGCGGACAGGTCCCTGCCGATCGATGGTGCGATCTTGGACGTCAATCTCGGCGGCGAAACGGTATACCCCGCTGCGCAACGACTAATGTGCCGTGGCGTGCCGTTCGTCTTTTGCACGGGCTATGGCAAGGCGGGCATCGCTGCTGAGTTCGCGCATGTCCCGACATTGGACAAGCCCTATTTCGAGGACCAGCTTCGAGAACTGATCATCGCCGGGTTGATCGCCCCCATCCAGCATGGTCTCGCCAGTGGCGGCCTCGAACGGCCATGCCCCGAATAAGCTGGTTTGGCGCACGTTCGCGCATATCAACGTGACCGGTTCTGCGCAACTAGGCCCGCCGCCCATGGAACCGAGGCGCCCTCCGGCCTGTTGAGGGCGTATCCACATCGGTTGGTTCGAGATGGCAGGGTCGATGAGACTGGAGTCAAATGATCTGACGGCGGAGCGGAACAAGGCGGCGCCCGCGCCGGTCGCCGACCAATTATCGTTCCGCGACCTGCAGCAATCGGTCGCTGACGCTCTCGCCGAAGCCTTCGAGGCGCCTGGCCCCCATAGCCGCGACTTGGTCTGGATCTCTCAGGCAGACGCGGTTCGGAGCATCCGACCGCAGCCAAGGAGCAGGCCGACCCTCTTGCCAGTGGCGGCGGGCGCCGTGCTGGCGGTCGCCGGCCTCCTCGGCGGCGCTTATCTGTCCCAGCGTCAGGTCGGATGGGGTCATTCGCTGTCGCTCGCCTTCCAAGCGCCCATTCACGGGCCAGCGCCGACGCCCAGACAGCCGGTCAGTCCCACCCCGCCGCCGCCCGCCGCCCCCGAACACGAGGCCAGCGCCGCGTTAGTCCCTATAGCCCCAATGGCTCCGATTGTTCCGATTGCTCCGCCATCAATTGCTCCGCCATCATCCGCCGCCAACACCGTTCCAGTAGCCACGATCGGTTCGCGCCAGCGCCAAGGGGATCAGGAACTGCGCGGGCTCATCTCCGACTGCGATGGGCGGGGACCGTGCGACCGCCATACGGTCGCGCGTGCGGATCGGCTCGTGGTCGCCGCCTTCGCCCAGGCCGAGCGGTCAGGCGTTCCCGGGTCGTCCCTGTCTGAGTTTCGCAAGCGCTGGGACGATCTGCGCAACAACGGGATGGACTCGCCACTGATCCTAGTGGGCAACTACGCCCTTCTCGTCGATGATCTGAACCGGTCCAGCCGTTCGGCGCGGCCGCCAAGGTCACACCAATCAAGTCCGGACTCTGAGCCCTGAAAACGCCCTGGACGAAACGGAGGGCCGCCGCCATCGGCCGAGACCCTGACAGACGGCCAAGCGCGGGCGGTCAGCTTGTCTATGTAGTCGGAGATGTGCACGGCTGCTTTGATCTGATGGTGAGGCTGTTGGCCAAGGTCGCCGTCGATAGCCGCGAGCGGGCCTATGGACGGCGGCCGGTCCTGATCTTCTGCGGAGACTATGTGGACCGCGGGCCTGACTCCGCCAAGGTGGTGGAGGCCGTGATCCAATTGCAGCGGCGCACGGATTTCGATGTGCGCCTGCTTAAGGGCAATCACGAGCAGGCCATGCTCGATTTTCTGCGAGACCCGGTCGGGGCGGCGGCCTGGTTCCGCTTTGGCGGATTGGAAACGCTCGTATCCTACGGGGTGAAGTTGGAGGATGAGCCCCTGGACGAAGGCCTCATCCTGGCCCGGGATCGATTACTTGAGCATATGCCGGCGACGCACCTGAATCTGCTGCATCACCTGGAGCTGATGATGATCGTCGGCGACTACGCGATCGTGCATGCCGGCCTTCGTCCGGGTGTCGACCTCGAGCGCCAGTCGGAGGAGGATCTGCTTTGGATCCGCGACGAATTCCTCGACGGGGACCGGCCGTTCGAGAAGGTCATCGTTCACGGCCATACCTGGACAGGCATCGCGCCCCAAGTCGGGCCCCATCGCATCGGGGTCGATACCGGCGCCTATCAGACCGGAGTCCTTACCGCCGTGCGACTGGACGGGCAGGACATCACCTTCCTCCAGGCGAGCCTGGCGGCCTAGGCTTGACGCCGGGGCTCGGTGGCTCAACCATCGTCCAGGGTGAAGCCCACCTTCATGAGAACCTGGTAGCGAGAAACCGTCCCATCGTTCACCTCGCCACGGATCTGCGAGACCTCGAACCAGCGTACGTTCCGGATCGTCCGGCTGGCGCGCTCCAGAGCGCCTTTGATGGCGTCATCGACACTGATTGAGGATGTGCCTGTCAGCTCGACAAGCTTATAGACGTGATCGCTCATCCTGTATTCTCCTCAGCACAGCTTGGTGAAATCTCCGCGCAAGGAGCTCCACTCATTTCCTGCTCGGACATCTCAGGTCGTTTTCTTGCATAAAATTCAAGAACCTCTAGGGCTAAGCTCGGGTCTTCTGGGTGAGCTCCTCCGCCATTCGTCCGCTTAGCTCGCTCATGTGATCGAACGTGTATTCGAAAGTCGCCAGACCTCGCGAAAGCGAACGCAATTCTCCGATCAAATCATACCTTTCGGCCTGCGGCAGCGTGGCTTCGATGTGATCCCAGCCCGGCCAGTCTGGGCGCGGTTCGAACCCAAGCACCTGGCCACGACGGGTTGAGAGCGCGGAGATCGCGTTGGAAGTGCATGAAGACGGCAGATCGACCGCCAGTCTGTCGATTGGCTCGAGCAGGCAGGATCCAGCCCGGCGCAAGGCTTCTTCCATGCCGATCCGACCCGCAGTGCGGAACGCCATCTCCGAACTGTCCACGCTGTGGTAGGCGCCGTCTGTCAGCGTGACCGCAACGTCGGTCACCGGAAATCCCAAAGGCCCCTTGGCCATGGCGTCGCACACACCCTGCTCCACCGCGGGAATCCACTGTTTTGGCACCACACCTCCCGTGATGTGCTGCGCGAAGGCGAAGCCTTCGCCGCGCGGGAGGGCGCGAACTTCGATCGTCAGGTCGGCGAACTGGCCGTGGCCGCCCGTCTGTTTCCTATGCCGAGCGTGCTGCTCGACCCGGTGAGAGATAGTCTCCTTGTACGGTGTCGCCGGCGACGCCGTTGTCACTTCCAGGCCGAAACGGTTCCTCAGGCGGTCGAGTGCGAGGCGCAGGTGGCCTTCGCCCTGACCGCCCAGCAATGTCTGATGGGTTTCCGGATCGCGCGTGAGGCTTAGCGCTCGATCCTCGTCCATAAGCTTGGCCAAGGCCCCCGACAGCCTGACATCGTCGTTGCGCGCTTTCGCTGAGATGGCCATCCAGTAGACCGGCGTTCTCGGCGAGATGGGAACAGGACGGCCCTGCGGGCCGCCATTGACGGTCAACAGATCCCCCGCCCTGAAATGTTCCAGCTTGCCGATTGCGACCACTTCCCCCTCGTCCGCCGTGGTGACCTTCTTGAGCGTAGGGCCCTGGACCAGGAACAGGCCGCCCGCACGGCTCCGCTCGCCATTTGGCGTTGTAAATTCGGAACCATCCCGGATGGGTCCGCCGAGCGCCCGGGTATAGGCCAGCATGCCAGCCTGTCCGGCGTAGGTGGTCTTGAACACATAGGCCGATGGGCCGGGCGCCCCTAACCGCGCCTGCGCCGCCTTCGGTGCGGCGATTTCGTGGCGAAACGCCTTCAGCAAACGCCGTATGCCGAAGCCGTGGGAGGCCGCGCCGAAAAAGGCGGGCGCAATCAGACCCTCGTTCATCTCATGCACAAGATCCGTGAACACGGCCGCCTGGTCGGGCGTCTGATCGGACAACAACTGTTCCAGCAGCTGGTCGTCGAAATCGGCCAGTTGTTCGAGCATGTGGAACCGGGCGTCTGGCTCCTCATCGGCGACCGCCGGGGGCAAGTCGATCCGCCGCGAAGGTTGACCTTCTCGATATTCAAAAGCCCGCTCTAACGTCAGATCCACATAGCCGGTGATGCGGCCGCCCTCCCAGATGGGCAACTGGCGCGCCACCACCGGCGCCCCGCACACGGCTCCCAAGGCGGTCAGCAGTTCAGACAGGGACGCTCGCGCCTGATCGATCTTGTTGACGAACAAAATTCGCGGGACCGCCAGTCTCTCAAGCGTCTTCAGCGTCGGCTGCAGAAGGACGGCCTTTGCTGGGTCGGGGTCGGCGACCACGACCGCCAGATCCACGGCCGCCAGAGCAAAATCTCCGTCGGCCGCAAAGTCGACGGAGCCGGGGCAGTCGATAATCGCATAGCGATCACCCAGGAAGTCGAAACCGGCGAGGTTTAGTTCGACGGACTGCCCGAAGGTTCGAGCTTCCGGGCTGGTGTCGCCGATCACCTCGCTCAAGCCGCCATTGGCTCGGCGCTCAACCGTGCCCGCCGCCAGAAGCATGGCCTCCATCAGGCTGGTTTTTCCGACTCCAGTCGGGCCGACCAAAGCCACTGCGCGGACGACGTCAGGATTGTGGACGCTCATCAACAGACCTCCCCATCTTCTATGGCGGGGACCGTCTCTTGGGCCGACGGCCGAGGGCGAGTGAACTACATGCTCTGCTCTAACGGATGGTCACGCAAGAGGGTGCGCGAGCGAGCGTGGTTTGACGGACGATCGGCCTTGTGAGCTCCCCAGCAAAAAGCTCGTGGTTACTCTATCTCGCGGATCACCGCCGCAGCTTCGGCGAACGCGGTGTTGGCGGCGGGCACGCCAGCATAGATCGCTGACTGCATCAGCACCTCTTTCAGCTCGTCCTCGGTGAAGCCGCCCTGTTCCAGGCCCGCGCGCACGTGCAGGCGAAACTCCTCCCAGCGGCCAAGCGCGGTGGTGATGGCGATCACGATCAGGCGGCGGGTGCGGTGATCCAAACCCGGGCGGCCCCAGATCTCGTTCCAGGCGTAGCGGGTGATCATGGCCTGAAAATCGGCGTTGAATGGGGTGCGGCCCGCCAGAGACTTGTCCACCCAGGCGTCGCCCAGCACCTGGCGGCGTATCGCCAGACCGGCATCGAACAGCACTTCGCCGGCCTCGCGCACGGCGGATCCGGCGGCGGCCTCGCTGAGAAACGCCCGCACAGCGCCGGCGAAGGTGGCCGGCTCTTCCAGGCAGGCGAGATGAGCGGCGTCGAGGCTCGCTGGGCGCGCGCCTGGAATAGCGGCAAGGATGCGCTGACCGTGACCCTCGAACGGCGTCGAGATGTCCCGGGCGCCGGAAATGACCAGGGTCGGGACGGCGATCGCCGCCAGCCGCCCCATCAGGTCCATGTCGCGGATGGCGGCGCCGCAGCCGGCGTAGCCGTCCGGGCTCATCGACAGCAGGCCGGTGCGGACCGTAGAGACGATCTCCGGATGATTTCGCGTGAAGGGATCGGAGAAGAAGCGCTGCATCGCCATGTCAACGATCGCACCCATGCCCTGGGCGCGGACGGTGTCGATGCGCGCACGCCAAGCCTCGACGTCCATCTGGGCCGAGGTGCAGGCGCAAATTAGGGCGCTGACGCGGCCGGGCGCGCGCAGGGCAACGGTCATGGCGATCATACCGCCGAGGGACAGGCCGCAGACGGCGGCGCTTCCAACGCCGGCGGCGTCCATCACGGCGAGGGCGTCCGCGGCCAGGGTCTCCAGGCTATAGTCGCCGCCCGGCGCGTCCGAGGCGCCGTGCCCGCGGGCGTCCATGCGCAGCACCCTAAACCGGGGCAGCAACAGGGGGATCACACGGTCCCACAGGCTCATGTCCGCGCCGATGGAATTGAGCAGCAAGAGGGGCGGCCTGGCTGGTTCACCATCGAGCCGCCAGTAGAGGCGCACGCCGTCGCTGGTCGCGAAAGCCATCAGCGGTTCCTTCGGTATTGGGCGAGGGCGCGACGGACCAGGGCGGCGGACTGCCCGGTATCGGCGCCAACCTTGGCTGCGCCCAGGTTGCGGCGCATCGCGGCGGCGTCGACCTTTAGCCCCTCGATCACCGGGGTCATGGCCGTGAGCGCGCCATGAGCGAGGTCGAACAGGGTGGCGAGGCTGGGCGCCTCGGCCTGCCAGCCGCCCAGTCCGCGCTCATGCTCCTGAGGCAGACCTGAAAAGATGGCGGCGGCCAGGGCAGGGGCGCGGATCGCGGCTGAAAGCGCCACTTGGCACCCTGTCGCATTGCGCTTGTGAGCCATGGCCGAGGAGCCGCCGCGTCCCTCGATATGAGGCTCGAAAGCCTCGCCGACCTCGCCCTGGGCCATCAGCGAGACGTCGCGAGCGATCTTGCCGACGGCGCCGGTGAGAATGGCCAGGGCGGCGGCGAGCCCAGCTACGCCGTCGCGGCGGGCCTGCCAAGGCATGGGGGCGACGCCGAGGCCGAGATCGGCGGCCATGCGTTCGACCACGCCGAAATTCAGCCCGGCGAGCGTGCCGGCCGCGCCGCCGAGTTGCAGCACCAGGGTGTCCGCGGCCTCGCGCTCGAACCGGCGCCCGGCGGCGTCGACGCCCAGCAGCCAGTTGGCCGCCTTCATGCCGAAGGTGATCGGCAGAGCGCCCTGCAACAGGGTGCGGCCGAGCATAGGGGTCTCGACGTGAGCCTGGGCCAGGTGCGCCAGTGCGAGCGCGAGAGCCTTGCCTTCGCCGACGATCAAGGCGGCGCCGGCCTTGGCCTGCAGCATCAGGGCGGTGTCCGCCAGGTCCTGGCTGGTGGCGCCATGATGCACCAGTTTCGCGGCCGGGCCGTCCCGTTCGGCGACCAGGGCGCGCAGGCGGAAGACCAGCGGAATAGCCAAGGTCCCGGCATGGGCGGCCTCGTCGGCCAATTCGGCGATGTCGAAATGAGCGGTGATGCAGGTCTCAACGATCACGTCGGCGGCCTCGCTGGGGATCACGCCCTCGGCGGCCTGGGCGCGGGCGAGGGCGGCCTCGAAGTCCAGCGCGGCGCGCAGCAGGGCGTCGTCGCCAAAAGCGGCGATCATGGCGGCGGTCGACGCCGGACGGTCGCGCAACAGCGAGGCCAAAGACGGTTTCCCTCCAGCTCAGCAGTCGAAGAAGACGGTTTCGTGCTCGCCCTGCAAGTGGATGTCAAAGCGATAGGTAGCCGGCGCATCCAGGACCTTGGCCGCGATCAGGGTCGCCCGGCGCTCCGGCGCCACGAGAGCCAGGATGGGATCTTCGTCGTGACCGTCTTCGCCTTCAAGATAGAGCCGCGTGACTAGGCGCTTGATCAGGCCGCGGCCGAACACACCCACGGCGATGTGCGCCGCCTGCAGGCTGTCGCCGGGCCCCGGAGCACGCCCAGGCAGGATGGTGCGAAAACGAAAGCCGCCGTCCTCGCCGGTAGCGCTGCGGCCAAAGCCGGCGAAGTCCACGTCGAGCGCAAGGGCCTCGCGCGGATCGCCTGGGCCATTGTACCGTCCGGCGGCGTTGGCCTGCCAGATCTCGATCAGCGCGTCCGGCACAGGCGCGCCGGCGGCGTCGAACACCTGGCCGACGATCTCGATCGGCTGGCCGGCGATCGGGCCGCGCTCGGCCGGTTCATTCAGCAGGTAGTTTGCATCGGGCGCCAACTCCGGCCGGGCGCCGAGATCGGAGCTGCCGATCAGGTCCGCGCCGCCCTTCCAGGGCAGGCCATAGTGGAAGAAGGGGCCCACGGTCTGCCAGGGAGTCTGGCCGAACAGTTCGGGGCTCTGGTTGTCCTGGGCCATGGATCAAGCCTCCATCGGCGTGGCGCTGGGACCGCGCAGGACGATGTCGAACAGATAGCCGAGGGCCCAGTTGGGTTCGGTGGTCGCCAGGTCGAAGCGCGAGACCATTCTTTGCCGATAGGGCTGCGGCACCGCGCCGGCGATCGGGTCGATGGCGACAAGCGGATCGTCGGGGAAATACATCTGGGTGATCAGGCGGGTGGCGAAGGCGGGGCCGAGTAGCGACAGGTGGATGTGCGAGGGACGCCAGGCGTTGTGGTGGTTTCCCCACGGATAGGCGCCTGGGCGCACTGTCACATAGCGATAATGGCCCTCGGCGTCGGTGATCACCCGGCCGGCGCCCGTGAAATTCGGATCCAGCGGCGCATCCCACTGGTCCTTCCTGTGGATGTACCGTCCGGCGGCGTTGGCCTGCCAGATCTCGATCACCGTGTTCGGGACCGGGCGATGAGCCTCGTCTAGCACCCGGCCGCAGACGATGATCCTCTGGCCCTGGGCCTCGCCGGCGTGCTGGCGGGTCAGATCCGCCATCAAGCCGCCCATCAGAACGCTCCAGTCGGCCGGGCCGGTGGTCTCGGTCAGGGTCTGGGGAATGCGCACGAGCGGCTGGCGCGGCGATCGCGCGACGGTGGAGCTGTAGGCCGGATGCAGCGATGACGGTTGGCCGGCATCTTCGCGATTGTATTCAAATCCATCGGTCATCAACGACCTCCCGGGCCAGATTCAGACAATGCCGGCTGGGCGCGCGGGCGCGTCGTCAGGCGTTCGATGCGCTTTTCGTAGTGGGCGCCCTGGATGATGCGGTCGACATAGATGCCGGGGGTGTGGATCTGGTCGGGGTCGAAAGCGCCGGCTGGGGCGATCTCCTCGACCTCGACAATGGTCACCTTGCCGGCGGTGGCCATCACCGGGTTGAAGTTTCGCGCCGTCTTTCGATAGACGAGGTTGCCTTCCGGGTCGGCCTTCCAGGCCTTGACGATCGAAAGGTCCGCCCTGAGCCAGCGCTCGCGGACATAGAGTTCACCCTCGAAGTCCTCGACCGGCTTGCCATCGGCCACCACCGTGCCGACGCCGGTCTTGGTGTAGAAGGCTGGAATGCCGGCGCCGCCGGCGCGGATGCGCTCGGCCAGAGTGCCCTGCGGGTTCAGCTCCAGCTCCAACTCGCCGGACAGATAGAGCTGTTCGAACAACTTGTTCTCGCCCACATAGGAGCTGATCATTTTCCTGATCTGGCCATTGTTCAGCAGCATCCACAGGCCAAAGCCGTCGGCGCCGCAATTGTTGGAGATCACGGTCAGGTTCTTGACGCCGGCGTCCTTGATCGCTGGGATCAGGTTCTCCGGATTGCCCGACAGGCCAAAGCCGCCCGACATGATGGTCATGCCGTCGAACAATACGCCGTCCAGGGCGGCTTCAGGGCTGGGATAGATCTTCTGGGTCATTCGGGATCCCTAGTGGAGGGGCAGGCCGACATAGTTCTCCGCCAGGGTGGTCTGGGCGGCTCTGCTGGTGCGAATGTAGTCGAGTTCAGCCACCTGCATCTTGCGGGCGAAGGGGTCCATGTCCGGGAAGCGATGGGTCAGGCCGGTGAACCACCAGGAAAACCGCTCGGCTTTCCACACGCGCGCCAGGGCCTTTTGAGAATAGGCGTCGAGCCCGTCCGTGGCGCCCCGGCGATAGAAACCGATCAGGCCGTCGGCCAGGAAATTGACGTCGGAGGCGGCCAGGTTCAGGCCCTTGGCCCCGGTCGGCGGCACGATATGGGCCGCGTCTCCGGCCAGGAACAGGCGGCCATGGCGCATGGGTTCGAACACGTAGCTGCGCAGCGGGGCTATGCTCTTCTCAATCGACGGCGCGCGGGTCAGGGCCGCGGCGGCCTTGGGGCCAAGGCGCACGGCCAGTTCGTCCCAGATCCGATCGTCGGGCCAGTCCTGCAGGCGCTCATCCAGAGCGCACTGCACATAGTACCGGCTGCGGATCTTCGAGCGCATGCTGGCCAGGGCGAAGCCGCGCTCATGGTTGGAATAGATCAGCTCCTCGTCGCAGGGCGGCGCATCGGCGAGGATGCCCAGCCAGCCGAACGGATAGACCCGCTCGAAGGCGCGGCCGAGCTCTGCAGGAATGCTCGCGCGGCTGACCCCGTGAAAGCCGTCGCAGCCGGCGATGAAGTCGCAATCCAATCGCTGGGCCTGGCCGTCCAGGTCGTAGGTGAGGTAAGGCGCGCTGCAGTCGACCTTGTGCAGGGCGACGCTATGGGCGTCGAAGATCAGGGGCGTGCCGCGCTCTAGGCTGGCCTCGATCAGGTCCTTGGTCACCTCGGTCTGGCCATAGACCATGACCTGGGAGCCGCCGGTCAGTTCGCGCATGTCGATGCGAAAAGCCTCGCCGTCGACCGCCAGGTTGAAGCCGTCATGCGGCAGGCCATCGGTGCGCATGCGCGCCGCGACGCCGACCCGCTCGAGGAGGTTGACGGTGATCTGTTCGAGGATGCCGGCGCGGATGCGGCTTTCGACATAGGCGCGGTCGCGCTGTTCCAGCACGACGCAATCGACGCCCTCTGTGTGCAGCAGTTGGGACAGCAACAGGCCAGCCGGGCCTGCGCCGACGATGGCGACCTTGGTGCGCAAGGATCAACGCCTCCCGTTCGCCGGATGGTTCGCCTCCGGCCGTTGTCGCCACTCTAGGCGCGACGATGTTGGAGGCTATGGACGCATCGCGCATAAGGTTGGATTTTTCGAGCAGCCGAACCCATAGTCTGGCCGTCACTGTTCAGGGCGGACACGGCTTCATGGCTCAGCTACAGTCTGGCTTTCCGAGCTTTTTCCTATATGGTGAGGCCCCGCGCGAGGTCTCCGAACGGTTCCTGCACCTGGAAGACCTGGACCATCGCAGCCGGCCCAGTCATTGGAATATTCGCGCGCATGCCCACAGCGACCTGAACCACATATTCCTGCTCACACAGGGCGCGGGCGAGATGAACGCCGACGGTCAATCCATTCCCTTCGCCGCTCCCTGTCTGCTGACCGTTCCAGCAGGGGTCATCCATGGCTTTGTCTACGAACCCGAAACAGCCGGATCCGTCCTGACCCTGGCGGGGGGATACCTACGAGAGTTGATCGGCCGCGAAGACGCGTTTCGTGGCCTGTTCGAGCAACCAGCCCAGCTGAGCCTTGACGATCCGCAGCCGGTCTCTGACGCCTACGGCCGACTCGGGCGCGAACTGGCCTGGACAGCGCCTGGCCATGTCGCGGCGGTCGAAGCCCATCTGATGACCATTCTCGTGGAGGCGTTGAGGCTGATCTGGCAGGCCGGCGCCGCGGCGCCCGTGGCGAGCGGATCGGCGCTGCGCCTCGTCGCTCGCTTTCGCGAGGCGGTCGAAGCCGGATACCGCGCCGGCGCCACGATCGACGCCTATGCCCAACATCTGTGCGTCACCACGACCAAGCTGCGCCGCGCCTGCCTGGCGGCGGCAGGCTGCTCCCCGATCGGCATCGTTCAGGCGCGGCTCCTGCTGGAGGCCAAGCGCGCGCTACTCTACACCAACATGACCGTCGCCGAGACCGCCTACTATCTCGGTTTCGACGATCCGGCCTATTTCTCGCGCTTTTTCACCCAGCAGGAGGGTGTGTCGCCAAAGGCGTTTCGAAACGGAGAGAGAAGCTGAACCCTTTATCGATTGGATGGGCCGAAGCCGATTTCCCAAAGTAGATTTTGGCGATGGCTTTGCGTGGAATGGGCGGCGGTGGTCATGCCTTTAGGGTTTGGCCCTGGTTTCAATCTCGGCGATCAACGAGCCGGGAACGTGCGCCACCCGCACGTGTTTCGGGTCCCTGCCCGGGCGCCCGGGTGATTTCGGCCTGGGCCGGTATCGAAACGGACGATAGGTCGTTGCTGCGGGCGTTGGGGACCAGGCGGATCTGGCCGTCATCGGCGAGCGTGCGGGCGGCGCCGGCAAGGCGTCTCTCATCCAGGGCGGTCACGAACACCTTCATCGCATCGATGTGGTCCACGACCCTTCCTCTTTCTGGAACATTGATCGCTGAACCATAGCCATTCAACCGGTTGATGAGAATTCTTCTATTCGCGCCAAAGGGCCTTCCGCCCGCCGCTTCGCGCCGGCTCAGGATGACTTGTGGCGTGGCGGCGAGCGAGGCGGTTCCCTTACCTCGCCACTTCATTGCGGGCGTTGCGGCGGACAGCTTGGGGCGGTTGGCCGAAGGCCCGAAGGAAGGCGCGGCGCATGCGTTCGCGGTCGGCGAAGCCGGTCTCCTGGGCGATCACGTCCATTGGATGGCGCCCTTGCTCCATCATCATCCTGGCGGTTTCAACGCGCAGGGTCTCCACCGCCTTGGCCGGCGATTGTCCGGTTTCGGCTCGGAACGCGCGGCTGAACTGGCGCGGGCTGAGGCGCGCCGCCTCGGCCAACCGTTCCACGGAAAGCTCGGTCTTTAGGTTTCGCCTGGCGTAGTCGAGCGCCACCTGGATCCGGTCAGACTTGGGCTCCAGGTCCAGGAGGGCCGAAAACTGCGATTGGCCCCCGGCGCGGCGGTGATAGACGACCAGCTTGCGCGCCACCTGCCGCGCGATCTGGGGCCCAAGGTCCTGCTCGATCAGGGCCAGGGCCAGATCGACGCCGGCGGTCATGCCGGCCGAGGTCCAGATCGAACCGTCGGTGATGAAGATGCGGTCTTCGTCGACGGTGATTTTCGGGAAGCGGGACTTGAGCATGCGCGCGAAGGCCCAGTGGGTGGTCGCCCGGCGGCCATCGAGCACGCCGGCTTCAGCCAGGACGAAGGCGCCGGTGCAGGGGGCGGCCAATCGGCGCGAGGTTACGGCCGCTCGCTGCACGAAATCGAGCAGTCCCGGCGTCATCGGTTCGATCTCGAGGCCCGCGCCGACGATCACCGTGTCGAATTCAGCGCCATTCATCGGCTCGGTGTCGACGTTGAAGCCTGCCGAGGCGCGCACCAAGCCGCCATGCTCCGACAGCAGCCGGACCCGGTAGACGCTTTCGCCGGCCACGAGATTGGCGACCTCGAAGGCGGTGACGGCTGCGAAGCCCATCACCTGAAAACCGGGGAAGACGACAAAGCCGATGGTCTGCATGGAGCCAAATCCGTCATGTCCTAAAAGGATGTATATATGACATTTGAGACATGCGCCAGATCGCATATCCCTTCTATCGCGCTCCGAATGTCAGGGAGCCAAGCAGAAGGAAGACAGACAAATGACTGGCGACATCTCCAAGGGTGCGGCCCTGATCACAGGGGCGTCCTCTGGCATCGGCGCGATCTATGCCGACCGACTGGCCCTGCGGGGCTACGACCTGATCCTGGTCGCGCGCAATCGCGAGCGGCTCGAAGGCCTGGCGGCCAGCCTCGCCCTGCAGACCGGGCGGAAGATCGAGGTCCTGGCCGCCGATCTCGGCGTAAAGGCCGACCTGGCGCGGGTCGAAGACCGCCTGCGTTCAGATCCGAACATCACGCTTCTGGTCAACAACGCCGGCGTCGGCGCCACGGCCCCGCTACTAGCCTCCGACATCGACAAGATGGACAATATGATCACTCTCAACGTTGGCGCGTTGATGCGCCTGACCTATGCAGCCGCACCCGGCTTCGTAGCCCGCGGCGGTGGCGCGATCATCAACATCAGCTCGATCGTCGGCGTGGCGCCGGAGATTCTGAACGGCGTCTATGGCGGCTCCAAAGCCTTCGTCCTGGCGTTCAGCCAGTCCCTGCACCACGAGCTGGCTGACAAGAATGTGCGTATCCAGGCCGTTTTGCCGGGCGCGACCGCGACCGACTTCTGGGGCCTCGCCGGGACGCCGGTTGAACATCTGCCGGGCGAGATCGTGATGACGGCCGACGCGATGGTCGATGCGGCCCTGGCCGGACTCGACCAAGGCGAGCTGATCACTATTCCGTCCTTGCCCGAGGCCGCGGACTGGAACGCCTATGAGGCCGCCCGCCAGAAGTTGATACCGAACCTGTCCCGCAGCACGCCGGCGGCTCGTTACCAGAAGAAACCCGCCGTGGCCGCCTGAGCCTAGGAAGGCAAGCACCCCACGCACAGAGCGCCAGGACGGCGCCACACAGCGACCTTGGCGATGTTGCTTGAGGCAGAAATGATCGTCTCGGCCGTCCCGTCCCGTTCCGATACGCGCCGGTTGGTTTGGGGTGAAATCGCTCTGGCGGCGCCCGCCTTCGCCACGGATGCGATCAGGCGGTGGGGGGGCGTTGGCCGCTCTCTATGCGCGCCGCGATCTCTTCCAGCACCGGCCTGATGTCGGCGACCGTGTCGATCACATAGTTCGCGCCAGCCGTCCTCAGCTGTTCCGCCGCGGCGGCGACGCGCCCCAGCCGATCCAGTTCAGCCAAGGCGCTATAATCATGCAGGCTCAGGCCGACACCATTGCCCGACGCGGCCAGTCCAATGGTCCAGCAGCCGGCGAGGCGGCCTTCCTCTATGCCCACGGTGGCGTCATCGACCTTGACGCAGGCCTGCGCCGGCCAGGCGTCCAGCGCGATGAGCGCCTTCCAGGTCATCAACGGAGCAGGACGCCCGGACGGAGTTTCGCCGGCGCAGACCACGACCGCGGGGGCGTAGCCTTGGGCGGCGGCCCGCGGCAGGATCCCGGACATCATCTGGCGGGTATAGCCTGTGCCGGACCCGATCTTGACGCCGAGCTTGAGCAGGTCCGTGGCGACCGCCGCAGCCCCCGGGATCAAATCCGCGCAACGCGTCGCCGCCGCCTCCATCAGCGGCTCGAGCGTCTGGTAGATTGCATCGCTGTCGGCCGGCGTGGGCGCCGCGCCCGTGGCCGCGGCCCAGGCGGAGGCTATCGCGGGCGCGCCAAGGATCGCCTGGATATGGTCATGCTTGGCTCTCCCCATGTCGTGGCGCGCGTCCGCCGCGGTGATGGCCAGGCTATGGGCGGCGAAGGCGTCGATCAGGGCTTCGATCGGCGCCATGCAGCCGAAATCGACCATGGTCCCAGCCCAGTCGAAAATCACGGCCTTGATGGGATAGCTCATCGGGCGACTCCGCTTCTGCATCCGAATAGGTCTGCGAGGGTCCGTTCGGCGATGCCGAAACCGGTTGAGGCCCCCGTACCGCTTGTCACCATCACCAGGCGGACGTTGCTGGCCGGGGCGTCGATGATGTAGCTGCGGCCCTCGGCGACCGGATAGGTTCCCACCCAGCGCTCCAGCACCGGCGGCGGGCTGACCCCCGTGGCGCGTTGGAATTCGTCGAGGATGCAGGCCTCAGCTTCCGCCGGCGCGAACGGCGGCGGCAGATCGCCGTAGTGGTGGCTGTCGCCGACCACCAAGGACCCGTCCGCGCTTTGCACGACGATCAGGTGAACCCCGTGGGCGAGGTGGGCCGCCTGATCGACGGCGAGCCGTCGGCGCAGCGCCTCGGCCTGGGGCAGGGCCGCATAGCCGCCATAGCGAACCAGGCTGAGATCGGACATCACCGGCGCCGGCAACCGAAACCCGGGGGAGGCGAGGCGCAGCATGGACAGCCGGCACCTCTGCGGCCGATAGGCGGCGATGCGATCCGCAAACAGGCTGGCGAAGTCGTCGCCCGGGCAGACGATAGCGGCCTCCGCATCAACCGGTCCGCGCGAGGTTTCGATACGCGGGGGGGTGACCGAATAGACGGCGGTTTCGGTCAGGAAGGTGACCCCGTGGGCGGCCTCAAGCCAGACCGCGAGCTTGGGCAGGGCCGTGCGTGACTCGACCCGAAGCTCATGCGGGCTGACCAGGGCCCCGAGCGCGTCCTGGGCCGCGATCTCGCCATGACGGGCGCGGAACTTCGCCGCGTCGAGCCCTTCGCACCCTTCGCCCATTTCGGTGTTCAGAAAGGCCTCGGCGACCTCCATCGCTTCCGGTCGGCGCAGGGTGACGATGAGTCCTTTTTGCTCCACCGCGATCCCAGCCTCGGGCGCGACCTCGGCCCAGATGTCGCGCGTGCGTCGGGCCAGAGCCCAGCTGTCGCCGCGTTCCTGGCCGGTCACGGTGATGAAGCCGAAATTGCGGATCGAGGCGCCATTGGCGCGCGGGTCGCGGTCGATCACCACCACGCGCTTGCCTGCCCTGGCCGCCGCAAGGGCGTGGGCGAGGCCGACGATTCCCGCGCCGATAACGGCCACGTCAAAGCCAGAAGGCTGTCTACCAGGCATCCGAAATCCACTCCAAAATCAGCGACACGCGCCTTGGCTCGGCTAGTCGCGGTAGCGAGCCAGGGCATCTCCCAGGGTGGCTTTCAGCGGACCCAGCCAGGGTTCGTACTTCGTCCATTGGTCCAGGCCGTCGCGGAAAATGGGCTGGCGCACCTGCTCGGAGCTGGGCGTCCGCACGCTGCGCTTGGTCTTATGGAAATCGACGCAGGCCGGTTCGAATTCGAGGCCGCAATAGCCCAGCATCCGGCGGACAGCGCCCTCCAGATCAGCCACCACATCCTCATGGTGAACACGCAGCACCCGGCCGGGGAGCGCATCGTCCCAGTGCCGCATCAAATCCAGATAGGTGCGGTAGTATCGGACGATGTCCTCCGCGCTGTAAGAAAACTCCTGCCCCTGGGCGAAGAGTTGCTTCAGGTTGCTGAAACAGCAGGACATCGGCTCGCGGCAGGCGTCGATGATCTTCGCATGGGGCAGCATCAGGTGGATCAGGCCGATATGCCGGAAGTTGTTCGGCATCTTGTCGATGAAGAACGGCTTGCCGGTTCGATAGACCTGGGTGTCCGCCAGGTATTTTTCGCCGAGCCGTAGAAGGTCCTCCCGCGTCAGCTTCGCCAGCGCCCCCGGATAGCGGGGGTCGTCCAGATCAGGATCCCGCCCCTGCATCTCCAGCACCACGGCCTGGATATCGGCGAGTTCCTGGGTGCCTTCCACCTGGGAATGAGAGGCCAGGATCTGCTCGAGCAGGGTGGAGCCGGACCGCGGCAGGCCGAGAATGAAAATCGGGTCCGGCCGCGCGTCGCCCCACCCGGCGCGCTCGGCGAAGAAGTCGCGCGTGCAGACTTCGATCTGCTTGCGCGTATTGGTCTCGAGAACCTCGGGGCGGTAGCGGCTTTCCGATCGCTTCAGGGCGTTGCCGCGTTCGTAATAGCGCCAGGAGTCGGCGATCTCACCGCGATCCTCCAGGGCCTTGCCCAGCGCGAAACACAGGTGATAGCGATCCTGCAGCGCGGTCGCCGACGACGCCTCCTCGGCGCGCATGCGCGCCATCTCGTCGTCGCTGAAGCGATAGAGCTTCAGGTTCGCCAGGCTCCAGTAGGCGTCGCCAAAGTTGGGACGCGCCGCGGCCGCGGCCTGATAGGACTGGATAGCCTGGGCCGTGCGCCCGACCGTCTTGAGCGCATGGCCCATCCAAAGGGGTACGTCCCAAGAGCCTGGCGCGTCGTCCAACATGCCTCGGTAGATACCGATCGCCTGTTCATGCCGCCCGAGACCAACGGCGGCCGTGGCGGCCAGGGCGCGATAGTCGAGGTTGTCCGGATCGGCGCCTAGAAGCTGTTCGATGTGTTCGCTGGCCTCCCGGTGCTTTTGTCTCTTGATCAGGGTCTGGGCATAGTCGTATCGCGCCGCGCGATAGTCCGGCGCCAGGGCCAGGACGGCCTCCAGCAGGAGTTCGGCGTCATCCAGCGCGTCATGGGCGAGGCCTATGCGGGCGAGCAGCCGCATGGCTTCGGGATGATCACCATGCTGCAGAAGAAAGGCCCGCGTGATCCGCTCGCCTTGCCCAAGATCCCCATCGGAAAATAGCGAGGTCGCTGTGACGACTTCCGCGGGCAGCTCCTTCAGGGTCGCCATATGCTGCGCGGCGGTCGCTGCGTTCTGGTCATCACCGATCAGGCGATAGAGCCCGTTCAGCATGCTCCAGCTCGCCGGCAGGGCGGGGTTTATGTTGACGGCGCGAAGCAGGCTTTCGATCGCGGCCGGCGCATCCTTGAGGCCGACATAGCAAAGCCCCCGCTCCTGATGCAGCCGGCTGAAACGAGGTTGGGTCAGCTCTAGCCGGGCCAGCGTCTCAAGCGCCTGGTCGATTTGCTTCAGGTGACGCTGGCTGATCGCGGCGATGAGCAGAAGATCGCGATTTTCCGGTGCGACCGCCAGGAGCGTTTGAGCGCCCTGCAGCGCCTCCGGGTGACGTCCTTCTTTTTGAAGGCGCCACAGCTCGGCGACGTCCTGCTCCATCTGGGACGGGGGAGAAGAGATTTCTGTTGTCGTCATGGGTTCCAACAAAAAGGGCGGGCGCATGCGCCCGCCCAACTCGCTCGCCTATTACAATACTATGGCCGACATCAGAACGCGTCGGTGACCTTGACGCCAATCACCCGAGGCCGCAGCGGTACCTCGGCCTTGATGAACTGAGCCGAGCTGGTGAAGGTCGAAGCATCGGAGTCCAGCAGGTTCGAGCCGAAGACCTGCATGGTCCAGTTGTTCCGACCGAAGCCCAGCGAGGCGTCGACCGTGGCGTAGGCCGGCAGCTTGTAGCGAAGATAGGTCGTATCCGGGACCGGGATCTCGCTGGGCGTGCTGCCGGGCGTGTAGTTGGCCGGCTGGTTGTACATCTGGCCCGTATAGCTGACGCCAGCGGTGGCGAACGCCTTGAAGTCGTTGACCATCCAGTCGTAGCGCCCGCGGATGTTGGCCTGCACGGTCGGGGAGAAGGCCGAAACCCCGCCCTTAACGCCGAACGGGTTCACAAACGGCTTGCCTTTGATTTCGGTGATGCACTGGCCCACCGCCGCCCGGTCCGCCGCGGTGTCGCCGGCCGGCGCCGCAATATTGGCCTCCAGGCAGGGCGAGTTCGACTGGGTGTTGTCGTTATAGGTCACCGAGCCCTGGACGGTCAGCCCCTCGGTCACCCGCCCGACGAACTGGGCTTCGACGCCCTTGATCGTATAGCCGGGACCATTGACGAGGAAGGTCGTGTTGCCCAGGCAGCAGGGTTGATAGAGAGCGATCTGAACATTGTCCCACTGCATGTAGTAGGCCGAGACGTTCAGCTGCAGGCGGCGGTCGAAGAGCTGGGTCTTCATACCGATTTCGTGGTTGGTCAGGGTGTCGGGCTTATAGCCGAGCGGCGTCTCGTATTGCGCCGCGCCCGTGGAGTCAGGCGCCTTTGCCCGGGCGCTGCGGCTGAACCCGCCCGGGCGGAAGCCCTGCGAGAACAGATAGTAGAACATGGTGTGGTCGTTGGGTTTCCACTGAATACCGACGCGGCTCTTAAATCCAGAATAGCTTACCGAGAGATGTTCGGCATCGATGTTCGTGTTGAGACCGCACTGTGACGGGTTGCTAGGGTCGTTTGAAGCCTTATCCAGGCACTTACCATTGGTGCTGTAGACCGATCCGGTTTCATTTTCGTCGTATTTGTAATAGCGAGTGCCGGCGGTCACCGTCAGCACATCGGGAATAATGTCAAAGTCGAGGGACCCGAAGAAGGCGGTCTGGTTATAACCGCGATGAACATCTTCACCGAAGCCTGTCGTATCGCCCCGCACGCCCGGATCGCTGGCGGTCGAACCCGGATAGGTCTGGTCGTTACCCAGGCAGGGCGCGCCGCCGGCTAAGGCGGCCGCGAGCGTCGCGGGATTGTCGCAGGAGGGGATGGTCTTGTAGTTGAAGTTCATCACGTCCTGGATACGAAACTGTTCGTAATAGGCGCCGCCAACCGCCCGCAGCCGCCAGTCGCTGGGCGTGCTGAAGCGGATTTCGTTGCTCAGGTGGGTGTTGCGCACCTTGTCGTGCCAGCTGGTGACCGGCGAGTAGCAGGTGAGGGGGCCGCTGCCGAGCAGGCCATGGCCGCCGCCGGTGCACTCATAGTACTGGCCATAGAGGGTGCGTGAATAGTTGGTGTAGTCGTTCTGTTGCGAGATGCGGCGGTCCGTATAGGCGCCCGTATAGACCAGCTTGAGAGGTCCGACCTTACCATTGACGGTCCAGGCGGTGTTTTCGAACTGGTCCTTGTCATAGGTCGGCGAGAAGGCGGTGACCTGCAGCGGCTTGAGCGTCTGGAAGTCGGTGCCGACCGGATACTCGGTCGACAGGCCCTCGGCGTCCAGGTTCGAGAGGCTTTCGCTGATCAGCACGTTCCAGTCGTTATTGACCTCGTACAGGGCGGACACGCGTACGCCCTGGTGGGTCACCGGATTTTGGTCCTTGCCGGCGATGGCGAAGTTGTTGGCCTGCTGGAAGCTGGGCGAGGTGCAAAAGCCCGTCTGGCCGGGAGCCTTGCCGTTCGGGCAGACACCGGCGGTAGGATTGATGCCGAAATAGCTGTTGTTGTCCTGGTTCGAGCGCGTGAACGTGCTGGGCACGTTGTCGATATAGCCGCCCTCGCGGTCGTTATAGATCACCGCGCGAACCGCCAACTTGTCCTTGATGACGGGAACGTTGAGGACGGCGGTTATGGCCGAGTTGTCAGCGCCGTGGGCGGTGAAGCCGTAGCTGGCCTCGACATTACCTTCCTCGGCATTGAGCTTCGGCTTGTTGGTGATGTAGCGCAACGCGCCGGCTTCGGCGCCGCCGCCGAACAGCGTGCCCTGCGGGCCTTCCAGCACTTCCACTCGCTCCATATCCGCCACGTAGATGTCGACGTTGCGGCCCGGGAACTGCATCGATTGGTCGTCGAGATAGATGGCGACGTTCGGGAAGTTGCCCACCGTCGCGCTGGACTGGTTTCCGGCCTGGCCGGCGCTCAGGCCGCGCATGAAGACCGATCCCTGTCCGGGGCCGTTTGATCCGTAGGTGACGTTGGGGGTGTATTTGATGAGATCCGTCAGGGTGACGACGTTCAATTTGTTCAGGGCGGAGCCTGTGAACGCCTGAACGGTCATCGGGACCTTCTGGACGGTTTCGGTCCGGCGCTGCGCCGTGACGACGACTTCCTCGACGCCGGTGGTCACAGGCCCAGCCGCGGCGCTAGCGGCGTCCGCGGCGAAGGCTGCGCCTGCGCATCCGCTAAGGATCGCGGCGACGGCGCACGAGACCTTGTATCTAGTTTTCATGACTCTATCCCCCAGAAGGCGTCGAAAAGACTGAACAGTTGTGATGGGGCGGCAGGAGCGCCCCCCTTGGGCGCGGCCGAAAGCGGCCCGCCTCAAATAAACGATTGCGACCTGTCCCCTGGCGCGCCTCAAGCATAGGGGCGCCAAGTGATGCTTCGGTGACGGCAATATTTCAGTTTGATGAATGGAGCCGGGCGCAATACTGCGGCCGTTCCAAGTGAAGGCGACCTGAAAATTGATGCTCTTGGGTCAGAACGGCCGCGCGAACCTAAAAGGCTTCCGGCTCGCAGCGGCTTGGTCGCCTGTCGCGAAAGGGGCCATGAAACCAATATCATCAAAGCAGCACCGATTGGCGTCCGGCGTCATCCGCCGTTCGATCTGGACTCTATGTCCCGCGTTCGGTGTTGTTGTTTCCAATACTTTTGAAATATGCAGACCATAGGTGGTTTCTATGGGTTTGACTGTCATAATCTTGTAGTCATTTAATCCTATGGCTGACGAATTGTGTATTTTGGGGGCCGTCTTCGGCGGAATCGGCGATGGCCGTCAATCATCAGCATTTGCGCGCGTTTCACGCCATCGCCAGCGAGGGCAGCATCAGCCGCGCCGCGCGGCGCCTGAATGTCGCTCAACCGACCTTGTCTCAACAACTCAAGGCGTTGGAGGAACGCCATCAGGCGGTGCTGTTCGACGGCCGCAAGCCGCCGCTGAAGCTGACGGCGCTGGGGCGTGAACTTTTCACCCTGACCCAGCGGCTGTTTACGGCGTCCGGCGTGATCGACGAGCTGTTGGGCGACGATCCGGGCAATAGACCCTCGGCTGTCCGACTGGGTTCGGATTCGCCGATCTATGGGGCGCGAATGGCCGCCCGTCTGCGCGAAAAGCACCCCGAGCTAGCGATCCAGGTCCGCATCGGCAATGGGCGCGAAACCCTAAAGTGGCTGGATGAAGCGCAAATCGACGTGGCGATCGTCTCCGATCCGCCGGGCGACAACCAATATGCTTATATGCCCCTGTTTTCGGACTGGTTCATGGTGGCCATGCGGGCCGACCATCCACGGGCGATGGATTCCTATTTTCCCCTGGCGGCGCTGAACGAGGCGCGCCTGCTGGTGCGCGAGCCGTGGTCACGCACGCGGATTGTGACGGAGCGGTTGCTAACCGGCGCCCAAATCGTTCCGGCCGATTTGATCGAACTGCATACTCGCGACACTATCCGCGAGGGCGTGGCCCTCGGCTTGGGCGTCAGCCTGTTCGTCTCTTCGGAATGCCCGCCCGACTCGCGGATCGCCTACGCGCCGCTCGAGCGGCCGGCCAAGGTTACGGGCCCGGGCCTGGCGGAGTTCGTCGTTTGCCTGGCGGAACGTAAGCGGACTCGCCTGATGCGCTCGATCATGGCCATCACCGAGGACCTCGGCCGTCTCAGCCCGCTACCCTTGGGGCCGACCCACGGCATGGCGATCATTTCCGAAATGATAGCGGGAAGCTAGAGCGCTTCCCGCCGCAGTGGATCCGGTTTGGCGACCAGGACGCGCTCTGACTTGATGATTTAACGCCTTTCCCACTTCGATTGAATCGATCGAAGTGGGAAAGGCTTTAGGCGCTCACTCGAGGGCGGCAGGCTCCGCATTCGCTGCGCCTGCTGAAGCGCAACTGTCACACACTCGCCATAGGAAGGGTGCTGGCCGTGGGGCCGCGCGGCCCGGGAGTTAAAAGTGAGCGATAAATTTCGGCGGGTCCTGGCGCAAACCAATCCAATTATATTTACGCTCGTCGCCGGGCTGGCCGGGTTCTGCACCTATTTCTCGATGTACGCCTTTCGCAAGCCGTTCACCGCAGCGACGTTCGAGGCCGTGCCCGGTTGGCATTTCGCTCTGGACTACAAGATCGCCTTGGTCCTGGCTCAGGTCGCTGGCTACGCCCTGTCCAAGTTCATCGGCGTCAAGGTCATTTCGGAGATCGATCCACGACACCGGGCCTTGGCCATCATCGGCCTGATCGGCGTTTCCTGGCTGGCTCTAGTGGCCTTCGCCGTAGTTCCGGCCCCGTGGAACGTACTCGCCCTGTTCGTCAACGGCCTGCCCCTGGGGATGATCTGGGGCCTGGTCTACGGCTATATGGAAGGCCGCCGCGTGTCCGAAGTGCTGGCCTCGATGCTTTGCGCCAGCTTCATTCTATCCTCTGGCGTGGTTAAATCCGTAGGCGTCTGGCTGATGCAGGCTTGGCATGTCGGCCCGTTCTGGATGCCGGCCGCCACTGGGGCGCTATTCATGCCGCTGCTGCTCGTTTCGGTCTGGGTGCTCAGCCAATTGCCGCCGCCCAGCGCCCGTGACCAGGCTGAACGGATCAGGCGAGCGCCCATGACCCGCGGCGAGCGGATGGATTTTCTCAAGGCCTACGCGCCGGGCCTGATCGCCATCGTGTTCGCCTATATATTGCTGACCGCCTTTCGTGACTTTCGCGACAACTTCGCCGCCGAGATCTGGACGGCCCTCGGTTATGGCGGCGAGGCGGCGATATTTTCGGCCAGCGAGCTGCCGGTGGCGATCATCGCCCTGGTCGGCATGGCGGCGGTCATCGCCATCCGCGACAATCGGCGCGCCCTGATGGTCATACACAGCATGGTGGGATTCGGTTTCGCCCTGCTCGGCCTGTCCACCCTGGCTTTCCAGGCGCACCTCATCTCGCCCCTGGTGTGGATGGTCCTGGCGGGGTCCGGCCTCTATGTCGCCTATAACCCGATCAACGCCGTGTTGTTCGACCGTCTCGTGGCGTTCAGCGGGCGGGCCGCCAACGCTGGCTTTCTGATCTATGTCGCGGATTCCTCGGGCTATATGGGCAGCGTGGCGCTGTTGCTCTGGCGCAATTTCGGCCAGGCCTCGCTCAACTGGCTGCAGTTCTTCACCCTTGGCGCCTACGTCACCAGCCTGGTCGGGGTGATCGCCACGGGGCTGGCTGGAGTCTATTTCTATACGCGCGCAACAGCCCGCAGCCTGAACGCCGCGGTCATGGCCGAACCCAGCCTCGGTTGAACCCCCGCCTTGGCGCGTTGCATCGGGCCGAGCGATTGACCTTGAAGGAGAATGGTTTGCCGCCCGAAACCTCTGCGCCACCCCGCCTTCTGGATGGCGGCGCGGCCCTGGAAGTCAGGCTGGGCGGCGAGCCGCGCCGCTTTCACGCCGTGTGGCTGCGCGACAACGCCCAGGATGCGGCGACCCGCAGTCCGAGCAATGGCCAACGGCTGATCACCCTGCTGGATATTCCGTGCGAAACCCGGATCGGCGACGCCCATTGGGCCGACGGCGCGCTAAGCCTGCGGTTCGAGCCGGAGGCAAAGACGGTCGCTTTCGATCCGGACTGGTTGCTCGCCCATGTCTATGACAAGCCGACCATGCCCGCCCCGGGCTGGACGGGCGCTCCTGTGGCGCGTTGGGACGCCGGTTTGGCGGGCCTGATTCCTTCGGAGACCTATCACGCCGTCTGCGCCGATCGCGACGCGCGGTTGCGTTGGCTGAAGGCCGTCCAGCGCTTTGGCTTCGCGCTCCTGACCCAGGCGCCCACCACCAGCGGCGCGGTCTGCGAGGTGGCGAAGTTGTTCGGCTATGTGCGTGAAACCAATTATGGCCGCTGGTTTGACGTTCGCGCCGAGGTCAACCCCAACAACCTGGCCTATACCAATCTCGGGCTTCAGGCCCATACAGACAATCCCTATCGCGATCCGGCGCCGACCCTGCAGATCCTGGCCTGCCTGGAAAACACCGTGGAGGGCGGAGAGTCGGTCGTCGTCGACGGCTTCAAGGCGGCTGAGCGGCTGCAGGCGCAGTCGCCGCGCGGGTTTGATCTGCTCGCCAACTATTGCGCCCGGTTTGAATATACGGGATCCAAAGGCGTCAGGCTGCGCTCAAAACGGCCGATCATCGAGCTGAGCCCCGATGGCGAACTGATCGCCATGCGCTTCAACAACCGTTCGGCGGCGGCCTTCACCGACATTCCCTATGCTGACATGGCGGACTATTACGCAGCCTATCGGCGTCTGGCCGAATTGATTGAGGATCCGGCCCTGGCCGTGACCTTCAAGCTGGCGCCGGGGGATATGTTCACCGTCGACAATCTGCGTGTCCTGCATGCGCGCACCGCCTTCACCAGCGGCGGCGAGCGCTGGCTGCAGGGCTGCTATGCGGACAAGGACGGTCTGTTGTCGACCCTTGCCGCTCTTGAGGAAGAGGAAGCCAGCACGTGACGAACCAGACCCCCAACGGCGGCGATGTCGTCAACCTGATCGCGGATATTTTCGAGCGCCGCGGCGCTGAATCCTATCTGGGCGAAGCCGTCACCATGGCCGAGCACATGTTGCAGGCCGCCGCCCTGGCCCAGGCCGAGGGCGCGCCCGAAGCCCTCGTCGCCGCCGCCCTTCTGCACGACATCGGTCACTATACGAGCGAATTTGGCGAATATTCCCGCGAAGACACCGTCGACAGACGACATGACGAGGCCGGGGCCAAGGTGCTGGAAGGCTTTTTCCCGCCAGTCGTTACGGAATGTGTTCGGCTGCATGTGGCGGCCAAGCGCTATCTGTGCGCCGTGGACGGCGCCTACTACGACAGTCTCTCCACGCCCTCAAAGCACAGCCTCTCGCTTCAGGGCGGCCCGATGAGCGAGGCCGAGATTGCGGGTTTCCGCAGCCTGAGATTTCATCAAGAGGCCGTGCGTGTCCGCCTATGGGATGACGGGGGTAAGGCGTCGGGGCTACGGACGCCGGCGTTCGACGATTTTCGGCCCTTGCTTCAACGGGTCATCGATCAAGATTAAGGCGTCGTCGGAGCAAAATTGCTCGGAGCGCCGGCCCGGGTTATCGATATCCTCAGCAACGACAGAAAGCTTGGGCTTGGCGAATAGCGAAAGGCTATCTCCTATATCGACGACACCATCCGCGATCGCCATCTGGTCGCGCGGTCGAGATCGATGCGGAAATTGAGCGCATCAAACATGAGGTCGGCCGCCTCTGATCAGGTCGATCGAACCCACGCGTGATGCGCCCGGCTTTCGTTACGATTTTGTCGGTGTGAAGGGTTTGGGCAGGCGCGAGCCGCCCTGCATCTGGAACATCCAGCCAGGATATTCGGAGGGCAGGGCGCTGACCTTGTCCAGCTTGGCGATCTCATCCTCGGTGAGAACCAGATCGGTCGCGGCGAGATTGTCGTCGAGCTGGTCGATGGTTTTGGCCCCGATGATCACGCTCATCACGTGCTTCTTGGCCAGGAGCCAGGCCAGCGCCACCCGCGCGACGGAGGCCTCGTGAGCGGCGCCGATTTCGCGCATGACCGCGACGCAAGCCCAGGCCCGGTCGGTGTTGACCGGCGGAAAGTCGAAGTTGGTGCGGCGCGCGCCTTCCGGCGTGTTGGCGCCGGGGCCGAACTTGCCGGACAAGAGGCCGCCGGCCAGGGGCGACCAGACCATCAGGCCAAGCTTCTCCTCGCTCAGCATGGGGACTAGGTCGCGCTCCAGGTCGCGTCCGGCGATGGAATAATAGGCCTGCAGGGTTTCGAAGCGGGCATAGCCCTTGGTCTCACTGACCCCGAGGGCCTTGGTGATCTTCCAGGCCGCCCAGTTGGAGACCCCCACATAGCGCACCAGGCCCTGGCTGATCAGGTCGTCGAGGGCCCGCAGGGTCTCGTCGATCGGGGTGACGCTGTCGTTGCCATGGATCTGGTAGAGGTCGATATGGTCGGTCTGCAATCGCTCCAGGCTACCATGGACCGAGTCCAGGATGTGGCCGCGCGAGGCGCCGCGATCGTTGGGGCGCGGCCCCATTTCACCGAACACCTTGGTGGCGACGACCACGTCCTTGCGCGGCACGCCCAGGTTCTTCAGCGCCTGGCCGACCAGCCGTTCGGACTGACCGAAGGAATAGACGTCGGCGGTGTCGATGAAGTTTACGCCCGCCGCCAGGGCGCGGCCGATAATGCCGTCGACCTCCTCCTGATCAAGGCCGCCGATGGCTTTCCATA
Source organism: Caulobacteraceae bacterium (assembly GCA_036494815.1). Classification (GTDB taxonomy): domain Bacteria; phylum Pseudomonadota; class Alphaproteobacteria; order Caulobacterales; family Caulobacteraceae; genus Poindextera. Next base: position 31,807 of record DASXNV010000013.1, read on the forward strand.
TGCCGGCGTCGGCGTTCCCGCCGAAGGTCATGGCGCCGAGGCAAATCTCGGAAACGAACAGGCCGGTCCGGCCAAGCTGGTTATATTTCATATCGATCTCCCAATCGTTCCTGATCACATGGGCGACGCCCATTTCGTGGGTCTCTCAAACTCGCGCTGATCTTTCAGCCCGTCTACGATCGGCCGACGGGCCACTGCGCGCCGGTGAGCTGTTCGCAAACGGCCCAAAGGTGGGCGGCCACAACCCGGTCTTGGGCGCGATGGCTAATGACCGCGTCTCCAACCGGCCCTTTCATTTCAGCCAAGCCTTGCGGCCCATAATAGGGGCCTGCCAACCTGCGCAAGATGATCGCCACCCACGCGCGGCTGGTCGCGTCAGCGATCGAACCCAACCCTTCGTCCTGAAAGGAACCACATGACCGGGACCATCACCTCGGAGGAGGCCGCCGACCGCCTCGCGATCCGAGAGCTCGTCGACGCCTACGCTCGTTGCGCCGACCAGCGGAACGCCAGGGGGCAGATGGCGCTGTTCACCGAAGACACGATGTTCCAGGTGTTCATGGACGGCCAGTCGCCTGAACCGACCTACGTTCTCCATGGCCGCGAGGCCCTGGCCCCCGTTTTTGCCGATCTCAACCAATATCGGGCCACGACCCACTTCAACGGCCAGAGCACTGTCCGATTGGACGGTGATCGAGCGACCGGTGAGAGCTACTGCATCGCCCATCACCTGACCGTAGACGACGAAAGGCGGACGCTGATGCTGGCGTCGATCCGCTATCTCGACCAGTTCGTCAAGCAGGACGGCGCCTGGTTGTTCGCCGAGCGCAAGTTGATGGTCGACTGGACCGAGACGCGCGCTTCGACGCCCTGATTGAACCATCAAATCCGACAGGTCTGTTCATGGCGCCGGACAATCGAGATCGCGCCTGCAAAGTCACGCAACCTGACCGGATCGCCACCCCGGCCAAGATGGCGCAGGCTGCGCCATACGATCGCCCCCGGGGGACACGTGGCGCAAGGTGTGGTTGGCACGCGCTTCCGGCGCCGCCGAGGCCTGGGGCGATGTGCTGATGCGCCAAGGCCAGGCCCGGGGCGGGCCCTGGCCAAATACGACCAGGCCCTGGAACACGCTCCGTTGTGGAAGCATCTGCGCCAGGCCACTCGACGTGGCGGCCCGACAGGCGGGCTTGAGCGGCGCGGACGGTCCCGTTCGCGGCGCTGGCCCAAGGGGAGTTTTCTGTGAACCGCTAGCAATGTTGCTGGATGACGCTGGAACCGCATTCGACATCGTTCAAGACATCGTAGCGGGTCGGGGTCCAGCCCAAGATGCTTCAGGTCTTCTCGCTGGCGAGACGTTTGTTGACCGAAAGGCTTACGCCGTCGCCCCCGCCTCGGGCGTACTCCATCAGCGACAAGGTCTCGGTTCGGCCGCCCATTTCTTTCGGACGAACAATTGCCGAGGTTGGATTTCGCGGATCAGTCCGTAGGGACAGAATAGAAGTCGTATTCCGCTGAATAGGGGGTCTGCGCTTCGGCGCCCGCGTTGGCGGCAGAGCACCCCTGGTCGGGCGCGCGACCGCCCACCGTCCGAATTCGCTGCACGTAGGCCGTCTTGCCCAGGACGCCGACCCGGTTAGCCGACTTCGCGGACAGGAGCAGCCAATCAATCGCCGATGGCTCCGGACTGGGCGCTTTGGCGAGAAGGTCGCCGACAACCTTGCCGCCATCGACGCCTTCCCAGCTTGGCCCAGCGTAGTGATGACCCACGATCCGCCCGTCAAAGCTATAGAGGGTCGCGCGAGGCGCCTTGAAGCTCCAGCCGTAAGTCCCAGGCTTGTCCGGCTTGGCTTCGCAGACATAGATCTGGACGCCGCGGCCTTGGGTTCTGAGGTTGAGCGTTACGGATGACGGGGGAACCAGGGCGGGCGCAATGGCGGCTGGCGCCGCCGCGATCGTGGCGACGACAAGAGCTGAGAGCATGGGTTGCAACTCCGAAGCGGCGAAGACACCTAACAGGTTCGGGAAGTTCGGAAAGTCCCAGATTGGTGAGGGAGCGGATCACAGCGCGCCGGCGCCCCATTATGACCGCGGTCGTCGTCCACGATGGCGCGGTTGTTCACTGACGAGGAGCCACTCGTGAGCCGTTTGTCTTTATTCGCTCTTATGGTCGCGCCGGCCCTGGGCTTGGCCGCGCCAGCCTTGGCCGACACCACGATCCTCCCTGGCTATTGGGAAAGCCGAAACCACTCCGAGCTGCTCACCACTCAAGATAGCACTGATCGTAAATGCATCACTCCGGCCCAGGTAGAGTCCTATCTCACAGGGCCTGCCAACCGTCACTATAGCTGCACCTATGACCGTCGCTCTGTAGGTGGGGGCTCCGTCCAGCTGGCGGGTCAGTGCATCGACAAAAATGGGCTGCGGCTGGATGTGGCCATCGCCGGGACCTATACGCCGGAGAGTTTTCACCTGAAGGCCAAGCTGCGCACAGCCTTCGCCACCCTGCCCATCGTCGGCGCGGCGAGTATCGACGCACACCGTCTTAGCGCCGACTGTCCGGCGACCGCACCTTGATCCATCGGACGAGGTGTCGGCCCGAACGCGACTGAGTGGCGGCGAACGAAATATTGTCTACACCGGTCGGAGATTTTGGCGCACACTTGACCCAAGAGCCGTCCTGGGACCCGATGCTGCGCCCTGAGGCGGCCGCATTCAGGGTGGAGTGACGATGCCGATCAATCCGAAGACGATCACTGTCTTTCTGGACTCGAGTGCGTCGGGACGCAGGCGTGCGGCCCATGCGGCGGCCTTCGCGCAGCGCTGGGGCGCGCACCTCGTCGGCGTCTATGTGGTGTTCAAAGGCGTGACGTCGCACCCGTCAATGGCCTATGCGCGCAGCGAGAAGGCGATTGCGGGCGTCATCGCCCATGAACGACGGGTTGAGGACGCCTGCGAATGTACGACGGCGGAAGTTGGCGAACATTTCCAGACGCTGTGCGCTGGATTGGGCGTCTCCGCGGAGTTTCGCCCCATTCAACGGGGAAAGACGGCCGAGACGGCGATCATCAACTCGCTTCACTCCGATTTGCTGGTCATCGGACACCCGGAGCCGAGTGGCCTTCCAGATGACGTGTCGGCCGAGAGGATGCTGCTCGCCAGCGGCGTGCCCCTGCTGATCGTCCCCAACGACTGGAGAGGCGAGACAATCGGTGAGAAGGTCATGATCGGCTGGAACGCCAGCCCTGAGGCGCGGCGCGCGGTCTCCGACGCCATGTGCCTTCTGGTCGCGGCCACGTCCGTGACAGCGCTGATCGTGGATCCGGCCGGATGCAAATGGCTTGGCGGAGAGACCGGCTGCGACATTTCTCAGCATCTTGGCCGCCACGGCGCGCATGTGGCTGTGGAACAGGTGGCCTCGCGGGGCCGTCCGATCGCGGAGGTCATTCTCGACCGCGCCATGCAAAACGGCTCCGACCTGTTGGTGGTCGGCGCCCGCAACCCGGCCCATCTGGCGGAAATGCTCTTTGGGAACGCCACGCGGACTCTGCTCACGAAAATGCCCGTGCCGGTCATGATTTCGAGGTGATCGCCGCCGGCCGAGCTTAGGGCGGCGGCGGCTTGCAGGATCACTGGCCGGGCTGGCGTTGCACAACGCCGGGGAAATCCGACTTAGCGATTTTTTGATTTATAGACCGCGCGCACCTTATCGGTTGCGCTCGGGCTACCTACATTCCACACGCCTGACCCAGCGGCGCGCTCAAGACGCCCGCAGACGCGGCATCGCCCTCGGCGATAGGGGAGAACGTCCGCCGTGATGGGGCATGGCCCAGCGATATAACCTAAGGTCATATGGAATATAGCCTGCCAAGTATGGCTTGAGCGTGTTGGGGGTTGGATGAAGTTATTCTCGGCAACGGCTCTTTGTCTCGGCGGCGCCCTTGCGCTCGCCGCTTGCGGCAAGAAGCCACCGCCGCCACCACCGCCGCCCACAGTGGGCTATGTCGTCCTGCGAACCGAGCCGGTGACTCTCACCACCGAACTGCCCGGCCGGGTTTCGGCGATGGAATCCTCCGACGTGCGCCCGCAGATCAGCGGCGTCGTTCGCCGGCGCGCCTTCGTCGAAGGCTCGATGGTCCATGCCGGACAGGTTCTCTATGAAATCGAGGACGCGCCCTACCGCGCCACGCTGCTCAACGCCCAGGGGCAACTGGCCCAGGCCGAGGCCAATATCCGCTCGACCCAGCTTCAGTCCGACCGCTATCACCAACTCGTAGCGATCAACGGCGTCAGCAAGCAGGACGCCGACAACGCCGACTCCGCGGCGGCGCAGGCCAAGGCCGCCGTGGTCGCACAGCGCGGCGCGCTGAAGTCGGCCGAGGTCAACCTGGGTTTCACCCGCATTCGCGCGCCGATCTCGGGGCGTATCGGCCGTTCGCTGTTCACGCCGGGCGCGCTGGTCCAGACCGGCCAGACCGACCCCTTGGCGACTATCCAGCGGATGGACCAGGTTTATGTGGACGTCACCCAATCGGCGGCCGACCTGCTCAATCTTCGCGCGGCGACGCATGGTGGCGACGTCACCCAGCCCGGGCCTGATAGCGCGCGCGTGCAGCTCATCCTGCCCAATGGCGCTGTCTACCCGGACGAGGGCGTGATGCGGTTCGCCGACGTCACGGTGGATCCGACGACCGGCGCGGTGGACGTGCGGGCGATCTTTCCCAACACGAACGGTGTCCTGCTGCCGGGGCTCTATGTTCGCGCCCGTCTGATCGAAGGGGTGCGGCGACAGGGGCTTCTGGCGCCGCAGGCCGGCGTCACGCATAACGAGCGCGGGCAAGCCACGGCCCTGGTGCTCGGACCCGGCGATGTCGTGGCCCAGCGGATCGTCAAGATCGATCAGGCGGTCGGCGACAAATGGATCGTCATCGATGGCCTGAAGGCCGGTGACAAATTGATCGTCGACGGGCTGCTCAATCTCCATCCCGGCGCCAAGGTCAACACTCGCCTCGCCGCGGCGGGGAATTAGAGCGGTCATGTCGCGGTTTTTCATCGACCGGCCCATTTTTGCGTGGGTGATCGCCCTGGTGCTCATCCTGGCCGGGGTGCTGGCCATCCGCACCCTGTCGATCTCCCAGTTTCCGCCGCTGGCGCCGCCGCAGATTTCCGTTACGGCGATCTATCCAGGCGCGGACGCCCAGACGCTCGAGAACACGACCACCCAGATCATCGAGCAGCAGATGAAGGGGCTCGACCATCTGATCTATTTCTCTTCGACCAGCGACTCGTCCGGTACGGCCACGGTCACCATGACCTTCGCGCAGGGAACCAATCCCGACACCGCCCAGGTGCAGGTTCAGAACAAGCTGCAATCGGCGACGGCGCTGCTGCCTCAGGAAGTGCAGCTGCAGGGCCTTACGGTCGCCAAGTCGGCGAGAAACTTCGCCTTGATCGTCGCGCTGGAATCCGTCGACGGCAGCCACGATCAGGACGATCTGGGCGACTATATCGCCTCTCAGATCCAGGATCCTTTGAGCCGCGTCACCGGCGTCGGCGACACGCAGTTCTTCGGATCGCAATACGCCATGAGGATCTGGCTCGATCCGATCAAGATGGCGAACCTGCAGGTCACCGTAGGCGACGTGACCAGCGCGGTCACCGCGCAGAACGCGCAGGTTTCGGCGGGCCAGATCGGCGGCCTGCCGACGGTCAAGGGCCAGCGGCTCAACGCCATCGTCAACGTGCAGTCGCGGCTGCAGACGCCGGAGCAGTTCCGCCAGATCCTGCTGCGCACCAACACCAATGGTTCGATCGTCAAGCTGGGCGACGTCGCCCGCGTGGAAATCGGCGCGGAAAACGAAGCCTATATTTCACGCTATAATGGTCACCCGGCCACCGGACTGGCGATCAAGCTGGCTCCCGGCGCCAATGCGCTGGCCACCATCGGGGCGGTCAAGGCCAAGATGGCGGAACTCTCGACGAGCTTTCCGCCCGATATCAAGGTGGTCTATCCGATCGACACCTCGCCCTTCATCAGCCTTTCGATCAAGGACGTCGTGATCACCCTGGGTGAAGCGATCATCCTGGTGTTCCTGGTGATGCTGGTATTCCTGCAGAACTGGCGGGCCACGCTCATCCCGACCATCGCCGTGCCGGTGGTGCTGCTGGGCAGTTTCGCAGTTCTCTACGTCGCCGGTTTCACGATCAACACCCTTTCCATGTTCGGCATGGTCCTCGCTATTGGCCTGCTGGTCGACGACGCCATCGTGGTGGTCGAGAATGTCGAGCGCCTGATTCACACTGAGGGGCTCTCGCCCAAGGACGCGGCCCGCAAGTCGATGGACGAGATCACCGGCGCTTTGGTCGGTATCGGCATGGTCCTGTCGGCCGTGTTCCTGCCCATGGCCTTTTTCGGGGGATCGGCGGGCGTTATCTATCGACAGTTCTCCATCACCATCGTCTCTTCGATGGCGCTATCGGTGCTGGTGGCGCTGATCCTGACGCCGGCGCTATGCGCTACAATTCTCAAACCCGCGAAAGTCGGGCATGCCCCTGAGAAGGGCTTTGCGGGATGGTTCAACCGCAATTTCGAGCGGGGCGTCGCCCGCTATGGCGACGGCGTCGAGAAAGCCAACCGTCGCTGGGGACGGACTTTCATCATCTATGGCCTCATCGTCGGCGGCATGGCCTTGCTGTTCACCAGCCTGCCCGGCGGATTTTTGCCCGACGAAGACCAGGGATTCCTCTTCACCCAGGTGACGCTGCCCACCGGATCGACCGCTGAGCAGACCGAAGCGGTGATGGCCAAGGTCCGCAAACATTATCTGGTGGACGAGAAGGCCAATGTGGCCGGGCTGTTCACCGCCGCCGGCTTCGGCTTCGTCGGCATAGGCCAGAATACCGGCCTGGGGTTTGCGACCTTGAAGGACTGGTCGCAAAGGCCCGGCAAGGCCCATAGCGTCCAGGCGGTAGTCCAGCGCGTGTTCCAGCAGTTGGCGCCGACCATCACCTCGGGCCAGGTCATCGCTTTTGCGCCGCCGGCGGCGTTCGAGTTGGGCAACGCCACCGGCTTCGATTTCGAGCTGAAGGATGTCGGCAATGTCGGCCACGCCAAGCTGGTGGCCGCGCGTAATCAGCTTTTGGGCATGGCTAGGCAGGACAAGGGATTGGCCCAGGTGCGTCCCAACGGCCTCGACGACGTGCCCCAGCTCAAGCTCAATATCGACCATGCCAGGGCGGGGGCGTTCGGCCTTTCCCAGGCGGACATCAACACCACCGTCAGCACGGCGTTCGGCAGCGCTTTCGTCAACCAGTTCATCGATCGCGGCCGGGTCAAGAAGGTCTATGTCCAGGCCGACGCGCCCTATCGCACCGGGCCGCAGGACCTGAACAATCTCTATGTGCGCGGAGCCTCGGGGACGATGGCCCCGGTCTCGGCCTTCGCCAACAGCGAATGGATCTACGGCCCGACGCGGCTGGAGCGCTACAATGGCGAACCCGCCATGGAGATCCAGGGCTCACCCACGCCCGGCGAGAGCACGGGGACGGCCATGGCCCGCATGGAGGCGCTGGCCAAGAAGCTTCCCCCTGGCATCGGCTATGAATGGACCGGCCTGTCCTATGAGGAGAAGGCTTCCGGCGGGCAGGCGGGAGGGCTCTACGCGCTCTCGCTGCTGATTGTCTTTCTCAGCCTCGCCGCCCTTTATGAGAGTTGGTCGGTGCCCATCGCAGTGCTGCTCGTGGTGCCGCTGGGCGTGATCGGCGCCCTGGCGTCGGCCCACATCACCGGCCTCAATAACGATATCTATTTCCAGGTCGCCCTGATCACCACCATTGGCGTTTCGGCCAAGAACGCCATCCTGATCGTCGAATTCGCCGAAGAGCGCATGAAGATGGGCATGAACGCCGCCGACGCCGCGTTGGCGGCCGCCAAACTGCGGTTGAGGCCGATCCTGATGACGTCCTTCGCCTTCATCTTCGGCGTTTTGCCGCTGGCCCTTTCCCACGGCGCGGGCTCCGGCGGGCAGAACGCGATCGGCCGCGGCGTCATTGGCGGCATGCTTTCGGCGACGGTGCTGGCCATTTTCTTCGTGCCGGTCTTCTTCATCGTCGTAAAGCGCCTGTTCCGGCAGGACCAGCCGCCCGCTGTCACCGCGCCGGCGGGGGAGGGGTGATGCGCGGCGCCTGGTCATTCGTCGCGCTCGGCGCGGTCCTGGTGACCGGTTGTGTCGATCTCGCGCCCGCCTATCACCGTCCCGCGCCGCCAACGCCGGCGCACTTCCCGACCGGGCCGGCCTATCCGGCCCCGGCCGCAGCACCCCAGCCTGTGGTCGGCTGGCGCGACTTCTTCTCAGACCCCAAGCTGAAGGCGGTTATCGACCAGGCTCTGGCCAATAATCGCGACCTGCGCGTGGCCGTGGCCAATATCGCCGCCGCCCGGGCGCAATACCATGTCCAGCGCGCCGCCCTGTTCCCGACGGTGGGCGCCAAGGCCGCAGCCACCTATGGCCAGGAGCCCACCAGCGTCATCGCCGGCGGTGCGGCGCCCAGCGGCGCCGGGAGCACTTATAACGAACGGCTCTACAGCCTGACCGCCGGCGCCAGCGCCTATCAGCTCGATCTGTTCGGCAAGGTGCGCGATCTGACCCGGTCGGCGCAGGAGCAGTATTTCGCCACCCGCCAGGCCCGCGACGCCGCCCAGATCACTCTGGTCTCCGAGGTCGCCGCCGACTATCTGATCGTGGGCTCCGACCGCGCGTTGCTAAAGATCGCCGAGGACACGCTGCAGAGCGGAACCGAGACCTTGGAGGTGACGAAGCGTCGCTTCGAGGCCGGGGTCGATTCCGAGCTCGATGTCAGCCAGGCGCAAACTATCGTCCAGCAGGCGAGATTTGATGTCGCCCGGCTGACAACCCAGGTCGCCCAGGACCGGAACGCCCTGGATCTGGTGGTGGGCGCGCCGGTGGGCGATGACCTGCTGCCGTCTGGCGTTGGCGAACCGATCGTCGTGCTGCAGCGGTTGCCGGCGGCGCTGGACTCCAGCGTGCTGCTCGGCCGGCCAGACGTGCTCCAGGCTGAGGACCAGCTTCGCGGGGCGAACGCCAATATCGGTGCGGCCCGGGCGGCGTTCTTTCCCAGCATCGAGCTGACCGGTTCCGGCGGCGTCACCAGCCTGGCGCTGTCGACCCTGTTCAGGGGCGCATCGGAAACCTGGAGTTTCACGCCGACCATCGGCCAGACGATCTTCGACGCCGGCGCCAACCGCGGCAATCTGGACTTCGCCAAGGCGCAGCGCGAGGTCAGCGTCGCCAACTACGAAAAGGCCATTCAGACCGCTTTTCGAGAGGTGGCCGACGCCCTGGCCCAGCGCGGCACAATCGATGAACAACTGGCAGCCCAGCAGGCTCTGACCGCCGCTGCGGCCAACACCTTTCGCCTTTCGACAGCGCGCTATGAGCAGGGCAGCGACACCTATTTGAATGTGCTGATCGCTCAACGCACCCTTTATTCGGCGCGTCAGACACTGGTCGCGACCCGTCTTGCCGAGGCGACCAATCTGGTGACGCTGTACGCCGCCCTGGGCGGCGGACTGAACGCGCCGACCGCGCCGGAGGGTCGGTGAATATTTGACGCTTCCCCCAAGCTCATGCCTGACGAATAGCCTCGCCGGACCTTAAGGGCGAGGGAAGGCGGCCTATCGCTAAAAGCCGACTTAAGGCGGTTCGGGCTCACTACGGACCGGATTCGCCGAAACTGAATCCGGCAGTGTCTACCGCGCGGCGCAGCACAACGCCTAGGAGCCAGGGCGATTTCAACCGAGGGGGTCACAGTGGCTGAGGTCGGCGAATCTTCCCGTTAACCCACGCCCCCCGGTCGAACCGGCGCCGCCACGCCCGCGCCACCTGCCGCCTCGCGTCGCCGCCAGTCTGACGGCGCCAGACCGAACCGGCCGTGGAACCAGCGGGTGAAGGTGCTGGACTGGCTGTAGCCCAAAAGCTGGCTGACGCGGGTCAGGGTAAAAGCCTCGTTGGCCACGAAGCGTAGCGCGAGGTCACAGCGTACTTCGTCGAGCACCTGACGGAAGTCCGCGCCCTGGTCGGCCATGCGGCGCTGCAGGGTCCGTTGTGGAACACCGATGCTTTCGGCGACCCGCTCCAGCGTCGCCTGGCCGGTTGGCAGGAGGAGATGAATGGCTTTTTGCACCTCGCCGAGGATCGACCTCTGGCCGGCTCGCGGCAGCGTGTCGACAAAGTTTCGGGCGTAGCCGGCCATCACCGGATCGGCCGACGGGTTGGCGCGGTCTAGATCGGCCAAGCTGCAGACCACCCCGTTGAAATCGCTGTCGAAGATCACTTCGTGCCCAAACAGGCGATGGTGCACGGATAGGTCTCTCGGCGCGCCGTGTGTGAATTCGACGCTGAGCGGGCGCCAGCGGGCGCCGAGCAAGGCGCGGAAGATGCGCACCAGCACCCCGACCGCCAGTTCATAGGCCTGTCGGGCGCCGGTCGGGCTGGTCAACAGCAGGTCCTCTCGGACCACCACCGCGCTAGCGGTCTCCTCCACCTGGATGATGAGAGTCTCGTTCACCAGGTGGCGATACTGGCCGAGCGTGGTCAGCACCTCGCGCAGGGTCGGCTGGTGGGTGATCAGCAGGCTAAGGGCGCCGAAATCCGACAGTCGGCGCGACTCGGCCATCCTCAGGCCGAAGGTTTCACACTCGGATTCCAATGCGGCGGCCTCAAGCAGCGCCACCACCTTGGCCGCCGGTATACGCAGATCCGTCAGGGTCAGGACGCGCGGATCCAGCCCCATCTGGCGCACAAGGCGCGCAGGATTGAGCCCAAACTGCCGCGCGACCTCGGCAAAATTCATCAGAGTGGCTGTGCGAACCGTGGGCGCCATGGCTATCCGAACGGGCGAAGTTTGGCGTGAAATGTATAGCGATTGGCGTGAATTGCAAAATCCCGTTCGCGGCCCGGACCTAGGGTCTTCCCGATCCGGCAGAGACGCAAAGCCTCGCCCGGTCCAAGACCAGGGAGAATGATCGTGGCCAAGGCTGTCAGGTTTCACGAGGCGGGTGGGCCGCAAGTCCTGCGATATGAGGACGTCGAGGTCGGCGACCCTGGACCGGGCGAGGCGCGCGTGCGCCATGTGGCCGTCGGCCTGAACTTCGCCGACACCTATTTCCGCTCCGGCTACTACCCGGTCTCGCCCCCCTGCGGCATCGGCGTCGAGGCGTCGGGCGTGGTCGAGGCGGTCGGCGCGGGAGTCACGAACGTCGCGCCTGGCGACCGCGTCGCCTATACAGGCAGCCCCCTGGGCGCCTATTCGACGCAGCGGGTCATGCCGGCGGGCGTGCTGGTCAAGCTGCCCGAGACCATCGCCTTCGAGACCGCCGCCGCCATGATGATGCGCGGCCTGACCTGCGCCTACCTGCTGCGCCGCATCGCTCCGCTGAAGGAAGGCGACACCGTGCTGCTGCACGCCGCCGCCGGCGGGGTCGGACTGATCTTCTGCCAGTGGGCCAAGCTATTGGGCGTTGACGTGATCGGCGTGGTCTCCACCGAGGAGAAAGCCGAACTCGCCCGGGCGCACGGAGCCGCCCACACAGTCCTGTCGCGCGAGGACGTGCCGGCCCGGGTGCGCGAGATCACCGGCGGCGTCGGGGTTGCGGTCGCCTATGACAGCGTCGGCAAGGACACGGTCATGTCCTCGCTGAACGCGCTGAGGCGGCGGGGCCTGCTGGTCGCTTTCGGCACCGCCTCAGGCCCGATCCCGCTGATCGACGCCATGGACCTGGTGACTAAGGGCTCGCTGTTCGTCACCCGCCCGGCTCTGGCCGACTATCTGGCTGAGCCCGCCGACCGCGTCGAGCTGGCGGGCGAGCTGTTCGGCCATGTGGGCGCGGGCCGGATCAAGATCGAGATCAACCAGACCTATGCGCTGCAGGATGCGGTCAGGGCGCACCAGGACTTGGAGAGCCGCAAAACCACCGGCTCTTCGATCTTCGTGCTCTAGCTATCCGCAAAGAGAGCTGAACCATGTCCACGACCACAGTTTCCTCGCCTGCGGTGATTTCGGCCGACGCCCTCGGCTCCATCCAGGTCGAGCCCCTGACCGCCACCATCGGCGCGCTCCTCTCGAACGTCAGTCTGGGCGACGCCTCCCGCGATGATGGCCTGTTCGCCGAGATCAAGGCGCTCTTGCTGCGCCACAAGGTGCTGTTCCTGCGCGACCAGGACATCAGCCGCGCCGAGCACGTGGCTTTCGCCGAGCGCTTCGGCCCGCTGGAGGATCACCCGGTCGCCGGCAGCGATCCGGAGCATCCGGGCTTGGTGCAGATCTACAAGGATCTCAACTCCTCGCCTGACCACTATGAGAACGCCTGGCATAGCGACGCCAGCTGGCGTGAAACCCCACCGATGGGCTGCGTGTTGCGCCAGGTCGAAGGTCCGGACGTCGGCGGCGACACCATGTGGTGCGATATGGTCCGAGCCTATGCGGATCTGCCGCAGCATATCAAGGACCAGATCGCACCCCTGCGCGCCCGCCATTCCATCGAGGCGACCTTCGGCGCCAACATGCCGATGGAGCAACGTCACGCCCTCAAGGCGCGGTTTCCCGACGCCGAGCATCCGGTGGTGCGCACCCACCCCGAAACCGGTGAGGGGATCTTGTACGTCTGCGGGTTCGCCACCCACTTCACGAACTTCCACGCACCCGACAACGTCCGCTACGGCCAGGATTTCGCGCCGGGGGCCGCAAATCTTCTGAACTACCTGATCAGCCGCGCGACGATCCCCGAATACCAGGTTCGCTGGAAGTGGCGGCCAAACAGCATCGCCATCTGGGACAACCGCTGCACCCAGCACTACGCGGTCCAAGACTACTGGCCGGCGGTCCGCAAGATGGAGCGGGCCGGGATCATCGGCGACCGGCCGTTCTGAGCCGAACCCGTCAAGCGACACCCCTTCAAGGAGACCGCCATGAACTTCCTCGACGACTCGCTTCTCCCCGAGAACCAGGAAGACCTGGTGATCACGGTGGCGCCCTACGGTCCTGAATGGATGCCGTCGGACTTCCCCGAAGACCTGCCGATCAGCATGGACGAGCACGTCCAGAAGGCGGTCGACTGCTACAACGCCGGCGCCACGGTGCTGCACCTGCATGTGCGCGAGGAGGACGGTCACGGCTCCAAGCGGCTGTCGAAGTTCAATGAGCTGCTCGAACGCCTGCGCGACGCCGTCCCCGACATGGTCCTGCAGGTGGGCGGGTCGATCTCCTTCGCGCCGGAAAGTGATGGGGAGGCGGCCAAGTGGCTCTCGGATGACGCCCGCCATATGCTGGCCGAGCTGAAGCCCCGTCCCGACCAGGTGACGGTGGCCGTCAATACGAGCCAGTTCAACATCGTCGAAATGATGGACGCCGACGACCTCAAGGGCACCTCGTTCGAGGATCCGGCGCTGTACGAAGCCTATCGCGAGATGATCGTGCCCGCCGGACCCGGCTGGCTCGAAGAGCACGTCAAGCGGCTCAGCGCCAACGGCATCCAGTCACACTTTCAGCTGGGGCATATATCGCAGCTCGAGACCCTCGAGCGACTGATGCGCCGCGGCAAGTTCTACGGGCCGCTCATTCTCACCTGGGTGGGGATCGGCGGCGGCTTCGATGCGCCCAATCCCTACACGATGATGAATTTCATCCGGCAGGTTCCGGATGGCGCCGTCCTGACGCTCGAGTCGTCGATGCGTCACGTGCTGCCGGTGAATATGATGGCCATCGCCATGGGCCTGCACGTCCGTTGCGGCAACGAAGATAATCTTTGGACCCAGGACAAGACCGGCAAGATGAGTTCGGTCGCACAGGTCGAGCAGCTGGTGCGCATCAGCCGCGAGTTCGGCCGCGAGATCGCTACCGGCAAGCAAGCCAAGCGCATCTACCGGATCGGCGAGTTCTATCAGAGCACTGACGAGACCCTGGCCAGGAACGGCTTCCCGCCCAATCGCCAGTCCGGCCAGAAGGGCTTTTTGCTACACGCCTGACTTCTCTATCGGACACGCGCCGGAAATTCGCCCTCTCGGCGGCTTTCCGGCCGACCGGCGGTGTTGATCATTGAACGGAGCCTTCGGTGGCCCATCACAGCGTAATATCCGGCGACGGCGCTCCGGCCATTGCAGTTTCGCGGCCGTTCGCCTGGGCGGTGTTCGCCCTGACCTTCGGACTTCTGATCTCCGACTACATGTCCCGCCAGGTGCTGAACGCGGTGTTCCCGGTGCTCAAGGCCGAATGGCGCCTGACGGACTCCAGTCTGGGCGCTCTAGGTGGCGCGGTGGCCTTGATGGTCGGCCTGCTCACCTTTCCCCTGTCGCTGTTGGCCGACGCCTGGGGCCGGGTGAAGAGCATCGCGCTGATGGCGGTGCTCTGGAGCCTTGCGACCCTCGCCTGCGGCCTGGCGCGATCCTATGACCAGATGCTCGGCGCCCGGTTCCTGGTGGGCATCGGCGAAGCCGCCTATGGCAGCGTCGGCATCGCCGTGGTCCTGAGCGTGTTTCCGGCCAGCCTGCGCGCCACGCTCACCGCCGCTTTCATGGCCGGCGGCATGTTCGGATCGGTGTTCGGCATGGGCCTGGGCGGGGCGCTGGCGGGCGCCGTCGGCTGGCGCTGGTCGTTCGTGGCCATGGCGCTGTTCGGCCTGGCCCTGGCCATAATCTATCCCCTGGTCGTGCGTCCGAGGCGGCTGGACGTACCGGCGCGACTTGGTCGCGTTCAGGCCGGGCCCGTCCGGCGCCGCGGGCCGGCGCCCCTCATGAGCCTGGTCAGCGCCCCTTCGGTGGTGGCGGCCTATGTGGGCAGCGGCCTGCAGCTCTTCGTCAGCGCCGCCGTGCTCGCCTGGATCCCGTCCTATCTGAACCGCTACTATGCTCTGAAGCCCGACCGCGCCTCCATCGCCGCCGCCGCCTTCGTGCTGGTGAGCGGGGTCGGCATGATCGCCTGTGGCATGCTCAGCGACCGGCTGGGGCGTGGCGCGCCAGAGCGAAAGATCGTTCTGGCCTGTATCTACTGTCTGCTGACGGCCATGCTCCTGGGCGTCGGTTTCCGCGTTCCGGCGGGCCCGCTGCAACTGGCGCTGATCGCCGCCGGCATGTTCGTCTCGGCGGGCGTGACCGGGCCCTCGGGCGCCATGGTCGCCAACCTGACCCACCCCGCGGTCCAGGGGGCGGCCTTCGCCACGCTCACTCTGTCGAACAACCTCCTGGGCCTGGCGCCGGGGCCGTTCATCACCGGGGCGCTGGCCGACCGCACGAGCCTCTTGGGCGCCTTGCAGATAATCCCCTTCATGTCGCTCCCGGCCCTGGCCGTGTTCCTGTTCGCCTGCAGCCGCTACCTCGGTGACCTCGAAGGCGTGGAGGCGATGCGGGCGCCCACCCAGCTTGCTGAGGCCGGTATATGACGCACACCCCCTGATCTGTTTGGAGCTACCCGCAAGGCATGACTGCGACCTCGACCATCCTCATCGTTCCTGGCCTGCGCGACCATGTCGCCCAGCACTGGCAGACCCATCTCGCAGCCAGCCTGCCGCTTTCGGTCACCGTCCAGCCGCTCGAGCACGACAAGCTCAGCTGCGCGGCGCGGGTCAGGGCGCTGGACACGACCTTCCGCTCGCTGCGCGGCCCGGTGATTATCGTTGCTCACAGCGCCGGCGTGATGATGGTGGTCCACTGGGCTGAGACGTTCGGCGTTCGCATCAAGGGCGCGCTGCTGGCGACCCCTGCGGACGTGGAGTCGCCGTTTCCGCAGGGCTATCCGACCACGGAGGCGCTGCGCGAGAACGGCTGGCTGGCGATTCCACGCCAGTCGCTGCCATTCCCCAGCCTCATCGCCGCCAGCGAGAACGATCCCCTCTGCGCTTTCGATCGTGCCTTCGAGATGGCCCAGGACTGGGGTGGAGAATTGGTCAATGTCGGGTGGGTCGGCCACCTGAACCCCGCCGCCGGTTTCGGTCCGTGGCCGGAGGCCGAGAACTTGATCCGGCGATTGGACCAGGCCGATGGCGCGGACTGAAATGGCGAACGGTCATGTTTAGGTTTCCTTGGCCGCCGTTAGGCACAAGGCTGAGGTCGCTCACGAAGGCGGCGGAGACTGGGCGGAGATCGCGAGAGCGGGCTTCAGATGGTTTTCAGCCGGCCGTCGGCGCACGGTCTCGCAGGACAACTCGTCGTGGTCGGTGAGCCGGACCATCTCGTCGGCGAGAAGTTCAAGGCTCCAGCGGGCACGCCCAGGCGGTGGTTTTGAGCAGGCGGTCGCCACCAGGAGCGCCTCCTCCTTGGTCGACAGTTCGCCGGGGACGCCCGGGCGCGGCTCTTCGCTGAGCCCCCTCCAAATTGGCTTCCACAAACCGGCGCTTGGTCCGGTAAATCGTCGATCCGCTGACGTTTAAGGTTGCTGCGATCACCTCGTCGCTGAAGCCTTCGTCCGCCGCGACCAGGATCTGGGCGCGCTTGATTTTGCGCGAGGCGCGCCGGCCACCACTCAACAGGGCGGCCAGTTGGTCACGTTCCGATTGGCTAAGCTCTACGCGCAACTTTATATTCATCGACACCTCCTTCAGCGGTGGAGGCGCAGATGAATCTGAAATGAGTCAGTCACTTGACCAACGTCCCGGCGCGCCAGGACGCAGCTTCACGCAGATCCAAGGCCAGTACCTGGCCTTCACCTACGCCTACAGCCGGATCTTCAAACAACCTCCCGCCGAAGCTGACATGCGTCGCCACTTCGGCGTCATGGCCTCGTCTGTTCACCAGATGGTGCTGACCCTTGAGAAGGCTGGCCACATCTCTCGGGTACTCGGAGCCGCCCGCAGCATCCAGCTCCTGATCCCACCTGAAGCACTGCCCATTCTACGCTAAGCCAACCCGTCATAGTCTCTGTGGCGCGACGCTAGGTCGATGCGTTCGCATACCTCAAAATGAAAAAACACCTTTGACAACCGCTAGCCCCCATCGCCAATATACAAGCGTTACCGTATGGGGTTTTGTGTGGGGGGGGCTCCAGCAGCGCCGAGACGGTGACTTGGTTGGCGCACCACGGGCCCAACTTCACCCTGAGCGTGGTCCCACACCACAGCATTGAATTTGGCTGGCTGCCTGCTGGCTGAAGGCATTCGACGCGCGCGGACCTTTTGACGAACGAGGTTATCGCGTGCCTAATCCTGTGATCGTGCTGGAGTTGAACGAGCTGGCGCCGGCGCTGATGGACAGGTTCATCGCCCAGGGCCACTTGCCGGGTTTCGCCCGCCTACGGTCCGAATCAATCACCTGCGTCACCGACGCCGAGGAAACCGCTCCGAATCTGGAGCCATGGATCCAGTGGATCACGGTCCATACAGGCCTTTCGTATAGCGAACATGGTGTCTTTTTGCTGGGGGACGGACCCAAGCTCGAAGCGCCGCGGATCTGGGACATGGTGGCCGACGCCGGCCGACGCGCCTGGATCTGCGGCAGCATGAATTCGGCGGTCAGCTCGGCGCGGCGGGAAAACCTGTTTGTCCTTCCCGATCCGTGGGCCATGGGCGTAGCGCCCCAGCCGGCGGGCATGTTCGACGCCTTTTTCCATCTGGTGCGCACCTATGTGCAGGAATACACCCGCGATAGTCCGCCCCTGACCAGGGGCGACTATCTGCGCTTCGCCCATTTCATGGTCGAGAACGGCCTCTCGCCAAAGTCAGTGATCGATACATTGCGACAACTCGCCAGCGAGCGCACCGGCGGAACGCGCTGGAAACGCGCGGCCATCCTCGATCGTCTGCAATGGGATGTGTTTCGCCACAACTTCCGCAAGCTGAAGCCGGCCCTCTCCACCTATTTCGTCAACAGCACGGCGCACTACCAGCACTTCTACTGGCGCAACATGCAGCCCGAACTGTTCGACCTGCGCGACGAGGCCAGCACGGAGACGGGGCTCGAGGACGCGATCCTGTTCGGCTATCAGAAAATGGATCGCATCGTTCAGGAGTGCCTGTCGCTGGCCGGCTCGGAGGCGACCGTGGTTTTGTGCTCGGCGCTGGGCGCCCAGCCCATGCGGGGCTATGACGCCGATGGCGGCAAGCAGATCATTCGCACCATCGATGTAGACGCGCTGCTGTCCTATCTGGGCGTGACGCAGCGCTACCAATATGCGCCGGTGATGTCCGACCAGTTCCATCTGCTCTTCGACAGTCAGGCCGATGCCGTCGCCGCTCAGGACCGGATGAAGGCGCTTAAGATGGACGACGGGCGCGAAGTGCTGATGGCGCGACGCGACGGCGCCGACCTTCATTGCGGCGTCGAGATCCTGATGATGCCGCCGGCCAAGGCTGAGGTTGTCACGCCTCACAACAACCAGCCCAAGCCCTTCAACGCACTGTTCTACCCGGCGCAGGGCATGAAGAGCGGGATGCACCATCCCGACGGAATCCTCTGGATTCGTACGCCTAAGCGCCGCCATCTGGAGCTGCGGCGCAAGGTCTCGCTGCGCGAGCTCGCGCCCACCCTGCTGGAGCTGGCTGGCGTGCGCACCGATCACCACTTCGCCATGCCGCCGATGCCGGAGGTACGCGAGGCCGCGCTGGTCGATGCGACCTGACCGCGTCGTGGTCCTCGAACCCCACGCAACCGGGGCTGTAGGCGGTTCACGGGCGGGGCAGAGCAGGCCGGTCAGGCGGGGCCGACGTTCACAGGGCTAGGCGGCGCGGCGGCGACCGGCGCGGGCTGGAGCGCGAGAGCGGGCAGCGTGCGTTCGGATTTTCCGAGCTCGGCCTGTTGGGCGCGCCGGATAGACGGGCTATGAGCGAGGACCATCCCGCCACCGCCGCAGGCGCCGGATTGCTGGAGGCTGGTGCCTCGCGCCGCGCCGCCGTGAAAGCGGAGGATCCGAGCGGGTCAGCGCCGCCCGCGCCTGCCCAATATTCCTGGTCGAACACCGCCAGCCAGATTGCGACCAGTCGCGCAGGCGTCGTTGAAGACGTTGTCGCGGCGACACCATGCGGAAAAATCGCACTCGCGGCTGGCGGTTCAGCGATGCCAATCGGATCGCTCCACGGGCCAGGTTGAGGGCGCCCTTCTACGATCTATTCACCGGCTGGTAACCTATACCCCAATCGATCGAGGAGACTGCCGCGCGTCATGACCTTCGCCAGGGCCTGTTGGCCCAATTCGATGCTGGGGCGCTCGACAAACCTGTACATCAGCGTCGACAGGAACAGGCTTGTCGGAAGTGTTAGGAACAGAAGCAGGAAGCTCAGCGAGATCGTGTCGAGCTTGAGGGTCGATACGGGATACGCCAGCAGGCACATGATCGGAACATGAATTAGATAGAAGCTGAAACTAATTTCTCCAAGCCAGGACAATGGCTTGATGTCTAGGAACTTGAGTGGCCTGCCGCCATGTATGACCACCGCCAAAATCCAAAAGCAGCACATGGCCTCGACGAATTGGGTGGGGCCGCTGTTGTAAGCGGTCACGCTCAACTCATCGCCCGGCGGAAACACATTCCTGAAGGCTACAAGGACCACCAGGGCTGAAACCAGCCCGGCGATCGTCCAAGGTTCCGCGCGTTTGATCGCTTTCAGCAGAAATTGCGGCGGCGCGGCAAGCCACGCGCCCAGGAAGAAGTCCACAAGGTAGCTGAGCAGACCGTAGTAGGTTCGCGAACCGATGGTCAGGCTCAGCAAAAGCGCTATCCCCAGGCCGGCATAGAACAGCTTGCGGCGATTTAGAACGCTGTAGGCGATGAACGGCATCATCAAGGATGCGACCACTTCGATGAAAATCGTCCAGCCTTGAGGAAGAAGAAAGGCCAGGGCGCCGCCATAGCTTGCCGCGATATAGAGCGGATGCAGGCGCGCGGCCTGGAAGCGGGCGCTCCACCAATCGCTGCCGTTGAGGATCGGGAATCGATAGTGGACGAACAGGAGATAGAGCAGGCTGATCGTGCATGCCAAGATCCAGGCGGGATAGATACGAAATAGCCGCTTTATATAGAACTCGTGGGTCTTCGTGGTTCCTTTGCGCAGGCTGAGCGTCAGGACGAAGCCGCTCAAGAGAAAGAACATGACGACGGCGGCGTGCCCATTGGAGTAGTTCTTCAGATGGTCAAACCAGAGCGGTATGCTGAACAATCCAAGGCAATGACCAACGGCGACCAGCAGAGCTGCTACCCCCCGAATACCCTGCAACTGGTGCGTTCTCATCAGTTCTTCATCTCATAAATTCGATGATTGGAAGTCGGCCGCTTTTGGGCGGCTCTGCAATCCGCAGCTTCACCTTTGCGCTGGAAAGCCACGCGCGGCTCGGCCCAGGGTATAGAACGGGCCGTGCGACATCTGTTAACGCAGCGCCGATTAGGGCCAACAGACCGCGACCCTCTGGATCCGCGGCGCGCGGTTAGGCGCCGTCTCCTCAGCGTGGGTGACGGACGTGATGGACTGGGAACGCGAGCGGAGGCAAAACCGAGTAGGGAGCCCTGCGCGGTGAACCTGTGCATCAGGGCTGGGGCTATCTGGGCCAACTCCAGCACGATCACAGGTCTGGCCACGTAAAATCCTTATTGTCAGTGAGAGCGGGCCGGACCGAGGGCGCCGTCGGTCCGGGAGCAACCAACCGGTTTCTGATAATTCGTACGCTGGCGTAGACCTGCGAGAAGGGTGAACTCGCGCCGGGATCGAAACCTGCTCCCCTTCGGGACTTTCCGTCAGCCCGCCACAGTTAAGCTTGCAAACTGCCGTGATCGTCCTGAGGTTGTCAATTTTTTTGTGAGGCTTTCGGCGCGTGCGGCTGCGGCGGCATGCCGGTATAGCGGATCCATGCAGATGATACCCATTCAAGTGCGCTGTCGGCCCAACAGCGATTCGTCTCCGGTCGGGCGCAATATGCCCAAACCCAAGCGGGCTTTGTCCCAAGAAGGCCCGCGCCGCGGCCGTTCGAGAGGACAAAGCCCCGAAAACGACCTTGGCGGCGCCGTGCTCGCCATCGCCGGAATCTAGACCCGGTTTATCGAGCCGATGGCGATCGCTAAGGCTGGAGGCGTAACCCGGCGCCAGGCGTTCGTCCTTTCCCGAGCTGGGCGGGAATGGTCGCCCCTTTGCAGGGCGGGGATTGAAACACGCATGCACGCGAGCCTACGGCTCGGGGTTCCAAGCCGCCCTCTTCACCGGGTGCGGCTCGGAACCTTGTGGGCGATCGGTGTGCGCCGAGTTCACCTCCGTCAACGTCCGTGGGATTCTCCTTCGTCAAGTCGGCAAAGCTCCTTGTGTCTGCGGCCATGCGGCCATGCGGCCCTCGGCCTTGCGACTAGGCCGGTCCACAATCGCCATCGCGCTGGGCCCCGACGGCGAAGGCCGTTGGTCCGCCTGGACTTGCAGCGATCGGACCTGACGGCAACGTGCTGATGCGACCACCCACACTCAGGGAGCTTAGGAGGCTTTCACGATTCAGGCCGGTATCTACACCAAGGTCTGGACGCTCAAGGAGAGCTACGGCGGCGGCCAAGCGAAGAAGCGCAGCGATTGGTGAAGCGATTTGGGGTCGGCTTGGTGCTCGGCTACCGTGGTTGCGATCGTAGGGCCGCGGAAGAAGTGATCATCGGCGAGGCGCTCAGACCAAGCAACAGGCCCTACGACCGGCTCGCACCAGCAGTCCACTACTGAGAAGTCGACCACCAGCGTCGCACCGGATTGGGCGATCCGGCCGGATCATATCGAACAATGACCAGCCTATCTTGGAGGCCCGCTTACGACCGGCGGTGTCGGCCCAGGCTGCCGCAATTTCGAACTGATCAATCCACCCGCCGACTTTGCGCGCCCCTGACCATCATGGCTGGGGGCGCATTCGTCGTTTCTGGGTTGATGTGATTGACGGCGGCAACCCCAGCTCCAATAACTCAGAGCTTGAGCTTAGCGACTGAGGTAGTGCTGTGAACGTCCATGCGCCGGTGCTTGAGCCTGTCGATTGTGGTGTGTGCGGCGCAGACGACGCCAAGCCATGGGGTCAGGAGAACGGCTATCACGCCGTGAAGTGCCGCCATTGCGGGCTGGTCTATGTTAATCCCAGGCCGCGAGCGGAGTTCATTTCCGCCGCCACCCGCACGGGGCTTCATCCGACCGATACTGGAGAAATGAACGTTCAGACCAAGCGGTCACGGGCGAAGATCGGCCACTACGCCTCAGTGATAGGCAGACACTTTCGGCAGGAGTTGAAGGCGCCAATCTCATGGCTCGATGTCGGCGCCGGCTATGGTGAACTCGTGGAAGCCGTCCAGTTGGTGGCCACGCCGTGGAGCACTGTGAGCGGTGTTGAGCCGATGGCTGCAAAGGCCAGGGTCGCTGTCGCCCGCGGGCTCGCCGTTCAGGACGGTACGCTCGCCGACGTGCGCGATCGGTATGACGTCGTCTCGTTGATCAACGTGTTCTCCCATGTCCCCGACTTCCGCGCGTTCTGTGACGATCTGCGCGCGCATTTGAAGCCGGGGGGCTGCCTGTTCCTTGAGACGGGGAACGGGGGCGATCTTGAACGGCGCTCCGACTATCCAGACCGGCTCTATCTGCCTGATCACCTCGTCTTCATCGGTGTTGAGCAAATGCGCCGGCTGCTTGACCGGGCCGGGTTCGATCTTGTCGCCGTTGAGGAGGTGGCGCCAGCGCCGCTCTCGCGGTTTAAGAACCTCGCCAAGACAGTGGTTGACGGCCGCTGGCAGTTGGCGGCGGCGCTGCGCTCGCCATTCCGCTCGGTGTTCTTCAAGGCGAAGATGCGCTCCTGACGCCAGCCTTTTTCCTTGGAACAGGCGCGCCTATTTCAGAGAGCCCGACCACAGCGCCCGGCCTGCCGGAGGATCGAGACGTCTTCAACAATCGCCGCAAGGCATGGCCGCCGAGATCGCCCGCGTGCTCAAACCGGGCGGCTGGTTCTGCGCCTGGACGCCCAACAAATGGGGCTATGTGGGCATTGGTGCGCGGCTGATCCCCAATGGCCTGCACGCTCGCCTGCTGAAAATCGTCCAGCCCAACAACCGCACGCCCAAGGACATGTTCTCCACGCGCTACCGGATGAACACCAAAGGGGCCATCGGCCGCCTGTTTCCGCGCGACCGCTTTGAAAACTTCTCCTTCGGCTTCAACGCCCAGCCGTCCTACAACCTCGGCAACATCCTCGTCGCCCGGCTGTGGCTGATCTATATGGCCCTGACGCCGGAACCCCTGGCGCAGACCCTATTCGTGTTTTTGCGCAAACGGACGGGGTCGGGGTGTTCGAGGAGCCTTTCAGACGCTGACGCCGAGGCGATCACTCCGCAGCGGCTGCGACCAGGAGCGCTCTAGGCTCCTTGAGCCATTTGATGATCGGCCGCTCGATAAACAGATAGACCGCGATACCGGCGCCGATGCAGGCGCAGACCATGACGATCGAAGCCAGGACCACCAGGCGCGGATCGTGGACAATCCTGTGCGCGGCCTGAAACAGCGCCGAGAGCACAAGCACGTGCGACAGATAGATCGAATAGGACGCATCGCCTACGAGGAGCAGGGCCGGGATCCGGGTCGCTCCGCGGGCCTGTTCAAGGAAGACGCAACCCGACACGAACAAGGCGGCCGGGACGCCCCATGCCAGGCCACGCGGTAGCCAGGGAACAAGGCTGAGGAGGCCAAGACTGATCGCGCCCAGAAGGATGAGGGCGCCGCCGAACCAGGACGGGAGGCGTTGCGGCGTGGCGTGGGCGATCAACAGCCCAAGGACGCACCCCATGCCAAATTCCAGCAGGAGCGTGTTGCTGTAGAAGGCGATCTGGCTGGTTGGGGAATGGGGGATCAGGCCTGTGAGAACGAACAGGACAAGAGGGACCAGAATGAAGCCGAGACGCCAGCGCAGCGGGGCGAAAAGGGCGAGCGTGAAGAGGGCGTAGAACATCATCTCATAGTTCAGCGTCCAGCCCGGAAACAGCAGCGGCTCGAACGTGCCCTTCACAGGGTGGATCGCCGGCATGAAGACGTAGGAGGAAATCACGTGCCAGAGCTCAAATTTTGACGTCAGCGTCGCCGTCGGATGGATCAGGAGCACCGCCAACATCAGCGTGGTCATGATCCAATAGAGCGGTACGATCCGCTTTAGGCGCCGGCTCAAGAAACGCCACGCACCGCCCGCCTTGCCGGCGGTGACGCTCCACATCACCAGGCCGCTGATGACAAAGAAGATATCCACGCCGCCCGAAAGCAGGAAATAGTGCGGCTTGTCCTGTGGAATCCAATGCAGGGCCACATGGTAGCAGAGCACCATGATCGCCGCGAACCCGCGGAGGTATTGAACGATCGGACTGAACTTCATGATCGGCTGTAAGGCGCTCCGCGGCTTGCGGTGGCCATGGCCATGGGCGTTGCGGCCGGAGCGACATAGTCAGCCAGGCGGCTGCTGACACGCCATCGCGGATTTGGCTTCACGTAGATCGCGCAGAGGAGATAGCAATAGAGGATCTGCACCGGAACGAGCAGGCCGCCGTTCAGGGCTTCATACTGGATCCATATCATGGCGATGATCGGCAGGGGGACCGCTCCGCGCGCAAGGATGATCCAAAAGTAGGCTGACCAAACGACGGCGACGAAGATCCCGAACTCAATGAGCAGCTTGGTGGGTGTTCCGTACGCAGGCGCGCCGTTGGGTCGCCCCTTGATGAAGACGGGCAGCCTGGCGTCATAAGCCGAGTTGCTGGCGCCTATGCCAAGATAGGCGTCGTGCGCACCGGAATTCAGTTGCTGCCAGGCGAGTTGATAGGGCCACACAAACCGCTGGTTGGCGCTGGCGCCCTGTTGGTTAAATTCAGTGGATCGCGCCAAATAGTCGTTCAAAAGGCCCTTGGCCGCCGCGCCGCCGATAATCAGCGGTACGACCATCGCGGCGATCATGAGCGTGGAGGATTTGGCCCTCGGCAATAGAAACGGCCCCACCGCCAGGAGCATCAAAAAGCCGGTGCCGGCATAGGTCGACAGGAGCGCCAGGAACAGGAAGGCGAGCCTTGCGAGATTCTGCCTCGTGCAGAACTCGGCGATGATCCCCATGGCGAGCATCTGCGACGTGTGCGAGGCCTCCAGCATGAAAAATGCGTTCGGCTTGGTGTAGGGTGACGCCCAATGCACCGGCTGGACATAAACATAGTGCAAAAAGAGGAAATCATCCGGAAGAATCTTGTCCATATTTGGGAGGGCGTGGTGGGTTAGGTTGAATATCCAATCCACATAGACAAGAAATGCGACCAAGGTGGTGATGCCCACGAAGTTGCGCATAATGCGAAACACCGCCGCCTTTTCCAGCGGCGCGACAAACATGAATATGACATAGTAACACATCGCTGCGAGAACGCCCGGAACGGAAAACGACTCGCGAAAGGGAGTGAAGAGCTGCTCGCCGAGCAGGATCGTGCAGAATATAAAGAACCCGACGGCCCTCTTCTGTTCAATAACGAGCAATCCGCGATAGAACAGCATGGCCACCAGGCCTATGCCGGCGAAAAAGCAGATCTCAATATTAAAGGGCGGAAGGGCGATCTTTTCGGAAAGGATGGCGAACCATAGCGTGGCGGAAATCCACCAGACCAGAATTTCAGACTGGCGGCTGATCGGCCCATCGGCATCCGGATTGTAGCGGTCAAAGGCCCCAACGCGCGCGGCGATCGGCGTGACGATGCGTTGTATCAGTTTCATGGGCGCTCCGGCACTTCGCTGGGAGGGCTAGCATGGTCGGGTTAAAATATCTACGCGCGGGACGGCAAGGCCGGTGTCTGCGTCGCGCCTGCCAATCGGCCAGGCAAGGCCTTGAGCCTTGATGGACGGCGGATCGCGTGAACGCCCAACGGCGCTGAAATCGTTGGCGTCTGCCAGGTTTGGCGCCGCAAAAACGTGGGGTTCAGCGGGCGAAGCCCGCCGCGGTCCTCCAGGGCAGCGGCCCTCACTTAAACAAGCGACCGGGCCCCCAGCGCCCGCGAAGAGGCGCCTGTGAGGCCTGTCGGAGAACATCCCGGGGCCGGCTGGGCGCGCCTTGCCTTCGGGCGCGGCTCTCGAACGGTAAGCGCCAAGCGTTGAGCGCCCCTGCGCAGGCCTTCGCCGGCGATCGCGGCGCCTGCCCGGCGCGCCGCGTCGATCTGGTTCCCGGCCGCCTGAGCGCCCGGTCGAGGCTCAAGCTCGTGCGCCGAGGGCTCATGGGCGCGCTACCCTGAGCCTGAACAAGGCGCCGGGCGCGGTCGGTCCCTTGGCATGCCGTTTGCTCTGGACAGGCTTCACCGCATCTTTAAAGGATGCGGTCGGGTCGAGCAGGGGCGTAGTTTGACGATGGAAAAGCTGCTGAACAAGATCGGACACGTCAATCCGGTTCATATCCTGATATCCGCGTCAGGGTTTGTTATATTTCTTATCTTCGCCCTGCTGAGATACAGTCTGAATTGCCGCGACCGCTCTGAGCGAATGTCAGCCATCGGCTATGTATCCTACACGTTCCCGTTCAAGAAATGGATTAGCATTTCCAATCGGATCGATATCTTCTTCTACGCCGTCAATAAGGTGACGGGCCATATTGTCTTCATCACCAACATGGCCTTGGCGTTTTTTCTTGCAAAGCTTATCACCTACGGCCTGTCGAAAACAGTGGGCGCCAGCTGGGACATGCATCCCGGATGGGTTGGGCTGTCATTGGCCTATGTCCTGGCCTTCGTTCCGCGCGACTTCCTGCGGTTCGCGTCCCATTGGATGCAGCACAAGGTGCCGTTCCTCTGGGAGTTCCACAAAGTCCACCATTCGGCGCAATGGCTGACGCCGCTCACCACGGAACGGTCGCATCCGGTAGAGGATCAGATCGATACGGGCGCCGAGGGGCTGGCGCTGGGCATAACCTTCGGCATTCTCAGGCACTTCTACAATTTCTCAGACGCTGAGGTCATTTTCATCGCCGTAAATTCCTGGTGGGTGGGTCACCTCATCCTGCTTGGCCCCCTGCAGCACTCTCATATTCCCATCAGCTTTGGCATCTTCGACAGGATCTTCTTTAGCCCCAGCATGCACCACGTTCACCATAGCTCCGAGGAGCGGCACTGGGACAAGAATTTCGGCAACTGCATCTCGATCTGGGACCGGCTTTTTGGCACTTTTTACGAACCGATCCCCGGCGAGAGCCTGACGCTCGGCCTGGATAACGCCGAGCACCACCAGTACGAAACCATCATCGGCTGCTATGTTCTGCCGTTCCAGAAAGTCTGGCGGCGAACCAAGCCTTTCGTGACAGAGCCTGCGTGATCTTCACCCTTCTCGCGAGTCTGGCGGCCGCTGCGATTTCGCCTGCGCCCGCCAGCCGCACTGTGGCTTGGACCGAGCTGACCGTGAAAGGCCTTGAGGCGCGGACGGTCGCCTTTGACGGCCTGTGTCCAGCGGCCAGGATCGACGGTCGCGGGGCGGTGATGACGATCCGAGCCCAAGCCCAGCCTGGATTTCAAGGCGCGGTGTGTGCGATGGCGGTTCCAGCGTCCGCCAAGTCGCTGACGGTGGGTGGGGCGGTGTTACCGGTCCTGCGCCGCCTCCCCATGCGCATTGTCGTGCTTGGGGATACAGGCTGCCGGGTCAAGGGGACGGACACGCAGGACTGTAACGATTCCGAGCATTGGCCGTTCCCAACCATCGCTCGCCTGGCGGCGGCTCAGCGGCCCGATCTGGTCATTCACATTGGCGACTATGTCTACCGGGAGACGCCGTGCCCGCCGCGCAGGGCGGGATGCGTGGGAAGCCCCTTTGGCGACAACTGGCCGACCTGGGACGCCGACCTTTTCCAACCGGCCGCGCCGCTTCTGGCCGCCGCGCCATGGGTGTTCGCGCGGGGCAATCACGAATCCTGCGCGCGAGCCGCCACAGGCTGGTTTCGGATCCTCGACCCGGCCCCGCGGCCCCTGACCTGTCCCGCCCTGAGTCCGGCCTTCGAGGCCAGTCTCGGTGACATGAGTCTGTTTGTGCTCGACAGCTCCGAGGCCAACGACAATCTTGCCGTCGGCCCTGATGTCACAGACCTGTCCAAGGCGGTGGATGGCCTGGGCGGGGCGCTCGCTCATCACCCCGGCTGGATCGTCACACACAGGCCCATCTGGGCGCTGGCCCCCATCAGCCATATCGGACCGGTCTGGCCGCTGGAGATCGGCCTGAACGCCACCGAACAGCGGGTTTTGGACGCGCGCGATCTGTCGGGCGTAGGGCTTGTTCTGTCGGGGCATGTCCATCACTTCGCCGCCTACAGTTTTGGCCGCGCGCGGCCGCCTCAACTGATCATCGGAACAGGGGGCGATCTTCGGGCCTTTCATGATCCGCCCTACGCCCGGGACCCTGACGTGGCGCTGGACGGTTTGCCCGCGACGAGCCTGACGATCTCGAAGTTCGGCTATCTGGTGCTCGATCGGGTGGCCGGCGGCTGGAGCGGCGCCTTCAGGGGCCTGCATGACGAGGTGATCGCCACCTGCAGCCTTCACCAGCGCCAACTCACCTGCGCCTCGACGAGCGGCGCTCAGCGCTAGATCCGGCGTTGCGGGCAAGACGCGTATAGATCGCCTGGCGGCCGGGTCATTCAGGTCCGGCCTGGCCCATGGCTTAATTGGAGTGGAAAATGTCCCGCCTCGGCCCTTGGGTGTGCGTCCGTTTGATGGCGGGCGCGGTGATCGGTTCAATCGCCATGGCCGCAGGCCCGGCCCAGGCGGCAGGCGCCTATGGGGCCGGCGGAGCGTCGACCGATTTGGTTGCGCCCTTCCACACCGTCGCGCCGCAAACCCAACGGGTCGCGGGCAGCGGCTGCCTGCCCACGCCGCTGGCGCCTCAATCCCTGGCCATCGGCGCCATCTACCAGAAGGGCGACCCGACATTCTCGCATCTCGACCTGCCTGCGCAGCAGGCCGTCGCAAAGCTCATGAGACCCATTTGGGATTTTGACGCGGCTGTGGACACCGAGGCCAATCGTTACACCAAGTCACGCGGCGCCGATGTGGCGGCGGGCGCCTGCGCGCTCAGGATGTTGGACAGCTGGGCCACGTCCAACGCCGTCATGCAGCTGACCGGGCACGATTCGTATCTCTATCGGGCCAACCTGATCAGCGCGCTCTCCTTCGACTTTATGCAGGTCCGGGGGCTGAACACCGGCGACCCCGGCCAGAA
Organism: Caulobacteraceae bacterium; assembly: GCA_036494815.1. GTDB lineage: Bacteria > Pseudomonadota > Alphaproteobacteria > Caulobacterales > Caulobacteraceae > Poindextera. The sequence continues at coordinate 60,995 of DASXNV010000013.1, forward strand.
CCCACGTATCGCCGCGTGGCTGCGGCGCCTGGGCGAGGACACCATGGACCATTGGTCTCATCTGCCGCCCCAATCCATGGTCAATCTGAACAACCACCGCGCCTGGGCGGGCCTTGCGGCGGCGGCGGCCGGCGTGGCGAGCCAGGACCGCCGTCTGTTCGCGTGGGGCCTCGACAGCTATCGCGTGGTCGCCTGCGAGGGTGACGCCGACGGCGCCCTTCCCAGAGAACTCAGCCGGGCCAGCCGGGCCAGGCACTATATGCTCTATACGGCCGAGCCCCTGGTGATGACGGCGGAATTGGGGGAGGCCAACGGCATGGGCGCCTATGCCCTGTGCGCCGGCGCTGTGCATCGTATCGCGAGCTTCGCCCTGAGGTCCGTGGATGACCCCTCTGAGATCGAACGCAAGGCGGGCGCCGCCCAAGAGCCGTTTTTCAGGCCCGACGGAAGCTTCAGCAAGCCCGACCTGGCTTGGGTGGAGGCCTATCGCCGCCGCTTTCCCGATCGGGTGCGATTGCCGACGGCGTTCATCAGTTCACGGCCCTATTTCGCGCCGGATCTCGGCGGCGATTTGACCGCCCTGTTCAGCCCGTGACGGCTTGAGCCGGCTCCTCGGTGGGCGCGGCGCCAATGCTGTGATGATTGGCCAGCAGCCGGCTATAGATCCCGTTCAATCTTTCGCCGACCGCGCTCCAGCTGGTATAGGATCGGTTGACCGTATCGAAGGCGGCGACATTGGCCTTGTAGAGGTCGGCGTCCGCAGCCAGGGCGACCAGATTACGGCTCAGCGCCTCTACGTCGCGCGGCGGCGTGAAGGCGGTCGAGCGGACCGACTCCGCAATTTCGATCAGGGAGAAGTAGCCCACGTCACTCATGACGAAGGCCTTGTCATAGCCCAGGCTTGCAGCGAAGGAGCCGCTGGCGTCGATCTCGTGGTAGGGCAGGGCGATCAGGTCGCAAGCCCGGATTTCCGCGTCGAGCGCCTCTTCGCTCTTGAATTCGAGATCGAAGCTGATGTGATCGGCCTGGCCCTGATCCGACACGCGCTGGACGAGGTCGGCCACATCGTAGAACGGCTTGCCCACCACCCTGAGCTCGATCCTCGGCGCGGTTGACCGCGCCTGCATCACCGCCTCGACCAGATCCTCGACGCCCTTGTAGGGCTTGATCGCGCCCCACAGCAAAATCCGGAAGCGCTCGGGATCGCGCGGGGCCGGCGCGTCCGCGCGGATCAGGCGCAGGGGGGGGTGTGTGATGAGATCGATCTTGTTGGCGTCCAGGCCCCACGCCAACATCGCCTGGCGCGTGTTCTCCGCATGGGCGATCAGAAGGTCGGCCTGGTGGTAGGCGCTCACATAGGAGCCCAAATCATTGAATAACGGGCGGCGGCCGTGCAACGGCACCGAGTTGTGCACGGTGATCAGGACCGGGCAGGTCTTTTGAATCAGCTTGATCGCGAGGCGGTCCAGGTTTGGCACCGTCGTCCAGAAGAAATGCACCAAGGCCGGCTGTTCGCGCCAGGCGCGCAGCACCAACCGCGCCAGATCGCCCACATGTTCGGCGCCTTTCAAAAGGCGCGCAGCGCGCTGGACCCAGGAATTGTGCTTCTGCAGAAGCGGCTCGCTCAGGCGGTAGAAGAATGGCTCATAGGCCAAGTCCGCTGGCGGCGCGGCCTCGCGAGGCCGCAGCGCGCGGGCCAGCAGCCGAACCGGTGTTTGACCCTCGGCGACGGCTGAGCCGAGGTGATAGTCGTACGCGGCGCTGTACAGCGAACAGTCAACGAGCCAGATCTCGCTGGTTTGCGATGCGCGGCGACCAACAGCGATCATGGATCAGTTGCGACGTGAGGAGGGGCTGCAGGGGCTTGCCGGCGACAGCTTGCCCGCCGAACAGGCTTCGCTCAAGTGTTGAACCTGCTTTTGGGCGTGACATCCGCTGATCGTCAGCAGTAATCCGCCGATCAGGATCGATAACACTGCAACCATGGCCCATGAAAGTCGCGTGGCAAGCGTATTTTCCAGCTCTTCGAAATGCATCTCGCCAGCCCAGGTCGCACCACATTAGCTTCTGCGCGAAATAGACTTACAGTCGATTAATGTCAATTTGAATCCTTTGAGGCGCTCCGTTAACTATGTATTGTGTATTGACGAATAGTTTTCAGTGCATTGTGTATAAATGCCGCACTGACTGGCGCTGAAGCCGTTTTGGGCGACTGGGTCGCAGCATTCGCGCGCGCCCGGGCCAAACGGCTCCGGTTGTTTGAGGGGCTTCGCCAGCCACACGCTTGGGTTGGAACGTCTATGGCGCGCTTGATTCCATTCAGTGTTCATTCGGCTCTGTCCTGAACGCCTGGGTTGCTGATCCGCATCCTATTATTGCTGAGCTTGTTTCTATGCGCCGCGCTGTCGGTCGGGCCGTGTTCGCAGGCCTTGTGGCGCGCAACCTTGGCGTCGCCTGAGTGGACTCGGACAGGAGGGCGGCCGCGAACGGGGGGCTGCTGTTCAACCAAGGCCATCCGCGCGCTACGGGCCGCATAGGTCGCGTGCGACCACCTCAACCGCTGGCGCAGGGCGAGGCGCCCCCGCCCACCCACAGCCCTCAGGAGGCTAAGAGGCGATCTGCGCGACGTCTTTCGCCTGGCGCGCCCGCCCGATCGTGAACCGACGCCCGAAGCGCTGTAGCGGCATCTCGAACAGTTCGAAGGACAACGCCGCGACGAGGGTGCTCATTCCCAGCGCAACCGCAAAATTAAGTACGTCCATCGCAAAGCCGGTGCGGTGCAGCAGCTTGCTCGCCAGTGCGACAGGGGCGTAGGTCTCGTAAAGATAGAACCCGTACGAGATCCGTCCAAAATAGGCGATCGGCTTCCAGCTCAACACCCTCGCCAGCGCGCCGTCCTGATTGCCATGGAGCGCTGCGATGGCGATGACGCCGACACCAAGGGCCAAAAGCGGCGTCAGGTCATTCGATAGGCCCGTGAGACCCAGAATGACCGGCAGGGCCAGGAATAGACCCAGCGACAGCCAGCCTATCCAGTCACCCCGCAGGGCTTTCTTGCGTGCGGCCATGCCAGCCAAGCCTCCAAGCGCCAGGGAGGCCAGATTGACGACGCTGTCGTTATAGATTGCGAAGGACGGCCAGCCGTCCTCGACCATGTAGATCCGCCGTCCAATCCCAGCCAACAGAAGGCCCGCACACCACCACGGCGCCAATTTGCGGGACGTCAACAGGATCAGGGGCGCGAAGAGAAGATAGAACTGCTCCTCGATGGCCAGGGACCAGAAATGGGACCACGTCCCGGCCGCGCCGTCAGGGGTCTTGAACTCAAGAAACCAGTTGGTGGCATAGAAGACATGCCACGGCAGGCCGGGGATCGGCCTGTGCTGCACCGTGTAGAGGACGGTGAAGACGGTCAGCAGCGCGTAGTAGGGCGGCAGGATGCGGAAGGACCGCCGCCACCAGAACGCCATCAATTCGGCGATGTCGCTCGTGGCTCTGGCTTCTGCCCGCCCCCTGGCCTGGATGAGCTGCGACGTGATCAGAAACCCGGAGAGCAGGAAGAAGAGCCAGACGCCATATTGACCCAGGGCGAACCGCTGCCCGATGGCCGTCTTGTGCATCAACAGCACCCCGAACGCGGCAAGGGCGCGGATACCGTCAAAGCCCTTGATGCGTGGCGTCTGACTGGGTGTCATGCCTTTCCCTTAGGGAAATTTGGGGCGGATTTCCACCGCCCTTGGCGATTTCGGGGCCAGGTCAGGGACCCGCAAACGGGATTTCCGCGAAGCGGTGACGATGCTGCTGCATTGCGCGGCGCCTGTGCGCGAGTCGCCCTTTGCGCGCGCGGCTGTTGCTTCCTCGATTTTGGCCCAAGGGGCGCGCCGCGCCGCGCTGCTGACCATCCCGCCTGAGCGGTGAGCTTTTGGAGGTCTTCCAATGACACTTCATGGCGCATCTTCGCCGCCAGGGCCGCGGGCCCGCACTTCGCAATAACCCTACATTCCGCGGCAGCTTAGCTAGCCAGGCTTCAAAGCGCGCGAGCGGACATCCCGAAGGACCGTTGCCCAACCGGCGTCTCGTGTACGCCGCGGTGGGATTCCTCCGCAACGAGCCCGGAGATCTGGCGTTCAATCTCGACCTGTTCGTGCGCCAACTGTCGAAGGCGCTGCCGAAGACGTTGAATTTGAACCTCTCGCCCGCCCATCTGCATCCATTCTCGAAGGCGGGAACCGGCCCAATCCTTGCCCATTCGCTGGCTGGCGCACGGAAAGGTCTGGCGGTGACCGTGGCGAGGCGTCGCCGCTCGGGCGCATACACAACAACGCTCCAATCACCGGTGCGGGGCAAGACCTCACTCCGGCTCACCGCCATGAAGGCTATGGCAGACTGTACCAGGCGCCGCGGCCGACGCCGTGTTGGATCAGGTGCCGCTGCTCAACCAGCATTCGCAGGTGCCACTTGAGCGTGTTGCGACTGGCTCCAGTGAGCCTGGCCGCCTCGCCGATAGTGACGCGGCCATGATCTCGGGCGTGATCGAGGATCCCCAAGGCGAGATCTGGCAATTCGGCCAGGATCAGCTTCTCTCGCTCCACCTTGGATGCCAGCCGCCGCATCTGGCGCTGTAGCGCCCGAAGGAAAAATTGCAGCCAAGGCTGCCAGTCCGGCGAAGCCTGGCGGATCGTCCCCTGGGTTTGGCGCAGGGCAAGGTAGTAGCCCTCCTTGCTCTGCTCGATGACGCTTTCCAGCGAACTGTACGGCAGATCG
>DASXNV010000014.1:0-22581 GCA_036494815.1 Caulobacteraceae bacterium
CAGATTGGCCGCCGTTCCGCGAGAAACGGCACAGGGTGCCGGCAAAAAGCCGGCACCCACCTTGTGATCGTTCATGTGTTCGGCATGTAAGCCGCACGACGAAGGAGCGAGCGGATGGCTCCCTCACGTGTGGGAGATAAAATGCACGGGCGTCCATCAAGTCGGCCCTCATAGGCGAACATGCCGTTTATCGTCGTTGGGTTGATGGTCATCTGCTTCATGGCCAACAGGGTCGAAATGTCTTCGATTCGGGAGAGCATGGGGTTCGCTTTCGGTTCAGGGGAACCGAAGGCGTGTGCCGATGCAGGGGCGTGATCAAAGGCTAATATCAAAGTGAGTCAGTGCCCCGAATTGCACCAGAGAACGTCTTCCAAATGCTCCGGCCGAAGCTTCCGGGCTAGCGGCGGTCCACATCGCTATGACGATGTGGAACTAGACTGGCTTGTCCGGATCGGCCGGGTCGAATTGAGTTTCCGGTCAATTTGATTTCCGCACGGCGAGGCGGAACGGCTCCTCGTCAATAGCTGCCTAAACGAAATAGCGGGCTACGGCAGCGCCAGCTTCCAGATTGCGGTCATCCCGATCGGCCGTGGCGGGGCAAAACGCAAGACCACCGACACGGCCATGAAGGTGACTCATCAGGCCGCATGTGGTAGGACTTGGTCGCACCGAAGAGAGAACTTCATGGCGACCGTCGAGAAGCTGAGCATCGCGCTTACACCTGAGTTCGCGGCGGACATTCGCCAGGCCATCGCGACTGGCGAGTACGCGTCCACGAGCGAAGTGGTTCGTGACGCACTCCGCGCATGGAAGCAAATTCGCCAGGGGCGGGAGGTCGCCATTGAAGAATTGCGGCGGCTTTGGCGAGAGGGCATCGAAAGCGGCGAGGGCCAGCCTTTGGACGCCGACGATATCAAACGTCGCGGACGCGCGCGTTTGGCGGCTCACAAAGCAGCCAATCGCTGACACGTGGCCCGCATAGTCATTACGCAGCGCGCCAGCGCCGACCTCGATGATATTTGGCTGCATGTCGCGTTGGACAATTCTGCAGCGGCCGACCGTCTCATCGATCGGATTGTCGCCCGGTGCCAAGGTTTGGCCGACCATCCGCAACTTGGGCCCGCGCGCCCTGAGATTGCGCCAGACGCTCGGGCGCTTGTCGTAGGCGAATACCTTGCGCTGTACCGCGTCGATGGATCCAGCGCGGTCGTTGTCCGCGTAGTGCACGGAGCCCGGCGACTAAAAGACCTGTTCGACCTCGGGTCCGGCGAGTGACCAAGGGAACATCCGCGAAGCCGCCACTCGCCAATAGCAGCCATGGCCAGCGATCTAGCCGATCGGGTAAACGCGCCTGAAAGCTGTCATGGACAAAAGGGAGGCGGGTGGTTTGGTGACAAGCCACGCGGGCGGGCGGTGAGCGTCCCGGAACGCCGCCAGCCTCTCAGCGGCCATGTCAACGCAATTTCAACATGGCGGCGGGAGCCGGGCCCGCAGATGACAGCACACCCTATTGACCTTTACTGATTGAAGCCGAGCAAGCTGTCTCTGGGATCACAAATGAAGTTTGACGACGTTATCCTCGGTCGCCGGAGCATCCGCGGCTACAAACCCGATCCAGTTCCCAAGGCCTTGATTGAGGAAATCATCGGTTTGGCCATGCGTGCTCCATCGTCGATGAACACCCAGCCCTGGAACTTCTACATCATCACCGGCGAACCGCTCGATCGGATCCGCGCCGGCAACACCGAGCGGATGGTGGCTGGCATACCGCAATCTCGCGAGTTCCGCACAGGTCAGGCCTTTGCGGGCCAGCACCGCGACAGGCAGGTTGGTGTCGCCAAGCAATTGTTCTCCGCCATGGGAATCGCGCGTGATGACAAAGATATGCGCCAGGACTGGGTCATGCGTGGCTTCCGTCAATTCGACGCGCCTGTATGCGTGATCGTGACCTATGACCGCGTGCTGGACGGCAGTGATGATACGCCCTTCGATTGCGGCGCTGTGACGACCGCCTTGGTCTATGCCGCCTGGTCTCGCGGGCTGGGCGCCGTGATCAACAGCCAGGGCATCATGCAGTCACCGGTGGTGCGTGAGCACGCCGGAATAGCCGACGATCAGGTCATCATGAAAAGCATCGCGCTTGGCTGGCCGGACGAAAGCTTCCCGGCCAACGCAGTGGTGTCCGAACGCAAATCTGTCGATGAGGCTACGGTGTTCGTTGGTTTCGACGATTAGGCGCAAAGGACAGGGGAGGTCGGCCTAACCCGACTTCCAGAAAGCGGCCCCCCGGTCCTACTTGGATGTTGGGCTTTGCACACCGGGAGGAAACTGGTGGAGATCGATGCTCGCTTGGTCAGCCAACTCATTTTCGACCAATTCCCGGAATAGAGTGACCTACTGGCGCTACACGGTCTGCTCCATCGGTACTGAGGCCTGCGAATGTTTGGGGGCTACCAGGCGGTCCGGCGGAGCGGGCTTCATACCTACTGCGCCGGCGGAACATGGCTATCGCCCCGTTGGTCCGAAAGGGCTTCCTTGAAGGTGCCGCCGGCCTGGCCCAGGTGATGCAGCATCGATGCGTGCGCTTTGGCGGGGTCTCCGGACACGATGGCCTGTACGATCGCTTCGTGCTCGGCGTGCGCCCGGCTCAGGCGCCCGGCGCTGCCGAACTGAATATTGCGATTGGGGCGCAGCCGCTCGCGGAGCGAGTTGGTCAGGTCGGACAGGACCTCGTTGTGGGCACCCTTGGAAATCATGTCGTGCAGGGTTTCGTTGGCCTGCTCGAATTCCTCGATCAGGCCGCGGGAGGCCAGCTCGCCCATGGTCTCATGCATCCGCCGTAAGTTGCGTCGCTCATGCGGGGCCATGCTCATGGCGGCCAGCCGGCTGCAGGTCGCCTCCAGCTCGGTCATGGCGATGAAGATCTCCTCGCGCTGCGCCGGGGTCAGCGCCGAGACATAGGCGCCCCGCCGGGGGCGCAGCTCGATCAGGCCGGTGCTGGCCAGTTGCCGCAAGGCCTCGCGCACCGGCGTGCGCGAAACCTCGAATCGTTCCGCCAACACCTGCTCGTCGAGCTTGTCGCCCGGCGATAGGTCGCCGTTCAGGACTAGCGTCCGAATCTGTTCGGCCAAGCTGCTCACCCGGTCCTCCGGTCTAGGATCAAACATCTTTTACAACGCATTCCCGCGCCAATTTACGGCCGATTCCCGTGGCGTCGGCGAGACTGATCGCGTGTTGAACAGGCGCGCCCATATTGTGTGCATGGTTGGGTGTTTCGCATCACTTTGCATACAATTTCTTCAATGAGGTAAATATTGCATACAAAAGGGATCCGCTTCGGTTCTTCAACGAGGGGGCTCCCATGTCTATCAAACAAATGCGCGGCGACCGCGCGCCTAATCGTCCGCGCCGGGCTAGCTTGGCCTTAGGCGCTTCCTGGATGGCGCTGGGCGCCGTGCTGGCGGGGGCGCCAGCGGCGGCCTTGGCTGCGGACGCGACCGTCGCTTCTGGCGCGTCCAAGGACCCGCCAGTGGAGGAACTGATCGTCACCGCCAAGCGCAACGACATCTATAACGTGCTGCCGACCCGAAAGACCGGTAGCGCCTTCGATCTGCCGCTGTCCCTGGCCGAGACCCCGCGATCGATCACCCTGATCGAGCAACCGATCATCAGCCTCTACGGCATCCGCAGCGTCGACGACTTCGTCAACATCACGCCCGGCACCTTCACCGGCAACTATTTCGGCGTCCCCGGCGAACTGACCGTGCGCGGCGACCTGGCCGACAACTTCTTCCGCGGCTTTCGCCGGGTCGAGAACCCCGGGAACTTCCCGACCACGGTCACGGCGGCAGACTACGTTGAGATCATCAAGGGGCCGCCGCCGATCCCCTATGGCGGCGGCAAGGTTGGGGGTATCCTGAATTTTGTGCTGAAGGGGCCGACCCAGGCCAACGGCGATCTGCTCGACCAGACCGTGGGCCTGGTGTCGGTGACTGGCGGCTCGTACAACAAGCGCACGGCCGATGTGGAAGTGGGAACGCCGTTCAGCCTGGCGGGCGCTCCGTCGGCGATCTACGCCTCGGTGAACGGCGAGGATTCCGATAGCTACTATCACGACATCTATACGAAGAACCTGTTGGCCCAAGTCTCGGCGAAGAGCGAGTTCTCTTCGAAATTCACGGCCGAGTACGGGTTCATGGGCCAGTGGTCTGACTTGAACCAGAACCTCGGCTGGAACCGCGTCACCCAGGCGCTGATCGACAGCAACGGCAAGGACTATCTGGCCGGGCGCCCGGCCCTGAACCTGGACACCAACCACGACGGCTTCATTTCTCCATCGGAAGCGGAGCCCTACGGCCTAAGCGAATTCGCCTTCGCCAATCCGTTCCCGTACTACGCCCTCAGCCCGAACCAGCGGGCGGCCCACGCCCTGGATCCCAACACCGTCCACATCGCATCGCTCAGCCACCAGACGGTGATGGCTGAGTCCACGGACTACGCCCGTACCTCCGCCGACACGGCCTATTTCGATCTCATCTATCAACTCTCAGGCGATTGGACGATCAAGAACCAGTCGTTCTACGACCAGATGCTGAGCGGTAAATATTCGAGCTATGGCTTCACCGCCGACTACCGCGACCACGTCTTCGAAAACAAGACGACGCTGTCCGGCCAGTACAGCCCCAACGACTGGTTGAAGCTCAGCCCAGTGGTGGGCTTCTCCTGGCGCGAGGTCTGGGGCCTGGAGAAGGAAGCCCGCGACATCCTGCAGGCGGTGGACCGCCGGGATCTCACTGTCGGCGCCACCGGCAACGACCGCTTCGAGGGCGCCCTGGACGGGATGGGCGCAGTGCCTTGGAATTGGTACCAGGACGGATCGCACAGCGACCTTGGCGGGTTCGGCGTGCTTGACGTCACGATCGCAAACCGGCTGACAGCCATCGTCGGCGGCCGCTGGGACGACTACCACGTTCGCGTCCACGGCACCGACGACTACGGAAACTTCGGCCAGGCCAAGGACGCCAAGAGCGCGGGCTCCTACAACGCCAGCCTGAGCTTCAAGGTCACGCCGCTGATCAACGCCTACGCCACCTACGCCTCCTCGCAGTACGTCGAACTGGGGCAGGGCGGCATGATCGGCTACCCCAACGTCGCCAGCAAAAACTGGGTGCAACCCTCCAACCTCTTTGAGGCTGGGCTGAAGGGATACCTACTGGATGGAAAGCTGTATTTCAACGCCCTGTATTACGATCAGAAGAAGAGCTCCTACGACGTGCTCGCCAACCAGTTCGACTGGTACGAGTCCAAAGGCGAAGAGATCGAGGCGCACTACGCCGCGAGCAAGCGGCTGAGCTTCATCGCCACGGCGACGTTCCAATCCACCGAGCTTCTGAACGCGCCTTATTTCAATGGCATCCCGCCCAGCGTGATCGGCCTTGACCCCGCGCTGACCTATGGCGGCAAGTTCGTCGGCCTCGGGTCGCTGATCGGCTTCAACGGGCCCACCGAAGCGCCTGGGCCCAGGGCCGTGCTGGGTCTGACCGGCACCTATACAGATCCTCGGGGCTGGGGCATGTCCTTGGGTGCCACCCACTCCTCGTCGATGTACGCCGGGTTCACCCACTCGGTGGTTTTGCCACAATACACCGTCGTGCGAGCGGCGATCTTCTACAACACCGGAAAGTGGTCGTTCCAGGCGAACGCCAACAACATCCTGAATGCGCAGTATTTTCTGCCTCAGAACCTGTTTGGAGACGTCCTCGTTCTGCCGAGCGAGGGACCGACGGTAGAGGCCACCATCAAACGCCGCTTCTAGCCTTGGCATGACCACCCCACGCCCAGCATGATTGGAATAACTTCGTGCAGATAAATGATCCGGCCGTTGTGGCCGCAGTCGAAGCGGTCTCGGACGCCTATGAGCGTGCGCTGCTCGACAACGATGTGGAGGCCCTGACGGGCTTCTTTTGGGACTCGCCCCACGCCCTGAGGTTCGGCGTGGCCGAGGAGCTTTACGGCGTCGAGGCGATCGCCGAGTTCCGCAAGGCCCGCAAGGCCGCCTTCCTGGACCGAAAGACCCTGCGACGTGACGTGGTCACCCTCGGGACAGATCTGGCCATGGTCACGATCGAGTTTGAGATCGTGGCCTTCGGCAATCCGCGGCACGGGCGCCAGTCGCAGGTCTGGGTGCAACTGCCGGGGGACGGATGGCGCGTGGTGTCCGCCCATGTCTCGCACCGGGTGACCCCTCAGAACGCCGCCGCGTTCAACGCCGACGACGCCGGCCCCTTCGCCGCCGCCGCGGCGGCCCTGCTCGACGTGCCGATCGAGCCGGCCCATCGCCAAGGCGTCGCCTTCAATCTCGGCGTCATGGCCCGCATCGCCGGTCCGCTGATGGCGATCGACCTGCCCGACTCTGCAGAGCCCGCGCCGAGGTTCATCCCATGACCGCTGAAATTTTCGAACTGTCCGCCCTGCGGATCGCAGAGGAAGTCCGTGCGCGGCGCTTCACGGCGACCGCCGTGGCCGAGGCCTTCTTGGGGCGCATCGAGGCGCTCAATCCCAAGGTCAACGCCTACACCCTGGTCACCGCCGACCGCGCCTTGGCCGAGGCGGGGCGGGTCGACGCCGCCATCGCGGCGGGCGAGGATCCGGGGCCGCTGGCCGGCGCGCCCTATGGGGTCAAGAACCTGTTCGACATGGCCGGCGAGGTGACCGTCGCCGGGTCCAAGATCAACCGGGGCGATCCGCCCGCGTCCGAAGACGCCACCATCGTGGCCCGCCTGGCCAAGGCCGGCGCTGTCTGCCTCGGCGCCACCAACATGGGCGAGTACGCCTATGACTTCGTGACCATCAACGCCCATGACGGGGCCACGCGCAATCCGCACGACCTGTCGCGCTCGGCCGGCGGATCGTCGGGCGGGTCCGGGGCCGCGGTGGCGGCAGGCCTGGCGTCCTTCACGCTCGGCACCGACACCAACGGCTCGGTTCGGGTGCCATCGTCGTTCTGCGGCGTGTGGGGCCTGAAGCCAACCTACAGCCTGTTGTCCCGCGCCGGGGTCTACCCCTTTGTCGCCAGCCTCGACACGGTGGGGACCTTGGCCCGCAGCGTCGCCGACTTGGCCCGATCGCTGGATGTCATGGCCGGGCCTGATCCACGCGATCCCGACTGCGGCCGCGTCCAGGCGCCGCCGTCCGAGTCCGGCATCGACCTGGGCGCCAAGGGTATCCGGGTCGCCACCCTCGGCGGCTACTTCGCCCGCGGCTTGACCCCGCAACTGGCCGAGGCGATCGCGTCCGTGGCCGACGCCCTGGACGCTGGACCGGCGCTGGAGCTGCCGCGCCCGGATATCGCCCGCGGCGCGGCCTTCACCATCACCGCCGCGGAAGCCGGCGAATTCCACCGCAGGCGCCTGTCCACCCGGGCGGCGGATTTCGATCCGGCCTCGCGCGACCGCTTCATCGCCGGCCTATTGGCGCCGTCGGCCTGGTACCTCAAGGCTCAGCGGTTCCGCGACTGGTGGAAGGGCGAGGTCGCCAGGGTGTTCCAGGACGTGGACGTGCTGATCGCGCCCGCCACCCCGATGCTCGCTCCTGGCCTGGACGAGCAGACCTTCGAGTTCGACGGGGCCACGCTGCCCTTGCGGGCGAACGTCGGCCTGTTCACCCAACCGATCACCTTGGTGGGCCTGCCCGTTCTGGCGGCGCCGGTTCATCGGCCGGGACAGATGCCGACGGCGGTGCAGCTGATCGGGCGTCCCAATAGCGAGGCGATCCTGCTTCGGGTGGCGCGGGAACTTGAGCAAAAGGGCGTCTGTAGCGCGCCATTGGGCCTGGTGGCATGAAGCACGTGGGCCTAAAGCACGGGGGACTGGCCATGAGATCGACGAGGGCCGGCGCGCCCGCCCTCTGGGCCGCCGGCGACTGGAACGCCTTCTTCGGCTACGGCAGTAACCTGCTGGTCAATGTGCTGAGCCTCACAGGCCTTTTGCGCTTCGTGCTCGGCATGCCGGCGCAGTTCGTCTATGGCCGCATACTGCCGTCCGTGGGCGTGATGCTGTTCCTGTCCGGCGCCTACTACAGCTGGCTGGCCTACGATCTCGCCAAGCGCACCGGCCGCACCGACGTTTGCGCCCTGCCGTCGGGGCCGGGCGTCGGGCACATCTTCATCGTCACCTTCGCGGTCATGCTGCCGATCCAGCACATGACTGGCGACTATGTGAAGGCGTGGGAGGCCGGCGTCGCATGGGTGTTCCTGCAAAGCCTGGTGATGATCGCCGGTGGCTTCGCCGGTCAGTGGATTCGCAAGGTCACGCCGCGCGCCGCCCTGCTGTCGGCCCTGGTCGGGATCGCGCTCACCTACATTGCCGTGGCGCCGATCGAGAGCCTGTTCACTACGCCGGTGATCGGTCTGGTCTGCCTGGCGGTGGTGCTGCTCGACTGGCTCGGCGGCGTGCGCCTGTTCCGGGGCGCACCGGCGGGCGTGACCATCCTGGTCCTGGGCGCCGTCATCGCCTGGTCCTCGAACCTGTTCGGTTTGAACTTCGGCGGCCTGAGCTTGCATGGGCTGACCGAGTCGATCGCCCAGTTCGGATTCCGGCTGCCGATCCCGGCGACCGGCCACGTCTTCTCGGGCTTTCAGTATATCGGCCTGCTGCTGATGACCGCCGTGCCGTTCGGGGTTTATGACGTGATCGAGGCGATCGACAACGTCGAGAGCGCCGCCGGGGCGGGCGACAGCTTCCCCACCACCCGCGTCCTGACCGCTGACGGCGTGATCAGCCTGATCGGCGCCCTGTTCGGCAATCCCTTCATGCTGGTGGTCTATGTCGGCCATCCGGGATGGAAGGCGATGGGAGGACGGTTGGGTTACACCGCCGCCAGCGGCCTGATGGTGCTGGCCCTGTGCCTGTGCGGCGTGGTCCCCATCGTGCTGGCCGCCGTGCCGATCGTGGCCGTCTACCCGATCCTGCTTTTCATCGCGATGGTCATCGGCGCCCAGGCGTTCCAGGAGACCCCGGCCCGCCACGCGCCTGCGATCATCCTCGGCATCATGCCCAGCCTGGCCCACTGGGGCGCGGATCTGGTCAGCAACGCCCTCAAGGCGGTCGGCGCCAACGCCGATAATCCCCTCGTCAACGCCAAGCTGGCCGATCAGGGTGTGATGCTGCAGTCCCTACAGTTGGTCGGCAACGGTTCGACCTTGACGGGCATCGTCCTGGCCGCGACCACCGTGTGCGTGATCGAACGCCAGCTGAAGACGGCGGCGGCGTTCTGCACGCTTGGCGGGGCGTTCACCTGGTTCGGCCTGATGCACAGCGCCGCGCTCGGCTTCGGCAAGTCGCCGGTCCTGGCGCTGTCCTACCTGCTGGCGGCGGGCTTGATCCTGGCGGCCGGCCGGGCAGAGCGGCGCACGCCCGATCCGCTCGCGGCCGAGCTTGAGCCGATTGTGGCGTCGTCGTGACCTCGGCCCGGGCGATCGTTGCGGATGTGCGGTCCGGCCGGGTGCTGGCCATGGCCGTCGCGGAGCAGGCGTTGGCCGCGATCCCGGCCTATGACGCGCTCCTCCAGCCGCAGACGTGGATATCGAGACCAGAGCCTCAGGCCGTCCTCGATCAGGCCGCCGCCGTGGACCGGCGCATCGCTTCGGGCGAGCGGCTTCCTCTGCGGACGCTGCACCCTCCAACCCCAACGCGTCAGCCGCCGGTCGCATCCACGACGATGGCGACTGCTTTGCCGCGGGACAGCGGCTCCCATCCCGCCGCAATGGCGGACGCGATGGCTTTCGCCACGAGTTCTGGCGCAATCTGCGAGGCCTTCAGTTGCGGCTCGCCGAACCTGGGCTGTTGGCCCGGTGGAAACTCCAGCACAGCTTCGCGCTGCCCCTCCTTGTGACGCACGGCGATCGCCTTGCCGCGCCGCTCTGCGGAGTCGCTGGACCACTGGGGCAGGCGTTGAAGCCGCCAGACATAAGGCTCCCCGCCGACCTCGATCTCAAACTCAGGGCCTTGCTTGGTTCGCGCCATGTGAGGGAGTTAGCCCGGCAAGCGCGTCCAAGCCAGCCCGCCTCTGTCCCGACCCCTCGGCCGTATCCGTGAGCGGGTTTGCGCTTTGAACAGATCGAGTTGAGCGACCTTCCGCGGAGCATGGGCAGTCGCTCGCCAATAGCCGTCATGCCGATAGATCGCTTATGGCAGCGCCTGTTCCTCCACAGCGGTCATTGCGATCGTTAGCGCAGAGCGGTCGCGCGCCCTTGTTGTGAAACAAAATAAAGACTATGTTGAACGGCGAAAGGAACCGCCATGTCCACTTCCCCGGTAACAGAATTCATCGCCCGACGCCGTGAGTCCGTGGTGGCGGCGGCGAAGGAGGCGGGGCTGTTGCGTGGTGAAAACAGCCATGTCGGCGCCCGCGTCCCGCAACATCTCCTCGACCAAGCGAAGGCGCGGACCGGCATCGCCTCGACCACGGATCTCGTCGAATACGCCCTTGCCAAGGTCGCGCTCGAGGACGATTTCGGCGCCAAGCTCGTCGCGCGCAAGGGCTCGATCGCAAACGATCTCGACCTTGGGCTTTGATCGCGCAGGCTCGCTGCGCCGGATTAAGCCGCAGCGAAAATCCGGCCCATTGGCGCGCCGGCCTGACATCGCGTTGCCCTGGGTCGGAGCGCCGGGCCCAGGGGCCGAACTGCTGCTCGACACCTGCGTCTATCTGGATGTGCTGCAAGGCAAGACGCCGTTCCAGGTGGATGATCTTCTGCGGCTGCGGATCGTAAACCACTCGACCGTCGCGCTGACCGAACTGACCCATCTGTTCGGCCGCCTGGATCCAGGTCACCCGAGTACGCGGAAAACGTTGGCGGCGGTAGGCCAGGTGATCGACGACATCCCGGCCCACCGATTGACGCCACCGTCGACCCGCACCTCTGGCGAGGCGGGCATGCTCGCCGGTATGACAGCACGCCTTGGCGGCCGACCCGCGGGCCTTGGCCTCCAAAATGATGCGCTGCTCTTCCTGCAGGCCCGTGAGATGGGTTGCGCGATCTTGACGGCGAACGTCGCTGACTTCGATCTATTCGACCAGTTGCTACCAGGGTCTGGTCTGCTGCTCTATCGGACGCCTTAGGGGCGGAGGACATAGGGACCTACGGGGTCCGGTCGAGCCGGCCCGGATTGGCCCGTCCCGCCATCAAGCCTCGATCTGCTCGGCGATCACCAGCGCGTCGTCGACCTCGATGCCGAGGTAGCGGACAGTGCTCTCGAGCTTGGTGTGGCCGAGCAGCAGTTGGACGGCCCGCATATTGCCGGTGCGACGATAGATCAGGGACGCCTTGGTGCGCCGCATTGAGTGGGTACCGTAGTCGCAGGGATCGAGCCCGATCATGGCCACCCAGCGATCGACCAGGCGGGCGTATTGGCGCGTCCCCATCGGCCTGCTGCGGTCTTTTCGGCTGGGAAAGAGAGGATCGCCGCTGCGCAACCCCTTGGCGCGGATCCAAGCCAGGAGGGAGTCGCGGGTCTACTCGGTGATTTCGAACTGAACCGGTTGACCGGTCTTCTGCTGCATCACCATCGTGCGGGACCGGGCGTGGCCACCAGTGTACACGTCGTCGATCCGCAGACTGACCAGGTCGCAGGCGCGCAGCTTGCTGTCGATCGCAGTGTTGAACATCGCCAATTCCCGGACATTGCCCGCGATCTGCAGCCGGATCCGGATCGACCAAATCTCCTTCAGCTTGAGCGGCGGCTTTTGGCCGATCAGGCGGTTCTTGTTCCAGGGGCGGCGAGGAGCAGCGGTGTCATTGAGGTTAGCCATGGGAGCTCTCCTGGGTGGAGATCTCCGACTACGCCTCACATCTGTCGTTAGCGGGGCTCGCCAAAACCTGTCATATCCGGCGAGGGGCAGGAGCCATCCGAGATTCTCGAAAGCGGACATGCCGTAGCCCGTCTCACCCGGCGAATTGTGAGTCATGGAGCAGCCAGGGTCGTGCGGGTGGGGTGTTGCGAACTGTCTGGATCGAGGAGCGCGACCACATCGTCACTAAGCATGCGCCGATCGTGACCATCATCGACCGCGAGTAACGTGGGGCCGGGTCTGGGCGGACACCGCGGTCGCCACGGCGGACAGGACGAACAGGGCGGCGGCCGTCGCCAGGGCGGGCTTCATGTTGGTGTTCGTGGCGAATGCGCCGGCGGCGAGAGGACCGAGGCTGCTGCCAAGCAGGGTCGCCGCCGGCCCGTACATTGCCGCCCGCCGCGTCGGATCGGCCGCGATCAGGAGCGGCAATCCCAGGGCAAGAGCGACGGTCCAGAACAACCCGAACGCCACGGTCGCGGCCACGAACGCCACTTGCGACGAGGGCCAGGCAAAGGCAGCGGTGACGGCGAGGAAGGCGGCGGTGGTCAGCAGCAGGCCCGAAACCGACTTCACCCAGCGGTCGAGGGCGACAATGGCCGTGGCTCCGACGACCTGGGCGCCGAGGGACGCGGCGATGGCCAGTGATACCAGCTTGTCCTGGATGTGGAGGGTATGAGCGATCGGTTCCACATAGACCCAGACTCCCACGATGCCGCCCATCATCAGCAGGCCCGAGGCCAGCCCTGACACGCTCGAGAGCTGCAGGCCGGACCCTAGCTTCATCTCCGCTGGCAGCTCCGGGAGCTGGTTTGGGATAAGAAGCAGGAGTGGGAGCGTCAGCGCGGCCCCTCCGCAGATCACCCACAGCCCGCTGTTCGCGCCCAGTAGCGGCTCGAGGGTAGTCGGCGTGAGCGCGGCGACCGCGCCCTGACTGAGCGCCTGCGCACCAAGGAAAATGGCGTTGACGCGGCTTGCGTCATGGCGGCGGGTGATCATGCCGACCGCGGTCCAGACGATGATGCCGGCGGCGGCGCCGGCCAGCCCGCGGCTCAGGACAAAGCCCAGCCCGCTGGTGACCGTGCCGATCCCGTTGGCCAGTATAAGGAGCAGGACGCCCATCAGGCCCCAGAGACGCAGTCTTCGGTGAGGAACTCTGGCCGCCATCCCTGCAGACACAACGCCCAGGGCGAGGGTCTCCACGGTCGCCGCCTGGCCCATCTGCGGCACCGAAAGGCGCCCGGCGGCCTGCAGCGCGCCCAGCACGATCGGCTGGATTCCCAGCATCAGCAGCGCGACGCACCCCATGGCGACGATCGATGTCACGCCAGCTGCGGGAATGGAGACCGTGGCGCCGCGGGGGGCATGCAGGCTGTCGGGCGGCGCCATCTCGGCGACCACCCCCGGCAATGCCAAGTCCACCGTCAATTTAGGCTCGCGCGGCATGTACCCTGCTCTTGTTCTGGTTGGCCTTGATGCGACGAGCGCCCGCTTCGGGCTTATGAGGCGCCTGGCAGGCGGCTGTTAGGTGGCAGGGTCGCCCGCGCTGCATTGAGCGAAGCGAACGCCTTATCCGCGGCCTTCAGGGTTATCTCTACGTGAGCGTCCGTCATGGCGGTGTTGATGAACATATTGTGCCACGGGTGCAGGTACACGCCCTGTCTGAGCATCTCCGTGCACCAGTGGAATCCGGCGCGAAAATCCGGATCGTCCGTGAAGGTCATTAGCGGCATGGTCACGGGGCCGCTCTGCTGGAAGCCGACGCCGTAGCGTGTGGCCAGGTCGTCCAGGCCCGTGCGCAGGGCGCCGCCGATGTGATTGATGTGGTCCAGGTAGGCTCCGTCGCGAATGCGCGACATCACCACCAGGCTCGCCGCCATGGGGGCGGCCGAGAACCAGTAGGAACCGGTGACGAAGACGGACTCGATGCCGGCCCGCGCCCTGGCGTTGCCGAGCAGGGCGGACAGGCAATGGCCGTTGGCGATAGCCTTGCCCCAGGCGGACAGGTCCGGGGCCGCGCCGAGCTCATCCCAGATGCCGTCGCGTGTCACGCGAAAGCCACTGCGCACCTCGTCGGTGATCAGCATAGCGCCCGCCACGTCGCAGACTTGCCGCGCGGCCTTGGCGTATTCGGCGGTGGGCATGGCCTGCTGCAGGAAGGTATTCTGGTTGACTGGCGTGGCGATGATCGCCGCCAGGTCGGCGCCAGCCTGCGCCGCCGCCGCCTTCAGGCTTTCGACGTCGTTGTAGTCGAACCACAATTGACCGCTGCGATCCGCTTCGGTCGTGCCAGCAGGTACGGGCGTGCACCAGGGCGAGGTGCCATGGTAGGAGCCGCGGGCGCGCAGGATCGTGGCGCGGCCGGTCGCGGCGCGCGCCGCCATGACGGCCGCAGTGGTCGCATCCGTGCCGTTCTTGCAGAACAACGCCCAGTCCGCATGCGAAACCTGGGCGACCATGGCTTCCGCTAACTGCACCAGCAGGGGCGAGGGGCCGGTGAGGGTGTCGCCCTTGCGCAGCTGAGCAACATAGGCGTCGTCGATCTCGCGATCGCCGTAACCGAAAAGGTTCGGGCCGAAAGCGCACATGTAGTCAATGTATCCGACGCCATCGACATCCCACATCAACGCGCCCTCCGCGCGAGAGAAGAACTGCGGATAGGCTTCGGGAAGCATCCGAGTCGACAAATGTCCATACATGCCGTTTGGCAGGACGGCCTTGGCGCGCTCCCGCCAGATCGAATCCATCGAATTCAAGGTGCCAGACATCGTCCCTCGCCCACTAACCTGGGTGGACGCTAACATGACGCAATTGCGGGCATCAACTCAAAAGTCGTCAATATTCGATTATTGTCCTAACTCGATCCGATCTGCTGAGTGGCGACGGTCGAGCGAGGTTCATCGGCGCATTGAGAAATAATCTATTATAAACAACATATTGATGGAGGTGCAGCATCGGTGTCGTGAAGCAATCTGGCTTGCTGCGCCGGGCGAGATGCGCCAATCAATTGAGTGTGTCGCCACAAATAATAGAGGATTGTCGAGTTATGAAATTTCGCGTACCGAGGTCGAAGTTTGCCTTTGCGGCCAGGGGAGGGATTTGAAGATGCTCGAACTTGCGGTCCTGGCGGACGATCTGACGGGCGGGATGATCATCGCCAGCAAGCTGGAATCGGCGGGGATCGCCTGCCCGTTAGTGACGAGCGCCGAGGAATTCCTCGCACTGCCGGACGACCCCACGGCGGTCGTGCTTGCGCGGAAGATCCGCCTCGTGCCACCCGCCGAGGCGCGCCTCGAAGCCGAGGCCGCCGCTGCCGCGTTCGCCAGGCGCGGCGCAAAGACGATCTTTTATAAGTACAGCGCGCTGTTCGAATCCACAGACCAGGGCAACATCGGGCCGATCGCCGAGGTCTTGCTGGCGGCGACTGGAGCGAAGCGGACCATGTTCTGCCCCGCATACGTCGATCGCGGCCTGACCATGTACAAGGGGAATATCTTCATCGGGTCGACCCTTATGTCGGAGACCGCCAAGCGGTTCGATCCCATGACCCCGGCCACCACCTCGGATGTTGTCGCCAAGCTACGACGCCAGACCGCCTGGCGGGTGGGGCTGGCCGATCACCAGATGCTGGCGGCGGAGGCGCCCGCGATCGCGGCGGCCCTGGAGGCGCAGCCGGATGTTCTCTTCTGGGTGATGGACGCCATCGACGAAGCCGACGTCGCGAAGATCGCGACCTTGACCCGCGATTGGCCTCTTGTGACCGGCGCCGACTCCCTGCCGCCGGCGATCATTCGCGATCGGCGAGGGAACGCGCCGGTGGAGCCTGGCAGCGGCCGTCGCCTTCTGCCGGGCGCTTCTGGAGGCGAGGCGGTGATCGCCGGCAGCTGTGGCATGGCGACCCTGGCGCAGTTGGAGGCGTTTGCCGAGCGGCATCCCGTCTGGCGCATCGAGCTGGCGCGTGATGCGGAAAAGGAAGGGCTGGTGGACAGCATCGCTGCGTGGGCGGCCGCCCGCTTACGGGCGGGGCCGGTAGCGATCGCCACAACGGCCGACCCGGCTGGAGTCGCGGCCGCGCAGGCGGCGTTCGGGCGGGAGGGCGCGGCGGAGCGCGCCGACCAGATCCTGGGTGAGTTGGCCGTCCGGCTTCGCGACCAGGGCGTCGGCAAGTTTGTGGTCGCCGGCGGCGAAACCTCCGGCCAGGTGCTGAAGGCCCTGGATGTTGGTCGACTCGAGGTGGCGGCCTACGACGAACTCTATGGCGGCTACTGTTACGCGCCGGGGACTAGGCCGGCGTCCTTCGTCCTGAAACCGGGCGGTCTCGGCGATCAACAGTTCCTGTTCAATGCGCTCCATCGCCTGCGCGAGGCGGAACGCCAATCTACGGAAGGATGAGGCTTCATGGCGATGGAATCGGAAACCGCGGCGCGGGCCAAACTCGTGCTGGCCTACAAGGAGGTGGTCGCCCTGGGGCTGACTGAGCTCTCCTCGGGCAATATCAGTCTGCGCTATGGGGAGGGGATGCTGATTTCTCCGACAGGGGCGACTGGCGAGACCATCAACGAGGACAACATCGTTTACGTCGGACCCGACGGCCAGTGGGAAGCGGGGCTGAGGCCCTCGAGCGAGTGGGGGTTGCACGCCCGCGTCTATCGCTGCAGCACCGACACCAACGCCATCGTCCACACCCATTCGGACTTCTGCGTGGCGGTCGCCTGTCACTGCAAACCGCTGCCCGGTTTCCACTACCTGGTGGGGGTGTTCGGAGGCGACGACGTCCCTTGCGTCCCTTACAACACCTTCGGCAGCGAAGCCCTTGCTGTCGATGTGGCCGAGGCCCTGAAGACCCGCACGGCCTGCCTTATGGGCAACCACGGCGCCACGGCGCGAGGGAGGACTATGGAAGCGGCGATCAAGGGGGCGCACCGCCTGGAGATTTGCTGTCGCCAATACATCCACGCCCTCGCGATGGGTGAACCGCGCCAGCTCAGCTCTTCCGAATTCGAGGACTTCCACCGGCGGATTGGAACGTCCGGATACGCGAAATAGCCGCTTCAGCCCTTTGCGCGGCGACTCCTGACGGCAGGGCGCTTGTCCGAGAACTGAGCCGCGGCGGCGGGTTCCGATCCGGTAGTCGCTTGCTGTGCTTTGGACCCCGGCGCGCGCAGGGCGATCGTGCTGGGGAGGAAGGTCGAGAGATAGGCCAGAGCGGCGCGCAGGCCCTCTTTGGCGTATTTGGGCGTGATATAACCATGCCTGGCGTAGGATGCTGCCCATATCCCGTCATAGATTGAGAAGGCGACGGAAAACTTGAACGCCGGATCGCGCACGTAAGGCATCTCGAAGAACTGATCCATGGAGCTGTAGGTGTCTGCCGCCAGAGAGTCGATATCCTGGAAGTCGAGACGTCTGACGTCCGACTGAAGGGCCAGGCCCAGGAACAGTTTCAGCGCGTTCTGGCTATTGTTGAAGTAATCGACCACGCGATGATATCGCAGGGCGACCAGATCCTGCCAATGTTCCAGCGCTTCGTGGTCGATGGGCGCGTCCAGCGCCGTATGCATGGTCTGAAGGTAGCGCTCCGCCAGTCCGAGAAAGATCGACTCCTTGGTTGGAAAGAAGTGATAGGCCGATGTCGGTGGCACATCCGCAGCATGCGCGACGTCATAGAGGCTGATGTCGTTGATATCGCGCTCTTGCAGCAGGATGTCAGCAGCGTCCAGGAGGGCGGCCACGCGAGCCTGGCCGCGCTTTTGAGCCGGTCGCCGGCCCGAAACCGGGGGTGGGGGCGCGAAAGTCTTGTCGGCGATCTGGGCCATGCGGCTCGGCGGTCCTCTCTAGCGTCGCGCGGGCATTCTATCGCGGCCCGCGCCGGCCGGTGCAAGAGACACGGCAGTCTCCGCCGAAAGTCAATCATTGACGAGTTTGTGTGTGGCGCTCTTGCGACAGGTTAGTTGGATTTCGGAATTTCCAGCTAAAACCGGCCCAAAAACTCCAAGCGCGACGGCAGAGAGTGGTTGCAAACTCGAATAAATTCGAGTCTAGTCGCATTCAACGCCGACGAGCGCCTTGAAATATGGGGATATTGGGACGCGCGCGCCTGATAACTCGTCGCGCGTCGATAGCGCAGCGGAAGGATGAGCCGCGAGGGCGGTCTCTACAGGGGGATAAGCAAATGTCCATCGTTCAGCAAAGGTCCGGCCGGCGCGCTGGCCTGTTCGCCGCCACCGCCGTCGTGGCGCTTCTTGGGGGCGTTGATGCCGCCGGAGCCGAGGCGCAGGCGGCGTCTTCTGCGACTCAGATCCAGGAGGTCGTGGTCACTGCTCAACGGCGAAGCCAGAACCTCCAAGAAGTCCCCGTCTCGGTCCAGGCGCTGAGCAGCAAGGATTTGCAGTCCGCCGGCGTCAAGAGCACACTGGATCTCGGCCAGATCACGCCCAATGTAACGATCATCAGCCCGATCGGTCAGGGCAACCAACCGCTGATAACGATCCGCGGCATCGGCTTGAACGATTTCGACACCAACAATGCTGGTCCCAACGGCGTCTATGTCGATGATGTCTACATCAGCGCCCCTTCGGCGCAGTCGTTCGCCCTATTCGATCTTTCACAGGTACAGGTATTGAAGGGGCCCCAGGGCACCCTGTACGGGCGTAACACCAGCGGGGGCGCCATAGTCTTCACCTCGACAAAGCCGACCGACTATTTCACGGGCGACGCACACCTCGAATACGGATCGTTCAACACCCTCCAGGTCGCCGGCGCCATCGGCGGCCCGATCGCGCCTAACCTCTCAGGCCGGGTGGCGGTCGTGATCAATCACTCTGACGGCTACAACAAGAACGCCTTCACCGGCGGCGACCCAATCGACAACGTCAATAACGAATCTGTTCGGTTGCAACTGCTTTACAAGCCCAATGATAAGCTGAAGCTCTACTTCGAGACCATGGACGGCTATGTCCGCAATCACCCACAGCCTTACGGACATATCGGAACTTTCGCGCCAGGCACCCAGGGCGACGCTAGTCCGGTCGTTTGCAGTCCCGCCCAGGCGATGGCTGGCGGCTGTGTGGACTTGTTCGGCTTTCACACGCAACCGCAATGGTCCGGCTCCTACAACCGATTGCAGGATCTGACCAACTTCGTCTCCATCAACCAGATCAGAGCGGACTACGATCTTGGGCCGGCCGTGCTGACCTCGATCACCTCCTACCAATACGACAACAAGTTCCATCCCGAAGAAACCGACGCCAGCCCAAACAACCTGCTCAGCGCGACCTACGGCGTGAAATCGGACACCGTCACCCAGGAAGTCCGTCTGGCCCACAACTCGACCGCCTTCAACTGGGTCGTGGGCGGCTTCTATCTGCACGAGAGCCTGCGCCAAAACCAGCCGCTGGACCTGTTTGGTGACGGCGATCTCTATGGAGGATTTGGCGTTCCCGCCGGACCTGGCGCCTTCGACGGAATCGCTCAGCGGTCGTACGATCATAGCCGCCAAGTCACCGATAGCGCCGCGATTTTCGGCCAGAGCGATTATACCTGGGATAAACTGACCCTGACCCTCGGCGCTCGCTACACCTGGGAAAAGAAGTCGTTCACCTACAACGGCTCCACACAATTCCAGGCCGGCGGCACGGGGAATTACGGCCCACTGCAGGACTTCATCAGTGACACGAACTCCGAAACGAACTCGAATTTCACCTGGCGCACGGCGCTGAGCTACCACTTCACACACCAGATCCAGGCCTATGCTAGCGTCGCGACCGGGTTCAAGAGCGGAGGATTCAACGGAAGCTTCCTGAGCAATGACGCCCAGCAGGCGCTGCTCCAACTGTCACCGATCAAGCCGGAGATGGTCACCGCCTATGAGGTCGGCGAGAAGGCGACGTTGTTGGATCACCGGTTGAACCTCAACCTCGCCGCCTTCTACAATGACTACAAGAACGAACAGATCTTCGCCGCCGTGCCGCAGACCCTCACAACGGGGAACGGTCAACAGATCGAGACAACGACACAGTTGCTGACCAACGCCCGCAAGGCGCACACCGAGGGCGTAGAGTTGCAGGTCGCAGCGGCGCCGCTCCACGGCCTCACCATCGACCTGCAGTCGGCCTGGTTGCGAACGCGCCTGGACGATGCGAGCCTGCCGCTGTTCAGCGGCGTCTCCTCGCTGAGCGGTAAAGAGCTGGCCAACGCGCCCCATTTCACCTTCAGCGGCGTGATCAACTACAAAGTCGATCTGGCGAACGGCGACGATATCAACTTCCATTGGAATTCGAACTTCCGCAGCCACGTGTGGTTTGACTCGACGAACGACCCGTATATTCAACAGTCACCCTACTGGGTTCACAACCTGAACATCAATTTCGAGTCCCGCCAGGGTTGGGGCGCCGGCGTGTTCGTCCACAACCTTTCGGACACAAAGTATTCGCTAACCTCAACCGACCTTTCCATTCCGTTCGGGCTTCTCGAACCAGTCTATGGCCCTCCGCGGACCTACGGTGTCGAGCTCAGCTACCACTTTTGATTTGAACGCCGGGGCGCGCGCGGTGACCCCGCGCGCGCCCGATTTCTGCTGCGGGACATATTGATGCCAAGTGACACGGCCCCTCCCGCACAGCGAGTTCTCGATGTCGGTGCGTTGCCCACGCTGCAGGACTACGGCTATTCGGGCGGCCGCGATAGTTTTCACACCTTCTGTGAACAAGTGTTCACCCCGGGCGCGCCGCGTTTCCTCCGCAGCACCGACGGCGCACTGGCGGTGTTCCGTCATGCTGACATTCGCGCCCTCGGTGCTGCGCCGGACATGTCGACCCTTGCGCCGGCTCTCCTTTTCCCAGGCCTCCTCGACGGTCCCTGCCCGGCGACAGACCTTCCGGGCTTCGACGTCGCGGACCTGATCAAGAACCAGCTCTTCACCAGCAATGCGCCGCTCAATCCAGCACTTCGCAAGGTGCTGCTCAACCAGATCGGGCCAAGGCCGATCGCGCTCCGGGCAGACCACACACGCGCTGTCGCCGCGGACCTCCTCGGCGCCTTGCCGAGGAACGTTCCTGTCGACTTGGTCCGGCAGGTCGCCGAACCGCTGATCGGGCGCTTCTGGGGTGCGCTGCTGGATATGTCGGACGCTGAGGGGATGGCAGCGGCGGTGGAGGCGCGTCGGATGAGCCCGATGCTGAGTCTGAGTCCCGATCCTCAGGCCCGCGCCGGCATCGATGCCGCGGCCCGGGCCTACCGCGCCTTGGTTGAGGGCGCTGCGGACCGTGCCCTGG
Organism: Caulobacteraceae bacterium; assembly: GCA_036494815.1. Taxonomy (GTDB): domain Bacteria; phylum Pseudomonadota; class Alphaproteobacteria; order Caulobacterales; family Caulobacteraceae; genus Poindextera. The sequence goes on from DASXNV010000014.1 coordinate 21,123, forward strand.
TCAAGGGTGGGTGCCCGTTCGTGGCTGGTATCGCCAGAGACCTGTCGGCGATCGACGTTGGTGATGACCTGGGCCACGTCGGGTTCGTCCCGAAGTCCGCAGGGGCGTTCCTCAGCGGCAATTTGTTCGACGGCTTCCATACCGCCGTGTTGGGGGTGGCCAACACCCTATACGTGCTGCTGCAACACCCGGATATCCTGCAGGAAGTGCGGCGATTTCCCGAAAAGGCCGCCGCGGCGGTAGCCGAAAGTCTGCGACTGGAGCCCCCAGTGATCCAGCTTAATCGCCTCACCACAGCGGAGATCATCTACGGCGATGTGGTGATCCCCAAGGGCGTTTTGGTGATGGTCATGTGGGGCGTGGGCGGTCACGACCCTACAGTGTTTCCCGATCCCGGGAAGTTCGACCTGAATCGTCCGCAACAGGGCGCGACCACCTTTGGCGGCGGCGCGCACATCTGTCCCGGGCGGTTTGTGGCTCTGCTTGCGGCGCGGTCCATGGTCGAAGCCCTGATCGCCAGCGAGCTTGAGGTGGTTTTCGCCTCAGACCAGAATCATTGGCTCCCTGGCAGCGCCATGTCGCAGCTCTTCCACCTGCCGGTGTTCATTGAGAAGGCCGCCAAGGGCGCCGCGAACTGAGCTTCGCAATTCGAACCGGGCTGGCGTACGGCGGGCCGGCCTTAGCTTTCTGTGGGGTCAACTCACCAGAGGATGTACCCCAGCCCGAGTTGGGGCGTCTGTCGCTGGGAGCGCCTTCCACGAGCTCGCCGTTCGCATGGTCCAGCTCAGCGCCGCCAGATGCGGTCAATAGGTGGGTCGGGTCAGGGCCATGGCGACTTGCACAAAGCGGACAACGCCCCCAAAAATCCGGCAAGTGCGGTTTCTGGTTCCCGGCCCATGGAAAGCCTCCGCATCTGGATCGGTGAGCTTGGTTTCATAGTTCGATCGAGGATGGTCGCGTGGCTGTGCTGGCGCCATTGCGTGTTCCCACGGTGAGGCGCCAGCATCGCTCCTTCACAGCTCTGTGTTCGCCAGAGCCTGATCAAGGTCTTTAATGAGTGCGTCTGCGGACTCAAGCCCGACACCCAGGCGAACGAGGCTGGGCGGGAGGTCGGCCTCACGCAGCTGTTCGGCGTTCATCATCCCAGCCCACATTGCGGCAGGGTGAACGACCAGTGTGGAGAACGAGCCGAAGCTCGCCGATCGGTGAGCCAGGCGCAGGCCAGCCACGACGGTTTCGGCGGCCTTTGCCCCTCCTGCCACTTCGAAACTGAGAACGCCGCCAAAGCCCTTCATCTGCTGGCGGGCGAGATCGTGTTGGGGATGATCGATCAGGCCCGGATAGTGAACCTTTTCGACTCGCTGGTGCTGGGCGAGGAAGGCTGCGACCTGCATTGCCGTCTCATTGTGCCGGGCGACCCGCAAGGGAAGGGTGCGAAGGCCGCGCAAGGCCAGCCAAG
>DASXNV010000015.1:0-51927 GCA_036494815.1 Caulobacteraceae bacterium
ATCGCCGTGGGCGTCAACACCGACGGCCGGCGTGAGGTTCTGGGCATGGAGATCGGCGCCTCCGAGGCGGCGACCTTCTGGATCGAGTTCCTGCGCAAGCTCACTCGGCGTGGCCTCAGAGGCGTCAAGCTGGTGATCTCCTCGCAAGCGCGCGCCGCCAAGCTCACCCAGTCAATTCAGCAACGATGGGTCCTGCAGCGCGTCTAAGGCAGCAACACGCTCAGCTCGCAGCCCAAACAGGAAAGTGCCGAGTGACGGACCAATGATTTCTTCGGTCAACGCTTCGCTGGGCGTATCGGCAATTTCGACAAGGCGGGTCTGCGCCGCCCGCAGATCGCGCAGCAACCGCAAACGCTCGAGAACATTTCAAATGAGGCAATGAGCTTATTCTGAGGAGCAGTTCAGACGAGGCAATGCGGAACGGGCGTCAATCAGGATAAGAATGGCCGCAGCCGTCGTTCCGTAGGGAAGGCGTAGCCGACCGAAGGAGCTATCTCGGGATCGAGGTCGACGACGCGCTCGCTCATCCTGAGCAGGTGGAGATCTAAGCCCTGATCTTCTGGATCGCGGCCGACTCGGCGCGCCGGGATTCGGTCCTCGCGAAGGACAGTTCAGGGTCGAACTCACTCCTTGAACCCATCGGAGGAGCCGGACCTCACCTCCAAAATCATCCCAATGGCAAGCTCCGCCAAGCTTGAATTTTTGAGCGACAGTTGTCATCTTGTGGAGCGACAGTTGGCGCGCCCCAGGAGACTCCAATCTCCACGCCCGGAAAATCCACGCCTAAGAAGGCCCCGAGGAAGATTCACACCAATCTTCCGCGGCAGATACCGCAAGACGGTCGGTCCGAGGAGATCATTTACGGCGCCGTCACCGTTCGGCAACGAGACGAGCTGCCGGCTGCGCCTAAAGGAAAACCCTCCAAGAACGTCCTCATCGGAACCGTCATCCGCAAAGGACGGGGCACTGAGCCGAAGATCGAAGTCCACCCTATCCATATGGATATGAAAATGGACGAAACGGTGACGATCTTCGACCTCATGGGCGGGAAGAAGGTGCTGGAGCAGAAGGTCGACACCGACCTCAAATGGCATGAGATGATCAAAAAGGGTCTGCCAACGGACTCTCTGCATTTCATGGTCAAGAACGTAGGCCTGCTCAGCGACAAGCAAAACTTCAAGATCGCATTCGGCATGAGCCCGCGCACCAGCCAGCGCAAGAAGGCAGGCGTGGTCGAACGTCTCAGCCCGCAGCAGAGCGGGCGCGCCTGGAAGTTCGCCGAAGTCCTGGCCAAGGCAACGGACGTTTTCGGCAGCCAGGCCGAAGCCGAGACCTGGTTGACCCGACCGGCCATGGCGCTCGACCGCAAGACCCCGCTGGAGCTGCTCGACACCGCCGCTGGCCAGCAAATGGTGGACGACCTGCTGACTCGCCTCGACTACGGCGTCTACACGTGACGCCGCTGCCGCCCGCCCTCGGCGGGACCGGCGGCGTCGTGGTCTGGCGGCTCGATCGGGAAAAGCACGCACCGACTTGGTCCTCGGGCGAAGGGGCCTTTCGCGCAGGCGGCCGCTGGAACAGCAAAGGCGTATACGCTGTCTATTGCAGCCTGGACCCGGCCACGGCGATCCTGGAGGTAGCGGTGCACAAGGGATTCGACGTCCTGGACACCCAACCCCACCGGCTGTCCGAAATCCTGATTGAGGACCTCACTGAGGCCCTGATCGTCCAGCCCGCCGACGTCCCCAATCCGAGCTGGTTGCACCCTGGCAGCGGCTCGCGGGGACAGAAGCTGCACGGCGACAGCTTGCTCGCGAACTACCGCATCGTGATCATTCCCAGCGCCGTCTCCAGCCACAGTTGGAACGTCCTTTTGACTCCCTCCGCGGCGACGACTTCGTGCCGGCTCCTGAGCCAGGATAGGTTCGCACTCGACACCGCCTGGCGGCCCCGCCCTGAACCAGATCCAGCCTGGCTGAATACTCGCGCGAGCCCGGCTTCGCCAGCCGCGGCTTTGTCCCCTTCCAGGAGCCGGCCGTTCCCAAGGCCTGAAGGTCTGAAATCGGACAGAGAGCCAAGGTCGGCTAAGCGGCGACCGGAGGGCTGGGCCCCAAAGCTGGGATAGAGGGGCGCCTCAGGCTTCCCCTGCCTTGGCCCATCACCGGCGACGTCAAATTTTGTTCATATTCCAGACAAAATCAGGACAAATTCATGACTATGAAATCCAGATAAGATCAATTTTCACTATCGATCAGCCTATGCCTCAGAGACAGAAGTCATTCCCTGGTTTTCGAAACTTACTAGGGACTCAATTTTTTCACCGGAACGTTCCGAGTTAAGATCCGTTATTCAGGGCAAGATTACGTTGCTCAGGGAAAACAGGCTATGGCTACCCATACGATTGAAATGACCGATCCCATCGCTCCGACCGTTCGTGAGCGTCGCATGGAGACCCGCGTCGACAACGCCGTCACCGCGCCGATCGATCCATCCATCACCTATCGCAAGCTGCAAGGCGGCCGCCGCAACAGCCGCCCGGCCTGGATGATCGCCGTACCCGCCGTTGTGATCCTGGCCGGCGCCGGCGCGCTACTCTACGCTACGTCCAACAAGGCGCCCGCGCCCACCACGCCGTCGGTGGCTTCAGCCACCGACGCGCAGACCTCGGCGGCTCAGGCCAATAGTGCAGCGGCCTCGGCCCAGACCTCGGCGGCTTCGGCCAACCAGACGGCAAGTCAGGCCGTCACCAGCACGGCGGCCCAGCCTGAACCCGCCGCGGCTCAGCCCGCGCCGCAAGCCGCGGCCAGCGAAAGCCGTCCGGCCCATCCGACCCGCGTGGCCCGCGCCACCCATCGCGCTCCGGCCCCAACGGCCAATGATTCAGCAGCCGATGTGAGCGCGACCGTACCGGCGGCGCCCCCGGCGCCCGCCCCAGTGAACCCGCCGGCCGCTCAGGCTCCGGCTCCCACGACGTCAGCGCCGGCGACGACCGATGCGGCGCCCCAGACCGCGCCCCAGACCTCGCCTATGACGGCGCCGACCACTCCACCCCCGGCGGCCTCGGCCCCGACCGATACGACCCCGCCGCAAGCTTAATTCCGCGGTTTAAGATCGCCCATCGCGCCCGCCCTCCTCTAAAGAGGGGCGGGCGCAACGCTTTCAAGCCTCATGCTGAACGCACAGATGGCAAACAGCCCCTAAACCGCACTTTCTCTCAAAACTTAGATTTCAGGTTGAAATAGGATGGCAATCGCGGCGGGAACCTTGTTTAACCACCTTGGTTAACGGGATGAAGCCGCCCTCTTGGCAGATGTTCGATCTGGATTGAGTGAAGGACAGGGGGGCCGGCCTTCCGGACTGTCCAAGGAGCATTGGAATGGGTTTGTGGGTTGAGGCTTTTCGCCTTGTAGGAACCATTGTCGCCTTAACGATGATCGGGACGGTCATCGCCGTCTCCCTGATCTTCGAGGCGCCGTCGAACTGGCCTCACGCCCACCATATTGGGGGATTTTTCCGGCGTCAGCGATCGGATCCCACCCGCTCGACCTGATGGTCATTCTACTTGACCGGGCGTAATTCGATCGTCGTCACCATGCGCACCGAACGAGCGGGCTTCAACTCACCGCCGATCACCAGCCGATAAGGGCCTTCCTTGGCGTCCAGCGGCTTGCCGTCGACCTCGTCGGCGATGATCACCGCCGTATCGCGAAAGCTGCGGGCGGTCTCGGCGATCGACATGACGCCGATAAAGCCGTCCGAACCGGTCACGAGCACGATCTGATCCAGGACCGGGCCGTGCAGCTTGACGTCCGACGGCCCGCCAACCAGGGCCAGAAGGTCGCTGACCGGCGCCCCGGCATAGGTGTGATGGTCGCCCCAACCGGCCGGAACGGTCAGGCGATGCAGATCGCGCAATTGGGCGTCGGTCACGGTGGCGATGCGGCCGTCCGGCCCCTTCAGGGTGAGGGTCTGAGCGTGAGCGACCGTGGCCAGCAGGGCCGCCGCGACGGTCAGGGCGATTTTTGAGATCATAGGCGGCGCGCTCCTTTGGCGCGTCCAGCATGGCATGCGCCGCCCGGTTCGTCCGAGGCGCCGGGTGAGAATCTTCATGCCCAAGCTTGACTCCCATCGTCAAAACGAGAACAAAATGGGAACAACAGGTTCCCGATGCCCGCAGCCCCCATTCCTCGACCCGTCGCCACCGACCCCGCTCTTTTCCCCCAGGCTTGCGAGCCGCTGGAGGAGATCGGTGCGGCGCAGCCGGCAGATGCGGCGGTCGCCCTGGGCTTTGGCCTGGCGCGGCTGGTTCAGCAGGTCGCGAAGGATCGGCGGCCTATGGCCCTGGTGACTACGGGTGAATGGCTGCGCGAGCGGGGGCGGCCGTTCAGCCAGGGGCTGGCCGGTTGGGGCCTGCCGGCGGAGCGGCTGATCTGGATCCGGACCGAACGGGAAGGAGAGGCGCTATGGGCGCTGGAAGAAGCTTTGAAATCGGGGGCCGTGGCGGGAGCCCTGGCCACTGTCGAAACGCCAGCCTTTGTCCTCACCCGCCGGGTGGACTTCGCCGCCCGCGCAGGCGGGGCCGTGGGCCTGCTCATCCGGGCGCGCCCGGCGGCGGACCTCAGCGCGGCGCGGCGGCGCTGGCGGATCGCCGCCCTGAGCTCGGCGGAGGACCGGTTCGACCCCCTGGCTCCAGGCGCCGCTCGGCTCCGGGCGGAACTGGTGCGCCGGCGCGACGGGCCGCCGGGAGCCTGGGATCTGGAGCGGGACGATGAAGCGGGTGGTCTGCGCGTGGCTGCCGGACTGGCCGGTCACGGTGTGGGAACGCGCCCAGCCCCAGTCGTCAGAGCGGCCTGAGGCTGCGCCCTTCGCCCTGGTCGAGCGCGGCGCCAGGGGGCTGCGGCTTCTGGCCTTGAACCCTGCGGCCCGGGCAGCGGGCCTACATGCCGGCCAAGCCCATGCGGACGCCACCGCCATGGTCCCCCGCCTAGTCAGCGAGCCGGCCCAGCCGGAGCGCGACCTGGCCGCCTTGCGGCGCCTAGCCCTGTGGGCCGAGCGGTTCTCGCCCCTGGTGGCCATTGACGCCGATCGACCGGGCGAAGAGGCGGTGCTGATCGACATGACCGGCGGCGCCCATCTGTTCGGCGGCGAGGCGGCCCTGCTCAGCGAGATCCGCAAACGCCTGACCGTGGCCGGCGCCCCGGCCCGCCTGGCCATGGCCGACACCCCTGCCGCCGCCTGGGCCCTGGCCCGTTATGGCGCAGGGTCCGAGACCATCGCCGCGCCCGGCGCCGGACGTGAGGCCCTGGCCGACCTGCCGGTGGAAGGCTTGCGGCTGGAGCCCGTGGCGCTGAGCCTACTGCGCCGGTTCGGGCTAAAGCGGATCGGCGATCTCTATGGCTTGCCGCGCGCGGGCCTGGCCCGGAGGTTTCGCGGCGAGGCGGGTCTGCGGGTGGTCGAGCGCCTGGATCGCGCCCTGGGCGTGCTGGCCGATCCCCTGGCTCCCCAGCGGCCCGCACCCCTCTATCGCGCCTGGCAGATTTTCGCCGAGCCGCTGATCGACGCCGAGGGAATCGCCTTTCAACTGCCGGCCTTGGCCGAGACCCTGGCCAGCCAATTGAGCCAGGCGGGCCTGGGCGCGCGTCGCCTGAGCCTGATCGGCTTTCGGGTCGATGGTCGCACCACCGCGATCCGGGCTGGGCTCAGCGCCCCGGCGGCCGCCCCCGCCCACCTGATGCGCCTGCTAAAGGAAAAAGGCCTGGAGCGGTTGGATCTGGGCTTCGGCGTCGACGCCCTGATGCTCTGCGCCGACCAGGCCGAGCCTCTGACCATGCGCCAGGGAGAGATGGATAACGTCCAGGCGACAGCCCAGGCCGAGGCCCTGGCCGGCCTGATCGACCGGCTGCAGGCCAAGCTGGGCGAGGCCGCCGTGCGTCGCCCTCAGGCCCGGGAAAGCTGGGCGCCCGAACGCAGCGAGGCCTGGTTGCGCGCCGGACCGGCCCCGCCGTCCGCCCCGCCGGCGATGGAGAACCCACGCCCGCGCCCTATCCTGATGTTCGATCCGCCCGAGCCGGTTCAGGCCATCGCCGAGGCGCCCGACGGGGCGCCCGCCCGCTTTGTCTGGCGCCGGACGCCGCACCGGGTGCTGAAAGCCCAGGGTCCCGAACGGCTGGGCGCCGAATGGTGGCGCGCCGATCCGGCCAGGCCCACGCCGCGCACCCGTGACTATTACCGGGTCGAAGACGACCAGGGCCGCCGCTACTGGTTGTTCCGCGAGGGCCTGTTCGGCCGCGAGGACGCCGACGCCGCGCCCAGCTGGTGGCTGCAGGGGGTGTTCGCATGACCCTCCCCCTGACGGGATATGCCGAGCTCGACGCTCAGACCAATTTCAGTTTCCTGGAAGGTGGCTCCCACCCAAGCGAAATGGTGTTCGAGGCCAAAAGACTGGGGCTCGCCGGCCTAGGCGTAGCCGACCGCAACAGCCTGGCCGGCGTGGTGCGCGCCCACAAGGCGGCCAAGGAAGAAGGCTTTCGCCTGCTGATCGGCTGCCGCCTGACTTTTCTCGACGGCGCCGAACTACTCGTCTATCCCCGCGACCGCGCCGCCTATGGCCGGCTGTGCCGACTGTTGTCGATGGGCAAGAGCGGGGTGGTGGATAGTCCGGCGAAGCCCCCTCCACCCCCCTTCGGGCGGTCCCCCTCCCCCAGAGGGGGAGAAGTGGCGGCGGCGCATCCTCTAATTCCTCCCCCCTTGGGGGAGGGGGACAGCGAAGCGGTGGAGGGGGCCGCCACCGCCGCTAAAAACGACCGCATCGCCAAGGGTGACTGCCGCCTGACCTTCGAACAGGCCGCCGCCCTGGGCGAAAACATGATCGCCCTGGCCCGCGCGCCAACCGACCCGGACGAGGCCTTCGAGGCGCGGCTGACCGCCTGGCGCAAGGCGTGGCCGAACGAGCTTTATCTGGCTGCCGCGCCCTTGCACCGGGGCGACGACCGCGCGCGGCTGGCGCAACTAGCCGCCATCGCCCTGCGCTCGGGCGCGCCCATGGTCGCGGTCAACGCCGCCCTCTATCACCATCCCGAACGCCGGCCGCTGCAGGACGTAATGACCTGTATCCGCGAAGGCGTGACCATCGATCAGGCCGGCTTTCGCCTACAGGCCCACGCCGAGCGGCATCTGAAGGCCCCGGCCGAGATGGAGCGACTGTTCCGCGGTTATGACGACGCTCTGGAGCGGACCTTGCATATCGTCGAGGCTTGTCCCTTCAGCCTGGACGAGCTGTCCTACGACTATCCCCACGAGCCCGTGCCGCCGGGCAAGACGCCGCAACAACACCTGCAGGACCTGACCTTCAAAGGCGCGCGGAAACATTTCCCTCAAGGGGTTCCCCTCAGCATCCTTGCGACCATCCGCAAGGAGCTGCGGCTGATCCGGCGGGTCAAATACGCCGCCTATTTCCTGACCGTGCACGACATCGTCGCCTGGGCGCGCGATCCGGAGCGGGCGATCCTGTGCCAGGGGCGCGGCTCGGCGGCCAATTCAGTGGTCTGCTATTGCCTGGGCATCACCTCGGTGGACCCCACCAAGCAGGATGTGCTGTTCGAACGCTTCATCTCCGCAGAGCGCAGCGAGCCGCCCGACATCGACGTGGATTTCGAGCATGAGCGACGCGAGGAGGTGATCCAGCATGTCTATCAGCGCTATGGCCGCCACCGGGCGGCGATATGCGCCACGGTGATCCATTACCGGCCCCGTTCGGCCATCCGCGACGTGGGCAAGGCCCTGGGCCTGACCGAGGACGTCACCTCGCAACTGGCCAATACCGTCTGGGGCTCCTACGGCGCAAAGGTCGAGGAAGACCATGTGGACGCTACCGGCCTGCAGCGGCAGGACGCGCGGCTGAAACTGGCCCTGGAGCTCACAGCCGAGCTGATCCAGTTCCCCCGCCACCTGTCCCAGCATGTGGGCGGCTTTATCCTGACCGAAGGGCCGCTGATCGAGACCGTGCCCATCGGCAATGCGGCCATGGAGGACCGCACCTTCATCGAATGGGACAAGGACGACATCGACGAGCTGAAGATCATGAAGGTCGACGTCCTGGCCCTGGGCATGCTCACCGCCATCCGCCGCGCCTTCCAGATGATCGAGAAACACTACGACCGCCCGCTCGATCTGGTGTCCGTGCCCAAGGAGGATCCGGCGGTCTATGACATGCTGTGCAGGGGAGATTCGCTGGGGGTGTTCCAGGTGGAGAGCAGGGCGCAGATGGCCATGCTGCCCCGTTTGCGCCCGCGCGAATTCTACGACCTGGTGGTGGAAGTGGCCATAGTGCGCCCCGGCCCCATCCAGGGCAATATGGTCCATCCCTATCTGAAGCGCCGCGCCGAACGCCGCGAGGCCGAGGCGCTGAATCAGCCGTTCAAGATCGATTTTCCCCAGCCCGCGCCAGAAAAGGGACCCCCTGACGAGCTGGAGCGTGTGCTCGGAAAAACCCTGGGCGTGCCTCTGTTTCAGGAACAAGCCATGCGGATCGCCATGGTCGCGGCCACATTCACTGGCGACGAGGCCAATGGCCTGCGCCGAGCCATGGCCACTTTCCGCCACATGGGCACGATCCATGAGTATGAAGAAAAGATGGTCGGACGCATGATCGAGCGCGGCTATCCACCGGCATTCGCCGAAAATTGCTTCAACCAAATCAAGGGCTTCGGCGAATATGGCTTTCCCGAAAGCCATGCCGCCGCCTTCGCCCAGCTGGTCTATATCTCCTCCTGGCTGAAATGGTTCTATCCCGAGGTGTTCGCCGCGGCCCTGCTCAACAGCCAGCCCATGGGCTTCTACGCCCCCGCCCAGATCATTCGCGACGCCCGCCAGCACGGGGTCGAGGTGCGCCATCCCGATGTCAACGCCAGCGACTGGGAGTCGACCTTAGAGACCCCTTCTCCCCTTGTGGGAGAAGGAGGAGAGAACGGAATTGAGCCGACCCGACAGGCCCTCCGCCTCGGCCTACGCCAAATCGACGGGTTCAAGGAGGACTGGGCGTTGGCGATCGAGGCCGCCCGGGCCGTTGGCGGGCCGCTCCGCTCTCTGGAGGAGTTGCGCGCCCGCGCCAGCCTGCCGGCGGGGGCGCTAGACGCCCTGGCCGCCGCCGACGCGCTGGGTTCGTTGAATCTAGGCCGACGCCCGGGCCTGTGGGCGGCGCGAGGCCTGCCCCGGGCCGCGCCCGCGCCACTGTTCGTCGCCGCGGGCCTTGAGGAAGCCGACGGCCCGCCGCCCGCCGCACTGCCCATCGCGCCGCTCTCGGAAGAGGTGGTGCATGACTATGAGACCATTCGCCTGTCGCTGAAGGCCCACCCCTTGAGCTTCCTGCGCCAGCATTTCGCCCGCATGGGCGCCTCGCCAGCCAGGGACGTGGAGACCGCCCGCGAGGGCCGGCGGCTGAGCGTGGCCGGGGTGGTGCTGGTGCGCCAGCGGCCCGGCTCGGCCAAGGGGGTGGTGTTCCTGACCCTGGAGGACGAGACCGGCGTAGCCAATGCGGTGGTCTGGCCGGCGGTATTCGACCAATACCGGTCTGTGGTCATGGGCGCGCGCTTGGTGCTGATCCGCGGGCGCGTCCAGCGGGCGGCGGATTCCGACGGCCTGGTCACCCACCTGGTGGTCGAGAGCATCGAGGACCGCACCGCCGACCTGGGACTTCTGTCGGACGGCGCCCTCAAGCCGCCCCGCGCCCACGGCGACGACGCCGCCAAGGCCGCTCCGCAGCGGGGAGAATCGCGCCAAGTCCCGCCTGATCTGCGCCGCCATCCGCGCGACGTGCGGGTTTTGCCGCGTTCGCGGGACTTTCACTGAGCGTTGGCCAACTCGCGTAACCGAGTAATTGACTTGCACAGAGGCCAGGACCAGCGTATCGCGCCGCCCGACAAGGCCCGGGCCCCACCCGTGCGCTCGGAGCAGACTTCGAATGCCTGGCGAACTCCCAGTCGCCGCCGCCACCTCCCCGTCCGAGGCCTCCCCCAAAACCGCATCCACGCCCGCCAGTCACGGCGCGCACGGACGTTTCTGGTCCCTGGCCCTGGGCGCGATCGGGGTGGTGTTCGGCGACATCGGCACCAGCCCGCTCTACGCCTTCCGCCAGGCCCTGCTGCAGGCCACGGGGGATTGCGACACCTGCCATGTGCGCCCGGACGCGGTCTATGGCGTCGTCTCCCTGGCCCTGTGGGCGCTGATCCTGGTGGTGACGATCAAATACGTCATCTTCCTGATGCGCGCCGACAACAAGGGCGAGGGCGGGGTCCTATCCCTGATGGCCCTGGCTCAGATGGCCAACGGCCGCCGAACCCTGTTCGTCTTCGCCCTGGGGGTCATGGGCGCGGCCCTGTTCTACGGCGACTCCATCATCACCCCGGCCATCTCGGTTCTGTCGGCGATCGAGGGCCTGAAGACCGTGCCCGCCCTGCAGGACCTGGTGAACGGAGACGTGGTGATCATCACCAGCCTGGTGATCCTGACCGGCCTGTTCGCGGTCCAGTTTCGCGGCACCGCCAAGATGGCGGTGTTCTTCGGCCCCATTCTGGCGGTGTGGTTCGCGCTGATCGCCGGCCTGGGGATCATGCACGTGGCTTCCCAGCCGGGCATCCTGTTGGCTATCAGCCCCTTCTATGCGGTCAAGTTCCTGGCCACCCACGGCTTCATCAGCCTGCTGGTGCTGGGCTCGGTGTTCCTGACCGTGACCGGGGCCGAAGCCCTCTACGCCGATATGGGCCATTTCGGTCGCTGGCCGATCCAGGCGGCCTGGCTGTTTCTAGCCCTGCCCTGCCTGATCCTGAACTATTTGGGCCAGGGCGCCTTTGCGCTGGACACTATCAAGGCCACCCATGGCGCCGTGCAGGATATGGACTGGTTCTTCCAGATGGCCCCCGTGGTCATGCGCGTCCCCATGGTCATTCTGGCCACCGCCGCCACCGTCATCGCCAGCCAGGCGGTGATCACCGGCGCCTTCTCCCTGACCAACCAGGCCATGCAGCTGGGCCTGCTCCCGCGCATGGTGGTCAAGCGCACCTCCGAGACCCAGGCAGGCCAGATCTATCTGCCGCAGATCAATGGCATGCTGGCCGTGGGCGTGGTGTTCCTGATCGCAGTGTTCAAAAGCTCTGACGCCCTGGGTCAGGCCTACGGTCTGGCGGTGACCGGCACCATGGCGGTGACCACTTCGCTGGCCTTCATCGTGGTGCGCAAGATGTGGCGCTGGCCGCTGATCGGGGCGCTGGCCGTGATCGGGCCGATGCTGACCCTGGACCTGGTGTTCCTAGGGGCCAATTCGCTGAAGATCCTGTCCGGCGGCGCCCTGCCCCTGGTCCTGGGCGGAGCCCTGTTCCTGGTCATGGCCACCTGGGTGCGCGGCAACGACATCCTCATGCGCAAGCTGCAGAAGGACACCCCGCCCCTGGACGAGTTCCTGGCCATACTGCGCGCCCGGCCGCCCTTCCGCGTCACCGGCACCGCCGTTTATCTGACCGCCGACCCCGCCCACGCCCCGGGCGCCCTGCTGCACAACCTCAAGCACAACCGGGTCCTACACCAGCGCAATGTCATCCTGTCGGTGGTGACCTTGGAGACCCCCCGCGCCCCGGAAGGCGAGCGGACGATCTGCGAAAAGATCGACGACGACTTCACCAAGGTCACGGTGCGCTACGGCTTCATGGAATCGCCGAACATCCCCAAGGCCCTGTCCAAGTGCCGCGACCAGGGGCTGCTGATCGACATGATGTCGACCTCGTTCTTCCTGGGCCGCAAGACGGTGGTGGCCACCAGCCGCAAGGGCCTGGGGCAGTTGCAGGACCGGCTCTACATCCTGCTGGCCAAGAACACCGCCAACCCCACCGACTTCTTCCAGATCCCGCCCGGCCGGGTGCTGGAAATGGGCGCGCAACTGAGCATCTAGAGAGCCCCCTTCCCCGCTTGAACCCTATGGCGCTCGCGCGTAGTGTCCGCCCACTCTCCGGGGTGTCCCGCCAAAGGGGCTGAGATATCGCTAGAGCGTCGTTTCGATGGCGTTCGGTGCGGTGACCCGCCGAACCTGATCCGGATCATGCCGGCGAAGGGATGAGAATGGGGCCAGGGGCCTCTTTTCAACCGGCGTCCATGATCCAGGCCCATCGCCAGGAGCTTGCGCCGTGAATATCCAGACCCCCATCGCCAACACCATTCCCACCGGCGAGCGGCCCGGCTCGCACAAGGTCTATCAGGCCGGCGTGCTGTATCCCGACATCCGCGTACCGTTCCGCGAGGTGGCCGTGCACCCGAGCGCCAACGAGCCGCCGGTGACCATCTATGACCCCTCCGGCCCCTATACCGACCCTAATGCGACCATCGACATCCACAAGGGCCTCGACCGCCCCCGGGACGCCTGGGTCCTGGCCCGCGGCGATGTCGAACAGGTCCAGCCGCGCGCGGTCAAGCCGGAGGATAATGGCGGCGCCTCCGGCAAGCACCTGGCGCCCCAGTTCAAGAACGACCGGCTTCCCCTGCGCGCCAAGAGCGGCGTTGCGGTCACCCAGCTGGAATATGCGCGCCGCGGCCTGATCACCCCGGAGATGGAATTCGTCGCCATCCGCGAAAACCTGCGCCGGGAAGCCAGCGCCGCGGTGGTGCGCGACGGCGAGGATTTCGGGGCCGATATTCCCGACTTCATCACCCCCGAATTCGTGCGCAGCGAAGTGGCCCGCGGCCGGGCGATCATCCCCGCCAATATCAATCACGGCGAACTGGAGCCGATGGCCATCGGCCGTAACTTCCTGGTCAAGATCAACGCCAATATCGGCAATTCGGCGGTGCTGTCCTCGGTGGAGGACGAGGTCGACAAGATGGTCTGGGCGATCCGCTGGGGCGGCGACACCATCATGGACCTGTCCACCGGCCGCAACATCCACAACATCCGCGAATGGATCGTGCGCAACTGCCCAACCCCGGTCGGCACGGTGCCGATCTATCAAGCCCTCGAAAAGGTCAATGGCGTCGCTGAGGACCTGAACTGGGAAGTGTTCCGCGACACCCTGATCGAACAGGCCGAGCAGGGGGTGGACTATTTCACCATCCACGCCGGCGTCCGGCTCCCATACATTCCCCTCACGGCGAAGAGAGTCACCGGCATCGTCTCCCGCGGCGGCTCGATCCTGGCCAAGTGGTGCCTGGCCCACCACAAGGAAAACTTCCTCTACGAGCACTTCGAAGACATCTGCGAGATCATGCGCGCCTATGATGTCAGCTTCAGCCTGGGCGACGGCCTGCGGCCCGGCTCCCTGGCCGACGCCAACGACGCAGCCCAGTTCGCCGAGCTGGAGACCCTGGGCGAGCTGACCAAGGTCGCCTGGAAGCATGGCGTGCAGGTGATGATCGAAGGCCCAGGCCATGTGCCGATGCACAAGATCAAGGCCAATATGGATAAGCAGCTGAAGCTGTGTCACGAGGCCCCGTTCTATACGCTTGGCCCGCTGACGACTGACGTGGCGCCGGGCTATGACCACATCACCTCGGCCATCGGCGCGGCCATGATCGGCTGGTTCGGCACCGCCATGCTCTGCTACGTCACGCCCAAAGAGCACCTGGGCCTGCCCGACCGCGAGGACGTCAAGCAGGGGGTGATCGCCTACAAGATCGCCGCCCACGCCGCCGACATCGCCAAGGGCCACCCCGGCGCCCGGGACTGGGACGACGCCCTGTCGCGCGCCCGCTTCGAGTTCCGTTGGGAGGACCAGTTCAACCTGGGCCTGGATCCGGAACCCGCGCGCGAATATCACGACGAGACCCTGCCCAAAGAGGCGCACAAGGTGGCGCACTTCTGCTCCATGTGTGGCCCCAAGTTCTGCTCCATGAAGATCAGCCACGAAATCCGCGACACAGCGGCGAGGCAGAACGACGTGGAGACGGGCATGGCCGAGATGGCCGAGAAGTTCCGCGAAGGCGGCGGCCAGATCTATGTGGAGGCGGGCGCCGACAAGGCCTGAGCCCCGGCCCAGGGCGGTCAGGTATGGCGACTACAGCAACCACGCCGAGAGCCGGCGACCGCGTCGCCGGCTCTGACTTGTCTGAATTCGACTGGACCGGCGCCGATCTCACTGACGCGTCCTTTGAGGATTGCGGGGTCGAGAACGCCGCATTCAGCGACACGGTGCTGCAGGGCGCCCGGTTCGTCCGTTGCCGGATCATCCGTTGCCGCTTCGCCAATGCCGACCTGCGCGAGGCGGTGTTCGAGGATTGCGTCCTGGCCGATCCCCAGACCAAGAGCGGGCCGCAGTTCGTATTCAGCCGTCTGGACGAGGCCGCTTTTCGCCGCTGCGACCTGACCCTGGGCCGCTTCGACCGCTCCAGCCTGCACGGGGTGGTGCTGGAGGACTGCAACCTGCGTGGCGCGCGCTTTGAGCAGGCCGATTTCTCCCGCGCCTTTGGCCGCAAGGTGATCACGGTGACGGCCAACTTGCGGCGCTGCAATTTTGATCTGGCCGACCTGTCCGGGGCACGACTGCCGGGCTGCGAGTTGGCCGGCTGCGATTTTCGCGAGGCCGACCTCTCCGGCGCTGACCTGACCGATGCGGACCTGCGCGCGGCCAATCTGTTCGGGGCCATCATCGACGGCGCCAAGCTGGCCGGCGCCGATCTGCGCGGCGCCGAGGTCAGCGGCCTGGACCTGACCCGGCTGGCCAGCCGCGATGGGATGAAGGTCACTGTGAACCAGCAATACGCCTTGCTTTGCGCCCTGGGGCTGGATGTGCATCCGGAATAGGGCCGGCCCTCAGAAACTCAACCGCAGCCCGCCCGACAGAGAGATCGGCGCGGCGGGGCTCTGGAAGCGTGGATCGGCGCCGCCATTGTTCGGCACGCCTGGCGCACCCACCCCCGTCGGGTCGCCCAGAACCCCGAGGGTGGCGCAGCGGGCGTCAAAGACGTTGCGCAGCTCGGCGAACAGGCTGGCCCGCCGGCTGACCCGCCAGTCGGCCTGCAGATTGACCACCGCAAAGCCCGGCAAGGGCCGCAGCAGGTTGGATGGATCGCCGCCATAGACCTGCTCGCCCTGGACGATCAGGTCCGCGCTCAGGGTCAGGCTGGCGCCGGTGCTCCAGTCCAGATCCGCCTTGAATTGGTGGCGCGGCAGGCCGGGCAAGCGATCGCCAGGCTGTACCGCCACATCGCCGTCCGCGTCCGCGAGGGGATTGGCCGGCGAGGGAACCGTCAGGGGCGAGCGGAAGGTGGCGTCAAGATAGCTGTAGTCCAGCTGAATCGAGACCGGGCCGTGTCGGTAGCCGAACCCGACCTCCGCCCCCTGGCGCCGGGTCGCGCCGATATTGCGGAAATAGCCGCCGCTGAGCGAGGTGGCGACGCCATAGATATCGTCGTTCAGATCGGTGCGGAACAACGCCGCCCGCCAGGTCACGCCCAATCTTGGCCAACGCCCACGCAAGCCCGCCTCAAAGGCGTGGGCGACCACCTGGCGCAGGTTTGGCGGGTCCCCGGCCAGACTGGAGGGCAGCAGGCACGGCCGTGCGGGATCGGAACATTCGATCTCGCTGGCGGTGGGCGCGCGATTGGTCTCCGAATACTGAGCATAGGCCGTCAGCCCCGGCGTCAACTGCTCGGTGACGCCCACCGAGGGATTGAAGCGCTCGTACCGCCCGCCGCCCGTCAGCTGATCGCCATTGTGGTCGGTCAGGCCGAGCCGTTGCAGGTTGTAGCGGCCGCTGACCGTCAGGGTCATCTGGCGGCTCAGGTCCAGACTGTCGGTGGCGTAGATTCCCAGGGCGCGGGTGACGGACGACAGGCCGACCGGCGTGGCGTTGAACCCGGCAGCCTCCGGCGTGACCACGAACAGGCCCTGGTCCAGCACACGCAAGGCGGCGTCGACCACGCCAACCTCGGCCTGGGTTGCGAAGTCTGAGGGCGCCTGATCGAAACCGGCGCCGAGGACCAGCCGGTTGGCGCGGCCGGCGACCGGTGTGGTGGCTGCAAATTGCATGACCACGCCTTCGCCGCGGCTGTGGATCTGGGCCAGGTCGAGTTCGCCGATGGGCGTGGCGCCGGCATGGGAAATGTCGGAGATCGGCTGGCCGGAGCGGCCGATGAGCGGGGTCACTCCGTTAGGCTGACAGAGCAGCCCGGCCGCCGAGTTCTCCGCGCAGCGCTCGTAATCGGTGGTGTTTCCATTGACCACCGCCTGACGAAAATCGCGGACATAGGCGAGGCCGGAAGCGTTCAGCCAGGGCGCCAGCCGCCAAGTGGCGCCCGCGTTCAAAAACACCAGCTGGTTGTGATTGGACTGCGGGCTGGTGAACACCAGGCGGCGGCTCACCGCCAGTTCCTGCACCGGCGCCGGTGATTCCCCGGACAGGTGATTGTCGGCCAGGGTCAGGCTGATATCGGCCGTGACCCGATCCTGGCGCAGACTGGCCGAGGCATAGGCCTGGCGCACGGCGTCCGGCGAGAACGCCCTCCAACCGTCCTGGTTGAAGCTCCGGGCCGCGACATAGATGCCCCAGCGATCGGCATGAGCGCCGAACTGCAGAGCGGCCTCGCGCCGGCCAAAGGCGCCGCCCGATAGGCTCGCCTCGCCGCCGGGCGCGCTGAACCCGCTTTTCATGTCCAACACCAGGGCGCCGCCCAGGGCGTTGAGGCCATATACCGGATCATTGGCCGTTAGGGTCACACGGTGGATGGCCAGGTCGGGGATCAGATCCCAGTCCAGCGCGTCGCCAAAGGCCTCATTGATCCGCACCCCGTTCTGATAGACCGCCAACCCCTGAGGCGTGCCCACCACCGGGGAGGCGGCGAAGCCGCGATAGAGGATGTCCGGCTGGAACGGGTCGTCCAGATTGTTGGCCACGATCACGCCAGCCAGGCGATCACCGAGGGCCGCAGTGAAGCTGGGCGCGTCGGACCGGCTCAGTTCGTCCGCCGAAAGTCCCTGCACCGCGTGTGGGATCTTCTCGATCTCGGCGCCAGCGCCCGGCAGGGGTGCGACACCGACAACCACGACGGTCGGTTCCACTTCGGCCGTCTCGGCGCCGGAGCATACGCTCAGCTCGACCGCCATGACCAATAGGCCAAGGCAGGATCGCCAGCGATGCTGGAATGGGGCCAAGCCTGGAATCCTCTGGGGTTCTGTCTCTGGCTTGACCACTGATCGGGGCTGCGTCCAGTCGGTTCGTCGCTTGCGTGGGCTTCGCCGATTAGGCGGCGCGTAAGGCTTTTGCGGCATTCTATCCAAAATCACTGGAGCTTGTACGCATGCCTTTGCTTCAAGAGGCCCTGTCGGCGCTCGACGGCAAGCCGGAACTGACCGAGGCCGACGCCCTGACGGTCCGCAAGATCGTGTATGGCGGCGACGCCACGATCAGCAAGGATGAAGCCGAAGCCCTGATCCAGCTGAACATTGACGCGGGCGCCGCCTCGCAGGCCTGGCGCATGCTCTATGTGGAGGCCTTGACTGACTTCGTCGTTCGCCAGCAGGAGCCGGCCGGCTATGTGAACGAGGCCCAAGCGACGTGGTTGATGTCGGCGGTGTCGCGCGACGGCTGCGCCAAGGACGACGAGATCGAGTTGATCGTCCACGTTCTGGAAGAGGCCGACGCCGCGCCAGCCGCCTTGTCGGCCTTCGTCATTGACGCTGTGCGAAATGCAGTGCTCGGGCGACAGGGAACCGGGCCAATCGGCAAGGACGACGTTGAACGCCTGCGCCGGACTCTGTTCGCCGTGGGCGGAGACGGGAATGTCGGCGTGACCCGCCGGGAGGCCGAAGCGCTGTTCGATCTCAACGATGCTTTCCGCGGCGCCGCAAACGATCCGGCCTGGACCGACCTGTTCGTGCGCGCGGTCGCCAACGCCGTGCTCTACACGCCGGCCTATCAGGCCTCGTCAGCTGCGGACGAATTGCACCGTCAAGCCTGGCTGGCGGACAATGCCGTCCATCCGGGCGGCGTTCTGGCCAACTGGCTTCATCCCCCGCCGGGGACGTTTTCGTTCAAGAGCCTTTTCGGGCGGCCGGATCAGGATTTGCGGGATCGCTACGCTGCTGACGACGCGCTGGAGTTGGCTGCACAGGAGGTTACGGCCGAAGAGGGCCACTGGCTGCTGGACCGGATTGGACGGGATGGGCGTTTCGACGCCAACGAACAGGCGTTGGTTCGATTTCTGATCGCCAACGCGACCAAGATCGACACATCCCTGAATTCGATGATCGCGCGCCTGACGGAAAGCCAGAGCGCAGACCTATAAGTACGCCGTGCCCACCTATTCGGGGAACCTGGCCGCTCTCTCAAAACTTGATCAGGCGTCAGGCGTGGGAGCGAAACCCGATCCGGATGGATCGAACTTCGCTCGTCAGCCTGGGCCTTGAAGACATAACCCCGCCGAACCGACCTGCGATCCGGCGGTGAAATGATTTAGGCGGGCTGAAGTTGTCCAGCAGACATCTTACCGCTCTTGCGGTCTTGTTCCAGCTCGTAGGAGACCTTTTGGCCTTCTTGCAAGCTGTTCATGCCCGCACGTTCGACGGCCGAGATGTGCACGAAGACATCATTGCCGCCTTGGTCGGGCTGGATGAATCCAAAACCCTTTTGACCGTTGAACCATTTCACGGTGCCGGTAGCCATAGTCAGTAGTTCCTTAGACATAGTGTTACTCGCGAACCGACGGTTCGCGGTATCAGAATTTCGAAAAGATTAAGGAGCAGTTCCGGAGCTCAATCCTTGGATAGAGCAGAGGAGAGCGCCGAACCGTATCGTTATTTGACCCTCTAGATATAGCTTATTTTCGGTCAGATCGCAAGGTCGTTTGCAATCGGCCCTATATCAGGCGCTCGACACGGCCTTTGCGCGACGTGCGGGCAGGCCACTTTGCTGCTCCGCTCGCTCGCTTTCATCGGCCAGCGAAGCCCAGAGCTTGGCCAACCGCAGATAGTCTTCGCGGGCTTCGGCCCGGACCGCCTCGGCGGCTTGTCGCTCGAAACTGCGCGCCTGGGCGCGGTATTGCTGGGCTTCGCTCATGGACCTGTATCTAGCTGATGATCTCACGCGGCGCGGCGAAGGCCGCGGCGCGATCGGCGTTCCATACCGCCGCCGGCGCGCCTCGTCCGCGGCTGTGATCGCGGCGGCGCGCCACCGAATGGAACACGCCGCGCAAGAGGCCAAACAGCCAGAGCCGGGTGTCACGCTCTTCGCCCTGCGCCGGTTCGGGCTGTTCGCCCAGGGCCGCCGTCATGGTCAAATGGGTCAGGCGCTCGGCCTCGCTCTCATCTTCGGTCAGGCGGCCAGCGAACGCCCGCAAAGCCGATTGGAGCGCGAGGATTTCCTGACGCAGGTCTTCTGAAGGAAGGGTCACAGGTGACTTTCATCCCTGGCGCCACACTCGGCGGCCAGGCAAGAAGGCGACGGCAAGCCCGTCGCGGTCAGGGCCCTTTTTAAGGAGCGCGAACTAAGCTTAGCACGTTCGCCGCCAAAATGCTGCAGCAGAACCGTCCCTTAAGGCCGCCCGACGGCCTCACCGCCACAAATCCGTCAAAGGGCGCCGGAATCTGCCGCAGGCCGTGCTAGCCTCGCAGCCCTCCGCCCGCATCGCCTAAGGCGGGCCAGTGGGGCCGATTGGCCCCGGAAAGACTACAGACATGACCAGGGACACGACCCGTGCGCGGACCGGCAGCCCAAAGTCCCGCCCGGACGAGTTCCGCCGCGCCATCGAAAAGGCCGAGGCGGACGGGGCGGCCAGATCGGAGATGGTGCTGCACCTGACCTTAAGCGATACCGCCGACCTGAAGCGGGATCGCGGAATTCCCGTGGAAGATATCAGCTTCCGCGACGGGGTGATGAGCTTCATGGGCGTCAAGGTGAGCACTGGCGGTGTCGCCGCTAGCGCGTTGCAGACCAGTGATCAGGACGCCTCCGCGGCGGATGCGCCAGCAGCATAGGTCCCGTTCGACGCCGGGCGCGTAAGGGCCGGGCGTATAAGGATAGAGTCGACATTTTCCAGGGCGGTCAGCAAGCTCTCGACCGCCGACCGCTCCGCGGTTCCCGTTCGGTAGCAATCCAAAAACACTGACGCCTTCACGCGGCAAGCCACCATGGCGTCGAAAG
This sequence comes from Caulobacteraceae bacterium, assembly GCA_036494815.1. Lineage (GTDB taxonomy): Bacteria > Pseudomonadota > Alphaproteobacteria > Caulobacterales > Caulobacteraceae > Poindextera. The sequence goes on from DASXNV010000015.1 coordinate 20,112, forward strand.
CGGAATCGAGTCTTCGCGTCAGTATGTTGGCGAACCCTCAGAACAAACAGGAAACATTTAGGCCTGTGGGCGATGGAATGTCGAGTCTGAACTATGATCGTGACGCCCGGACCGCGCTGCGGCCGACCAACGCCGGGGGGATGGAGTTGGCCGGCCTTTTGCGGCTCGACGCATTCTGACGCCGATGCAGCGACATCATTTTAGAAAGGCAGCCTTAAAAAGCTGTAGGGAGCTTAGGTTAAGGCCGGCTCGGTTTGGGTAGCTGATCGCGCGGCGCAAAAAACGCGAAAATTTCGGCTATCCGCCCACCGATAAAACCGGGCGTTAAGCCTCATGAGATAACATCGCTATATCCAGAAATTGGGGGCTAACCGGGAGTAGCCATGCTGTTCCTGCTCAACGACACAGTCCTGAGCATCGACCTTGAGGCGCTGTCGGCCGCACCGGTCGTCGCCACACTAGGGTCCATGACCTTCGCCCAGATCACCGCCCTGGGGTGCGAGATCTTTTCGCAATCCCCCCGCCTGCAGGACATATCCGAAAGCGCCCCGACGCGCCTGGCGACCCTCATCGCCGCCAAGAACCCGGATATCAACGCTGCTCTATTCTCCGCGCCGGTGGCCAACTGCCCGCCCGCCGCGGTGACGGTGCGGTTCGCCTCCCTGTCCTTGGACATGATCCACGAACTGAAGTCGCTCCATGACAACGGGCGACTGAACAAGGTGCTGGTGGACTTCCATGTCTGGGGCAAGCTGCGCGCGGCCGTGGCATAAAAAGACCAAGCCGAGGCGTCTTTTTTAGCTACTATCTCCAGGGCGGCGATTGTGAAATCGCTTCGGACATCCGATCTGTGAGGGCGAGCCCGCAGAAAAGAGCCGCACAGGTCCATGTCTCAACACCCGCCGCATAGCCAAGACATTCCCTTTTCCGTCCTCGACCTGGCCCCTGTGGTCCTGGGCGGCGATGTCCGCCAAGCCCTGAACAACAGCCTGGATCTGGCCCGAAACGCCGAACGGCTGGGTTACACCCGCTATTGGCTGGCCGAGCACCACAACATGCCTGGGATCGCCAGCGCCGCCACCTCCATTGTGATCAATCATGTGGCCGCCGGCACCAAGACCATCCGCGTGGGCTCAGGCGGGGTCATGCTGCCTAACCATGCGCCCCTGGTGATCGCCGAGCAGTTCGGCACCCTGGCCGCCCTGCATCCCGGCCGCATCGACCTGGGCTTGGGCCGCGCGCCTGGAACCGACCAGGCCACCGCCCGCGCCCTGCGCCGCTATTTCGAAGCGGCGGATCGGTTTCCCCAAGACGTGGTCGAGCTGCAATCCTACTTCCGCCCCGCCCAGCCGGGGCAGGCGGTGCAGGCTGCGCCCGGCGCCGGCCAGGACGTGCCGATTTGGCTGTTGGGCTCCAGCGTGTTCAGCGCCCAGTTGGCCGGCCTGTTGGGCCTGCCCTTCGCCTTCGCCGCCCATTTCGCGCCGGACCTGCTGATGCAGGCCCTGGACGTCTATCGCGAACATTTCCGTCCGTCCGAGGCGCTGCAGCAACCCTATGCCCTGGTCTGTATCAGCGTCATCGCCGCCGACACCGACACCGAGGCCCGGCGGTCGTTCACTTCGCAACAGCAACAGTTCCTGGCCCTGCGCCGAGGCACGCCCGGCTTGATGCCGCCGCCGGTGGACGACATCGCCGCCCTTGCATCACCATCCGAATTGGCCGGGCTCGATCACACCTTCCAGTATGCTGCCGTCGGATCGGCCGCGACGGTGCGCGGACGGATCGAGACCCTGCTGCGCGACACCCAGGCCGATGAGCTCATGGCCGCCGGCCAAGTCTTCGACCATGCCACCCGGCTGCGTTCCTACGAAATCCTGGCTGGGGTGATGGGCGCGATCAATCCTAAGCCGGTGGCCGTGAACTTGGCCGAGTAAGCCGCTCGCTCAATCGGCTGGTTCGCCCGCGCCCGGCAAGGCGCGGATCGCGCTGAGCAGGAATTTCAACCTGAGCAGGCCGATCAGGTCATTGATGATCTCGACCCCGTCGCGGCCCAATTCGGCCGCCGCCTCCACGGACCGTCCGCCGGGCACACGGGTGAAAAAGCGATCGATCTCCACCGCCGCCAGGGCGCGCAGACTGTCGGCATAGATCTTGACGTCCTGCGGAAAAAAGCCGGCCTCGGGCGTATAGCCGGCCGCCCGCGCCCGCCCCCAGGCGCCAGCTATGGCCAGATCAAGGGCGCCGAGCCGTCGAGCGGCCCCCTCGCCAAACGGATTGATCACCCCGTCCTCGGCCAGAATCTCAAGCTCATCCTTGGGCAGGCCAGTTTGTTTCACCGCGTCGGCCATATCTGCGCCCGGCCCAGATGTCGCCACGCCCAATCGCCCCAGCAGCAGGGAGTCGAAGCCTGGAATGGCCTCGGCCTCGCCGTGGGTCGGGCGGTCCAGCAGGGTCTTGATGAAGGACAGCGGCAGATAGTGCTGGGCCTGCAGCCGCTTGATGGTCTGCAGGCGTCGGACGTGCTCTTCGCCATAGTCGGCCACATTGGCCTTGGGACGTTCCGGTTCCGGCACCAGGCCCATGCGGATGTAGTAGCGGATTGTCTCCCGCCCCACCCCTGACCGCTGTTCCAGATCGCGCATCTTCACGGGGCTGATCCGGTGGCGAAGCTAAGCCTTGGCGTCAAGGGGCGCCGGCCAATCGGCGGCGCCCCCGAAATCCGGTTAGGCCGTCTCCAGCGCCTCCGCCCGCTTGATCACGCTGTCCACATAGCTGCGGCGAGCGTCGAAATCCCTGGCGATGTCCTCGTCGGAGTCCTGCAGGGCCTGCACGTCGGTGTCGGCATACCCGAGTATGCCCATGGTCTCGTAGCCCTTGCGGATAGTGTCGCCCCACAGGCCGATGTCCCTGACGATCGGCACGATGCGGGTGAACAGCGACGAGCGAAACAGCTGCATGAATCCGCTGTCGTACATGTGCGCGGCGCAGGCGGCCGGGTCCAGGCCCAGCCGCTTCCACACCTCCACGGCGTCGAAGCGGTCACGCATCAGGTAGCAGGCCTCCAGCAGGAACTCTTCGCGCTCATCACGCTCGGCCTGGGTCAGCTGCGGATAATAGTCGCGCAGAGCCAGGCGGCCAAAGGCCACGTGGCGGGACTCATCCTGCATCACATAGGCGTTGACCGCGGCGGCGAGGGGGTTTTGGGCATGGTCGCGGATCTGCTGGAAGGCGGCCAGGGCCAAGCCCTCGATCACCACCTGCATGCCCAGATAGGTCATGTCCCAGCGGCTGTCGCGCAGCACCTGGTCGATCAGTTCCTGTAACGGCGCAGTCATGGGATAGGCCACCCGGAACTTCTTCAGAAGGCGGGTATAGCTTTCCACATGGCGCGCCTCGTCGATGGTCTGGGTGGCGGCGTAAAACTTGGAATCTACGTCCGGGACCTGGGTGACGATCTTGGCGGCGCAGATCAGCGCGCCCTGCTCGCCTTGCATGAACTGCGAGATCTGCCAGCCTTGGAAGTGCCGGCGCACCGTGGCCTTTTCCTGGCGGGACATGGCCTCGTATTGGGCCATGCCGGCGATGGGCAGCATTTCTTCGGGCAGTTGTTCGGGATTGTCCTCGTCCAACTCCTGGGTCCAGTCGATGCGAGTCTCAGCGTTCCACTGCATCTCCACGCCCTTGCGGTAGAGTCCCGCCATGGCCACGCGACCGTCGTCATAGTCCCAGTTGAAAATGACGTCGTAGTTCTGCGGCACCGACCAGAGAGAGCCGTCGGGCTCGATGGCGTAGAGGTCGCGCAAGTTGGCCATGGTCATCCTCTCCTATGTACGGCGCCGGCTTTGGTGAGCGCGCTGTCCTGACGCTGACACATAATGCGGAGTTGTGCTACGTATTTTTGAAAATTTCCAAGGTGAGACAAATGCGCCCTGCAACGCTTGTAGGCGGGAGCGCGACAGTCGAGAGTGGATGCCAGCTTCGGCGATTGTCACGCTCCAAGTCTATGAATTATAACTTCTTTATCCATTTCAGCAGGGTCGATCCGAAACAGAAAGGCTCCGCTTGACTCAGCCTGGCGCTATTGAACCGCGGGCGCAATTCTGGGCGAACTAGACGCTGGTCTCACTGGGATATCGTGCTTGATGCTTGGATCGAACGCCCCGCGCTGGACGCTCCGACCCGGGACATCCTGGATCGGCTACAGCCTCGCCGCGGGCCTCGTGGGCTTGGCCACCGCAGGCCGATGGCTGGCTGAAGTCTGGGTGGCCAACTCGCCCAATTTCCCGATCTATTACCCCGCCGTCCTGATCGCGACGCTGATCGGGGGCCTGCGGGCCGGCCTCCTGGCCCTGTTCCTGAGCATCGCGGTGGTCTGGTGGTTCTGGCTGCCGCTGCTGCACAGCCTGCCGATCGACCGGCCGCAATTCGTCACCGCCTTCATGTTCGCCGCGACCGCCGGCCTGATGGTGATGGTCAGCGAGATGGGCCGCGCCGCGTCCCGCCGCGCCCTGGCGGCCGAAGAGCGGTTCCGCCTGGCCAATGAGGCTTCGCTGGACGGGTTCGTCATCCTGGAGCCGATCCTTCGCGGCGGCCAGATCGTCGATTTCCGCTGGGCCCACGCCAACGCCGCCGCGGACGCCATGGCTCCGGCGGACAGCCGCCCCCTGGTCGGCCATAGCCTGCTGGAGGTGTTTCCAGAGGTTGGCGAGCGCGGCCTGCTCGACCGCTACGTGACGCTTCTGCGCACCGGCGCGCCGGATAAGGTGGAATTTCGCGTTTCCATAGACGGGGTCGAGCACTGGATGTCCTCCAGCGGCGTCCGCATCGAGAACGGGATCAGCCTGACCTTTCGCGACGTGACCGAGCTGGTCGAGGCCCGGCGAACCCTGGAGGCGCGGGTCGAGGAACGCACCCGGGCTCTGGAGGAAAGCCGCGAGGAGCGCGCTCGCGCCGAAGCGGCGCTGGCCCACGCCCAACGGGTCGAAACCCTGGGACGCCTCACCGGCGGGGTGGCACACGACTTCAACAATCTTCTGACCGTGATCATCGGCGGCTTGGACATGATCCTGCGTGGGGTCGACAAGCCGGAACGGGTCACCCGCCTGGCCGAGGCCGCCTTGGCCGCCGGCCGGCGTGGCGAGCGCCTGACCCGCCAGCTTTTGGCCTTCTCCCGTCACAGGGAGATCAAACCCGAGGTGCACAAGGCCGCTGACATCATGGGCCAGATCGAACCCATGGTGCGTCGCGCCGCCGGCGAGATGGTCCGCCTGAGCATCGAGGTCGCGCCCAACGCGGGATCGGCCCGCTTCGATGGCGCCCAGTTCGAGGCCGCGGTCCTGAACCTGGTGGTCAACGCCACCCACGCCACCCCGCCCGGCGGATCGATCCAGGTGCGCGTCGGCCGGGCCAAGATCACCACCGGCCAGTTCGAGGACTTGAAAGAAGGCCGCTACCTCAAGGTTTCGGTCACCGACACCGGCGCCGGCATCCCACCCGACGTGATGAAGCGCGTGTTCGAACCGTTTTTCACCACCAAGGAGGTCGGCCAGGGCAGCGGCCTGGGCTTGGCCCAGGTCCAGGGCTTCGTGCGCCAAAGTGGCGGGGCGGTGGAGGTCGACAGCAAGCAGGGCGTGGGAACCACCGTCACCCTCTATCTGCCCGGCGCGATCGGCCCCACGCGCGAACTGACCATCCCGCCGACCTACGCGCCTCTGAAAGCCCGGCGCACGACCGGGGAGACGGTCCTGCTGGTCGAGGATGACGAAGGCGTGCGCACCTTGACCGAGAGCCTGCTGGAAGAATGCGGCTACCAAGTGCTGCTCGCCGAGAACGGCCCTGACGCCCTGGCGATCCTCAAGCGCGGCGATCCGGTTGCCCTGATGTTGTCCGACGTGATCATGCCCGGCGGTATGAGCGGGGTGGACCTGGCGATCATCGCTGCGCGGCTGCGCCCGGGCCTGCCGATCCTGCTGGCCACGGGCTATGCGGCCGGACGGCTCGCCGAACTGACTCCCGCCAATGACTGGCCGGTGCTGCGCAAGCCGTTCCACCTGGAAGAACTGGCCGCGGCGGTCCGCAGCGCCATGACCACCAAGGGCAAGGCCGACGCCTGAGTCAGGCGCCATACGATAAAGAGCGTGAGCCCCTCGCCTCCGCGGGGATGAGCGGGGAATATCGGCCCGATTCAGCTTAGAATGATTTTGTCCCGAGACCCCAGACACGAGAAGCCAGACAGGAGCCTTCATGCCGCGTGACGTCCAATTCGCCCCCAAAACGGTGCGGGTGGCCCTGGTGGTCATCGCTGTGGTGGTGGCGGGCGCGGCCTTTTATTGGCTGAGCGGCATCCTCACGCCCCTGGCCTTGGCCCTGTTCCTGACCGTGATGATCGACGGGCTGGCGCGGGTGATGAGCGAGAGAATCCCCCGATTTCCCAAACGGGCCGCCCTGCCCATCGCCATCGCACTGTCCTTGACGCTGGTGCTGATGACCGTGTTCGTGGTGATCAACAACGCCACCTTGTTCGCCAGCCAGATCGCGCTTTACGGCCCCAAACTGAATGAAGTGATCAACGGCATCGCCTCGGCCATGGGGGTCAAGACCCCACCGACGATCAATGAACTGATCGATCGTTTGAACCCGGACGCCTATCTGGGCAAGATCGCTGAGTCCCTGCAGGGCTTCGCCACTAAGGCCCTGGGCGTGATGATCTATCTCGGCTTCGTCCTGGCCTCCCGCCACGGCTTCGAAGGCAAGGCCCGCAGCCTGTTCTCGACCGAGGCCAGCCGCCAGCATGCGTCCGAGGTGTTCCAGCGCATTCGCAACAGCATCGAAGACTATCTTTGGATCCAGACCGTCACCTGCGGACTGATCGCTATGGCGTCCTGGGCGATGATGGCGCTGGTGGGCCTGGACAACGCCATGTTCTGGGCCTTCGTCATCTTCATCGTCGGTTTCATCCCGATCATCGGCGGGGCCATCGGCATACTGGCGCCGCCGCTGTTCGCCCTGGTGCAGTTCGATCACTGGTGGCGCGCGGTGGCTCTGCTGGCGGGCCTGCAGGTGATCAATTTCATCGTCGGCAACATCATCTATCCGCGCATGCAGGGACGCAGCCTGAACATCGATCCGGTGGTGATCCTCCTGTCCCTGGCTTTCTGGGGCGCCTTGTGGGGGGTGGTCGGCATGCTACTGTCCACGCCGCTGACCGTGATGACCATGGTGATCCTGGCCCAGTTTCCCGGCACCCACTGGATCGCGGTGCTGCTCTCCAGCGACGGCGACCCCCTGGGCGTCGCTAAGACGCAGCCACCGGTGCGGATTACGCAAGCTTCATGAAATCAGGGTCTGGAACTTTTCAGACCGGTTCCTATCTAGGAGTCGGACCGGCGAGTTTCCCCCCACTCTCCCGTCCCCCGGCGCGGTCTGCCCCCCAGAAACCGCGCCGCGTGTGAAGAGATCTCGCCGCCCCCCCCGGCGAGACCCGCGCCGCCGAATGTTCTCATTCGGCGGCGTTTCGCGTTTTTGACGCCAAAATCGGCGGGGAAGGTGCAGTTTTTGGCGCGCACCCCCACATTCCGGCCAAATTTGTCGGCGAAACCGCGCAAATTGCTACAGCAGCCCGATTTCAGAACGGCGCGAACCGATCTAGGGTCGGGTCGTCGCCAAAAAGGCCCTTCGAGATGACCCTCACCTTGCCCCCGACGTCCGCCCAGGCTTCCGGGGACGAAAAGCTGCTCGCCATCGCTTTTCGCAACGCGCTGGGCGCCGCACAGCTGGACGCCGCTCAGATGGCGTTCGTCGACCAGGTCGGGGACGATCACGATCCGGATGAGCTGCCGGATCTGAGCCTGGCGGATCTGGCGGCCGGCTTCGCGGACTTCTGGGCTTTTTCATGCGCCTACGGCGGCGCCGAGCCGGCGATGAGACTGGCGCCCGCCCATGGAGCCGACGGGCGCGCCCTGAATTTTGATCGCCTGGAGATCCTGCAGGACGACCGGCCGTTTCTGGTCGACAGCGTCATGGGCGAAATCGCCGACAATCACCTGCCGGTGCGGGCCATGTTCCATGCCGTCGTCGAGGTCGTTCGCGACGAGCATGGCCGACGCGGCGAGGCCGGCGCGCCGCGGCCGGAATCGATGATCCAGGTGTTCCTCGACCCCATGGCCCCAGACCAGGCCGCCAAGCTTCTTGCCGGGCTCGAAGAGACCCTTCTGGACGTGCGCCGCGCCGTCGCCGACCACGCCGCCATGCGCGGGCGGATGGACCAGGCCATCGCCGAACTGGACGCCCAGGCCCAGCATTTCGATCCGGCGGCGATTCAGGAATACGAAGCCTTCCTGGAATGGCTGAAGGCGGATCACTTCATTTTCCTGGGCGCCCGGACTTACGACTATCCGCGAACGCCGGACGGTGACTATGCCGCCGAGGAGCCGCTGGATCAGACCGAGGACAGCCTGGGCGTGCTGCGCGACCTGCGCCGCGGTGTGCTGCGCCGGGACAACGAGCCGGCGGTGCTCAGCCCGCAATTGCGCGAACATCTGCGCCACGACGCCCCCCTGACCGTGGCCCGCTCCAACCTCTATTCCCGTGTCCACCGCCGCACCTACATGGATTATGTCGGGGTCCGCCGGTACGATTCCGAGGGCATGGCGATCGGTGAAATGCGCTTCGTCGGCCTGTTCACGTCAGAGGCCTATGACGCGCCCGCCGTCGACACGCCGCTGATCCGCCGCAAGATCGCCTTTGTACTCAAGCGCGCCGGCATGGCCCCCCGTAGCCACAGTGACCGCCGACTGCGCAACGTGCTGGAAAACTATCCCCGCGACGAGCTGTTCCAGGCCGATGAGGACGAGCTTCTGCATACGGCGCTGAAGATCGTCCACTTGAACGACCGCCCCCGGGTGCGCCTGTTCGTGCGCATGGACCCCTTCGACCGCCATGTGTCCGCCCAGCTGTTTCTGCCGCGCGACGTCTATCAGGCGGAGTTGGCCGAACGGGCCGGGCGCATGCTGACCGAGGCCTTCGCCGGCGCGCTTCAGGTCACCTATCCCAGTTTTTCCGACGCACCCCTAGCGCGGGTGCACTACATCATCGGCGTCGAACCGGGCCACCATCCACAACCGGACCTCGCCGCCCTGGAAGCCGCGATCGCCGAGGCGGCGCGCTCCTGGTCCAGCCGCCTCGCCGCCGCCCTGCGCGAAGATCCGCGCACCCGCGATCGCGCCATCGCTCTGGAACTCCGCTATCGCACCGCCTTCCCCGCCGGATATCGCGACCTTTACGCGCCGGCCGAGGCGATCAACGACATCGAGGTTCTTGAAAGCCTGGCGGCGGATGAGGTCGTGCGGGTGCGCGCCTATCGCCGGCCAAACGACGGCCCCCGCTGTTTCCGCTTCAAGCTTTATCGCCCCGGCGGCTCGGCGCCCCTGGCCGACGTCCTGCCGATCCTGGAGCGGATGGGCCTGAAAGCCCTGGTCGAGGAGGGCTTTCCAATCCGTCCCGCGCACCCCGAGAACCAGGGTGAAGCCGGCCTGATCTGGGCTCACGAGTTCGAGATGAACGACGAACGCGGCGAAGGCCTGGTGTTCGAAGACATCCAGGCCGCATTCGAGGCCGCATTCGTCGCCGTCTGGACCGGCGCCACCGAAAACGACGCTTTCAACCGGCTGGTGCTGGAACTGGGCGTATCCTGGCGCGAGGCGGCCCTCATCCGCGCCCTGGCCCGCTATCGCCAGCAGTCGGGCCTGGACCCATCACAGGCGGTGCAGACCGCCGCCCTGGCCGACTATCCCAACGTCACCCGCCTGATCCTGGACCTGTTCCGCACCCAGTTCGATCCGGCCATCCAGACCAGCCCGGAGGCCCGCAATGTGATGGCGGGCGAGGTGATGGAAGAAATTCACGACGCGCTGCAGAACGTCGAGAGCCTCGACGCCGACCGGGTTCTGCGCCGCATCGCCGCCCTGACCCGGGCCCTGACCCGCACCAACTATTACCAGACCGGACCGGACGGGGCGCCCAAGGCCTATATCAGCTTCAAGATCGCCTCACGCGCCCTGGACGATCTGCCCGCGCCCAAGCCGTTCCGCGAGATCTTCGTCTGGTCGCCGCAGGTGGAGGGCGTGCACCTGCGCTTCGGCCCGGTGGCGCGAGGCGGCCTGCGCTGGTCCGATCGGCGCGACGACTTCCGCACCGAGGTGCTGGGCCTGGTCAAGGCGCAGCAGGTCAAGAACGCGGTCATCGTGCCCGTGGGCTCCAAGGGCGGCTTTTTCCCCAAGCAGTCGCCGCGCGGAGGAACCGCCGAACAGGTGCGGGCCGAAGCCGTTCGGGCCTATAAGACCTTCCTGTCCGGCCTGTTGGACCTGACCGACAATCTGGGTCCAGACGGATCGATCATCCGGCCCGAGGGCGTGATCGCCCTGGACGCGGACGATCCCTATCTGGTGGTCGCCGCCGACAAGGGCACGGCGACCTTTTCCGACATCGCCAACAGCGTCGCCGAAGACTACGGCTTCTGGCTGGGCGACGCCTTCGCCTCGGGCGGTTCGGTGGGCTACGACCACAAGGCCATGGGCATCACCGCCCGCGGCGCCTGGGAGGCGGTCAAGCGGCACTTCCGCGAACTGGGCAAGGACATCCAGAAGGAGCCCTTCACCGTGGCCGGTGTGGGCGACATGTCCGGCGACGTGTTCGGCAACGGCATGTTGCTATCGCAGAAGATCCGCCTGATCGCCGCCTTCGACCATCGCGACATCTTCATCGATCCCAATCCAGACACGGCGGTCTCCTTCGCCGAGCGCCGGCGGCTGTTCGCCCTGCCCCGCTCTTCCTGGAACGACTATGACTCCAGCCTCATCTCCAAGGGCGGCGGGGTGTTTTCCCGCGCGCTGAAGTCGATCGAATTGAACGATGAGATCCGCGCCGCTCTCGACCTGAAGGTCGAGGCGGTGACGCCCGCCGAACTGATCGGCGCCATCCTCAAGGCACGGGTCGAACTGCTCTATCTCGGCGGGGTCGGCACCTATGTGAAGGCGCCGTTCGAGAGCCATCTGGATGTGGGCGACAAGGCCAATGATGCGGTGCGCGTCGACGCCAGTCAGTTGCGCTGCAAGGTTGTGGGCGAGGGCGCCAATCTGGGGGTCACCCAGGCCGGCCGCATCGCTTTCGCTCATCAGGGCGGCCGCATCGACACCGACGCCATCGACAATTCCGCCGGGGTCGACACCTCGGACCATGAGGTCAATATCAAGATCCTCACCGGCCTGGCCGAACGGGCCGGGCGCCTGGACCGCGCCAGCCGCAACGAACTGCTGCAATCCATGACCGACGAGGTCGGGGCCAAGGTGCTGCGGCACAATTACGACCAGACCTTGAGCTTGAGCCTGCTGGAGGCCTCGGCCCCGGCGGATCTGGAGAGCCACGCCCTGTTCATGGCCGGCCTCGAAGCCAAGGGCGCCCTCGACCGCTCGCTGGAGCGCCTGCCCGACGCCGCCGCGATCCGGGAGCTGGCCCAGGCCCGCGCCGGCCTGACCCGGCCGGAGCTGTCGGTGCTGCTGGCCTATGGCAAGATCGATCTGTTCGATCAGATCATCGCCAGCCAGGGGCCGGACGACGCCTATTTCGTCAGCACACTGTCGGACTATTTCCCCAAGGCGCTGGCCCCCTATGCCGACGAGATGAAGCGTCACCGCCTGCGGCGCGAGATCATCGCCACCGTAATCGGCAACGACATGGTCAATGTTTGCGGCCCAACCTTCCCCAATCGCCTGCGCGAAGCCATCAAGAGCGACGCCCGCGCTCTGGTCATCGGCTACGCCTCGGCCAAGGAGATCCTGCGCTTCGACGAGACTTGGTCGGCGGTGGCCGAGCTGGACGGCAAGGCGCCCGCCGCCGCTCAGCTCACGCTTTTCCAGGAACTGGTGTCGGTCCTGCGCGGACAAACCTTCGGCATGGCCCAGCGTTCGGTGGGGCGCGGCCTGGCCGGACAGGACCCCACCATCAAGGCCAGCGATATCACCGTCAGGCGCCTGGTCGATTTCTACCGTCCGCAGGCGGATGAATTGCGTCATGACCTGGTCAGCGTCCTGTCCTCGTTCGAGCAACGCACCCTGGCCAAGCGCGTCCGCGCCATGGTCAAGGACGGCGCCCCGGAGGCGGTGGCCCGCCAGGTGGCCATGCTTCGTCCCCTGACCATCATCGCCGACCTGGCCGATCTGGCCCGCGCGGCCAACTGGTCGGTGCTGGCCGTGGCGCGAATCTATCACCAGGCCGGCGCCGCTTTCGGCTTCGAGCGCGTGCGGTTGGCGGCGGGCAGCCTGGCCGGCGGCGACAGTTTCGAGCGCCGCGCGGTCCGGCGGCTGGTGGAGGATCTGTTGGCGGAACAGGCCGCCCTGACCCGGGTGATCATGACCTTCGCCGCCGGATCCCAAGCTGGCGAGGACTCAGCCAAGGCCCGGGCGGCGGTCGCCTCGTGGGCGTCACTCAACGCCCAGACCGCCCAGGCCGCGCGCGAGACACTCAAGGATGTCGAGGAGACCGGTGGTTGGAGCTTCGCCAAACTGACCATCGCCAATTCGGCCCTGCGCGAACTGACGGTGATGGCCAAGTAGCTCAAAGATTTCGCTTCGCATCCTAAGCGTCACCGTGCAGGCTCCAGGCGCGGCGGCGCTAGACCGTCGATTCATCGGAGACGACGGGAAATGCATAGCCTTCTCGCGCTGGTCACATTGGCCGCGCTGCTTCTGTTCTTCTTCATGGCCATCCGCGTGGGCGGCGCGCGCGGCAAGTTCGACGTTCCGGCGCCGGCGACTACGGGTCATCCGGAGTTCGAGCGCCATTTCCGCGTCCAGGCCAACACCCTTGAAGGCCTGGTGGTGTTCCTGCCGTCCCTCTGGCTGTTCAGCCTGAGCCTTGATGGGCTCTTGGCCAGCACATTGGGCGACCTGATCGGAGCGGGCCTCGGTGTGGTCTGGATCGTCGGCCGGGTGATCTACATGCAAAGCTATGTGAAGGATCCGGCCAGCCGCAGCGCCGGGTTCGGCATCCAGGCCCTGGCGACCATGGTCGCCCTGTTCGGCGGCGTCGTCGTGGTGGCGTGGGCCCTGGTCAAAAACGGAATGTAGCAAGATTGTTGCGGGGCCGGGCCACATTACGGCCCCGCTAATTTGGCATCATTGTTATAGAGATCCTGGATCTGAACCCAACCCGACGGATTAGCTGGCCAGGATAAGGACGCGCGCCATGAAACGAGCCTTGATCACTCTCGCCGCCGTCGTCAGCCTGGGCGCGGCGCTCAGCGCCTGCGAAACCGCTACGCCCTACCAACCCATGTCCGCCAAGGCGACCCAATCGGGTGGCTATTCGGATGTTCGGATCGAGCCGGACCGCTGGAAGGTCACCTTCCGCGGCAACAGCATGACCTCGCGCGAGACCGTGGAGACCTATCTGCTCTATCGCGCCGCCGAGCTGACCGTGAACCAGGGCTATGACTGGTTCCAGACCGTGGACCGCACCACCGACAAGCACAGCGAAACCTATGCCGAGCCGTTCGGCCCAGGACCCTATGGCTACGGCTGGCGGCCCTACTGGCGTTATTACGGCGGGCATCGCGGCTGGCGCAGCTGGGACCCCTGGATGGGCGATCCCTTCTGGGCCGACGATATCGATGTTCGCACGATCGAAAAATACGAGACCTCCGCCGAGATCGTCATGGGCCATGGCCCCAAACCCGCCGGTGAGAAACGCGCCTTTGACGCCCGCTCGGTAATGACCAACCTGTCGGCCAAGATCGTCCGCCCGAGCTGAACCGGGCGATCTTACGTGGAACAAGTCGCGGCGGAGAGGATCACCTCTCCGCCGTTTCTTTTGAAACCTACCGCGGCGCCATGCGGATGGCGCCGTCGAGGCGGACGTCTTCGCCGTTGAAATAGCTGTTGGTGATCATGGTCAGGGCCAGTTGGGCGTATTCGGTCGGATCGCCCAGACGCTTGGGGTGCGGGACCTGGGCGCCCAGGGCGGCCTTGACCGCTTCCGGCGCGGCGGCCAGCAGCGGGGTGTTGAAAATCCCCGGCAGGATGGTGTTCACCCGGATGCCATCGTTGGAAAGGTCACGGGCGATGGGCAGGGTCATGCCGACCACGCCGCCCTTGGAGGCCGAATAGGCCGCCTGACCGATCTGGCCGTCCTCGGCCGCCACCGAGGCGGTGTTGACAATGGCCCCGCGGTCGCCGTCTTCCAGGGGATCCAGGCTGAGCATGCCGGCCGCCGACTTGGCGATGCAGCGGAACGTGCCCACCAGGTTGATCTGGATGATCAGGTTGAAGGCCTCGAGCGGGAAATGCTTGATGGCGCCGGTCTGCTTGTCCCGGCTGGCGGTCTTGATGGCGTTGCCTGTGCCGGCGCAATTGACCAGGATACGCTCCTGGCCGATGGCCGCACGGGCCTTGGCGAAGCCGGCGTCCACATCCTCTTCCGAGGTGACATTGACCTTGCAGAACACGCCGCCCAGTTCCTTGGCGACCGCTTCGCCCTTGGCTTCGTTCATGTCGAAGATGGCGACCTTGACGCCCTGGGCGGCCAAGGCGCGGGCGGTGGCTTCGCCCAGACCCGAGGCGCCGCCAGTGATCACGGCGGAGATCGATGAGTCGAGTTTCATGGACTTTATTTCCTCCAGAGGCGTTAATCGAGTGGTCGATTGAAACTGATGATAGGGGTTTAACGAGGATGGGCGTCGAGGCCAACGCTGACCCAACGGCGCCCCGCGAACTATTCGCCCCCTCTCCCCGGCGTCCCGCCCGCCGCCTTCGCGGACAAGGCTGCTCATGAACACAGAGTTTGCGCTTATCGGCCTGTCGGGGTCGGCGTGCCTCGGCTACGCCTTTCTGGTCGATAGCGCGCCATCGGCGGGTCGCACCGCGGTCAAGACCGTGGCCGTCGGGGCGCTGGCCGTACTGGCCTATATCCGGGGGACGCCGACGCCCCTGGTGGTGGCGCTGGCGCTGAGCGCCATCGGCGATGGGTTTTTGGCCGGCGATCCCGAGAAACTGTTGCCCCTGGGGCTCGGCGCCTTTCTCGCCGCCCATGTGGGTTACATCTGGCTGTTCCTTCAGGACGGCGGCGGGCGGGCGGCCCTGGCGGCTGAGCCGGTGCGGGTTCTGGGTGTGGCCTTCGCCTTCGGCGCCGGCGCAACCATGCTCACCTGGCTATGGCGCTCCCTGGGCGCTTTGAGACCGGCGGTGGCCGTCTATGCCGCGGCCCTGGCGGCCATGACCGCGGCGGCCTTCACCCTGCCCAAGATCCTGTGGCCGGCCATGCCCGGCGCGGTCAGCTTCCTGGCCTCGGACGCCATCCTGTCCGCGGAGCTGTTCAAGGGGCTCAAGTCGCGCGCGGCCAGCCAAGCGGTCTGGTGGCTCTATTACGGGGCCCAGGCGGCGATCGCCTATGCCTATCTGCGATAGGATCTGGGCGTGGCGGCGAGACTGAGACTCGAAAATCTGAGCAGCCCTCTGGCGGGGCCGTTCGACCTGATCGTCGAGGCCGGGACCTGCCTGGCGGTGATGGGCGCGTCAGGGGCCGGCAAGAGCCTGCTGCTGCGCATGATCGCCGATCTCGATCCCAATGCGGGCGAGGTCTGGCTGGGCGATCTGGCGCGCTCGAAAATGACGGGGCCGGACTGGCGGCGCGAGGTGGTCTATGTAGCCGCCGAAAGCGGCTGGTGGGACGAGGATGTGGCCGCCCATTTCGAGCCGCAACACCAAACCGCGGCTGCCGAGCTAGCCGATCGCTTCGGCCTGGTCGGCGGATTGCTCAGCGCCAAGGTGGCCCGCCTATCCACTGGCGAGCGCCAGCGGCTGTCCCTGATCCGCGCCCTAGTCCGCAACTCGCCGGCCCTGCTGCTGGACGAGCCCACCGCGGCGCTGGACCGCGACAGCATCGGCAAGGTGGAGGCGGTGCTGCGCGAACGCATGGCCGCCGGGACCACCCTGATCATGGTCACCCACGATCCGGCCCAGTCCGAACGCCTGGGCCACCAGCATCTGGTCGTGGCTGGCGGCAAGCTGACGCCGGGAAAGCTGGAGGTGGGGACATGAATCAGATCTCCCTGACCCCGCTGGACCTGACCATCGCCGCCAGCCTGTTGGCGGTGGATGCGGGGGTGTCGATCCTGTTGCGGCTGAACCTGCACCAGAAGATCGTCATCGCCGCCGTGCGCATGGTGCTGCAGCTGGCGGCCATCGGTTTCATCCTGCGCAAGGTGTTCCAGCTGGCCAATCCGGCGGTGACCGGGGTCATCATCCTGATCATGGTGCTGATCGCCGCCCGCGAGGCGGCCGCCCGGCCGGAGAAGCATCTGAAACACGCCGGCGGCTTCTGGATCGGCCTGGGCTCGATCAGCGCGGCCACCGTGCTCACCGCCCTGTTCGCCCTGACCACGGCCCTGCGGCCCCA
Source organism: Caulobacteraceae bacterium (assembly GCA_036494815.1). Classification (GTDB taxonomy): domain Bacteria; phylum Pseudomonadota; class Alphaproteobacteria; order Caulobacterales; family Caulobacteraceae; genus Poindextera. Next base: position 36,558 of record DASXNV010000015.1, read on the forward strand.
TCCCTGGTACGACGCCCGCTACGCCATCCCCCTGGCCGGTATCCTGCTGGGCAATATCCTCAACGCCACCAGCCTGGCCCTGGATAGTTTCCTGGGCTCGATCAGCCGGGAGAAGAGCGCCATCGAGGCGCGGCTGTGCCTGGGCTCGGGCTTTTGGCGCGCCATCACCCCCTATGTGCGCGACGCCATCCGCCGGGCCCTGGTGCCGATCGTCAACCAGATGGCGGCGGCGGGGGTGGTCACCCTGCCGGGGATCATGACCGGGCAGATCCTGGCCGGGCTCGATCCCATCGAGGCGGTGAAATACCAGATCCTTCTCATGTTCCTGCTGTCCGGCGGCAGCGGCATGGCCGCGGCGGCGGCGGCCTATCTGGCCGCCTGGCGCCTGACCGATCCGCGCGAACGGCTCAGGCTGGATCGGCTGAAGTGATGGGGACGAGGCGCAAGACGGGCCGCGGGGCCCGCGCCGCCTGGACCCTCACGATCATCCAGGCCAGTGCGGCCAAGGGCACGCACCAGATCACCCGCGCTTCGTAACGGCCATTTATTGAGGACAGGGCGCCGCAGACGGCGCCATTGGCCAGAACGCCCAGCACCACCAGGAACAGGAACTGGCTGGCGGCGGCGTTCAGGTCGGCGGGCTCACCGACCCGCGCAGGCTCGATGCGCAGAGCGACCAAGCCCATCAGCAACACCAGAGCGCCCATGACCCCGGTCTGGAAGGCCCACAGGCGATCGACCGGCCAAGCCTGGCCATAGGCCCTCGTGCCTTGCATGACGGCCAAGGTTTTGGCCGGCAGGGTCGCGCCGAAACTGGCTTTCAGGCTGGGCTTATAGATGAAGTCCGACAGATCGGTGTCGCCCATCTGCGCCGAGGCGTTTCTGAACGAGGCCATGGCCTGCTGCAGGGGATAGGCGCGGACCACAGCCAGGGCGAAACGGAACTGCTCCTCGCCCAAGGCCCGGCGCTCGGGCGCGGCCACGGTCTGGAACAACCCGTCCCGGTCCGTCACGCCCCACAGGAAGTGATCCACATCCATGGGCAGGCGGCCGGCATACCGGCAGACCACAAAGCTCTGACCGCCGCAGCTGCTTTGCGCGAAGCGAGCGCCGGTTCCGTCGGCGACCACACGCGCGCTCAGAAAGGGCGGGGTCACCGGCGTCGCGCCAACCGTGTGGCGAACCATGGCGCTGAAGGCGAAGGCGCCCGCGGCGGCGATGGCCAGGGCCGATACGCCGACGATGAGGCCAAGCGCCGGCTTGATCTGGCGCGGCTGAAACAGCCAGAGCGCCGCGCCGCCCAGCATCATCAAGGCGAGCACAGGCGAAACCGAGGTGTGGGCCAGGGCGCCGAAGGCGGTCATGGCGGCGAGCGCGGCCACATCCAGCCGCCGCAGCCGACCGGCCAGGGCGAACAGACCCGCCAGGGCGCCGACGGCCACGCCAGCCCAGATATCTGGCATCACAAAGCCGACGAAGAAGGCCGCCGGGCTGGCCAAGGACAGCAGGGCCATGACGCCGGCATAGGCGCGCAAGCTGAGCACCCCCAGGCCACGCAGGACGATCTCCACCAGCAGGGCCACAGCCAGGGCCTGGACCAGCACGGTCAGCCAGAATCCCCCGGTGCGGGCGCCCAGATCGGCCAGGACGCCATAATAGATCGAGCGTCCGCCCAGCACCTCCTTGTCGTCATAGCCATGGCTGGTGGCGGGCGCGGATCTGGCCTCGTGGGCCGCCACCGCGGCGCCGGGGTCAAGCGTCGCCCAAGGCGAGGCGAACCTGGAGCCGAGAAGTTTCATGATCGCTACGTCCGGTCCGCGGACATAACCCAGGGAATCGGGATGCAGGAAGGGCTGGCCATTGACCAGCACCGTCCAGCATAGGGCCAGGGCGGCGACCAACACGGCGCCTGCGCGCAGCAGGATTTGAGCCTTGGCTTGCATGACCGAATGCGCCGCCTTTTGGCGTCCCGGGGCGGGACCACAGCGCGCATGCCTTCAAATCCCGGGCCGAACTCGCCAGATCTCGTGCGCGGTATAAGCTGGGCTTCGAATCCGGGAGCCAGTCATGGATCCGCGTGTGTCAGTCGGTCAGAAAAGTCCGGTCCCAGGATCGTCGATCCTTGAGGATTTGGCCGCGTTTCGCTGTGGCGACAGGCCGACCCTGGTGGAGGATCGCGGCGGAGTTCCGTTCTTTTTCAACGAATTCTGGACCGCGCATCAGCGCCAGGCCCACGCCCTGCACGAGGTCAGCTACCGCGCCTGCTTCAAGCCGCAGCTGCCGGCCTTCTTCATCCAGCGACTGACCGTGCCGGGCGAGGTGGTCCATGATCCCTTCATGGGTCGCGGCACCACGCCGATCCAGGCCGCCCTCATGGGGCGAAACGCGATCGGCTCCGACGTCAATCCGTTAAGCCGGCTATTGGCCCGCCCCCGTCTGGCCCCGCCACCGCTTGAGGCTGTCAAGACGCGTCTTGCGACGATCGACTTCAGCGGCTGGCCAGCGCCCGCCGATGACGACCTGCTGGTCTTTTTCCATCCAGGCACCCTGGCCGAGATCCGCGCTCTGCGCGCCTATCTGCTGGCGCGGCAAGTCAGCGGGCGACTGGACGCCACCGACGACTGGATCCGGATGGTGGCCCTGGGCCGCCTGACCGGCCATTCGCCGGGGTTCTTCTCGGTCTATTCCTTGCCACCCAACCAGGCCGCGTCCCTGACCGCTCAGCGCCGGATCAACCAGCAGCGCGACCAGAGGCCGCCCCGGCGGTCGGTTCCCGAACTCATTCTGCGCAAGTCCCAGGCCCTGTTGCGGCAGGGAACGCCGCCACCGGGCGCGCAAGGCCGCTTTCTCGCCGCCCCCGCAGATGCGACCCTAGACATAGCGCCAGCCAGCGTCGACCTGGTGGTGACTTCACCGCCATTCCTGGATGTGATCGACTACGCCGCGGACAACTGGCTACGCGCCTGGTTCGCCGGGCTGGACGCGGACCTGGCCCCGACCGCTCATCTGCATCGCCTCAAGGATTGGTCGTGCTTCATCGGCAAGGTATTCGCCGAACTCGGCCGGATCGTGCGGCCAGGAGGGCATGTGGCCTTCGAGGTCGGTGAAGTACGCGCCGGCCAATTGGCCCTGGAGACCCTGGTCTTGGCCGCCCTCACCGGCCTGCCATTCGAGTCGGTCTGCGTGGTGGTCAACGCTCAGGCCTTCACCAAGACCGCCAACTGCTGGGGTGTCGGCAACAACGCCAAGGGCACCAACAGCAATCGCATCGTCCTAGCGCGAAGGGTGTAAGAGCCTCTCCCCTTCGATGGGGGAGAGGCTGGATCGATTTAGAACACCACCACGCTTCGAATGCTTTCCCCGGCATGCATCAGGTCGAATGCCTCGTTAATGCGCTCCAAGGGCAGGGTGTGGGTGATCATCGGATCGATCTGGATCTTGCCGTCCATGTACCAGTCGACGATTTTCGGCACATCGGTGCGGCCGCGGGCGCCGCCGAAGGCCGAGCCCTTCCAGACCCGGCCGGTGACCAGCTGGAACGGGCGGGTGGCGATCTCCTTGCCGGCCTCGGCCACGCCAATGACGATGCTTTCGCCCCAGCCGCGATGGCAAGCTTCCAGCGCCGTGCGCATGACATTGACATTGCCGGTGCAGTCGAAGGTGTAGTCAGCGCCACCGTCGGTCAGGGCCACCAGGTGGGCCACCAGATCGCCCTCGACCTTGGACGGATTGACGAAGTGGGTCATGCCGAACCTGCGGCCCCACTCTTCCTTGCTGTCGTTGAGATCGACGCCGACGATCTTGTCGGCCCCGACCATCTTCAGGCCCTGGATCACGTTTAGGCCGATGCCGCCCAGGCCGAAGACGATGGCGTTGGCGCCCGGCTCGACCTTGGCGGTGTTGACCACCGCGCCCACGCCGGTGGTGACGCCGCAGCCGATGTAGCAGGCCTTGTCGAACGGCGCGTCGGTGCGGATCTTGGCCAGGGCGATCTCGGGCAGGACCGTGTGATTGGCGAAGGTCGAGCAGCCCATATAGTGGTGGATGGTCTGGCCCCTATAGGAAAAGCGGCTGGAACCATCCGGCATCAGGCCCTTGCCCTGAGTAGCGCGGATCGAGGTGCACAGGTTGGTCTTGCGCGACAGGCGGCTTTTGCACTGGCGGCATTCCGGCGTGTAGAGCGGGATCACGTGGTCGCCCGGCTTCAGGCTGGTGACGCCAGCGCCCACTTCCAGCACTACGCCCGCGCCTTCATGGCCCAGAATCGAGGGGAACAGGCCTTCGCTATCCAGGCCGTCCAGGGTGTAGGCGTCGGTATGGCAGATACCGGTGGCCTTGATCTCCACCAGGACCTCACCCGCGCGCGGGCCTTCCAGGTCGACTTCGACGATTTCGAGGGGTTTCTTGGCTTCGAACGCCACAGCGGCTCTGGTCTTCATGGGCATATCCTCTCTGGGCGGGCCTCAAGCCAAGGCCGCGCGTCGCGCGAGCGTTCCATAGCGGCCCACAAGGCCTCGCGTCGACGACGAACGCGACATCGGCTATGCTTATTTCGTCAACCGCGAGCCGAAATCCGCTTGCATCGGATAAATATGACCTTATCTGAGCGTCGTTTAGTTCGGCAGCGCGGTGTTGGGGATAGCACCGGGCGACGTTAGTAAGGCCGTAAACCTTGCCATCGATAACCTACCTCCCCGGAACGCTCAGGAGACACTCATGATGATTCGCACCTTGGCTCTCGTCGCCGCCTTCTCGGCCGCGGCTGGAGCCGCCCTGGCCGATGGCCGCGCCGAAGCCACGCTGCAAAAGCCGGTGCCGTCCGCCGTCAAGACCATCGCCGGCGACGCCGCCTGGTCCTGCCTCGGCACGGTCTGCGCCGCCTTCCCGGCGACGGAAGCAGTTCAATCGGTCAGCGTCTGCAAGGCCCTGGTCAAGGCCGCCGGCCCGGTGGCCAGCTACAGCTATGACGGCAAGGCCTTCCCGCCCGATCTGATCGCGCGCTGCAACAAATAGGCCTGGAGCAGGATGAGGAAAAGTGCGAAGCGGTTTTCCGCGCACACCCGCTCTAAGCGTTAGTAATCGATCATGTTTTATGATTTTGGATTGGGTCAATCCAAGATCATCGTGATCTCGCGGGCGACAAGCCCCGTACAACTCGGCGGCGAGGCTTGGTTCGAAAGAGCCGGGCCTCGCCGCTGAACCACATCAGTTGGCGCCACGCCTGCAGTCATTTGCCCGAGCCCTGGCTTGTTTGCGCCAGTCCGAGACAGCGCGCAGGCCATGCTACCTTCCAGTTCCCCTTCGACCCACAATCCTGGCGCGCGCAACCTTGGGGCGCTGACCGCCCTGCGCTTCTTTCCGGCCATGTGGGTGGTGCTGTACGACTATTGGCCCAATCTGGGCGCGGGCGCCCAGCCGCCTCTGGTGGCCAAGGGCTATCTGGGGGTCGAACTGTTCTTCACCCTGTCCGGGTTCATCCTTTGCCACGTCTATCTGGGTGCTCTCGGCCGGGGCGACTTTCGTTATAGCTCGTTCCTCAAGGCGCGGCTGGCGCGGGTCTATCCGCTGCATCTGGCCAGTCTGACCGCGATCGGGGCCATGGCCCTGGGCGCGCGCGCCGAGGGACTGAGCATCGATCCCAATATCCTGTCCTGGTCCTCCCTACCGGCCAATCTTCTGCTGGTTCAGGCCTGGGGACTGGCCTCGACTTCCGGATGGAACCATCCCTCCTGGTCCGTTTCGGCGGAGTGGTTCGCCTATCTGGCCTTTCCGCTGTTCGGCGGGTGCGCCCTGGCCCTGCGCCGGCGGCCGCGCCTAGCCGTTATCGGTTCGGCCCTGGCCCTCGCCGGCCTCTATACGGCGTTCCAGGCCTGGAGCGGTTCGCCCCTGACCGAAGCGACCATTCGATGGGGCGCCTTACGAATCGTACCGTGCTTCGCCTATGGCTGTGCGCTCTATCTGGCGTGGAGCGGCGGCTTGGCGTGCGGACGCGCCGCAGGCGCCGCAGGGACGATGGTCGCCGTTATTTTCGGCGCCCTGGGCCTAATTTTCGCACAGATAGAAGCGCCTGACCTGACGATCGTGCTCGCGCTCGGCCTAATAATTCCAGGTTTAGCGTCGGCGTCTTCATCGAGTCGGGGCAGCACTGTTTGGGGACTGGCCGTCTATCTCGGTGAGATAAGCTACGCGATATACATGGTGTCAGTTCCCTGGAATTTGTTGTTCGTTCACGTCGTCGCTTTTCTGTTCAACATCCAGAAGGGAAACATGCCGCTCTTTGCCTGGATTATATTGATGATCGGCGTCATTCCAGTGGCCGCCCTGGCCCATCATCTGGTCGAGCGCCCGGGACGCCTGTGGGTCCGCAGCCTGCCCGCGCCCATCCGGCGCCTGACCCCGAGCGTGGCCTAGAAAACACGCCGCGGAAAATTTTACTTTCATTTCACTGTCTTCATGGTTATCCCAACGCCTCAGTGAAACGGGGGCGGGGGTCCTTGATGCGACGACGCATGATGAAAGTTCTCGGCGCACTTGCCGCTTCCCTGGCCATGATGGTCACGATGAGCAGCCCTGCCCGCGCCGACGACTATCTTCAGTGCGCGCCCTTCGCTCGCATGATCTCCGGCATTGAGATTTTCGGCGACGCCTGGACCTGGTGGCAAAAGGCGGCCGGCCGCTATGCCCAGGGCTTCACCCCCAAGTCCGGCGCCGTGCTGGTGTTCAAGCCCACTGGTGTCATGAACAAGGGCCACGTGGCCGTGGTCAGCCGCGTGCTGACCGACCGCGTGATCCAGGTCACCCACGCCAACTGGTCCGTGATCGACGGCTCCCGCGGCCAGGTTGAAAAAGACGTCACGGTGGTCGACGTGTCTCACGCGGGCGACTGGAGCCAGGTCAAGGTCTGGTACGATCCGGCCCGGGATCTGGGCAGCACCGTCTACCCGACCTACGGCTTCATCTATCAGTCGAGTGAAAACGCCGCCCGCAGCGCCGCCCAGAACGCGGTTCGCGTGGTCGCTCAGAGCGCCCTGAGCCAACTGGCCGCCGCGGTGCCGACATCCAACTCCAATGCGTCTCAAGCGCTGAACCAGCCGGCCAGCCCGACCGACCGTATCGCCGCCCTGATCCAGGCGGCCACCGGCGGCGGAGGCGACGACCACTAAGACTTCGTTTTCTTGAGCTGAGGCGCGCCGCTCGCGGGACTCCCCGCCACGACGCCTTGAGCCCCCGTCCGGACTGAGCCTACCACCAAGAAAATCGGGCGGCCCTAAGGCCGCCCGAATGGGGTCGCATCATCAAGAAAAAGGGGTGCGGAGACGGCTAGCTGGCTGGGCCAGCTTCAAGTCGGGGGGGCGTCGCCGCCTCCGCGAATATGAAACGATACGGCCCAAAAATTGTTCCCCGAAAATCTCGATTTTTTTGCCGAGGCTTGAGCCGTCCAAAAATACGCCCCGTCACACTACCGACTGGCCTCTCAGAGCCCTCATGACGAAGCTGGCGACCAGCAGCACCAGGAAGACAAGGAATAGAATCTTGGCGATCGTCGCCGCGAGGCCCGCCAGCGAGAAGAAGCCGAAAAACCCGGCGATCAGCGCCAGGATGACGAAGGTAAGCGCCCAACCAAGCATGATGGTTTCCTTTCCAAAAAGCTGCGCGTGTCAGCCTTGGTCGATCAACGCGGGCGAAATGGGGAACGTTCCGCCGCCCGCGCAGCCGCCGCGGCCAGCGAAACGCACAAGGCCCTGCGACCGCAAAGCCGAAGGGCCCTTCTTGAGGCGTCAAACCTGACAGCAGGTTTCAGGCGGCCTTGCGCCCTGGCCCCGGATGGAAGAACAGCGCCTGACCGATGGCCGCCTTCACGGTTTCGGGCTGGAACGGCTTGGTGATCAGAAAGGTGGGCTCTGGCCGCTCGCCGGTCAAAAGCCGCTCCGGGAAGGCGGTGATGAAGATCACCGGCAGATCGAGCTGCCCAAGGATATCCTTGACCGCGTCGATACCGGACGAGCCATCGGCCAGCTGGATATCGGCCAGAACCAGGCCTGGGGCGCGGCGGCGAACGGATTCGATCGCCTCCGAGCGGGTGGCGGCGATATCGAGCACGTCATGACCTAGCTCGCGCACCAGGGCTTCGATATCTGCGGCGATTACAGGCTCGTCCTCGATAATCAGCACCGACGTCGCCAACTCGGCGTCTATGTCGCGCTGGGCTTCCTCGATCAGGGTGTCCACCTCATCGAAGCCGATCCCCAGGATTTGAGCCGCTTCGCCGGGCGTGAACCCTTCCAGGGCGGTCAGCAGAAACGCCTGCCGCGAGCGCGGTGCGATCCGCATCAGCCTCAGGGCTGGGGTCTGCCCGCCAACGGCGTGCTCCTGGCTGGCCGCCTCAAGCCGTCCGCCACTGGTCGACCAGACGGCGTGGAACGCGTGATAGAGGGCCACGCGCGGCGTCAGGCCAGGATCGAGCGATCGCTCGCCCGCAGCCAAGGCTTCCAGCGCGATACGGACATAGGAGTCGCCCGTCGCCTGATCGCCCGTCAGGGCTCGTGCGTAGCGGCGAACATAGGGCAGATGCGGCGCCAAACGGACCAGCAGGCTCATGGCCCCCTCCAATATTAGACGTTCACTGGACGGATGACGCCCGGACACGCCAAAACGATACTCCCGTCCAGCCGACGGGTAGACCGAAAACGTGCGGCAGAGCTTCCGGTTCCGGATTTTCCGTGTATCCGGAACGCAAGCCGACTTGACGCATTAACGAACTCAGTGATCCTCGGCATAGCCGACAGAACTCTTGAAGGGGGCGTACGTTGGACCAACGCGACGCCAAGGGAATGATCGAGCAATCGTCTACCAGCCCAACTACTCCTGTGCCCGGCCCGTCAGTGGATGAAGCGCGTCTCCGCCAGCAGGCCATCGGCGTCAAACTTCGCCAATTGTTCGATGAGGTCGTCAACGAACCCGTTCCCGATGAGTTCCTGAACATTCTGCGTCAGGCCGACAATTCCGGCGCGGACCGCGACTGATGGCCGATCAAGACGCTTATCCATCGTCCGCCCCGCGACCGCACCGCGATAGCAATAGCGAGGCTGCGTTCAGGCGCGAACTGGTCGCCCTGATCCCTCATCTGCGCGCCTTCGCCCGCACCCTGGCCGGAGACGCCGCCAGCGCCGACGATCTGGCGCAGGAGGCGATGATGAAGGCCTGGGTCGCCCGCGACAGTTTCCACCTGGGCACCAACATGAAGGCCTGGACCTTCATGATCCTGCGCAACCAATTTTATTCGGAGAAGCGCCGCTCCTGGCGCTCGACCCAGCTCGATCAGGAGGCCGCCGAACGGACGCTGGTGGCGGTGGACGATCCGGAAGCGCCGGTGGCCCTGGACGAACTTCGCCTGGGCCTGAAGATGCTGCCGCCCGAGCAGCGCGAGGCCTTGATCCTGGTCGGCGCGGGCGGTTTCGCCTACGAAGAGGCGGCCGAGATCTGCGATTGCGCCGTGGGCACAGTCAAGAGCCGGGTCAGCCGGGCGCGCAAGGCGTTGCAGGCCATTCTGGACTCCGGCGATTACGACCGTGATGGCCGTTCCGCCAGCGAGGCGATGACGTCTATACTGGCTGATGCGGAGCGTTTGAGCTCGGCGCCATAGGATGTCATCCACATGACGCGGTCGCCGCCGGGATCTGATCGTTTCTATGGAGAGCGGTTGGACTCGGTGGAGCATTGAGCAAACGCGCAATGGCGCCGAGACTGGCATCTGCGTTCAGCGCACGCGCTATGGAGCCTCTGGCGACCATCCGTGTCCGGCTGGGCCTCACCTTGGCCCTGGCCCTGGCCCCGGTGCTTTTGCTCGGGGGCGTCGAATCCATGATCGCCTATCAGAAAGACGCGCACGAGCAGCGCGCCAGCCTGGCCCTGGCGGCCGAACGCAGCGCCGCCACGGCCAGGGCCAGGATGGAGAGCGCCAGCGTTCTTCTGGAGACCTTGGCCCCCGACTCCGTGGGGCTGGAATGCGCCCCGCGCCTGAGCGAAGTGACCGCCCGCCTGCAAGGCTATGACAACCTGATCCGGTTCGATTCCCGCGGCCGGGTGTCCTGCGCCGCGCGCTCCGTCCCGGCGGATGCGTTGCGACGCGACCGCGACTGGTTTGTCCATCTGCAGGAAGGCCAGCCGCGAACCATCATCCGGTCGCCGGCCGGCTTGGCGGGCGGCGATCCGTCCCTGTTGGCCGCCGAGCGCGCAACCGACGCCAAGGGCAGGTTCGACGGCGCCCTGGTGGCGTTGATCAGCCTCGATAGCCTCCGGCCCGCCTTGACCGATCGCGCCCTGCCCGCGGGCACCGAGGTGGCGATCGCCGACGATCAGGGCCGCTATCTTTCCCGCACCAGGGCGACCGCCTTCGGCCCGCCGCAGCCCGACTTCGCCAAGCGGGCCCGCAAGGCGGGCTCCTACCTCTATTCGGGACCTGACCTGGCCGGTAACCGGAGGGACTATTCAACAGCGCCCCTGGCGGGGGATGTCTTCGTCATCCTTTCTGCGCCGGCCGAGGGCCTGTTCTCGTGGGCGGGGCTCAATCCGTTGTCGAGCTTCCTGTTTCCCCTGCTGGCCTTCACCCTGGCCCTGGCGGCGGTGTGGGTGGTGACCGAGCGGGTGGTGATCCGCTGGCTGAGCTATCTGGGCCGTATCGCCGCCATCTACGCCCGGGGGCGGCTGTCGGTTCGGCCCAACAAGCTTGAGCAGGCGCCGCTGGAGATCCGCGAACTGGCCGAGACCCTGGCGACCATGGCCGACGCCATCGCCGCCCGCGACCAGTCCTTGCGTGACTCCCTGTCCGAAAAGGACGCCTTGCTGCGAGAAATCCATCACCGGGTGAAGAACAACCTGCAGGTCATCTCCTCGCTGCTCAACCTGCAACAGCGCTCCCTCAGCGACCCCGCCGCCCGCACCGCTATGTCGGACACGCGCCAGAGGGTGGGCGCCCTGGCCTTGATCTACCGCGCGCTCTACCAGGGCCCGGACATTCGCCGGGTGGATCTGCGCCAGTTCCTCAGCGATCTGATCGGCCAGTTGGTGGTCGAACAGCAGGGCCGGGGCGGCGCGGTGCGCACCGAACTGGAGGCCGACGAGATCTCGATCGATCCCGACAAGCTGCCGCCCCTGGCCCTCTTCGCCGTCGAGGCCATCACCAACGCCCAAAAGCACGCCCTGGCTCATCGCAGCGGCACGCTGCGCGTACGGTTCGCAGTCGACGGGGCCGAGGCCGAGCTTTCGATCAGCGACGAGGGCCACGGCGGCGAACCGGGCCTTTCCGGCGAGGGCGGAGTGGGCCGGACCTTGATGAGCGCCTTCGCCCGGCAACTGCGCGGGCGCGTGGAGATCCTGCCCAACAGCCTCGGAGGCATGACTGCCCGCCTGGTGTTTCCAACCCCTAGCATCGAGGCGCCGCCAGCCCGACGCCCACCGGCTGGCCGCAACCGAAGCAAGGGGAACGACGTCGCAGCTTGAGCGTTGTGCTTGCGAAGCAACCGTGGAGATCGGACTATGCGTAAAATAATCATTTTGGCGGCTATGGCCGCTGGCCTCATGCTGACCGCTTGTAACACGGTCGAAGGCGCTGGTAAGGACGTGTCGTCCGCGGGTCATGCCGTGACCGACACGGCTCAGGACGCCAAGCCTCACTAAGGTTTATTGAATTTCAGGCGAAGCCTTTCTAGCGATAACCAGGCTTTGATTGTCGCATCGCTGGTGGATGCTGGCCTGAAAAGTTCAAAGCGGACGCAGCTTGTTCAGGCCGAAATCGCTTGATCAGTTCGCTTGCTATCTTCGTGGGACGACGGTCATCTCGTCGAGATCATCCTCGTCCCGCGGAGTTTTGTGCGTGCCTCCCCCCACAACCCTTGTCGACCAGCTCAACGCCACCCCCCTGCCCCTGGCCAAGCTTCTCGGCATAGACATCATTGAAGCCTCAAAGGCCGGCGTCACCGCGCGGCTCACCGTGCGAGATGAAATCTGCACCGAGGGCGGCATCCTGCATGGTGGCGCCTTCATGGCCCTGGCGGACACCGTGGGCGCGATCGGCGCCCATCTAAATCTGGCGGACGGCGCCCGGACCACCACGGTCGAAAGCAAGACCAACTTCCTGGGCGGCGCGGCTGTTGGCGCGGTGGTGACCGCCGAGGCCACGCCCGTACATGTGGGCCGCCGCACCTCAGTCTGGCAGACCCGTGTCACCAACTCTGACGGTAAGCTCCTGGCCCTGGTGGTCCAGACCCAGCTGGCGATCTGACCATGCATCCAGCCCAAGTCTTCCGTGAAACCGACCACGCCCGACTGGCGACGCTGGTCCGTACGACCGGTCTGGCGCTGATCGTCGGGGTCGCCGCAACCCGACCGCTTTGCGCCCACGCCCCCGTGCTGCTCATGGACGGGCGACTACGCTTCCACCTGTCCGCCGCCAATCCCCTGGCCAAGGCTCTGGAGGACGGCGCCCATGCCCTAGCGGTGGTCACCGGCGGGCAGGCCTATGTCAGCCCGGACTGGTACGGGCTGGAGGATCAGGTTCCCACCTGGAACTATCTGTCCGCGGAAATCGCCGGGCCGGTCTCAAGGCTGGGCATGGCTGAGACCACGACGCTGCTGGATGATCTTTCGGCCGAATTCGAGGCGCGCCTGACGCCCAAGCCGCCGTGGACGCGGAGCAAGATGAGCCCTGGCCGGTTCGAAGCCATGCTGGCCGGAATCGTCGGGTTCGAGATGCGCATCGAGCGCCTGGAGGGTGTCCGTAAGCTGTCGCAGAACAAGTCGCTCGAAGCTCAGGCCGGGGTCGCCGAGGCGTTCGATCATCTCGGCCTTCATGACCTCGCCGGGCTCATGCGCATGGGCGAGGCCTAATCCAGGTTAAGCTTTTTTAATTCTGACGCCGGCGTCATTTTTCTTGACGGGCGGACTTGGCCCTTGCAAGTTGATCGCAAGCAGGCGCTGTGCGCGCGCCAAGACGCCGTTGGGAGAGCTGGCCGAATGACCGACAACAACATCACCAAGGACGCCATGTACGACGCGGTGGCGCCGGACGACTTCGTGTCCATGCTGGAGCTTGATCGCTACAACGCCCGCTCGACGGCCTTCGACAAAATCATTTCGGCGACCCACGATCACTTCTGGGACCCGCTGGACAAGAAATATATCGATTTCGACGAGCCCTTCGACATGGAGAACGTCGCGCTGGTCCCGGAGGACATGATCGCGGCGCTGCAGACCGACTATGTGTCGAACCATCTGTCCGATCCCAAGGAGCGGATCCGGTTCATCAACACCGTGGTGCTACACAACTTCTCCTCGATCCTGCACGGCGAACAGGGCGCACTGAACCTGTCGGCCTCGCTGTGCCACGTGCTGAAGGACCAGGGCGCGCAGGAATACGCCGCCAACCAGACCCGCGAAGAAGCCCGTCATGTCACCGCCTTCGCCAAATACATCAAGACCCGCTGGGGCCGTCCGCTGGAATGCGGCCCGGTGCTGAAAGACCTGCTGGTCGAGATCATCGGCGCGCCGGAGGTCTATAAGAAGATCATCGGCATGCAGATGCTGATCGAGGGCCTGGCCATGGGCGCCTTCGCCAGCTTCTACAACGTCATCACCGACCCGTTGGGCAAGAAGCTGCTGCAGTTGGTGATGACCGACGAGGCCTTCCACCACAAGTTCGGCAAGATCTGGGCCGACCGCACTGTGCCCAAGCTGTCCACGGAAGAACACGCGATCATCGAGGACTGGGCCGCTCACTGCTTCCAGATCCTGCTGTTCAACCTGGTGGCGCCGTCGCAACAGGCCGCGCTCTACGCCGATTTCGGCCTGGATCCCGACAAGGTGATGGCCGCCTTCACCGAGGTGATGACCGACGATGTCCGCCGTGAAGGCATGAAGGAATCGGCCAACATCTTCCGGGTCTTGATCAAGACCCTGCTCAACGCCGGCATCATCACCGACCGCACCCGCGCCTTCTACGCCATGTATATTGACATGGAGGAGCTGAAGGCCGAGGGCGATCGCATGGTCGGCGACGACATCGCCGAAGAGGGCATCCGTTATCTGCAGGCGATCAATTTCAAGGATCGCACCGCCGTCGAGGTTCTCATCGCCGCGGAATAGCCTTAGTTTCCAGTAGGCCTAATCGCCCCGTCGCAACCCGGCGGGGCGATTTCGTATTGAGGGCGCGGCCCTTCTGGATTGGGACTTGGAATGCGATTTTCAGTAAAATGGCTTGTCGCCGCCGCTCTGGTCACCGGACTGGTAAGCGGTGGGCTGGTCTGGGCCGCTCCGACCGCAACCACCAAGCCGGTCGATCCAGGGCGCTACGCCGGACGCTGGTACGAAGTCGCCCGCTTACCCAACAAGATCCAGTCGAATTGCGAAGCGGCCACCTCGGACTGGTCACGCAAGTCCGACGGCGAGTTCCAGGTGGTGCAGACCTGCCATATGGGCGCGCTCAACGGGTCGACCAAGACCTGGCGCGGCGCAGGACGCGTCGACGAGACCAGCAATTCCAAGTTCCGGATCGGCTTTTTCGGTGGTCTGGTGCAGATGGACTACTGGGTCCTGGACCGCGGCGACGACTACAGCTGGTGCATGCTGAGCACGTCCAATCCCAAATACCTGTGGATCATGTCACGGCGCCCCGACCTGACCCCTGACCAGAGGGCGGCCCTGGTGGCCAAGGCCCGGGCCTTGGGCTTTGACGTTTCCAAACTGATCTTCGACAATCAACCCGCGGCCTGAAGACAGCTGTCGGCGCCTTGGTTTTTGAGGGCTTGATTTCAGAACGAAGACGGAACAAGGTGACGCCATGGAGGCTGTCGCACCCCTCAATCCGTCGCGCCCCGACACCACCGAAGCGGTGACGCGCGGCGCCGCGCGGCTGTTGATTTCCTTAGGTTTCGCCCCCCTGGCCGAGGTCAGCCTGCCCAACGGCCGCCGGGCCGACCTAATGGCTCTAGGGCCTCGCGGCGAGATCCTCATCGTCGAGGTCAAGTCCGGGCTCGACGACTATCGGGTCGACCGCAAATGGGGCGAATACGGGCCGTTCTGCGAGCAGTTCTATTTCGCCGTGGCCCCGCATTTCCCGCGCGAGCACCTGCCCGAGGGGCCCGGCCTTATCGTCGCCGACGCCTTTGGCGGGGCGATACTGATCGATGCGCCGGCTGTCGCGCTGGCGGGCGCAAGGCGAAAGGCGCTCACCTTGAGCTTCGGCCGATTGGCGGCGATGCGCAGCTTAGGTGTTCAGCTTGAACAACCGCTTTAGTTCGCCAGGCACGGTCCAAGATCAATAAACCGTTGGCACCGTAGTTGCGCTCCGACCCGGCGGCCGCGCGCGGCCACGACC
>DASXNV010000016.1:0-9060 GCA_036494815.1 Caulobacteraceae bacterium
GTCCGCCGGCGCTGCGAGTGGGCCTATTATCTGGGCGAGGCCAGCGTGCGCGGGCGCGGCGTGGGCGCGGCGGTGGAACTGTTGGTGCTGGACCATGTGTTCGGCCCGCTGGGTCTGAACAAGCTGTGGTGCGAGGTGCTGCTGGAGAACGAGCCGGTCTGGAGGCTGCACGAATCCTTCGGTTTCGTGCGCGAGGCGCATTATCGCGATCATGTATGGAAAGAAGGCCGGTTTCAGGACGTGGTCGGCCTGGGCCTGCTGGCCGCCGACTGGGCCAAGGCCCGCCAGGCCTGCGCTGAACGCCTGCTGCAGAAGGGCTACGGCCCTGGTGAACTCAGCCTTGTGAGCGTGGGCCCAACATGACGAAACCCTTCGCCATCGCCGGCCGCGCCATCGGCCCGGACCAACCGCCCTATGTGATCGCCGAAATGTCGGGCAACCATAATGGCGACATTCAGCGCGCCTTCGCCCTGATCGAGGCGGCCGCCGAGGCCGGGGCCGACGCGGTCAAGCTGCAGACCTACACCGCCGACACCATCACCATCGACCACGATGGGCCGGGCTTTCTGATCGAGGGTGGCCTGTGGGACGGCCGGCGGCTTTATGAACTCTACCAGGAAGCCCACACCCCCTGGGACTGGCATCCGCGATTGTTCGACAAGGCGCGGCAGATGGGCATCACCGCGTTCAGCTCACCTTTCGATCCGACCGCCGTAGCGTTCCTGGATGGCCTCGGCGCGCCAGCCTTCAAGGTCGCCTCGTTCGAGCTGGTGGACACGCCGCTGATCGGCTGCATGGCCCGCACCGGCAAGCCCCTGATCATGTCCACAGGCCTGGCCTCGCCCGAAGACATCACCGACGCGGTCGCCGCGGCCCGGGCCGAGGGCGGCCAGGATATCGTGCTCCTGCACTGCACCAGCGGCTATCCGACCCCGCCCTCGCAGATGCACCTGCGCACCATGGCCGACCTGGGCGCCGCGCACGCAACCCATGTGGGCCTGTCCGACCACAGCATGGGCACGGCGGTGTCGGTGGCGGCGGTGGCGCTGGGCGCCTGCGTCATCGAAAAACACTTCACCCTGGCCCGCGCCGACGGCGGCCCGGACTCGGCCTTTTCGCTGGAACCCGACGAACTGGCCCGCCTGGTCACAGACTGCCGAAGCGCCTGGGAGGCGCTTGGCGGGATCCACTACGAAGAAGTCGAGGCCGAAAAAGCCAGCCGGGAGCACCGCCGCTCGCTCTATGTGGTGGCCGACGTAGCCGCTGGTGAACCGCTCACCGACGCCAATGTGCGCTCGATCCGACCGGGGTTCGGCCTGGCGCCCAAGCATCTGTTCGAGGTGCTGGGGCGCAAGGCTGCGCGGGATCTTAAGCGCGGAGAGCCGCTGGCGTGGGAGCTGGTGGAATAAGCGCGCTTGCTGCGGGCGTCGCCGACCCGGCTGGCGCCGCCGTTCCGCGGCGGGCGAAACCCGTAGGTCAGCTGATCGGCGCTAGCACCCGCTTGGCGACACGCTCCGCCCCCATCCCATCACACAGCGCCGCCGACGCTGCGCTCAGCGCCTTCAACCGCGCATCGTCCCCGCACAGCGCCTCGAACGTCCCCGCCAGCCGCGCCTCGAATCCCGCATCCGCCGCCTCCAGCACCACCGTCGCGCCGGCGGCCTCCAGAGCCGCTGCGTTGGCCCGCTGGTTGTCGGCCAGGACGGCGGTGATCGCCGGCAGGCCCAGGCAGCAGCGCTCCCAGGTGCTCGATCCGCCCGCGCCGATGGCGAGGTCCGCCGCCGCGGTCAGGGCCGACATAGCCTGGGTGCTGACGTGGATTTCCAGGCGCCGGTCATCCCTAGCCATGGCCAGGACCTGGTCCAGACCCACCGCACCGGCGCCCAGCACCACATCCACCTGGCGATCGCCCAGCACGGGCCGCAAGGCGCGCAAAACTCGCGCCGTGATCCCGTCGAGATCGGTCAGGCCCATGGCCACCAGCACCCGCGACACCCCCGCCTGCACGCCACGCCGCATCAGGGCGATCTCACGCAGGTCGCGAAAGGCCGGCCGGATCAGGGTGAAGGCCGCGCCGGTCAGCGCCGCCACCCCCGGGTAATCGCCCTCGGTTCGGCCGAAGTTGGAATCCAGCACCAGATCAGCGTCATGGACCCGCCTCAGGTCGTCGATGGCCAGCAGCCGGCCGGCGGCTTGGCGCAGCCGCCCTTCCTGCTCCGCCGAGACTTCGTAGTGATCAACCACCACCCAGGTCGGATTCCAGTCGCCGATGGCGACCAGTCCTGATTGAACCAGGGCCCGGGCGTCCTCACCGGAGCCCGCCAACCGCTCGATCTCCGGCCCAGCGAAGGCCCCCAGCACCTTGGCCGCCTCATCGCCTGCGGCGAAGGCGCAGGCCGCGCCCTTGGCCCGCAACGCGCCCGCCAGGGTCAGACAACGCATCACATGGCCGCCGCCCACAAGTGGGCCGGCGTCGGCCAGGAACAGGATGCGCTGGACGGAGGGGCTCACGGTCGGTTAGCGGATAGTGGAATCATCATTACATAGTCTGCCTCAGCTTATCGCCGCTGTCGGCGACCACGTTCGAAAGCCCGCCATGTCCAACTCCGCCTCGCCCCGCAAAGTCCGCTGCGCCATCATTGGTTCCGGCCCCGCCGGCTATACCGCCGCCATCTACGCTGCGCGCGCCATGCTGGAACCGGTGCTGATCGCCGGCATCCAGCCCGGCGGCCAGCTGACCATCACCACCGACGTGGAGAACTATCCGGGCTTTTCCGATGTGATCCAAGGCCCGTGGCTGATGGACCAGATGCGCGCCCAGGCCGAGCATGTGGGAACCGAGTTCGTCGGCGACATCGTCATGAAGGCTGACCTGTCCCAGCGCCCATTCCGCCTGGAGTGCGATTCCGGCGCCGTGTTCCTGGCCGAGACCCTGATCATCGCCACCGGCGCCCAGGCCAAGTGGCTGGGCCTGCCCTCAGAGCAGACCTTCCAGGGCTTTGGCGTCTCGGCCTGCGCCACCTGCGACGGCTTCTTCTATCGCGGCAAGGAAGTGGTGGTGGTCGGCGGCGGCAACACCGCCGTCGAGGAGGCGCTGTTCCTGACCAATTTCGCCTCCAAGGTCACGGTGATCCATCGCCGCGACGAGTTTCGCGCCGAGCGCATCCTGCAACAGCGCCTGTTCGCCAATCCGAAGATCGAGGTGGTGTGGGACACCGGCATTGAAGAAGTGGTGGGGACCACCGCCCCCCTGGGCGTGACCGGCGTGCGGGTGCGAAACCTGAAGACCGACCTGGTCAGCGAAATCGCCTGCGACGGCTTCTTCGTCGCCATTGGCCACGCCCCGTCGTCCGAGCTGTTCCAAGGCCAACTGGAAACTCACGCCGGCGGCTATCTGAAAGTGGTTCCGGGCACGGCCGCCACCGCCATCCCCGGGGTCTGGGCCGCCGGTGACGTCACCGACGATATCTATCGCCAGGCTGTGACCGCAGCGGGCATGGGCTGTATGGCCGCGCTGGAAGCCGTGCGCTTCCTGGCCGAAGAGGACCACAAGGCCGCTCACCACCCGATCAGCCATCAAGAAGCGCAGAAGATCGGCACCTGGTGAAGACAAGCCTAGTTCGCTGATCCGGCTTCGGAATCACGAGAACTGCCTGTGCCTTAGTCACCACACGCTCAAAATCGTGATCTCGCCGACGTAACGTCGCTCTTCCCATCAGGCCGCACCCGGACTATATGTGAGTGACCTTATGCTCAAAGATAGCAAAAGGTGAGGGACGCCGGCTCCAGATTCGGGGCGCGGCGTTTTTACAGGACCCCGAAATGCTCACTTTGAGCATAAGGAGGATGACATGGCGGACGGGTTCGCATCCTTGGCCTTCACACCCGATGTCGATCGGGCGACGTCTCCCATTTGGGAGAAGATCAAGAGCCGGGTCACGCCGCTGGAATGGCGGCTGCAGGCGCCGCTGATCGCCGCGATCAACGATCTGAAAAAGCAGAAAAATGCGGTGATCCTGGCGCACAACTACATGACGCCGGAGATCTTCCACGGGGTCGGCGACTTCGTCGGCGACAGCCTGGCCCTGGCCCGCGAGGCGGCCAAGTGCGACGCTGCGGTGATCGTCCAGGCCGGGGTCCACTTCATGGCCGAGACCTCCAAGGTCCTCTGCCCCGACAAGACCATCCTGATCCCCGATCCCCTGGCCGGCTGCTCCCTGGCCTCGTCCATCACGGGCGCCGATGTGCGGCTGATCAAGCAACGTTATCCGGGCCTGCCGGTGGTCACCTATGTCAACACCACCGCCGAGGTGAAGGCCGAGACCGACATCTGCTGCACCAGCGCCAACGCCGTGCAGGTGGTCGAGCACATCGCCCGCGAATGGGGCGTCGATCGGGTGATCCTGATCCCCGACGAATATCTGGCCCGCAACGTCGCCCGCCAGACCGGGATCGGCATCATCGCCTGGCAGGGCCGCTGCGAGGTGCATGAGCGCTTCAATCGCGAAGACATCCTGGAACTGCGCGCCGCCTATCCGGGGGCCGAGATCCTGGCCCACCCGGAATGTCCGACCGAGGTCCTGGAAGAGGCCGATTTCGCCGGCTCCACCGCAGCCATGAACGACTACGTCATGCAGCGCAAACCGCGCCAGGTGGTGCTGATCACCGAATGCTCCATGGCCGACAATGTCGCCTGCGACGCACCCGACACCGAGTTCGTGCGCCCCTGCAACCTTTGCCCGCACATGAAGCGCATCAGCCTGGAAAACATCCATCAGGCCCTGCTCTACGACCGCTTCGAGGTGAAGGTCGATGCGGCCGTCGCCGAGCGCGCGCGCCTGGCCGTAACGCGGATGATCGCAATGCCGCCCCTGGCCGTCCCTGCCCGCTACGACCTGGTCAAGGCGCGCCACCATGTCGATGTGGAACTGATCTAGGCCCATCATGACCCCCACGGACGAGAGCCTGCCCTCCGCCTCGGACGTCGAAAGACTTGGTCCTTGGGGCGCCGTGGCGGCGAGCGAACCCTTAAGTCCAGCGCCGGGACCGGTCGTCGAGCCGGCGCAACCGTCCCTCGCCTCTCAGATCGGCTGGGGCCTGGCCTCGACGGTGATTTTCGCCGCCTACCTTGGATGGAGCTGGGGTTGGGTCTATGCCGCCGCCGGCGTGCTGGGCATACTCGTGCACGAGCTGGGCCATCTGGCCGCCATCAACAGCCTGGGCTGCGGACCCGGCCGGATTCACATCATCCCCTTCTTTGGCGGCGCGGCCAGCATGCGCCGGACGCCGGACACCGAGTTCAAGGGCGTGCTGATCGCCCTGGCCGGTCCGGTCGCCGGCCTGGCCGCCGCCGCGCCCTTCTACCTGCTCTATGCGACCAGCAAAAATCCGATCTGGCTCAACGGCGTGCTGTTCATCGGCGGGCTGAACCTGCTCAATCTGGCTCCCGCCCCGCCGCTGGACGGCTCCAAGGCGCTAGGCCCGGCCCTGGCCTGGATTCATCCCAATGTGGAGCGGGGGGTGATGATCGTGCTGGGCGCCTTGGGCGTCTGGTGGGCTGTGACTCACGGTCAGATCTTCATCGCCATCTTCATCGGCCTGGGCCTGACCCAGGCGGTCATGGGTCGGGCGCCCCGTCCGGCGGCTCGGCGCCTGACCACCAGGCAGTGGTTCATCTCCATCGGCCTGTGGCTCGTCGCCCTGGTCCTCTGCGCGGGCGTGACCTGGTCAGGCTTGGCGCAGAATGCGTGAGTTGAGTGGTGCAATGGTTGAATATGAAAGCTTCGACGGTGTCCTGATCCTTGGGGCGGGCCTGGCTGGCCTCTCCGCCGCCCTGGCCTGCGCGCCGCGCAAGGCTCTGGTCCTGAGCGCCGCGCCGCTGCTGCAAGGCTGCTCCTCGGCCTGGGCGCAGGGCGGCATGGCCGCCGCCCTGGCCGAGGACGACGCCCCGGCCCTGCACGCCGCCGACACCGTCGCCGCCGGCGCCGGGCTGGTCGACCCTGCCATGGCGGAACTTTTGACCCGTGAGGGACCTGAGGCTGTGCGGCGCCTGGCCAAACTCGGCGCGCCCTTTGACCGCAACACCAGTGGCGGCTTCGCCCAGAGCCTGGAGGCCGCCCACAGCCGGCCGCGGGTAGCCCGGGTCAAGGGTGATCAGGCCGGTCGCGCGATCATGGAGGCGGTGGCGGTGGCCGCCATGGCTGACGGCCGCATCCAGATCCGGCCCGAGATTCGCGCCCGGGCGCTGCTGACCGACGCCCAGGGCCGAGTCCGAGGCGTGCTGGCCGAGACTGGCGGCCGGCTTGTCCAGATGGTCGCGCCGGCGACTGTGCTGGCGACCGGCGGCCTGGGCGGCCTCTACGCGGTGACCACCAACCCTACCGCCCTGCGCGGCGAGGGCCTGGCCCTGGCGGCCTTGGCCGGCGCCCAGATCGCCGATCCCGAATTCGTCCAGTTCCATCCCACCGCCATCGATCTCGACCGCGATCCCGCGCCCTTGGCCAGCGAGGCCCTGCGCGGCGAGGGCGCGGTTCTGGTGGACGTCCGGGGCGCGCCGTTCATGGCCGCCTATCACGCCATGGGCGATCTGGCCCCGCGCGACGTGGTCGCCCGCGCCATCCATCGCCAGATCGCCGAGGGGCGTGGCGCCTTCCTCGACGCCCGCAAAGCCATCGGCGAGCATTTCCCCGACGAGTTTCCTGCGGTGTTCGCCGCCTGCATGGCCGGCGGCGTTGATCCGCGCCTGCAACCGATTCCGGTTGCGCCGGCGGTGCACTATCACATGGGCGGGGTGGTCACCGACGCTGTGGGCCAGACCAGCCTTGCAGGCCTGTTCGCCGCTGGCGAGTGCGCCTCAACGGGGGTGCATGGCGCCAACCGCCTGGCGTCCAACTCCCTATTGGAGGCGGCGGTGTTTGGAACCCGCGCCGGGCAGGCGGCCAGGGAGAGTATCGATCCCGGCACGAGGCCCCAGGCGAGCCGACCGGCGCCGGATCTGCCCATGCCGGCCTTGCGGACCTTGCGCGCCGCCATGAGCCGCGACGCTGGGGTGGTGCGCGACGCTGACGGCCTGACCCGCCTTGTGGGTGTGATCACCGATCTGGAAGGCCGCCATGGCGCCGCCTTGCCGCTGATCGCCGCGCGCCTGGTCGCTGACAACGCCCTGGCCCGCCGCGAAAGCCGCGGCGCGCACTATCGTGCAGACTTTCCTCACCTCGCGCCGGTCGCTGAACGCAGCTTCGTCACCCTGTCGGCTCGCACGTTCCGAGCCGCTGAAGGCCAGGCGGCCTGACCTCAACGATGAGCCCGATGCTGTCTCCTTTGCCCGACCTGTTGATCGATCCTGTGGTGCGCGCGGCCCTGGCCGAAGACCTCGGCCGCGCCGGCGACGTCACCGCCTCGGCCTGTCTGCCGGCTGACGCCCGGATGAGCGTCGTATTCGCTGCTCGCCAGCCCGGCCGCATCGCCGGCCTGGACTGCGCCCGGCTGGCCATCGCCGCCATGGATCCGCAGGCCCGGTTTGAGACGGTCACTCCGGATGGGGCCGACGTTGAGGCTGGCGCGGTGTTGGCGCGGGTAGAGGGCGGCGCCCGCGCGCTCCTGTCCGCCGAGCGGGTGGCGCTGAACCTGTTTGGCCGTCTTAGCGGCGTCGCCACCCTGACCCGGGCCTATGTGGGCGCCGTCCAGGGGACCAAGGCCCGCATCGTCTGCACGCGCAAAACCACGCCTGGCCTGCGCGCCCTGGAAAAATACGCCGTGCGCTGCGGGGGCGGAGTCAACCACCGCTTCGGCCTGGATGACGCCATCCTGATCAAGGACAATCACGTGGCCGCCTGTGGCGGGATCGCCCCGGCCCTGGAGCGCGCCCGCGCCGCCGCCGGTCACTTGATGAAGATCGAGATCGAGGTCGACAGCCTGCAACAGCTGGACCAGGCCCTGCCCTTCCGCCCCGACGTGATCATGCTGGACAATTTCTCGCTGGCCGACCTGCGCCAGGCCGTCGCCCGCGTCGCCGGTGCGGTCCCGCTGGAGGCCTCCGGCGGCATCACCCTTGCCAGCGTCCGCGCTGTCGCCGAGACCGGCGTCGACGCCATCTCGGTCGGGGCCCTGACCCATTCGGCCCCAGTCCTGGATATCGGCCTGGACGCGGTCTAAGCCCGCCGGATGGACAACGCCGCCATCCTCATCGTGCAGCTACTGCAGGGGTTTTCCTGGTTCGACGACGGGCTGCAGGCCTATCTTCGCGCCCAGGGCTGGCCTTGCGTGACCCGAGCGCAGTCGATGCTGATGATCAGCGTCCTTTTGGGAAACAAACGGCCGTCCGACATCGCCCGCGCCCTGGGTGTCAGCCGCCAGGCCATCCACACCAGCCTGAACGGCATGATCGAACTCGGCATTCTGCAGCTGACCGACGATCCGGACGACCGCCGCTCCAAGATCGTGGTCATCACCCACCAGGGCGAGCAGATGCGCCAAAACGCCAACGAGGCCATGCGGCTGATGGCGGCCGAACTTGGCCGGCGCATAGGGCCCGAGACCCTGGAAAAGCTCAGCCAGGCCCTGTCCGCCGATTGGGGTGAGCCGCTGGACCGGTTTGACGGTCAGACCTGACGGGCGGTCTTGAATCCTAAACCAGGCTTGGCTACTCCGCCGGCTCCGCCACCAGCCTCGCCCGCATCCCCTCCGCCGTCATCGGCTCGTGCTCCACATCCGCCTCGGTGAACGCGCGCGTCCAGCAGGCGAACTCCAGGCACACCCCGTCGGGATCGAAGAAATAGACCGAGCGGACGAACACGCCCTCATGCACGGTGGCGCTGACCTGATATTTTGAATTGTCGTGGTTGAGGATGGGCGAGACCTCGATGCCCTTGGCCTTGAGCTTGTCGTAATACTCGTCGAACTTCTCCACCGGCACGCTGAAGGCCACATGGTTCATCGAGGCGTGGGCGGTGACGAAGTCCGGATGACCCGGCAGGCCGCCCGGATTGGAGACGCCCGGCTGGGCCGCCGGGGCGTTAGGGAACCAGAAGAAGGCCAGGCAGTCGCCATTGCCGATGTCGA
>DASXNV010000017.1:0-3426 GCA_036494815.1 Caulobacteraceae bacterium
TCCAGCCGCGCCAGCACGGCGCCTTCGCTGACCTGGTCTCCGGGGGCGGCCTTGAGTTCGGCCACCACGCCGTCGAAGGGGGCGACCAGGGCGTGCTCCATCTTCATGGCCTCGACGGTGACCAGGGCCTGACCCTTGCTGACCGTCTGGCCGGCGATGACGGCGACAGAGACGATCTTGCCGGGCATGGGCGAGCGGATGATCCCGTCGCCGGCGGCGGCTTTTGGGCCTGAGGCGTCGGCGCGGGGCTCGTGGAAGGCCAGAGCCTCGCCGGCCTCGAACAGGATCACCTCGTCGCCAGCGTCGAGCACGTCGGCCTCAAGATCGCCGCGCGGGGCCGGCTGCTCGAGGATCTTGCCGCCCAGGGCCAGGCGCACGCAGGCCGGCTGCAGGCGGTTGAGACGAAAGCCGGCCAGGGGCTCAGCGGAAGACCAGACATCGCCGTCGTCATAGCGGGTGGCCAGGGCCGAGGCCGCCGCGGCGATCACCGCCTCGGAGGGCGCAGGCGGAGCGATCAAGGCGTCCAGCTTGCGTTCGATAAAACCGGTGTCGATGACCCCGGCGATGAAGTCGGGCTCGGTCAGGCAGCGGGCCAGGAAGCCGGCATTGGCCTTGACCGGCCAGATCTCCACCTGGGCGCAGGCCCGGGCCAGTTTGGCGGCGGCGGCGGCGCGGGTGGGGGCATGGGCGATCAGCTTGGCGATCATGGGATCATAGAAGGGGGTGACCTCGCCGCCCTGCTCCACCGCGCTGTCGACGCGGATGCCCGTGGGCAGATGGAAGTGGGTCAGGGGGCCGGTGGAGGGCAGAAAGCCGGTCTGGGGGTTTTCAGCATAGAGCCGCGCCTCCATGGCCCAGCCGGTCAGGCTGATCTGCTCCTGGCTCAGCGGCAGGGGCTCGCCGGAGGCGATGCGCAGCTGCCATTCCACCAGATCCTGGCCGGTGACGGCCTCGGTGACCGGATGTTCCACCTGCAGGCGGGTGTTCATCTCCATAAACCAGATGCGGTCGGGTCTGAGGCCTTCGGAGCCATCGGCGATGAACTCGATGGTGCCGGCGCCCTGGTAGCCCACCGCCTTGGCCGCGCGCACGGCAGCGCCGGTGATGGCGGCGCGGGTGGCGGCGTCCATACCCGGCGCGGGGGCCTCTTCGATCACCTTCTGGTGCCTGCGCTGCAGCGAGCAGTCGCGCTCATAGAGATGCACCGCATTGCCATGGGCGTCGGCGAACACCTGCACCTCAATATGGCGCGGGCGGGTGACGTATTTTTCCAAGAGGACCTTGTCGTCGCCGAAGCTGGACGCGGCCTCGCGCCGGCACGAGGCCAGGGCCGCGGCGAAGCCCTCGGCCGCCTCGACCTTGCGCATGCCCTTGCCGCCGCCGCCGGCCACGGCCTTGATCAGCACCGGGTAACCGATCAGGCCGGCCTCGGCCTGCAGGCGCTCAGGCGACTGGTCCTCGCCCAGATAGCCGGGCGTGACCGGCACCCCGGCCTCGGCCATCAGCTTCTTGGCCGCGTCCTTCAGGCCCATGGCCCGGATCGAGGACGGGGGCGGGCCGACCCAGGCCAGACCCTGGGCGATCACGGCTTGCGCGAACTCGGCGTTCTCGGACAAAAAGCCATAGCCGGGATGGATAGCCTCAGCGCCGGTTTCTTGGGCGGCCTGCAGGATCTTGGCCTGGACCAGATAGCTTTCCCGCGCCGGGGCGGGACCGATCAGCACCGCTTGATCGGCTTCCAGGACATGCGGGGCGCCAGCGTCGGCTTCGGAATAGACGGCGATGGTGCGCACACCCAGCCGCCGGGCGGTCTTGATGACCCGGCGGGCGATCTCGCCGCGGTTGGCGATGAGGACGGATCCGATCATCTCAGCTTACATCCGGAAAATGCCGAACCGGGTTTCCGGTATCGGCGCATTGAGCGAGGCGGAGATGGCCAGGCCCAGCACATCGCGGGTCTGGGCGGGGTCGATGATGCCGTCGTCCCACAGGCGCGCGGTGGCGTGGTAGGGATTGCCCTCGTCTTCGTATCTCTGGCGGATCGGCGCCTTGAAGGCCTCGGCCTCCTCGGGGCTCCACTTGTCGGCGTCACGATGGACCGTGGCCAGGACGCTGGCGGCCTGCTCGCCGCCCATGACGCTGATGCGGGCGTTGGGCCAGGTGAACAGGAACCTTGGGCTGTAGGCGCGGCCGCACATGCCGTAGTTGCCGGCCCCGAAACTGCCGCCGATCAGCACGGTGAACTTGGGCACTTCCGCGCTGGCCACCGCCGTGACCAGCTTGGCCCCGTCCTTGGCGATGCCGCCGGCCTCGTATTTGCCGCCGACCATGAAGCCGGAGATGTTCTGCAGGAACAGCAGCGGGATCTTGCGCTTGCAGGCCAGCTCGATGAAGTGGGCGCCCTTGAGCGCGCTCTCACTGAACAGCACGCCATTATTGGCCAGGATGGCCACCGGCTGGCCCCAGATGCGGGAAAAGCCGCAGACCAGGGTCGTGCCGTAGAGGGCCTTGAACTCATCGAACCTGGAGCCGTCGACGATGCGGGCGATCACCTCGCGTACGTCATAGGGCGCGCGCACGTCGGTGGGGACGATCCCGTAGAGTTCTTCCGGATCGTAGAGCGGCGGCTCGGCCTCGATCAGGACCGGACCCTCGGGCTTGGCCGTGTTGAGGTTGGCGATGATCTGGCGGACGATGGCCAGGGCGTGCTCGTCATTGGCCGCCACGTGGTCCACCACGCCGCTCCTGCGGCCATGGGTGTCGGCCCCGCCCAGTTCGGTGGCGCTGATCACCTCGCCGGTGGCCGCCTTCACCAGGGGCGGGCCACCCAGGAAGATGGTGCCCTGGCTCTCCTCGCCGGTCCCGCGCACGATCACCGTCTCATCGGACATGGCCGGCACATAGGCCCCGCCGGCGGTGCAACTGCCCATGACACAGGCGATCTGGGCGATGCCCTCGGCGCTCATCCGCGCCTGGTTGAAGAAGATGCGGCCGAAATGGTCGCGGTCGGGAAACACCTCGGCCTGGTGCGGCAGGTTGGCCCCGCCGCTGTCCACCAGATAGACGCAAGGCAGCCGGTTCTGGGCCGCGATCTCCTGCGCCCGCAGGTGCTTCTTGACCGTCATGGGGAAATAGGCCCCGCCTTTGACCGTGGCGTCATTAGCCACGATCATCACCTCGCGGCCCGACACCCGGCCGACGCCACAGATCACCCCAGCCCCCGGGGCCTCGCCGCCATAGAGGTCGTAAGCCGCCAGCTGGCCAATCTCCAGGAACGGCGAGCCCAGGTCCAGCAAACGCTCCACCCGCTCGCGCGGCAACAGCTTGCCCCGCGCCCTGTGCCGCTCCCGCGTCGCCGCCGGACCGCCCAGGGCCGCCGTCGCCGCCCGCTCGCGCAAAGTCTCCGCCAGCGACAGGTTCCGTGCG
>DASXNV010000018.1:0-65328 GCA_036494815.1 Caulobacteraceae bacterium
CGCGGTCGCTCGCAGCAAGATCCCCCGATCGCCGCCAGGCCCGGCCGATAGCGGCAATATTAAAATTCCAGAATGAGGTCGTTGTGCTGGAAGTGGGCGTATTGATGGGGATCGGGATCAGGAAGATTCTATTTTCAAATAAAAACCAGTGAGAAAATGGGCTCCACGAAGGACGCCAAGGAGAAGGGATGCGCTTCGCGCGAGGCGCCCAGTCCGCCTTCGTGTTCCTTGTGTCTTTGTGGTTTCCCCTTCGTTGCGCCGGTGGCGTGGCGCTCAGGGGAATATCGCATGGACCGCACCCCCCTCAGCTATCGGCGCCCCCCGGGTACATGGAGCGGCTGAATTTTCACGGTTGAGACCCCGCTGGTCTTCATTCCAAGGCGGCGAGCCGCCCCCGGCGAGACATCCAGGATGCGGTTTTTCACGTAGGGGCCGCGGTCCGTCACCGTAACCTTGACCGACTTGCCATTCGCGGCGTTGGTCACCTTTGCCTTTGTGCCGAGGGGCAGCGAGCGGCTCGCGGCGGTCATCCGGTTGGGCGCGAACCTGGCTCCGCTGGCGGTCCTTTTACCGGCGGCGTGGGTTCCGTAGTACGAGGCCGCGCCCGATCGTGGCCGGCCCGAAGTATCCAGGTGGGGGTGGTGATCGCGGGCCTCGCCGGACGCCGGGGCGATCGCGCACATCCCCAAAAGAACCCCGAAGCACAGAGCCGGCGCCTTGAAGATACAGCCGGCGCGGAACGAGGAGGCCGCGCGGAGAGCAGCATGGATGATAGACCGCATCCAATGGCAACGCAGGGGCGCGGGATGCGATCCGAGGGGACTACGGGGACAGGAGCCTGGCGTGGATCCCAACAACCTCTCCGGCGCCCGTCAATGATCCGCGCTCGGCGGCGCGGCGGCATCGCCGCGCTCCCCATGAATCTGGTTGTCGAGGCGTTCTATCTGCGCGTGGATCGCGAAATGGTCGGCGACGGTCAGGGTCCCGCCGTGACGTTCGCGCAGAGTGCTGGCCTGGGCCGCGATGTCGTTGACCTGGCGACGGGCCTGTTCGGCCTGCTTTTGCGACAATCGCCCTTGGGCCAGGTCGCGGTCGATCCTGGCGGACAACTGATCTAGCTGGTCACGGACACCGTTTGGCGGGACATGGCTTTCGGCCGCCGGCGCCCCGCCCTGAGCGGGAGGCTGGGCGGGAGACGATGTGGGCGCGGATCCGCACACGCTGACGACGGCCGCCACGGTCAAGACGAGCTTTCGCATGGGACATCTCCCGCAAGCCCGGCCTGGCGGCGGCGCCCCCAACGATCCGGGCCTGAATTCCAGCTCTGTGCTGAAGATCAGACGCCCCATTTGGTTGCGGGGCAAGAGGCCCATTCCCACCTAAACCTTCGCCTTGCCCCAGGGGCCGACGCCGAAGCCCTCGATGCGCGAGCCTTCCTCGATCAGGACCGGGCGCAGGGCGCGGTAGAGGAGAGCATAGTTGTAGAACGGCACGCTGGGCCACAGGTGGTGCATCAGGTGCAGGTTCTGCTGCAGGGTCAGGAACGTCCCGCCGGCCCACAGGCTGATGCGCGTATTGCCGTAACGGTCGGTGCGCTCGAACGGATAGTGCGGCAGCCACTGGAAGAAGATGTTCAGGATCAGGCCGGCGATCTTGGTGGGGATGAACCACAGGCACAGCCAGTCCAGCCCATGGCCGGTGGCCAGGGCCGCCGCCAGCAGGCCCAGGGTCAGGACGGTGACGGCCGAGACCTGGACCACGTCGGCGCCGCTGAACACGCCGCGCAGGCGCCGGTAGCGCGCGGGGGCGACGAATTTCATCAGGCCCATGGGGATCAGGCTCAGGCAGACGTTGACGGCCCATTTGCGGACGAGCTGGGCCAGGGTGCCCTTCACAAAGATATCCGGGTCGCGCTCGGTATTGGTGTGGGAGTGGTGCAGGACGTGGGTGCGCTGCAGGGCCGGCCAGCCTATGCCCAGGCCCAGGGACCCGACCCAGCCCACCACGGTGTTGACCCAGGCCAAGGCCGGCTGGCCGGCGACCACATTGCCGTGGATGCTCTCGTGCACCAGGGTGTAGTGGGCGTAGGACACCAGCGACAGGATCACCGTGCAGGCCCAGAGTGGGGCGCGGCCGGTGAGGCCCAGGGCCGCGACCGCCGCAAAACTCGCCGGCAGTATGACCGCCAGCGCCAGGGTCGGCCAGGCTGTCGCCGGCGACAGCGCCTTGGCGATCCGCTTCTCCTCGGCCCGGGAAACGCTGCAGCTGGAACGGGCGGATGCGGCGGGCAGGGACCCGGAACCTGCAGGCATGGCGGCGCTCCAGCAAGGCGTCGACGCCGCGGGCCGGCGTTCGTGGAGACCATGAGTAAACGCCGATCACTCTCACGGCAAACAAAATTGACGCCTGCGTCATTTTGGGTGCATGGGTCCGCCGGATCGGGGCCTTTGGCGCCGATCCGGATTTGCCCGCGGTCAGACCGGACTTCGGAACCTGCGCAGGAAGGCGCGGCCGCGTTCCAGACGAAGTTGATGATCCATGTCCGCGGGCGCGAGCGAAACCTCTCCGAGGAGGGTCTTGGTCAGCAGAACCTCGTCGCCGGGTCGAAGCCCCAGGTTGCTCGCCATTGGCGGCGTGAGCCGGACGATCAGGTCCTGGCCGAGTTGCTCAACCTTCACAGTTGTCATTCCAATCTCCCGGCAGCGCCTTCCCCCGCGCCAAGCGGAGACCCAGCCTGTCCGGTTGTCAAGCGGCGGCGCTGCGTGGCCCCGGCCGCCAGCAACGCGGCCAGGGGCGGCAGCCAGGCGATCCGCGCCTGATAGCGGGCGAAGGGGCCGGACAGGATCCCAGTCGCCGCGGCGTTGAACAGGACCGCGGCGAGCAGGAACAGGATGACCGGACCCAGCCACTGATCCAGGACCAGGCGCCGCGTGCGCTCGCGGCCGGCCACCCAGGCAAGCCAGGCCAGGGCGACGAGACAGACCGTCCCGTGCCAGAGGGCCAGCGGCCCAGGATCGAAGCGCGGGCGGCATCCCCGCTCGTTCGGGTCGCAGGGGCCCAGGTCGTGCACCAGGTCGGCGATATAGGTGTCCCGCCAGTCCGGATCGGTCAGATAGAAATGCGGGTCCTGCAGCGGGTCTTCCAGCTTCACGCTGATCAAGGTCTTCCAAGCGTTGGCCAGGGCGGCGTGAGCCGAACCGGCCGGGTCGGCGGCGATGGCGGCCAGCACGAAGCGCGTCTGCTCCCGGTCCATGCGGATGCGCTCTTGGAGGCCGGCCCGGCCGAACACCCCCTTGGCCGGATCGCCGGACCAGAGGATGTCCTGCGAATTGTCCAGGGGAAGGTTGCGGAACCGGCACAGGGCCCAGCCCGCGCCCTGGGCGCAGGACCGCCTCAGATAGACCCGCCCCGGCCCGTCGGCGAGAATGCGGGCGGCGAGGAAGGGCGGCGAGCGCAGGGTTTCGCCCGTGGCCAGTCGTATGGCGGCGGCATAGCCCGCCTGCAGGGCGATCGCGGCGGTGAGGGCGGCGATGAACAGCCACAGCCCCGGCGCCATGCGCCGCCAAGGCACGCCCCAGAGCAGGCGGGCCGCCAGCACAGCTGTCGCCGCCGCCGGCGCGGCCGCCAGGGCGTTGCTTTGATGAAAAGTCAGGGCGCCCAGAAGCAGCAGGAACAGCGCGCCCTTGGCCCAGCGGCCCAGGGCTTGCGGCAAAAACAGCAGGCTGGCCAGGGCCAGCAAGCCCACCCCCGCCCACAGGTCCGGCATGGCGAAGCCCGCGAAGAAGGGCAAGGTGGTCCCCGCCGCCAGCAGGGCCATGACCCCCACATGGTCCAGCACGCCGCCCCCGACCCCCGCCCGCCACATCGCGCGGACCGCATAGCTGGCGGCCAGGCTCTGCAGGGCCGCATAGGCCCACAACCCACCAAGCGCCGTGGTCATGTGGAGGATCAGGCCGAACCAGGGCGAGCGCGCCGCCATCTCCGCCCGCCGTAGGCTCATCTCGGCGGGCGTCTCGTCGGCCGCGTCGGGATCCTGCGCCGCCGAGGCGGGTCCCCCCAGCACCGGCGCCAGCGCATAGCGCAGAGGGCGAAGCTGCATGCGCCCCATCCAGACATAGATATTGGTGTCGGCGAAGACCACGGGACGCCCGTCGGCGGCCACCACCGCCAGCAGCAGCGCCGCCCCGAGGCTCACCGCCACCGCTTCCCCCGCCCAGGCCCGCCACCGGGGGCGATCGGATGGTCCGCTCATGTCTCATCCCCCGCAGGTCTTGACGCCGCCGCGCGCGCCTGTTCTTAAGGGCCGACACGCGGGCCTCGCTGCTGGCAATGCCGCCGAGCCCGTGCGCCCTACAACATGCTGAACGTTCACCGTCGAGTCCTGTCGAAGGGCGGCTGAGCGCCCCGGGCAGGTGAGGAGGGCTATCCATGGCCAATGTAACCGTCGTCGGCGCCCAGTGGGGCGATGAGGGCAAGGGCAAGATCGTCGACTGGCTGTCGAACCGGGCCGACATCGTCGTCCGCTTCCAGGGCGGCCACAACGCCGGCCATACCCTGGTGGTGGATGGCAAGGTCTATAAGCTGGCCCTGCTGCCGTCGGGGGTCGTGCAGGGCAAGTTATCTGTGATCGGGAATGGCGTGGTGGTCGATCCTTGGCACCTGTTGGGCGAGATCGAGAAGATCGAGGCTCAGGGCGTCAAGATCAGCCCAGAGCTGTTGGTGCTGGCCGACAACGCCACCCTGATCCTTCCCATCCATGGCGACCTGGACAAGGCCCGCGAGGCCCACTCGAACCAGAAGATCGGCACCACCGGCCGCGGCATCGGCCCGGCCTATGAGGACAAGGTCGGCCGCCGGGCGATCCGCGTGGCCGACCTGGCCGATCCAGAGGCGCTGAAAGCCAAGATCGACCGCCTGCTGGTCCACCACGACGCCCTGCGCCGGGGTTTGGGCCTGCCCGACGCCGACGGCGCGGCCCTGCTGGCCGCCCTGATGGAGATCGCGCCCAAGGTGCTGGCCTATGCCCAGCCGGCCTGGCGCCTGCTGGACGCCAAGGTGCGCGAGGGCCACCGGGTGCTGTTCGAGGGCGCCCAGGGCGCGCTGCTGGACGTGGACCACGGCACCTATCCTTTCGTCACCTCCTCCAACACCATGGCCGGCCAGGCGGCGGCGGGCTCGGGCCTGGGGCCGCGCTCGGTGGGTTATGTGCTGGGCATCGTCAAGGCCTACACCACCCGCGTGGGCGAAGGCCCCTTCCCCACCGAACTGTTCGACGAGGTCGGCCGCCATCTGGGCGTGGTGGGCAAGGAGGTCGGCGTCAACACCGGCCGCCCGCGCCGCTGCGGCTGGTTCGACGCGGTGCTGGTGCGCCAGACCATCGCCATCAACGGCATCCACGGCGTCGCCCTCACCAAGATGGACATCCTGGACGGGCTCAAGACCCTGAAGGTCTGCGTCGGCTACCGCATCGGCGACCAGGTGCTGGACTATCTGCCCTCCGGCATGCGCGACCAGGCCGCCGCCACCCCGGTCTATGAGGAGCTGGAAGGCTGGACCGAGACCACCCAGGGCGCCCGAAGCTGGAAGGACCTGCCCGGCAATGCGGTGAAATATGTCCGCCGCATCGAGGAACTGATCGGCGCGCCGGTGGCCCTGCTCTCCACCAGCCCCGAGCGCGAGGACACCATCCTGATGCGCGATCCGTTCGAGGACTGATGCCTTAAGGTCTTGGTTTGGCCGCGAATCTTGGCGACAAGCACCGCGTCAAGCCTGGACCTGGAGTCGCCGTCCCTATGCCCGCGCTCGCCCGCAAAGTTCTGATGTCGCCGATCTGGGCCGCGCAGGTTTTCACGGGCGCCTCCTCCTTTGTGGACAACCCGATTCTGGGCAGCCGGCGGCTGAACCGCCTGGGCCTGCACGCCCTGCGAACCCGCATCGCCCACGGCCTGGCGGATTTCCGGCGCGCTCAACTGGCCGGCCTCGTCTCGGCCGAGGACCGCGCCGCCTATGAGCGGGACGGCTATGTGCTCAAATCCGATTTCCTGCCGCCGGCCTTGTTCCAGGCGCTGATGGAGCAGCTGCGCGCCTATCGCGGCGCGGCGCGGGAGACCACCCAGGGCGATTCCATGACCCGGCGGATCGCGCTTGAACCTTCGGTGATGGCCAGGATCCCGGCGGCGCGGGCGGTGCTGAAGGATCCGGTCTGGCGCGGCCTGATCCGCTATGTCGGCGCAGCGGGGCTCGAGCCGATCAACTATATCCAGACCATCCTGACCCAAATCGACCAGTCATCGCCGGACCCGCAGCTGTCCCTGCACGCCGACACCTTCTTTCCCACGGTCAAGGCTTGGCTATTCCTGACCGACGTGGCCGAGGACGCCGCCCCCTTCACCTATGTGCCGGGCTCCCACCGCCTGACGCCCCGGCGGCTCGCCTGGGAAAAGGAGGTCAGTATCGGCGCGGCCAAGTCCGACTGCCGGCTCACCTCGCGCGGCTCGTTCCGGGTCACCGAGGCGGAGCTGCCTGGGCTGGGCCTGCCGCCGCCCAGGCGCTTCGCCGTGCCGGCCAACACCCTGGTGATCGCCGACACCTGCGGCTTTCATGCCCGCGGCCCCAGCACGGGCCCTACCAGCCGGGTGGAGATCTGGGCCTATGGCCGGCGCAACCCGTTCCTGCCCTGGTCGGGTGTCGATCTCATGGGCATGACCGGCCTCGCCTCGCGGCGGGCGCCGATGCTGTGGTGGCTGCTGGACAGGCTGCAGAAGGCCAGGGTGAAGCCCAATGTCTGGCGCGCCCAGCCCGATCGCTCGGCCTTCGACCCGTCGTTCCGGTAGGGATTGTTCCTACCGCGTCGGAACCGGGTGCTCGCCGCGATAGTCGTAGAAGCCCCGCCCGGTCTTGCGGCCCAGCCAGCCGGCTTCCACATATTTGGTCAGCAGGGGGCAGGGCCGGTATTTGGAATCAGCCAGGCCCTCATAGAGCACGTTCATGATCGACAGTACCGTGTCGAGGCCGATGAAGTCGCCCAATTCCAGCGGGCCCATAGGGTGGTTGGCGCCCAGCCGCAGGGCGGTGTCGATGGCGTCCACCGTGCCGACGCCTTCATAGAGGGTATAGATCGCCTCGTTGATCATCGGCACCAGCACGCGGTTGACGATGAAGGCGGGGAAGTCTTCGGCGTTGGCCGTGGTCTTGCCCAGGGACTTGGCGAAATTAACCGCCGTCTCATAGGTGCCCACATCGGTGGCGATGCCGCGGATGATCTCCACCAGCTTCATCAGCGGGGCGGGGTTCATGAAATGAAGGCCGATGAACCGCTCGGGCCTATCGGTGTTCGAGGCCAGGCGGGTGATCGAGATCGACGAGGTGTTGGAGGCGAGCAGGGTGTCCTTGCCCAGATGGGGCTCCAGCGACTTGAAGATCGCCTTCTTGGTGACTTCGTTTTCGGTGGCCGCCTCGATGGCCAGGTCGGTGGAACCGATATCCCCCAGGCTGTCGGCGGCGATGATCCGCGCCAGCGCGCCCCTCATGGCCGCGTCGTCGATAATGCCGCGGCTGACCTGCCGGGCCATGTTCTTCTCGATGGTGGCCAGGCCGGCCTCGATGCGGTCGTGCGTCAGGTCATGGAGGCGAACGTCATAGCCCGCCAGGGCGCAGACATGGGCGATGCCCGTGCCCATTTGGCCTGCGCCGATCACGCCGACATTGCGGATATTCACCATTCAAGACGCCTTTATGCTGGCGAAAGCCGTGGAAATCGTCCGATCACCGCTTTCGAACGACATTTCTAACACGCGTTTGGCTTCCGCCAAGAGCTTTGCTGCATCGCAGCGAAATTCAGCGGCGCCGTTCGCGCTTGCGGGGAAAACGCGGGCCGACGCCGGTGACCCTAGGCCCATACCCGGCGGATTGGACATGAAAAAAGGCCGCGCGAACAATTGTCGCGCGGCCCTCGATCGATAGTGACCGTATCGGCTGCTATTTGCCGGCGGCGGTCAGGGCGTCCATCAGTTCAGGGATGGCGGTCTTGTAGTCTGCCACCAGGCCATAGTCCGCGACCTGGAAGATCGGCGCGTCGGCGTCCTTGTTGATGGCCACGATGACCTTGGAGTCCTTCATGCCCGCCAGGTGCTGGATGGCGCCGGAGATGCCCACGGCGATATAGAGCTGCGGCGCGACCACCTTGCCGGTCTGGCCGACCTGGTAGTCGTTGGGGGCATAGCCCGCATCCACCGCCGCGCGACTGGCGCCCACCGCCGCGCCGAGCTTATCGGCCAGGGGTTCGATCACCCGGTGAAATTCCTCGGCCGAGCCCATGGCCCGTCCGCCCGAGACCACGATCTTGGCCGCGGCCAGTTCGGGGCGGTCGGACTTGACGATCTCGTCGGAGACGAAATGGGTCTTGGGCGCGCCGGCGCCGGCGCCGACCTTTTCGATGGCCGCCGTACCGCCTTCGCCGGCCGCCTTAAAGGCGGTGGCGCGCACGGTGATGACCTTCTTGGCGTCGGACGACTGGATCGTCTCCAGCGCGTTGCCGGCATAGATCGGCCGCACGAAGGTGTCATTGCTGACCACTTCGATAATTTCCGAGATCGGCGCCACGTCCAGCTTGGCGGCGACCCGGGGGGCGAAGTTCTTGCCCACAGCGGTGGCCGGAATCAGGATGGCGTCATAACCGCCGGCCAGGGCCAGAACCGCGTCGGCCATGGCCTCGGCGATCTGTTTGCCCAGGGCGTCGCTTTCGGCCACCAAGACCTTGCGCACGCCTTCGACCTTGGCCGCGGCGGCGGCAACGGCGTCGACGCCCTGGCCGGCCACCAGAACGTCCACATCGCCCGACAGGGCCAGGGCGGCGGTGACGGTCTTGTGGGTGTTGTCCTTCAGCGACGCATTGTCGTGATCGGCGACGACGAGAACAGCCATCAGATAACCCCCGCTTCAGTCTTCAGCTTGGCCACCAGTTCGGCGGCGTTTTCGACCTTCACGCCGGCGGTGCGCTTGGCCGGCTCGGTCACTTTCAGCACTTTCAGATGGCCGGCCAGGTCGACGCCGTAGTCGGCGGCGGGCTTGGCGTCGATCGGCTTCTTCTTGGCCTTCATGATGTTGGGCAGGCTGGCGTAGCGCGGCTCGTTCAGGCGCAGGTCGGCGGTGATCACCGCCGGCAGGTCGAGCTCCAGGGTCTGCAGGCCGCCATCCACTTCACGGGTCACCTTGGCCTTGTCGCCGGCGATCTCTATCTTGGAGGCGTAGGTGGCTTGCGGCCAGTCCAGCAGGGCCGACAGCATCTGGCCCACGGCGTTGTTGTCGCCGTCGATAGCCTGCTTGCCCATCAGCACCAGGCCGGGCTGCTCCTCGGCGACCACGGCCTTCAGCAGCTTGGCCACTTCCAGGGGTTCGACGTCCACGTCGCTCTGCACCAGGATGCCGCGATCGGCGCCCATGGCCAGGGCGGTGCGGATGGTTTCCTGCGCCTGCTGCGGGCCGATGGAGACGACCACGATTTCCGTGGCGATCCCCTTTTCCTTCAGGCGCACGGCCTCTTCCACCGCGATCTCGCAGAAGGGGTTCATGGACATCTTGACGTTGGCCAGATCCACGCCCGTCTGGTCGGGCTTGACCCGAACCTTCACGTTATAATCGATAACCCGTTTGACCGGGACCAGAACCTTCATTGGCTTTCACGCCCTCAGCGTTGGAAAAATGGACGAATGGCGCAATCTGGCGCCGCACCTGCGAAAAGCGCGGCAAACTGACAATGGAGCCTTGGCCTGTCAACGCGCGCGCGCGAATTGTTGCATAAGTCTGTTGCCGGCCAGCCAGCCGCCATGGCTTGCGGACCAGTCCTTGAGGTTTCTATAGAGCTTAGATGAAAAGCAATATCCCCAAGATCCGCCTCGGCTTCTTGATCCTGTTCGCGGTCCTGTGCGCAGCCATGATCACCTATCAGATCATGTATGTCTGGCCGGCCCAGCGCTGCGAGGCCGTGGGCGACTGGTGGGATCCGCGCGACCGGGTCTGCGCGGTGCCGATCCCGATCTCGCAGTTCACCGGCCGCAAGATCGACGGCAAGCTGGTGGTGACCCCGAACGCGCAGAAAACGCCAGTAAGGCCCGCCCGCTAAGCCCCCCGCGTCGCCCCGGGCGCCCAGAGAACGTCACCGGCCCCCTTGGCGTTGGCCCATCGCGACGCCACGAACAACAGGTCCGACAACCGGTTGAGATAGCGCAGCGCCGGTTCGCTCACCTGATCGCCGTCGCGCGCCACCAGCCGCACAGCCTCGCGCTCGGCCCGCCGGGAGACGGTGCGCGCCAGATGCAGGGCGGCGGCCGCCGGTGAGCCGCCCGGCAGGACGAAGGACGTCAGCGGCGCCAGGTCCTGGTTCAGAAGGTCGATCTCGCGCTCGAGCCGATCCACCTGGCCTTGGACGATGCGCAGCGCGCCGGGATGGTCGCCCGGCGTGGCCAGGTCGGCGCCGAGATCGAACAGCTCGTTCTGGATTCGCCCCAGCATGGGATCGAGCACCGCATCGCCGCTGGTGTGCAGCCGCACCAGGCCCAGACAGCCGTTGGTCTCGTCCACTGCGCCATAGGCTTCCACCCGCAGATCGGATTTCGAGACCTGGGCGCCACTGGCCAGGCGGGTGTGACCTTTGTCACCCGTGCGGGTATAGATTCGGTTGAGCGTGACCATGACGCCATCGGCCTCCAGACTAAAATCGCTTCCGCATGAAACGATCCGGCTCGTTGAGTGTTTCGGTTGTTCGCGGGGTGTCTCGGGCTAGTGACGCCGACCGAACCAGTATGCGGCGACCAGGACGATCACCGCGACAAACTGAAGCAGGACCCGAAGTCGCATCAGCTTATTGGAGTAGGAGCGTCCGAAATCGCCCCCCTTGAACAGTGCGAATATGCCGAAGGCGAGGGTGACCAGCACTGCGCCCAGGGCTATCGGAATAAGGAAATTGAAGGGGCTCGTCATCGCGCCAGTCTAGTCGGCGCCCGCGTCCGGCGCCACCAAAGTCTCCTGGGGCGGGGCTCAACTTGAATTTTCGCGTTATTACGTGTAATGTAAACCAATTCGGCCAAGAGAGCCGACCGGGTCCTTCTATGACCCCAACGAAGTTCCCAACCATGAATGTGCGGCGATCCGACGCTGGGGCGGGCGGTCGCAGCGCATTTTCTTGTGTTGTCTCGTATCTGTCATTCCCGTTGCAGTCGAATGACACCTTGTACAGAGCAGCTCGGCCTGAAGCAGCCGGCGTCGTTCTTGGGTTAGCTTCGCTTCGCAACTCTGGATTCCTTGATGAACCATCGTCCTTCTCAGGCCATTGCGGCCTTCAGCGAACAGCCGCTTACGCGTCGCGCCATGGCCAAGCAACGGACCCGCGAGAAGCTGCTCGACGCTGCCCGCCGGCTGTTCGCCGAGCGCGGCTATGAGGCCGCCACGGTGCGCGATATCGCCGCCGCCGCCGACCTGTCCACTGGCGCCGTCTTCGCCAGCTTTTCAGACAAAGCGGATCTCTTCACCGAGGTGATCATCTCCGACTATCAAACCCTCAGCGACCGCATGGCTGAGATCGATGTGAGCGGCAGTTCGGTGCGCGACGGCCTGATGAAGATCTTCAGAGCCGCCTATCAATGCCATCTTGAACAGCTGGGCCTTATTCGCGCGGCGATCAGCTTCTCCTGGCAGCGCGATGCCCACGCCGAGAAGCGCAGCCGCCAGGGCATGAAGCTCCTGCTGTCGCTGCTGGCCAACGTCCTTGGCCAAGGCGTGAAATCGGGCGAGCTGTCCGAACAGCTGGACCTGCGCCTGACCACGGAAATCCTCTGGGATTGCTATATGGCCAATTACCGGCGGGCCATTTTTGACGAATGGGACGCCGAGGCTCTGAGCGCCCGCCTGTCGGCTCAGATCGACGTGGTTCTGGCGGGCTTTCGCGCAGCCGCGTGATCCCTGGCTGGGGGATAGCGCCGTCTTCGGTTTGAATTTGGACACCTGGGGTCTGGGCGCTTTTAGGTCCTGATGATGGGTTCGTGGGGCCGAAAGCCCTTCGTTTGAATGAGGTTGATCTTGGC
The DNA here is from genome assembly GCA_036494815.1 of Caulobacteraceae bacterium. Lineage (GTDB taxonomy): Bacteria > Pseudomonadota > Alphaproteobacteria > Caulobacterales > Caulobacteraceae > Poindextera. The sequence goes on from DASXNV010000018.1 coordinate 12,078, forward strand.
GCTGCTGCAGCTGCGCCCGCAGGCCGCGCGCGAAGACGTGTTGGCTGCGGCGCGCGACGTTTTTGAAGACCGGGGCTATGCCGACGCGTCGATCCGCCTGATCGCCGAGCGCGCCGGCGTCTCGATCAGCAGCGTGTTCGCCGATTTCAGCGACAAGGCCGAAATCCTGGGCCACGTGCTGACCGACGGATTCGCCGCCCTCAATGACGAATTTGACCAGATCTCCCAGTCCGCGTGCGGGGCGAGCGTCGATCGCCTGCGCGCCATCCTGAACGCTCACCACGATGTGGAGACCCGGCGGGCGCAGCTGTTTCTGACCATCGTCGGCGGACCAGAGGCCAAGGCCACGGCGGAACCCCTGACGCCGCCCTGCAGCGACCCTGGCCTGCGCAACGCGCTGACTGAGGCCCTGCGGTCGGGCCAGCGGCGCGGCGAGGTGCGGCCTGACGCCGATCTCGACTCCTTTGTCGACACACTACTCGCGGTCTATGCCTGGAACTACCGGCTGGCCGCCAGAACCGGCGCGGAGGCCCAGCATCAGGTCGCGTTGATGGACCAGCAGATTGGCGGGCTATTCGACAGCGTGGCCGCCTCGGTATAGGCCTTGGTCAAGCCGGCGAGGGCGGGTTGAGGAAAAGTGCGAAGCGGTTTTCCGCCCGCAACCCGCTCTAAACATTAGGATCGATCACGTCTTATGATTTTGGATTGATTCAATCCAAAATCATCGTGATCCAGAGCCGGCAGGACAAGGAGCCTGGTCATGAGCCTCGTGACTGCTGAGCGCCGAGGCGGCGCCCTGATCCTCCGCTACGCCAACCCTCCGCTGGGCACGATGACGGCCGCAGGCGCCGAAGAGATGCTGGCGGCGGTCACGTCAGCGGGCGCCGATCCCTCTGTGCGCTGTCTGGTGATCACCGGCGGGCTGCAGGACGTCTTCATCCGCCATTACGACGTCGCCGAGTTGACCGGGCTGGGCCAGATGCTGGCCGAGCGCCCCCTGCCGCCACCGTCCGACGCCCCGCCCACCAGCGGCTATCTGGCTCTGGTCGATCGGATCGCCGCCCTCGACATCCCCGTCATCGCCGCCATCAACGGCCTGTGCATGGGTGGCGGGTTCGAGCTGGCCCTGGCCTGCGATATCCGCATCGCCGGAACGGCCGTGACCTCCATCGGCCTGCCCGAGACCCGGGTCGGCCTGTTTCCCGGCGGAGGCGGGACCCAGCGCCTGCCGCGCATCATCGGCGAGGCCCGCGCCCTGGAGATGATCCTGCGCGGCCGGGTGGTGAATGGCGAGGCCTCGGCCGAGCTCGGCCTGGTCCACGAAGCCGTCGATGATCCTCTTGCCCGAGCCCTGGACATCGCCGCCGAATTCGAGGTGCGGCCGGCCGAGGGCCTGGCCTATGCCAAGCGCCTTATCCGCGGGGCTTTGGACCGGCCCCTTTCGGAGGGGTCCGTCCTCGAGCGCCGGGCTTTCCTGGAGGTCGTGCGGCTGCCCTCGGCGGTCGCGGCGATGCGCTCGTCTCTCGAAGACGCCCCTCTGGGGACCCGCGAGCCGTCTTAGACGTCTTGGGCGGCGCGTGTGACACCCGCTTCTTGGGCTTGGCCCAGCCGGGTTTGTATTCGGTCTTTGGCGCGGCCGGCTTGGCCGTCACCGTCGACGCCGTCTTGGCCACGGCGCCCGGCTTGCCGCGACGCAGGCCGCCATCGCCGCGCACCTCGGCGACCCCGACGCCTGCGCGAGCCGTACGGGAGCCGGTCGGCAGGGAGTCCGGCGCGATATAGGCGGCCAATTGCTCGCGAATCACCCGGGGCCCCACCTCCTCGACCTCGCCGACCTCCAGGGTTCCCAGCTGGAACGTGCCGTAGGACAGGCGGATCAGGCGGTTAACGATCAGGCCCAGGGCTTCGAGCACCTTGCGGACCTCACGGTTCTTGCCCTCCGACAGGGTGACGGTGATCCACAGGTTGACGCCGGTGGCGCCCTCCTTGGCCTTGTCCAGCCGCGCCTCGATCGGGCCGTAGTGTACACCCTCCACCGTGATGCCGTTTTGCAGGGTGTCGAGCTGTTCCTGGGTGGTGCGCCCCCGCGCCCGGGCGCGATAACGGCGCACCAGGCCGCTGGCCGGCAGTTCCAGGGCCCGAGCCAGCGCCCCGTCATTGGTCAGCAGCAGCAGGCCTTCGGAATTTAGGTCGAGCCGGCCGATGGAGATCACCCGCGGCAGGTCCGCCGGCAGATGCTCGAACACGGTGGGCCGGCCCTTGGGGTCGCGGTGGGTTGTCACCAAGCCCGGGGGCTTGTGATAGCGCCAGACACGGGTCGGCTCGGCCTCGCCCACCGGCGCGCCATCCACGGTCAACCGATCGTCTGGACCTACCTTGATGGCGGGCGTGGTCAGGACCTGGCCGTTCAGCGCCACCCGGCCGGCGGCGATCAGTTTCTCCACGTCCCGGCGCGAGGCGACCCCCGCCCGGGCCAGGACCTTGGCGACACGTTCGCCGTCCTCGGCGGTGGAGGCTTGACCGGAGACGGAACCGGCGATTGGGTTGAAAGCATGATCGACCATGATCTTCGCACCATGCGCATTGCGCTCGAACTGGCGCAAGCCGCAGCCGATGCCGGAGAGGCGCCGATCGGGGCGGTGATCGTCGATCCGGCCACCGGCGAGGTCATAGCCAGCGCCCACAACGCCCCCATCGCCCGGCACGACCCCACCGCCCATGCCGAGATCCTGGCCCTGCGCCAGGCCGGCGAGGTCCTGGGCAACTACCGGCTCACGGACCTGACCCTGGTGGTGACGCTTGAGCCCTGCGCCATGTGCGCCGGCGCCATCAGCCACGCCCGCATCGGCCGCGTCGTCTTCGGCGCCGAGGACCCCAAGGGCGGCGCGGTGGTGCATGGGGCGAAGGTGTTCGATCAGCCGACCTGCCACTGGCGGCCGCAGGTGCTGGGCGGGGTGCTGGCCGAGGAGAGCGCGGAGATGCTGAAGGGGTTTTTCAGGGCGAGGCGGGGGAAGAAGAACCAAAAACCCGATCATCCCGGTGAATACCGGGATCCAGATCCTAGGGCTCCGACCTGAATTGTCTTTCTACGTTTACATCGTCGCCAACCACCGCAACAGAACCCTCCATGTCGGCATGGCCGACGACCTGTCCCGACGCATCTGGGAACACAAATCCAAGACTCTCAAAGGCTTCACCGCCAAATGCGGCTGCGATCAACTGGTCTGGTCCGAGGTCTGTGACACACGCGACGCTGCGTTCGCCCGCGAGCGCCAAGTCAAGGAATGGCGCCGCAGCTGGAAACTGATGCTGATCGAACAAGGCAATCCGGACTTGGCAAACCTCTACGAGACCCTCAACCAATAGGCCGGCGCCATACGATCTGGATCCCGGTATTCGCCGGGATGAGCGAGAAATGATCGGCTGCTTGCTCACCCCTTGCCCACCACCTTGTAGAAAATCGTCGCATCGCACGGCCGTCCGTCCGGATAGAGCGCGAAGTCCGGAATCGTCCCTACCGGGATCCAGCCGCGGCGGCGGTAGAGGCGGTCGCCGGGGCTGTCCGTGACGGTGTCGAGCACCAAGAGGGTGCGGCCCAGGCGCGCCGCCTCGGCCTCCACCGCCGCCATCAGACGCTCGCCCAGGCCCTGGTTACGGCCCCGGCGGTGGACCAGCATCTTGGACACCTCAGCGCGGTGGGGCTGGTTGTCGATCATCACCGGGACCAGCTGCACCGTGCCCACCGGCCCCTGATCGTCCTCGGCCACCAGCACCACGCGCCCATCCCGCGCCGCCGATGCCGCCACACCGCGCCAGAAGGCAAGCGCCTGGTCGCGGCTATAGTCGGCCATGAAGCTGATCGAGGCGCCGCCGGCGATGCAGTCGAGCAGCACGTCGGCTAAGCCCTCGGCCCCCGCCTCGACCTCAGCCGGCGTCAGGGCGCGGATGGCGACGCCGCTCATCAGGCGAACGCCCTTAGTCGTTCATCCAGACGGTCGCGCACCTGCGGCCACTCATGGTCCAGGATCGAGAAGATCAGCGTATCGCGCACCCGGCCGGTCCAGGTGACCTGGTCCTGGCGCAGCATGCCGTCCTGATGGGCGCCCAGCTTGCGCATGGCCGCGGCCGAGCGCTGGTTGAGCGCATCGACCCGGAACTGCACCCGCCGCGCGCCCTGGTCGAAGGCGTGGCCCAGCATCAGCCGCTTGGCCTCGGGATTGACCGGCCCGCCGCGCGCCGAGGGATGTAGGTAGGTGCCGCCGATCTCCGTAGTGCGGTTGGCGCGGTCCGGGCCAAAGCCGCTGACGCCCACAAGCGCCGCGCCGCTGAGGATGGCGAACACCGCCCCCGCCCCGCTGGCGTTGCGCTCCACGGCCCGGCTCCAATAGGCGTCGAACGCCCCGCCGGTCATGGAATAGGGATAGAGGGTCCAGATGTCGTGGTCGGCCGCGCAGGCCGTGCGCAAGGGCTCGCGATGGGCCTCGCCCAACGGCTCCAGCCGCACGTGGCGGCCCTGCAGCACGACACCCCCAAGCTCCATGACGCCATGGAATCGCCCATCTCACAGCGCGTCGCAAGAGCCGCTTGCCCCGACGACAGCATCGTGCGAAAACGCGTTCAAACGCTCGTTTGAAAGCACAAGGAAGGCCACCCCATGGATTTCGATATTTCTCCGAGCCAGACCCAATGGTTGAACCGGGTCGTCGCGTTCATGAACGAGCACATCTATCCCGCCATTCCGGCCTATGAGGCCGAGATGAACGTGCTGGGCGCCGAACGCTGGAAAGTGGTTCAGGTGGTCGAGCAACTGAAGGAAAAGGCCAAGGCCGCCGGCCTGTGGAACTTCTTCATGCCGCCCCATTCCGGCCAGAGTCATGTGGACGACGAGTTCCAGTTCGAAGGTCATCAGATGACCAACCTGGAATACAGCATGATCGCCGAACAGCTCGGCAAGGTCGGCTTCGCGTCCGAGGTGTTCAACTGCTCGGCGCCGGACACCGGCAACATGGAAGTGCTGATGCGCTACGGCACCCTGGCGCAGAAGGAAAAGTGGCTCCGCCCGCTCATGAACGGCGAGATCCGTTCGGCCTTCCTGATGACCGAGCCGGCGGTGGCCTCCTCCGACGCAACCAATATCGAGACCCGGATCGAGCGCGACGGTGATTATTACGTGATCAACGGTCGCAAGTGGTGGTCCTCTGGCGTGGGCGATCCGCGCTGCAAGGTGGCCATCGTCATGGGCAAGACCAACCCGGACAAGGAGCGCCACGCCCAGCAGTCCCAGGTGCTGGTGCCCCTGGACGCCCCCGGCGTCGAGATCGTGCGCATGCTGCCGGTGTTCGGCTATGACGACGCGCCCCACGGCCACGCCGAGGTGATCCTGAAGGACGTGCGCGTGCGTATCGAAGACGCCCTCCTGCTCGGCGAAGGCCGCGGCTTCGAGATCGCGCAAGGGCGCCTGGGCCCGGGCCGCATCCACCACTGCATGCGCTCCATCGGCACCGCCGAAGTGGCTCTGGAAAAGATGTGCCGGCGCCTGCTGAGCCGTAAGGCTTTCGGCAAATACATCTCCGACCATTCGGTCTGGGAAGAACGCGTCGCCGAGGCCCGCATCAATATCGAGATGTGCCGCCTGCTCTGCCTCAAGGCCGCCGACATGATGGACAAGGCCGGCAACAAGTCGGCCCGGCTGGAAATCGCCATGATCAAGGTCGCGGCTCCGACCATGGCCCTGAAGATCATCGACGACGCCATCCAGGCCCACGGCGGCGGCGGCGTGACCAGCGACTTCGGCCTCGCCAAGGCCTATGCCGGCCAACGCACCCTGCGCCTGGCCGACGGCCCGGACGAGGTCCACTCGCGCACCATCGCGCGCATGGAGTTCGGCAAGTACGGCGATCTGGTCTACCAGCAGAAAGCCGAGCGCGAGCGTTCCATGGAAGTGGCGGGCATCCGCTAGAACCCGACAGGCCCCTTCCTTGTGTTGGGAGGGGCCGCTTCGGGCCGCTGCGACGCGATCCGGGCTGGTTCCGGTTGACGTGGTTTGCGTTCATCGTGCCTAGAGGGTCTTTCGACCCCGCAGAGAGCGCCAACCTTGCCGATGAATGCTGACGCATCCGCAAAGTCGGCCCGCGGCCCGGCTCTGCTGGCTCTGGTTTGGCTCGGTGGGGTTCTCTACGCCGCCATGCTGATGAGCCCGTCGATCGGCGCGCACATCAAGTTCGGGCTCACCTTCAACGAAATGCTGTCCAACTTGCTGCAGGGCCGGTTTGACATCGATCCCGCCATCATCAGGGGCGAGGCGTTCGAGCATGACGGCCGCAGCTACGCCTATTTCGGCGTGTTCTGCGCCCTGCTTCGGCTACCGCTTCTGCTCACCGGCAAGATCGGCGTGGACATGACGGCCGCGTCGCAGCTGATCGCGGCGGCAGTCTCGCTGGCCTGCCGGCTGGCCATCGCCACCACGATCCTGAACCGGGCCAAGGGCGCGCCTCTCAACCCGCTCCTGCGCGCGGCGGTGCTGGTCGGTATCGCCACCAATGGCGAGAGCGTCCAGTATCTGCATCCCAGCATCTACCAGGAGGTGATCGCCTGGGGCGACGCCCTGGCGGCGCTGTTCGTTCTGTTCGCGGCCCGGCGGATTCTCGGCTTCAGCGAGCGCCGCGCCTGGACCTACGCCGCCATGGCGACTGTCGCCGGGCTGGCCCTTATGTGCCGGGTCTCGTTCGGGCTGGGCCTGTACGGCGCGCTCGCCTACATGCTGGCCGCTGAAGCCCTGACCGCGCAGCCCGTGCGACGGCGAATCGCCGGAATCGTCCGCACCCTCGCGCCCGCGGCGGCGATCCTGGCCGTGTTCGCCGTGCTGGCGGGCGGCGTCAACTATGCCCGGTGGGGAAACCCGCTGACCTTCGTGCCCCTGCGCTACCAAGCCATCGCACACCGCCTCTACCCGGATCGGGCGCCCCGCCTCCAGCGCTATGGCGAGGTCAATCTCCGCCGCGTTCCGTTCAGCCTGCAATACTATTTCGCGCCGATCTGGGCGGTCACCGACAACAAGGGCGATTTCATCCTGCAACGGCCGCAGGTCGACCTTTTCGAGGACGTGGAGCTTCCCCCCAGCTCGTTCCTGCTCAGCGACCCGGTGACATGCATCCTGGCCGCGCTAGGCCTTATGGCCCTCTCCCTCAGGCCCCAGACCCTGGTTAATCCGGCCCTGGCCCGGGCGGCTCAGCTCGGCCTGGCGCTTCCGGCTTGCCTGATGCTTACGGCGATCAGCCTCACTTTCCGCTATCGCATGGAATTCTATCCGGCCCTCGACTTCGCCGCCTGGCTCGGCTTGGCGGCCCTCGCTAACCGCACCTCGCCCCTGCCCGGCGTCGCGACGTCGGTTTTGGGGTCAATGTCCCTTGCGGGAATGGCCGTCGCGGCGGTCAGCCTGCTGATCTACGCCATTGTTCCGCTCGGCCCCGCCACCGACCTGAACACCCCGCACGGATGGACCGGGCTCATCGCAGATCGCCTGGCCGGCCGCGAGGTCCACCGGGGACATCTGATGCCGGACGGCCGGCGCATTCCCCTGGATGGGATATGAACCTCAAAGGCCCTCAGGCCGGCGCGTGGCGGACCGCCTTGATATTGCGGCCCTAGCCTCCTTGACAGGTCGGTGCGCGCAGCCGAGTGAGCCTGCGCGCATGGCGCATTGCAAGAGGATCAAATGGGTCGGGCGGATCTGGGCAGGGGCTTGGCGGCGATCGCGGGGGCATGTGCGACCCTGGTCGCGCCGTCCGCGCGCGCCAGCGGCGGCTGGCCCAACGCCCTGCCGGCCCAGCCCCTAGTCCAGGCCGAGCGCCTGTGCGCGCCCGGCGTGGTGGCGCTCAACCGCCGCTGCCACGTGGCCGACTTCACCAAGCTGGGCGAGACCCCCGACGGGCGGCCCTGGTACTACGCCTTCTACGCCACGCGCTGGGCCGACCGGCACGGCCGCATGGAGCGCGGGTTTCCGGTGCTGTTCTATTTGCAGCGGCCCGCGACCCTGCGCCTGGGCCTGTGGATCAATGACGAGCCGGGCCTGGCCGGCCGCTGGGCGACCACGCCGCCGCCAAGGCCGGTAATGATCCTGCGCCCTGAAGGCGATTTTGTCGGCTTCACCCTCAAGGCCATCCGCGGCCCGGACGACCAGCGGCTGTTTCGCCGCGACAAGCTGCGCTGGAGAGACATCGACGTCCTGCATCGCCAGGACGAGGACCAGGCCAAGATCGACGCCGTGACCCCGCGCGGCTGCGAGGCGGCCGACGACGGCGCCTATGACTGGGCGGGCTTCAAGCTCCTGTTGCCGCTGCGCGAGAGCCTGTCCCACACGCCTTGCGGTTTTGTGACCGCCGACCTGACGGTCAAGGATAACCATCTAAGCCTCGCTATGGTCAGCTTTAGTCGCGCCGAACCCAAGGATCGTCCGCCACAAACCGCGACCTCCAGCGCTCCGCCGCCCTTGACTCCAGCCCCTGGCGGCCATACCTCCCCGTTGCGTTAGCACTCGGAGGCTGCGGCTGCTAACGGCCGCGCAGCTGAAAAGCTATCCACCATTTGAACCCTAAAAGGGAGAGACAATATGGCGTTTCGTCCGCTCGGCGACCGCGTTCTGATCAAGCGCGTTGAAGAAGAAACCAAGACCAAGGGCGGGATCATCATCCCCGACACCGCCAAGGAAAAGCCGCAAGAAGGCGAAGTCATCGCCGTCGGCCCCGGCGGCCGCGACGACAGCGGCAAGATCAACCCGCTCGACGTGAAGAAGGGCGACAAGATCCTGTTCGGCAAGTGGTCCGGCACCGAAGTGAAGATCGACGGCGAAGATCTCCTGATCATGAAGGAGAGCGACATCCTGGGTGTGGTCGAGGCCTAAGGCCCACGCACTCGTCGTCCGTTCCCGAACCTCAATCTTAGGAAGAGAGCCCTACAATGGCTGCCAAAGACGTCTATTTCTCATCTGACGCACGCGACCGCATGCTGCGCGGCGTCAACATCCTGGCCAACGCCGTAAAGGTCACCCTGGGCCCCAAGGGCCGCAACGTGGTGATCGAAAAGTCCTTCGGCGCTCCGCGCTCGACCAAGGACGGCGTGTCCGTGGCCAAAGAAATCGAACTGGCTGACAAGTTCGAAAACCTCGGCGCCCAGCTGATCCGCGAAGTCGCCTCCAAGACCAACGACAAGGCCGGCGACGGCACCACCACCGCCACCGTCCTGGCCCAGGCCATCGTCGTCGAAGGCCTGAAGTCGGTTGCGGCCGGCATGAACCCGATGGATCTGAAGCGCGGCGTCGACAAGGCCGTGGCCAAGGTCATCGCCGAGATCAAGGCGACCTCCAAGAAGGTCACCACCAACGCCGAAATCGCTCAGGTTGGCTCCATCTCCGCCAACGGCGACAAGGACGTTGGCGACATGATCGCCAAGGCCATGGAGCGGGTCGGCAATGAAGGCGTGATCACGGTTGAAGAGGCCAAGAGCCTGGAAACCGAACTCGACGTCGTCGAAGGCATGCAGTTCGACCGCGGCTACCTGTCGCCCTACTTCATCACCAACGCCGACAAGATGGAAGTCGTCCTCGAAGAGCCGCTGATCCTGCTGTTCGAAAAGAAGCTGTCCTCGCTGCAGGCCCTGCTGCCGGTGCTGGAAGCCGTGGTTCAGTCGGGCCGTCCCCTGCTGATCATCGCCGAAGACATCGAAGGCGAAGCCCTGGCCACCCTGGTGGTCAACAAGCTGCGCGGCGGCCTGCGGGTCGCGGCGGTCAAGGCGCCGGGCTTCGGCGATCGTCGCAAGGCGATGCTGGAAGACATCGCCATCCTCACCTCCGGTGAGCTGATCAGCGAAGACCTGGGCATCAAGCTCGAGAATGTCACCCTCGAAATGCTCGGCAAGGCCAAGAAGGTCACCATCACCAAGGACGACACCACCATCGTCGACGGTTCGGGCGACAAGGCCGACATCGAAGCGCGCATCAGCCAGATCAAGCGCCAGATCGAAGACACCACCTCGGACTACGACAAGGAAAAGCTGCAAGAACGTCTGGCCAAGCTGGCCGGCGGTGTTGCGGTGGTCCGCGTCGGCGGCTCCACCGAAGTGGAAGTGAAGGAAAAGAAGGACCGCGTCGACGACGCCCTCAACGCCACCCGTGCGGCGGTTGAAGAAGGCATCGTCCCCGGCGGCGGCGTGGCTCTGCTGAAGGCCTCCAAGGTTCTGGACGGCTTCAAGTGCGAGAACGACGATCAGGACGCCGGCGTCGCCATCGTGCGCCGCGCCCTGCAGGCCCCGATCCGTCAGATCGCCGAAAACGCCGGCGTCGAAGGCTCGATCGTGGTCGGCAAGATCCTCGAAAACGCCTCGCCCACCTTCGGCTTCAACGCCCAGACCGAAGAATATGTCGACCTGATCCAGGCCGGCATCATCGACCCGGCCAAGGTCGTGCGCACGGCGCTTCAGGACGCGGCCTCGGTCGCCGGCCTGCTGATCACCACCGAAGCGGCGATCGTCGAAGCCCCCAAGAAGGGCGGCGGCGGCGGTTCGCCCGGCGGCATGCCCGGCGGCATGGGCGACATGGACTTCTAGGTCCACGTCATCCGAGACGCTTCAAGGAAGGGCGGGGCCGCAAGGCTCCGCCCTTTTCCGTTGCGGCGAACTTCAATGCCGAACAATCAAAATGGTGGGAGATGTCATTGAAGGACCACCAGAACTAAGAGAGCATGCTCGAATGGTCGCCACTAGAAGGATTTCCGCAGCGAACATTGCTCCAGCCGCTCTTGCCTTCTCGATTGTGAAGGGGGTGAGCAGTGTTTCGGTGGCATGCGAGCCGGTCTGGGTCCGCACGGTCACGCCGTCGTCCTATGCCTCAGCCTTCATAGGCAAAGTTAAACGGGTCGATTGGATCGCTTCAAGAATCGTCATCACCCCAGTCAAGCGGATTAGTGGACCAAGGCCTCATGAAGCGGCCGTTCAATTCAACGAATGGCCGTGGCGATGTGCTCACCAATCCTTCCAGGTCGGCCAGATCGTGGATGTATTTCTAGACAACATCGGTGATGGCTGGGCGCAATCGCCCGATCAGATTAATTTCGGGCAAGACGACGTGTCGCCGCCGATCCGACGACCCGATCCGCTGAAATAGATGTCGATGCGAGCGACCGCATCCGCATCCCGCGCTCCGAGATCAGATATCCTAAAGGGCCGCTCAGGGCGAAAGCCGGCATCAAGGTGATGCGGGAAGCCCTTAACCTCTTGCATGATGATGGCTCCCCAGCCCGCGGAGGCGGGGATCCAGATTCATCTTCCGGCCTGTGCGAGCGGCCCCTGGATCCCCGCCTTCGCGGGGACGAGCGCCGAGGGACGGACCGGTGTCCCTTCGGGTCCTTCGGGCGCTATATGGTTCATTTCAGATCCCCAGCTCCGCGCTCGGTTGGTGGCTTCGTTCGTGCCAGGCCGAGACCAGGCATCCCAGGACGATCAGCGCCGCGCCGGACAGGGTCGTCGGGCTCACCGGTTCCTTGAACATCAAGAACCCCAACAGGGCCGCCCATAGAAATGCGGTGTATTCCAGCACCACCAGCACGCGCGCCTCCGCGCGGGCATAGGCCCAGGAAAGCGTGATGAAGGCTGCCGAGGCGAACAGGGCGCTGCCGATGATCGCAGGGACTTGCGGCAGCGGCGGCGGCTTGGCCGCGAAGGGCGCGAAGCCCAGCAGGATGACGGCCATCACCGCCGTGCCGAAAAAGGCGCTCTCCTCCGGCGCGGCCACCGTGGCCTGCAGGCGCTGCAGGATGAGATTGAAGCTGTAGACCAGCGCCGAGATCAGGATGGCCAGCGCCCCCAGCAGAGCGTCCGGCGAATGGGGGCCGCCCAGCCTCGCGGCCATGATCACCACGACGCCGGCCAGTCCGCAGACGGAGGAGATCACCGACCAGCGCGTCACCTGTTCCCCCAGCAGCACCGCCGCCAGATAGAGCGTGATTAGGGGGGCGATGAAGGACAGCGCGATGCCCTCGGCCAGGGGCACGCGCGCCACGCCCCAGAAGAACAGGAACACCAGCAGCGACCCGATCAAGCCGCGCAGGCCATGCAGCCTCAGCACCGAGATCGGCGGCCATCGGGGTTTGCGCAACACCAGGATCAGGCCGGTGATGATCACCCCGGCCAGCGAGCGCCACAGCGCCGCGTTATAGGCGCCGATGCCGATCGACAGCCCCTTCATCAGCGCGTCCATCACCGAATAGAGTGCAATGCCGACGCCGGCGACGGCGAAGGCGCGTGAGGGCGGCGGCGCGTGAAGGGTCATACCCTCCTATAGAAGGCGTCGCCCCCGTGATCCAACAGCCTGATCGAAGCGCCAAAAAAGGGCGGTGGCGGCGCCGCAAGATCCCGTCCTTTTCTGTTGCTGCGGGCGGCAATGCCGAAAGGTCAAAAGGGCGAACAGGGGCGCGCAGGTTTTAAACCCCCTCAAAACCGCGCCTGCCGCCCCTTGATCGCGTCCCGCGCCCGCCGCACCTTGGCCCCCAGGGCGTCAGGCCGGTTCAGTAGCTTGCGGTATTCATCGCGCATCTCGTGCACCGAGGCGATCACCAGGCCCATGGGCACGCCGATATCCACCAGCACCGCCTCGGACAGCTGCAGCGAGGCCTCGATGGTCTCCGGCACGGCGTCGGTGGCGCCCAGGTCATAGAGCCGCTGGGCCCCGCGGGCGTCGCGGGCGCGGGCGACAATGGTCAGGTCGGGGCGGGCCTTGCGGGCGGCGGCGACCACCGCCTCGGCGCCTTCGGGCGAATCCATGGTCACCACCAAGGCGCGGGCGCTGGCGAGGCCGAAGCGCTGCAGGAACTCGATCCGCGCCGCATCGCCGAAATAAACCGAATGGCCCGCCCGCCGCGCCGCCTCGGCGTTGCGCGCGTCGCGATCGACCCCGGCCCAGGGGATCTGGTGGCGCCCCAGCATATCCCCCACCAGCCGCCCGACCCGGCCATAGCCGATCACCAGCACCCGCGCCGGCTCCCCGGGATCGGCCGCGGGAAGTTCGGGCGCTGGCGCGGTTTCTTTGCTGCGGCCCAGCCGGGCGCCCAAGGCGCCCAGGCCTGGAATGGCGAACATGGTCAAGGTGGCGGCGACCAGCAGGCTGGCGCCCAGGTCGGCCGGAACCAGCCCTGAGGCTGTGGCGGCGCTCAACAGCACGAAGGCGAACTCGCCGCCCGCCGCCAGGGTCAGGCCGGTCTCGATCGCGGCCCTGATCTTCAGGCCCATCAGCCGCCCCGCCAGGCCAGTGAAGACCAGCTTGATCGCGATCAGGGCCACCGCAAACCCCAGGATCAGGACGGGGTGCTCCGCCAGGCGCGTCAGGTCGAGGCCGATGCCCACCGACAGGAAGAACAGGCCCAGCAGCAACCCCTTGAACGGCTCGATGGTCACCTCCACCTCGTGCCGGAATTCAGTTTCGGCCAGCAGCAGGCCGGCGATGAAGGCGCCGATGGCCATGGACAGGCCGGCCAGGGCGCTGATCAGGCCGGCGCCGATCACCACCAGCAGGCAGGCGGCCATGAACATCTCTTCGCTCTTGGCCCGGGCCACGGACTTGAGCATGGGCCGCAGCAACAGCCGCCCTACCCCGACCAGCAGGGCGACCGCCAGCACGGCCGGCGCCAGGGCCAGCAACAGGCGGGGATTGAACCCATGGGCCTGGGCGTGGGCCACGACCCCCAGGGTGACGATGATCGGCGCCACGGCCAGGTCCTGAAACAACAGCACGGAAAAGGCGGCGCGCCCGGCCTCGGCATGCAGCCGGTGGTGCTCGGCCATCACCGGGATCACCACGGCGGTGGAGGACAGGGCCAGGGCCGCGCCCAGGATCATGGCCGCCGGGGGCTCCGCCCCCACCAGGCGCGCGAGGATGGCCAGGGCGGCGGCGCAGACCACCAGCTGGATCAGGCCCAGGCCGAACACCAGCCGCCGCATGAGCCGCAGCCGCTCCCACGACAGCTCCAGCCCGATCATGAACAACAGGAAGACCACGCCGAACTCGGCCAGGTCGGCGATATCCTCCGGCCGCGCCACGGTGATCGCCGACAGCCAGGGCAGCCGTCCCGCCAGGGCGCCCAGGCCGGACGGCCCCAGCACCACGCCGGCGCCGAGAAATCCCAGGATCGGGCTGACCTTCAGACGCTTGAACAGGGGCGCGATGATGCCGGCGGTGGCCAGAAACAGCACCAGATCCTTGTAGCCGGATGCCGGAACGCCCGTGGTCATGCCGCCCTCGCCACTGCTCGCCAGCGGACTATGCCGAGACGGCATCCGCAGTGATAGGCCGACCTCGCCCCGAGCATTGACAGGGGCTGGGTTATCACCGCTAACCTGGAGCCAAAATCGACAACAGCGTGAGGAAGCGACCATGATCGACTGGGCCTATGCGGACGTTTGGGAACAGATCGCCGCCGCCATCCCCGACCGTCCCGCCCAGATTCAGGCCGACCGCACGCTCACCTGGCGCGAGTTCGACCGGCGCTCCAACGCCCTTGCAGCCCATCTGCTGCGGGCCGGCCTGCAGCGCCAGGCCAAGGTCGGCGCCTTCCTTTTCAACGCGCCGGAATATCTCGAAACCTACTACGCGGCGTTCAAGGCGGGCCTGGTCCCGTTCAACACCAATTATCGCTACGGCGCCGAGGAACTCACCTATCTGTTCGACAACGCCGACGCCGAAGCGATCGTCTTCCACGCCGAATATGCGCCGCTGATCGACACCATCCGCGCTCGCCTGCCCCGGATCCAGGCCTGGATCGCCGTGGCCCAGTCCGGCCATTCAATCCCCGACTGGGCGGTGGACTACGAAACCATCGCCGCCCCCGGCGCGGGCCGCGTGGCGGCGCCCTGGGGCCGCTCGGGGGAAGATCAGCTGTTCCTCTATACCGGGGGCACCACCGGCATGCCCAAGGCGGTCATGTGGCGCCAGGACGACCTGTTCAACGTGCTGGGGGCCGGCGGCAACCTGCTGCTGGGGATCGAGCCCCTGACCAGCGCCGAGGAAGCCGGCGAACGCGCCATGGCTGCGACCGAACCGAACCTGCTGCTGGCCGCGGCGCCGCTGATGCACGGCACGTCACAGTTCACCGCGCTCGGAACCCTGGTCACCGGCGGCGCGGTGGCCGTGTTGCCGTCAAACCGCTTCAACGCCCTGGAGCTGTGGGACGAGGTCGACCGGCTCAAGGTCAACACCATGGCCATTGTCGGCCAGGCCTTCGCCGCGCCCATGCTGGAGGCCCTGGAGGCCAATCCCGGCCGCTGGGACACCTCCAGCGTACGCCGGATCGGCTCTTCCGGCACGGTGTGGAACTTCGAAAACAAGCAGGGCCTGCTGCGCCACATCCCCGGGACCATCCTGTTCGACAGCCTGGGCTCGTCGGAAGCCGTGGGCCTGGGCGCCTCCATGTCGGCGGCGGGCCAGACGGCCGAGACCGCGCGGTTCATGGTCGGACCCAACAGCGCGGTCTTCACTGACGACGGCCGCAGGGTTGAGCCGGGGTCGGGCGAGCGCGGCCTGGTGGCCACCGCCGGCTTCGTGCCCGTGGGCTACTACAAGGACCCGGAAAAGTCGGCCAAGACCTTCCGTATCTATGAGGGCCGGCGCTGGTCGGTGCCCGGCGACTACGCCACGGTGGAGGTCGACGGCGCCATGACCCTGTTGGGCCGCGGCTCCCAGGTGATCAATACCGGCGGCGAAAAGGTCTTCCCCGAAGAGGTGGAGGAGGCGCTGAAGCGTCACCCGTTTGTGCGCGACGCCGTTGTGGTGGGCGTGCCCGACGCCCGCTTCGGCGAACGGGTCTGCGCGGTGGTGGAGCTGGAGCCGGCTGCCGAGGGCGTGACCCTGGAGGTCCTCGCCCTGCACGTCCGCGCCCAGCTGGCCGACTACAAGGCCCCGCGCGCCCTGGTCCTGGCCCCGGTGTCGCGAGCCCCCAACGGCAAGGTCGACTACAAGGCCAGCAAGGCCCTGGCGATCGAGGCGCTGAAGATCAGCGCTTGAGCTTTCCGCCCCATTACCATTTTTTCACCCCAATGCCGGGCGAAAGACTTTATCACTCCGACAAACCGTGTGGCGCGGTGGTCGCCTAAACCCGCGCTTTTTGGGGCAGGATCCTCCATGAAATCGTTCTTTCTCGCCAGTTGCGCCGTCCTGGCGTTGTCCGCGTTCAATCCCGTCCTGGCCGCCGACGCCACCGGGACGGACCCGGCCGCCGTGGCCACCCCGCACTATGGGGCCTGGGGCTATGACCTGACCGGAGAAGATCCGGCCGCGTCGCCGGGGACGGACTTCTTCAACTACGCCAACGGCAAGTGGGTCGACCGCGAGCAGATCCCCGCCGATCGCACGCGCTTCGGCAATTTCGACAAGCTGGCCATCCTGTCGGAAAACCGCACGCGCCTGATCATCGAATCCGCGGCGGCCGGCCGGTCCAGCGACCCCGACGCCGCCAAGATCGGCGCCGTCTATCGCGCCTTCATGGACGAGACCCATATCCAGGCCCTGGACGCCAAGCCCCTGACCGCCGATCTCGACGCCATCCGCGGCGAGAGGAGCTATGCGGATATCGCCGCCCTCATGGGCGCCGCGCCCAAAAGCTTCCAAAGCTCGGTGTTCGACATCGGCATCCAGACCGACCAGAAGGCGCCCACACACTACGCCGTCTATATGGACACCAGCGGCATGGGCCTGCCGGACCGCGACTATTATCTGGAGCCGCAGTTCGCCGAGAAGAAGCAGGCCTATGAGGCCTATGTGGCCAGGATGCTGGGCCAGATCGGCTGGGCCGACCCGGAAGCCCAGGCCAAGGCCATCGTCGCCTTCGAGACCGAGATCGCCAAGGTCAGCTGGTCGGTCGCCGAAGAACGCGACGTGGACAAGACCTACAACCCAATGACCGTCGCCGAACTGGCCAAATTCGCGCCCGGCTTCGACTTCAAGGCCTTCCTGGGCGCCGCGGATCTGGGCTCGGCCGACCGGGTGATTCTGGCCGCCAACACCGCCTTCCCCAAGGTTGCGGCCATCTACGCCAAGACCCCGATCGAGACCCTGAAGGCCTGGCAGGCCTTCCATGTGGTCGACAGCGCCGCCCCCTATCTCTCCGACCGCTTCGTTGCGGCCCGGTTCGAGTTCCGCAACAAGACCCTGGCCGGCCAGCCGCAGATCCGCCCCCGCTGGAAGCGCGGCGTCGCCGTGGTTCAAGACACCCTCGGCGAGTCTGTGGGCCGCCTCTATGTGGCGCAATATTTCACTCCCGAGGCCAAGGCCCAGATGGACGCCCTGGTGGGCGAGCTGAAGACCGCCCTGCATAACCGCATCGAGCGGCTGACCTGGATGGAGCCGGCCACCAAGGCCAAGGCCGAGGAGAAACTGGCCAAGTTCACCGTCAAGATCGGGTATCCCGTCAAGTGGCGCGACTATTCCCCCCTAAGCGTCAGCGACGACGATCTCTATGGCGATATCGAACACAGCCAGGCCTATGAGTGGCGCCGCCAGGTGCGCCGCCTCAACGACCCGGTCGACAAGCTGGAGTGGGGCATGACCCCCCAGACGGTGAACGCCTATTATAACTCCACCAATAACGAGATCGTCTTCCCGGCCGCGATCCTGCAGCCGCCCTTCTTCGACCCCAGCGCCGATCCGGCCATCAATTATGGCGGCATCGGCGCGGTGATCGGCCACGAGATGACCCACGGATTCGACGACCAGGGCCGCAAATCCGACGGCGACGGCGCCCTTACCGACTGGTGGACCCCTACCGACGCCGCCAAATTCCAGGTCCAGGCCGCCCGCCTGGGCGCGCAGTATTCCGCCTTCGAGCCCGTTGCCGGCGCCCACATCAAGGGCGACCAGACCATGGGTGAGAATATCGCCGACATGGGCGGAGTGCTGCTGGCTCTGGACGCCTATCACGCCTCGCTGCACGGCAAACCGGCCCCGGTGATCGATGGCCTGACCGGCGATCAGCGGGTGTTCCTGGGCTTCGCCCAGGTCTGGCGGCAAAAGGTGCGCGAGGACGCCCTGCGCCAGCAACTGACCACCGACCCGCACTCCCCGGCCCACTACCGCGTGGTCGGCACGGTGCGCAATGTGGACGCCTGGTACGACGCGTTTGGGGTCAAGCCCACGGACCCGATGTATGTGGCCCCCGACCAGCGGGTGCGGATCTGGTAAGAAGCGCCTGAGTTTGGCCGGCGGTTGATGCGCCGGCCACGCCCTTCCTAAATCACCGTCATGGCCGTGCTTGTCGCGACGGCCCATGCCGTGACGGTCCCGCCGCGACAAACATGGCCATGACGGAAAGGTCGGCGGTCAACGAAAGGGCGGGCTCTCAACAGCTCCGCTTGTTTTGACAAAACCGTCAAAAATGATCGGCGATCACCCTGAAAAACTTGAGCCCGCCGCGGGGGATAGTCGCGGCGGGCTCTGAAGCCTGAAGGTGTAGGGCGTTTCCTCCCCGAAACGCCGGAGACCGTGGGTATCTGACGACCCTCTTGTCTCTCGCAGGACTAGAAGAACCGCATTTTGCCGGGACTGTCAATCTTTCGACGACCTAATGCCATTCGTCCATTTTCACGACCCCGTGTTTTTTGACAGAAATGTCAATTTCCTGTTTCAGCAAGGGAATATAGCGCTACCAAACACGCCAATCACCTGCGCAAACCTCCGCCAAACCCGGCCTCTCGCAAAGACAGGCGCTCGAATAAATTTCGAAATTGCATTTTTGTTGCGGGATTCGTTCAAGACGGTCGCCCTATGGACCGGATCGACAGCCCCCCACCCTAAGCGCCGAGTCGGGCGGCCAGGGCGTCGGCGGCAGGCGATTGGGGCTCGAAGGCGAATTCCGGACGAGTGACCGACACCGGACCGACACCCTGGGCGCTGAGCGCGGCGGCGATATCGAACAGGTCGCTGGTCTGGGCCAGAAGCCCGTTGGCGCGGCGAGAGGCGCCCTTGGCGAGGAAGGCCTCCGTCGCGGCCTCGGCCGAAGCCGACTGCTCCGGCGGCCAGGCCAGAAGGCTGAGCCGGCGGGCGCGGGCGCGGGCTTCGACCACACCCAATAGCCGGCGCACCGACTCCACGTGGCCAGCGGTCCAATCAGCGGCGAGACCGGCGGCGAGCTGGGCCTGGCTCTTGAGGATCACCCCATCGGACAGGATCTTCAGGCCATTGGCGCGCAAGGTGGCGCCCGTGGTGGTGATATCGACCACCAGTTCCGCGGCGCCGGTGGCGGGGGCGCCCTCGGTGGCTCCGCCGGACTCGACGATGCGATAGTCGACAATACCCAGCCGGCCGAAAAAGGCGCGGGTCTGGGCGGTGTATTTGGTGGCCACCCGCAGGCGGCGGCCGGTGCGTGTGGCGTAGTGGGCGGCCACCTCGTCCACATCGGCCATGCTGTCCACGTCGATCCAGCTCTTGGGCGCGGCCACCACCAGGTCGGCGCGGCCGAAGCCCAGGGCGCGCAGCAGCATCACCCGATCCTGCATGTGCTCGCCGCGCTCGCGCAGCAGGTCCTCGCCGGTCACGCCCAGGTGGATGTCGCCGGCGTCCAGCGCCGCGGCGATGTCGGCGGCCGACAACAGTTGCACCACCACCCCCGGCAGGCCGACGATCTCGGCGCGATAACCGCGCTCGCCCCCCTCGACCTCAAGCCGAAAGCCGGAATCGGCCAGCCAGGCCTCGCACTGTTCCTTCAGGCGGCCCTTGGAGGGCAGGCCGACGATCATGGGCGCCTCGCTCATCAGGCAACCCCCGCCCAGGCCCTTGCCGGCCGCACCATGCAGCCCACCGCCCCGGGCTTGCCGCCGCCGCCCAGGCGCGCTTGCAGGGCGTCGTAGCGGCCCCCGCCGGCCACGGCGCTGGCCTCGCCCAGGGCGGCGCTGCGCACCTCGAACAGCACGCCATCGTAATAGCCAAAGGCGCGGCCGAAGCCGGTGGCCAGGATCACCCGATCCTCCGGCGCGGCGGCCTCGTCCAGGGCCAGGAGGCGCTGGGACCAGGCGTCCAGGGCGCCGTCGAGCCCCAGGCCGCCTTCCCGGGCCAGGGCGGCGATACGATCCAGCGCCGGGCGCGGACTGTCGGCGATGTCCAGATAGCGACGGATCAGGCCAGCCTCGGCCCCGGTCAGGCGCGGGGCCTTCGCCGCTTCGGACCGTTCGATCAGGCGATGGGCGATTTCGGCGGCGGAGCGGCCGCCCACGGGCTGAATGCCCGCCAGCGCCCATAGGTCCTGCAGCACGGCGGTGGCCTCGGCCTGGGGCAGATCGGCCAGCAGGCCGGCGATCCGGTCGCCCTGGCGTTCCTGGCCGATCTCGGCCTGAGCCCGCTCCAGCTCGGCGCTCATGGTCCGGGGACGCGAAAAGGCGCGGATCAGCCGGTTGGTCAGGGGCTCGGCCAGGCCCAGCGCCCCGATGAAGGCGCGATAGAGGCCCACATCGCCCAGGCGCAGGGTCAGGTCATCTCGCCCACCGGCCACGGAGGCGCGCCAGGCCAGGCTGGCCGCCTCGGCGTCGGCGGCGGCGATGCGCGTATCGCCAAAGGCTTCCAGCCCGACCTGCAGGAATTCCTCGGCATGGTCGGCGCCCACCGGCGAAACCCGGAAGGCGCGCCCCTCATAGACATAGCGCCCCTCGTCGGCGCCCGAGGCGATGTGGCCGCGCGCCACGGGGATGGTGAAATCGGGCCGCAGGCAGGCTTCCTCGCCGCCCTGGCCCTGAACCACGAACAGGCGCGCATGCATGGCCTCGCCGGCCAGGTCGAGCAGCAGGCCCAAGGGTTGGATCACGGGCGGATCCACAGCCTGCGCGCCGAGGGCCGCGAAAGGCGCGCGAATGGCGGCCAGGACCTCGGAGGGAACGGCCGGCTCCAGCCTCACGACGCGGCGTCCACGATGCGGCGGACGGTCTCCACCAGGGCCGAGCGCGCCACGGTGACCTGGCCCGGCCGATCCTCGCGCCACTGCTGATTGTCGGTAATGCCAGCGGCCAGGATGCGGCCCTGGTCCAGATCCTTGATGGTCACCTGGCCGGCGGCGATCTCATCGCCGCCCATGATCACCGCGGCCGGCGCCAGGCGGCGGTCGGCATATTTCATCTGCGGCCGCATGCCCGAGCTTCCCAGATAGACCTCGGCGGCGACACCGGCGGCGCGCAGCTCGGCGGCGGCGGCGAAATAGTGCTCCATTGCCGTGGCGTCCAGCACCAGCACAACCACCGGCCCGCGAACCTCCCCGGCGGCGTCCCGGCCCGCGGAGCGCAGGGCCGCGGCCAGGCGGGAAATGCCGAACGAAAAGCCGGTGGCCGGCGTGCGCTCGCCGGTGAAGCGGGCCACCAGGTCGTCATAGCGCCCGCCGCCGCCCACCGAACCGAAGCGCACAGCCTGGCCGCGCTCGTCGGTGGTGTCCAGCAGCAGCTCGGCCTCGAACACCGCGCCCGTATAATATTCCAGGCCCCGCACGATGGAGGGATCGAAGCTGGCCCGGGCCGAACCCACGCCCAGGCTGTTCAGGGCCGCGTCGATCTTGTTCAGCTCTCCCAAGCCTTCATCGCCTTCGGCCGAGCCGCCGATCACATTGGCCAGGTTGGCCAGGGTCGCGCCCCGATCCTCACGGCCCGCGGCCACAAAGGCCAGCACCCGTTCGGCCGCCGCCGCGCCCAGCTTGGCGCCCGGAGTGAAGGCGCCGGACTCGTCCTTGCGGCCCTCGCCCAGCAGATAGCGCACGCCGTCCGTCCCCAACCGATCCAGCTTGTCCACCGCCCGCAGCACCGCCAGCCGCTGGCCCGCATCCTCGACCCCGGCCGCGCCGAGCACGCCGTTGAGCAGTTTGCGGTTGTTGATCTTGACCACCGCCTGGCCGGGCTGCAGCCCAATGGCCTCGAGCCCCTCGGCCATCATGGCGATCATTTCGGCGTCGGCTTCCGGGCGCGCCGAGCCCACCGTGTCGGCGTCGCACTGGATGAATTCGCGAAAACGCCCCGGCCCCGGCTTTTCGTTGCGCCACACCGGCCCCACCGCATAGCGGCGGAACGGCTTGGGCAGGGTCTCCCAGAACTGGGCCGAGAAGCGGGCGAGCGGCGCGGTCAGGTCATAGCGCAGCGCCATCCACTGCTCGTCGTCATCCTGCAGGGCGAACACGCCCTCATTGGGCCGATCGCTGTCGGGCAGGAACTTGCCGAGGGCGTCGGCATATTCGAAGGCGCCGGTGTCCAGGCGCTCGAAACCATAGCGTTCATAGACCGCCGAAATCGCCTCGATGATCCGCCGCTCGGCGCGCAGGTCGCCGGCGCGCCTGTCGATAAAGCCGCGGGGCGTGCGGGCGGCGGGGCGGAAGGTCTCGGTCATGCCTCGGGCGCTTAAAGGATCGCGGGGATATGAGCAAGAAAGCAGGACCCGGTAGGGCGGCGTTTACTCCTCAGGGTTAACAGGGGAAAACCACGTTTTCCGCCCCAGTCCCCCGCGCGAAAGGCCCGCCATGTCCTGCGATGTCGCGATCGCCGCCTTTTTGATGTTCAGCTCGGCCGGCGACACAGCCCCGCCCGCGCCCATGACCGCCGTTACCGCCGCGACCACCTCGGTCTCGCAGGAGCCGTTCTTTCGCGACATCGTGCTGCGGGCCACGGGCCTGAAAGCCGCCGTGGAGGCCTATCGCGCCGAGCTTGGCGCGCGTGCGGACGCGGCGCCGCTCAAGGGGTTCGACACCTTCACCGCCAGGATCGGCGAGCTGTCCGCCCTGGACCAGAAGGGCCACGAACTGCTCAAGGCGCGCGGCACCGACGGCGACCTGAAATGCATCCTGCACGGCATCTCCCAGGACCTGCCGCTGAAACTGGCCGCCGTCAGCGACGCCAAGACCGGCCACGACCAGGATCTCGCCCTGCGCGACATGGCCTATCTGCTCAACGACAATGTGGAAGTGATCACCGCACCCCCAGCGCCGCCGGTTTAGCGCGGGGTCCTCACCGCGCCCCGGTCGCCATCAGCCGGGCGTAGAAGTCCGTCATCAGGGCCAGGTTCTGCAAGGTCATGTGCTCGTTGGTCCCGTGGATCATCTCGGTCCCGTTCATGGACAGCACCAATGGCTGGAACCGATAGACGTCCTGCGCCACGTCGCTCAGCGAGCGGCTGTCGGTGCCGGCTATGACCAGGGACGGCGCCACCGGCGCATGGGCGCTGGCGGCGGCCGCGGCGGTGACCAGTTTCCAGCCATCGGAAGTGGTGGAGGAGATTGGCGAGGGGCTGCGCGGGGTTCCTTCCCAGGCCAGCTCGACATTGAGGCCACGCACGGCCTTCTTGGCCCGGGCCATGACCAGGTCCGGCGTATCCTGCGGGTCGATGCGATAATTGATCCGCGCGATCGCCGCCTCGGGCAGCACATTTTCCTTGGGCGAGCCCAGCAGCATGGTCGGGGCGACGGTCGTATGCAGCATGGCCGCGCCGGCGGGCGTGGCGCCGAACTGCGACACCAGGATGGGCTTGAACAGCCAGGTATTGGCCGCCGCCATCCTCACCCCGAGCGATCCGCGCCGCGCCAGGGTGTCCAGCATCTCGGCCGCCGGGCCGGACAGGCGCTGCGGGAACGGATGGTCGGCGATGGCCGTGACCGCCCGGGCCAGGGTGACGGTTCCGGGCTCCTTGGGCGGGGTCGAGGAATGGCCGCCGGCTGACCGCGCGGTGACGCGCAGGGTCGCGTAGCCCTTTTCCGCCACCCCGATCAGAGCGACCGGGGTGTGCGTCAGGGGGTTGGCGTCGATGACCACCGAGCCTTCGTCCAGCACGAACTGGGCCCTGACCCCCTTGACCTTGAGCCAGGCGGCGGCGGCGCGGGCGCCGGTCCCGCCGAATTCTTCATCCTGGCCGGAGACGATGTAGATCGTTCGGCGCGGCTTGAACCCCTGGGCGGCCAGGGCGTCGGCGGCCTCGAACAGGGCCACCAGCGAGCCCTTGTCGTCGATGGAGCCCCGCCCCCACACCGCGCCGTCGGCGACCGCGCCTGAGAAGGGCGGGTGGCGCCAGGCCTTCTCTGTCCCTTCGCTCACCGGCACCACGTCCTGATGGGCCATGAGGATGATCGGGGCCAGGGAGAGATCCGAGCCCGGCCAGGTGTAGATCAGGGTGCGGCCATCCACGATGTCGCGGGTCATCGCCTTATGCGCGGCGGGATAGGTCGACTGCAGCCACTGATGCAGCTTTTCCCATTCGCCCAACTGGTCCTCGGTGGGATCTTGGTGGGTGACAGTCTGGAATTGCACGGCCTGGCCCAGATGCAGCGCGGCCTTGGCGTTGTCGATGGGGATAGAGGGCGCGAGCGCCATCGCGGCCGCCTCGGCCCGCGGCTTGAAGGTCGCGGTGCGCACGGCGACGACGCCCGCGCCCACAACCAAAACGACGCCGATCAGCGCCAAGGCGCCGAAGCGTTTCTTCGCCATAGTTCACACCCCCCATAGGTGATCACAGCTTAGCCGGTGTCCGCCGCGGCGAACAGTGGCAAGCGTCACAGGAGCTCACGCCCGCACATCAGGCGCTTGACCTTGCGTCGCGCGCGAACAATGGTGCGCGGCGAAAAATCAAACAAACGTTTGGAGCGCGCCCATGACCCTCTTCGATCTTACCGGCAAGGTCGCCATCATCACCGGCTCGTCGCGCGGAATCGGCAAGGCCATCGCCGAACGCATGGCCGAGCACGGGGCCAAGGTGGTGATCTCCTCGCGTAAGCCTGGCCCCTGCGACGAGGTCGCGGCCTCGATCAACGCCGCCCATCCGGGCGCCGCCATCGCCGTGCCGGCCAATATCTCGTCCAAGGACGACCTGCAGCGCCTGGTGGACGAGACCCGCAAGGCCTTCGGCAAGGTCGACATCCTGATCTGCAACGCCGCTTCAAACCCCTATTATGGCCCGATGGCCGGGATCACAGACGATCAGTTCCGCAAGATCTTGGACAACAACATCGTGTCCAACCACTGGCTGATCCAGATGGTCGCGCCCGAGATGCGCGAGCGCAAGGATGGGGCGATCGTGGTGGTCTCGTCCATCGGCGGCCTGCGCGGCACCCCGATCATCGGCGCCTACGCCATCTCCAAGGCCGCTGACATGCAGCTGGCCCGCAACCTGGCCCACGAATTCGGCCCCGACAATGTGCGGATCAATTGCATCGCCCCGGGCCTGGTCAAGACCGACTTCGCCAAGGCCCTTTGGGACACCCCCGCCGCCGAGGTGCGCTCCAGCCAGAACACCCCCCTGCGCCGCCTGGGCGAACCGGACGACATCGCCGGCGCCGCCGTCTATCTCAGCTCCAAGGCCGGCGCCTGGATGACCGGCCAGACCCTGGTGGTCGATGGCGGGGTGACGATTTAGGGGCGCGCGATCAGCTTCGCCGCCTCGCCAAGGGACAAGACCTGAAGCGGACCGGCGAGGCGTGACGTGGCGACCTTGCGGACCAGGCTTTCGTCGGCCGTGACGAACGGACATTCCTCGGCCTCGGCCAGGGCGAGATAGAAGCAGTCATAGGCCGGATGATCGTGCCCTGTCGCAAACCGCATCGCCGGCGCGAGCAGGCTGCGCATGGGACGTAGTTCGATATCGGATTGCTCCAGCAGTCGCACGCCCAAGTGAGCGTCGTCAGGCGTGAATTCCCCGCGGCGCGCCTTCTTCCAAATCGCGTTGCCGCACTCGGCCATGATCAAGTCCGGCGCGAGCAATTGCTTGGCCCAGCGAAACATCAGGGCCTCGGCGGAACCCGTTTCGGGAATGACCCACTTGAGGGCGACGCTGGCGTCAATGACGAAACGGCTCAACGCTCATCCCGCCCCTCACGCACCAGGATTTCGGAAGGTGTGTGTTCCCGGCCTTCCGTGCGCTTCCTGAACTCGGCCGCCAGATCCCAGAACGAGGGCTCGACCTCGGCGCTCAAGGCCTGCCGCAAGATCTCCCGATGTTCAGCTTCCGCCGAGCGGCCGTGGCGCGCTGCGCGACGCTTGAGCTTCAAGACCAGATCGTCATCCAAATTGCGGACATGCAGGTTTGTGGGCATGGAGCGGGCTCGCTACAGGTGCTATCAATGATAGCATTGTCGCCGCGCTGATCAAGCCTGACTGGACCACGGCTAGGCGCGCGACAGATCCCGCGCCTTAGCCAGCCGGCGCACGCCCTCGTCAAGGGTTTCGTCGGCCTTGGAGAAGCACAGGCGCATGATGCTGACGACCGGGTCCTGCTCGTAGAAGGCCGAGACCGGGATCGCCGCCACCCCCGCCTCCTTCACCGCCCGCAGGCAGAACTCGCGGTCGGCCAGATCGACGCCCGAGGCGGGCAGGTCGATATTGACGAAATAGGTGCCCTGGCT
Source organism: Caulobacteraceae bacterium (assembly GCA_036494815.1). Lineage (GTDB taxonomy): Bacteria > Pseudomonadota > Alphaproteobacteria > Caulobacterales > Caulobacteraceae > Poindextera. The sequence continues at coordinate 38,453 of DASXNV010000018.1, forward strand.
GCCCAGGACAGTGAACCCCTCGCGCCGCAGCCCTTCGCTCAGCCGGTCGCGGGAGCGGGCCAGGCCCAAGGGCATGGTCGCAAACCAGTCTTCGCTATTGTCCAAACCCCAGGCCACGGCGGCCTGCAGATTGGGTGGGGTGGTGAAGGTCAGGAACTGGTGGGCCTTGGCGATCACCTGGGTCAGGGCCGGCGCGGCGCAGACAAAACCCACCTTCCAGCCGGTCAGGCCGAACATCTTGCCGGCTGAGCCGATCTTCACCGTCCGCTCGCGCATGCCCGGAAAGGTCAGCAGGGAGCGGTGGACATGGGGGGTGAACACCACCTGCTCCCAAACCTCGTCACAAACGGCGACGGCGTCATGAGTGACGCAGAATTCCGCCAGCAGAGCCAGGTCTTCGGCAGGAAACACCACCGCGGCCGGGTTGAGCGGGCTGTTCATGATCACCACGCGGGTTTTAGGCGTGAACACGCCCTCCAGCATGGCCCGGTCGATGCGCCAGTGCGGCGGCGACAGGCGGGCCAGGCGCGGCACGCCGCCGGCCAGCCGCACGATCGGCAGGTAGCTGTCATAAAGCGGCTGGAACAGCACCACCTCGTCCCCGGGCCGGATCAGCGCCAACAGGCTGGCGGCGATGGCCTCGGTGGCGCCCGAGGTGATGGTGACCTCGGATTTCCAATCGAGGTCCAGGCCCTGGTGACGGGCGTAGTGGCGGCTCACCGCCTCGCGCAGCGCCGGCAGCCCGGCCATGGGCGGATACTGGTTATAGCCGTTCAGGACCTCGTCGGCCGCCTTGCGCCGGATCGCCTCGGGGCCGGGATCGTCCGGAAAGCCCTGGCCAAGGTTGATGGCGCCGGTCTCGCGGGCCAGACCCGACATGACCTCGAAAATGGTGGTGGGCAGGTCGGCGAAGATGGGGTTGGGCATGGGGGAAGGGATACTATGGCGCGGGCGGCTCGCGAAGCTGCCTGGGAGCCGAATGTTTTGCGGTCAGTTGCGGTTCAGGCCCTTAGGGGTGTTCAGGGGGAGAAGTGGACGCGGCCTAACTCCCCTCGTCACCGGGACAAGACGGTCACGAGCGGTTCCACCCCGCCCCATCTTTGCACCGCTCGCCCCATGGGGTAGCGTTGATCCAAACATCTGTTTGAGGAGACGCGGTGATGAAGGCCCTGTTGAGCAAGAGCGTGGGTGGTCCGGATACTCTGGTGATCGAGGACCTGCCCAGCCCGCAGCCCAAGGCGGGCCAGGTGGTGCTGCAGGTCAAGGCTTGCGGGGTCAACTATCCCGACGTGCTGATCATCGAGGACAAATACCAGTTCAAGCCCGACCGCCCCTTCTCCCCCGGCGGCGAGGTGTCCGGCGTGGTCAAGGTGCTGGGCGAGGGCGTCACCCACCTGAAGGTCGGCCAGCGGGTGCTGGGCAATACCGGCTGGGGCGGCATGGCCGAGGAGCTGGCCCTGGACGCGGCCCGGCTGATCCAGATCCCCGATTCCATGCCCTTCGACGAGGCCGCCGCCTTCATCATGACCTATGGCACGTCCTATTACGGGCTAAAGGACCGCGGCCACCTGAAGGCCGGCGAGACCCTGCTGGTGCTGGGCGCAGCGGGCGGCGTCGGCCTAGCGGCGGTGGAATTGGGCAAGGCCATGGGCGCGCGAGTGATCGCCGCCGCCTCGTCCCAGGAAAAGGTCGATCTGTGCCTCAAGCACGGCGCCGACGCCGGGGTGGTCTATCCCACCGGGCCGTTCGACAAGGACGGAACCAAGGCCCTGGCCGGGCTTTTCAAGGACTCTTGCGGCCCCAATGGCGCCGACGTGGTCTATGACGGAGTCGGCGGCGACTATGCCGAGGCGGCCCTGCGCTCCACCGCCTGGGAGGGCCGCTTCCTGGTCATCGGCTTTCCGGCCGGCATTCCCAGGATTCCGCTCAACCTGGCCCTGCTCAAGGGCTGCGACATCGTCGGCGTGTTCTGGGGCGCGGCGGTGGCCCGCGATCCCAAGGCTCACCAGCAGAACGTCAAGGAACTGTTCGAGCTGCACGCGGCGGGCAAGATCAAGCCCTTCGTTTCCGAACGCTTCCCGCTCGCCCGCGCCGGCGAAGCCATCACCCACCTGTCCAGCCGCAAGGCCCTGGGCAAGGTGGTGGTGACCATGGACTAGGTCCTGAGGCCATTGCCAGCGCCCCGCCTGCTCCGTTACTGAACGCCGATCATAAACAAGCTTTCGGGAGCGGAACCATGGCGGGGCAGCTGAGCGGCAAGGTGGCGGCGATCACCGGCGGATGTTCGGGGATCGGGCTGGGTACGGTCGAGCTGTTCATCGCTGAGGGCGCGCAGGTTGTCTGCGCCGATGTGCAGGACGAAAAGGGCGCCATTCTCGAGCAGCGCTTCCCAGGCGCCCTGCGCTATGTCCATTGCGACGTCACCCAAGAAGCCGATATCGCCCGGACCATGGCCACGGCGGCCGAGGCTTTCGGCGGGCTGGATATCCTGTTCAACAACGCCGGTTCCGGCGGGACCGGCGCGGGCGTCGAGGACATGACGGTCGAGGCCTGGGACGGGACCATGAACCTGTTGCTGCGCTCGGTGATCCTGGGCATGAAGCACGCCACCCCGCTGATGAAAAAGCGTGGCGGCGGGGCCATCGTCAACACCGCCTCGGTGGCCGGACTCGAGGCCGGCTGGGGTCCCCTGGCCTATTCCACCGCCAAGGGCGCGGTGATCCACCTGACCCGCGTGGCCTCGGCCCAGCTGGCCCAGGACAAAATCCGGGTCAACGCCATCTGCCCGGGCCTGATCGCCACCTCGATCTTCGGCGCCTCCATCGGCCTGCCGCGCGAAGTGGCCGACCAGATGGCCGCGCGCATCGTCGAGAACGCCCACCGCATGCAGCCAGTGCCCAAGGCCGGCATGCCCGAAGACATCGCCCGCGCCTGCCTCTACTTGGCCTCCGACGCCTCCGCCTTCGTCAGCGGCACGCATCTGGTGGTGGATGGGGCGCTGACCGTGGGCAATCGCCATGCCTGGGATCCCAGCGCCGCGTCGCCGATTCTGGACCTGCTGGGCTTCACCCCGGAGCAGGCCGAGGCCATGCGTCAGGCTCAGGCGACCGCGGCGGCTGCGACCAAGGCCGGAGGCTGATGGGGGGCGCGGCGTCAGCCAAGCCCGCCGCGCTCACCCCCAACCTGGTCGGGGCCGGCTGGATGCTGGCATCGGCGGTGGCCTTCACCGCCATGACCACCCTGATCAAGTATCTGGGAGCGGGCTATTCGCCGTCGCTGCAGACCTTCTATCGCCAGCTGGCGGGGGTGATCGTGCTCCTGCCGCTGATCCTGCCCAATTGGCGGCGCGCCTTCGCCACCACCCGCCCCGGCATCCTGATCTTCCGCTCGGCGGCGGGGGTCTTGGCCACCATCCTCAGCTTCTACGCCTACCAGACCCTGCCCCTGGCCGACGCCAACGCCCTGTCCTTCACCCGCGCCCTGTGGCTGACCCCGCTGGCCTTTTTCGCCCTGGGCGAAAAGCTCACGCCCCTGCGCATCGGGGCCACGGTGGTCGGGTTTCTGGGCGTGATGCTGATGCTGGCGCCGGGCGGGCATGTGGGTTTTGGCGTGGCCCAGCTCGCGGCCCTGGCCTCGGCCTTCCTGTTCGCCCTCACCGTCACCGGCATGAAGGTGATGACCCGCGACCACAGCCCGTTCACCCTGCTGGTCTGGGCCGCATTCCTGGGCCTGATCTTCGCCTTTCCGCCAGCCCTGTTCTCCTGGCGCTGGCCGCATTTGCTGGACCTGTTGCTGCTGGCCATCATGGGCGTGCTCGGGGTGGCGACCCAGGCCTGCTACATCAAGGGCATGCAGATCGGCGACGCCGCGGCCATGGCCCCGGTGGACTATACTCGGCTGGTGTTCGCCGTCGGCGCCGGCCTGGTCCTCTTCCACGAGGTTCCCGGCGCCCGCACCGTGGCCGGGGCCGCCATCGTGGTCGGCGCGACCCTGGTGATCACTTTGCGCGAACATCATCAGGCGCTGAAGGCCGCGGTCGCGCCCGCCCCAATTGCAGGCTGACAATCGTTTGAAACGCCCATAGGCTCCGCCCTTGGCCGCGGATTGAAAGTCGGCTGCGGCCGGGAGTGCGGGTGTGAGCGAGTTGATTTCCGAGGCGGATCTTGTGGCCGTTCCGCCCCAGGCCTCCGACCCCTCCGCCAAGCTCTCGCTAGGGGCGACCTGCTGGGCGATCTTCGAGGGCGCCCGCAACCCCTATGTGATCCTGATCACCATCTATGTGTTCATGCCCTATTTCTCCCGGGTGGTGGTGGGCGATCCCGTGCGCGGCCAGCAGGCGGTGGCGTCCTACGGCCAATATTCCGGCTGGATCGTCATGCTCACCGCCCCGCTCCTGGGCGCCTCCATCGACCGGCTCGGCCGGCGCAAGCCGTGGCTGTTCCTGGCCGTCCTGGCCATGGTACCGCTGATCGCCTCGCTGTGGTGGACCAAGGCCGACCACACCGGCCTGTCGATCGGCATGGTGATCGCCATCGCCACCGCGATCGGCGTACTGTTTTCCTATACCGAGGTCTTGCACAACTCACTGCTGGTGCGGGCGGCGGGCCTGTCCAGCGCCCACAAGGCCTCGGGCCTGGCCCTGGCCCTGGGCAACGCTTCGGCGGTGGCGGCCCTGATGTTCGTCATGTGGGCCTTCGCCCTGCCGGGCAAGGTCGACTGGTCGTTCATCCCCAAGGCGCCGCTGTTCGGCCTGGATACAGCCACCCACCAGCAGGACCGCATCGTCGCCCCGATCGCGGCGGCCATATTCGCCATGGGGGCCATTCCCCTGTTTCTGTTCACGCCGGACGCCGACAAGGGCGGCGTGCCGGTGCTACGGGCGTTCAGAGAGGGATTCGCGTCCCTGGTGGGCATGGTGACCAGTTTGAAGGGCTATCGCGACGCGGTCGTCTTCCTGGTGTCGCGCATGTTCTATGTGGACGGCATGACCGCCATCCTGCTGTTCTCCGGCGTCTACGCCTCGGGCGTGATGAAGTGGGGCGCACTGGAGATGCTGGCCTTTGGCATCATCCTGAGCATCCTGGCCGTGGCCGGCGGCTTCATCGGCAGCTTGATGGATCACAACCTGGGGCCGCGCCGCGCGGTCCAGATCGAGATCGGCATGACCCTGCTGGGCATCATCGCCCTTTTGGGCATGGGGCCGGACAAGATTCTCTATCTTTGGCATTTCAATCCGGCGGCTCATGCCCCGGTGTGGACCGGGCCGATGTTCCGAACCCTGCCCGAGATCGTCTATCTGCTGATCGGCTTTTCCAACGCCGTGTTCATCACCGCCCAATACGCCTCCAGCCGCACCCTACTCACGCGCCTGACGCCGCCGGAACAGACGGGCGCCTTTTTCGGTGTCTACGCCCTGTCAGGCACCGCGACGGTCTGGCTGGGATCGAGCCTGGTCAATCTGGGCACACATCTGTTCAAGAGCCAGCAGGGCGGCTTCGCCACCGTCACCTTGCTGTTGGCCATAGGCTTCATTGGGCTGCAGTTCGTGCGCGGGGGCGACCGGGCCAGGGCTTGATCGCATCGGCGGCGCATATGAAACAGGGCGAATGGCCGACGGCGTCCCCCCTCCTGATATTCCCGGCGATGATCGCGGCTTTCTGCTGGGCGACGGCCTGTTCGAAACCATCCTGGCCGATGGCGGGCGGCTGGTCTGCTTTGAGGCCCACGCCGCGCGCCTAGAGGCCGGATGCGCCGTGCTTGGCCTGACGGCCCCGTCATCGGATCAGTTGCGCCTCGCCGCCGAGACAGCCATCGCCAAGGCCGGCCTGGCGCAGAGCCGCGTCGCGATCCGGCTGACCTGGAGCGCCGGATCCGGCGGACGCGGGCTTGACCGGCCGCAGGAGCCTGTTCCGAGATTGCGCGTCACCGCCGCGCCCGCGCCGCTATCGACGGCGCCCGCGCGCCTGGCCACGAGCGGCGTGCGCCGCAACGTCGGCTCGCCCGCCTCGCGCCTGAAGACCCTGGCCTATCTGGACAATGTCCTGGCCAGGCGCGAGGCCCGCGGGGCGGGGGCGGACGAGGCCCTGATGCTGAACACCGCCGGAGAGATCGCCTGCGCGGCGGCGGCCAACCTGTTCTGGATCGCCGAGGGGCGGCTGTTCACCCCGGCCCTGGACTGCGGAATCCTGGCGGGGATCACGCGGGACGCGGTGCTCGGGCTCGCTGCGGAAGAGGGCGTCGAGACGGCGCAGGTCCATAGGACGCCGGACGTGTTGAGCACGGCCGAGGCTCTGTTCGTGACCAACAGCCTGGTGGGCGTCACGGCCGTATCACACCTGGACGGACGCGGTTACGCGCCCCATCCGCTGGCCGAAAGACTGGCCGAACGCCTCAGGTGCAGGTGGGGCAACTGACCTGCGAGCTCTGGCGAGGCTGCAGGTAGAAGGTGTTGACGAAGGGGTGCGTGCCCGGCAGCCAGCTGATGTTCAGGTGCTGCAGCGGCGACGTGTAGGTGTAGTGCACCTCGGCGATGATGATGCTCTGATTGGGCGCCAACAGCGAGGTCGCCGGCCCGGAATAGGGGCTGTTCTTGACCAGTTGGGTCATGCCTTGGCAGTTGTGGCTCCAGGCGACGGTCGCGCTGCCGTTGGCGTCTTCGACGACGCTGGTGATCCGCATCTGCATCGAGGTCGCAGAGGTGTCATAGGGCGCCATGATCACATTGGCGACCGAGCAGATATCAGTCTGGTCCGGTGGCGCGATGGTGGTGTCCTGCGCCACCAGGTCGCCCATGGCCGAGGCGGCGTGATTGGCCTTGCGACCGGCCAGGGTCGCGCCGCAAAGGATCGACACGCCCAGGTAACAGAAGATCATCAAGGGCGCGATCAGGGCGAATTCCACGGCCGAGGCGCCGCGTCGATCCCGCCGAAGCGTGAAGGCCAAGCGCTTGATCATGGCGTGGACGGATAGGGTTCGTTGCGGAAGGTCGCCGTGGCGCTGATCAGGGTCTGCCCCCCGCCGGTCTGCGCCGTCATGCCGTCCAGCAGCGGGGCGATCAGCTTCCAGGGATAGTAGGTGCGCACCAGGACGATGTCGCCTGGGCCGCCCATCTGGAACAGCAGCTGGCTCTGAGGCTGCAGGGAGCCGTTGGTGATCGGCGAAGGCAGGCTGACGCTCTGGAACTGGCTGAAGGTGCGCACGTCCACTTCCAGATTGGCGGCGCATTGCAGGCCCAGCCAGCTCATCCGGCCGGCGCAGATCTGGTTGGCGAACAGCTGGGCCGTTTCGGTGGTTCCGCCGGTCTGGAGGGCCCCGGTGCGAATCTGGCGCGCGGCCGCATTGGTGGCGTCTTCCAGGGTGGTGGAGATCAGGAAGATCATGCCCACTTCGAAAATGCCCAGGAGCAGCGCGAAAAAGGGCAGGGCGATCATGGCGAACTCGACCGCCGTCGCGCCGCTCCGCCCGCGGGCGAACCGGCGGGTCTGGCGCGAAAGCGCCTGTAGTCGGTGATTGGTCCAACCCATGGCGGGACCATAGCCGAGGCTTCCTAATCGACGCTTAAGCTGGGCCAAGCCCGCTGGGGTCGATTTCAATCCTTGCGGAGCCGACTGCTTCAGGGGCCCTACGGGGTAGGGGGCGAAGGCGCCGCCGCCGGGGTCGTGGAAGATCCGCCGGCCGCCGTAGCCGCCGCGACCTGACAGCGCGGTGCGCAGCTGAACTCGCTGGCGGCCGGACCCCGATAGAGAGTGACCCGGCCTTCTTGCGGCGCGATCACCGTGACGCGGCGGTCGAACAGGGCGCGCCCATTGCCGTCCAGCACCACCACGTGGGTGGCGCCAAAGCCGCGGCCGTTGATGACGACGCTGCGGCTGTCGACCAGGGACACGTCCGCCACCGCGGGGTCGCTGACGATGATATTGGCGGCGGCGCCATAGAGGCCCACGCGCTGGCTGTCGTTGATCTCGATGGTCATGGCGCCGGACGCGGCGAGCGCGCCGCCGGCGGCGAAGGCCAAGGCGAGGCTTAATGAAAGGACCCGGATCGGACGGCCCATGGCGAATACTCCAGAGCGAATGGCTGGGCCAGACTCCGCTGGATTAGTCAATAAAGTCTGAAATCAGCCGCACGCTCGTGCGTGAGAGTCATAATGCCGCGTTTGCGGCCTAAAACCGGCGCCTGCGAGCGCATGGTTAAGCAGTGGTAATGGTGAACTCAAATAAACTATTGAATTAATTCAGGTAACCATATTCTTTTTACCCCAGATTAAGGCAGATGCCGCATCTTGATCGTGTTTTCGGGGCGAGCAGGCCAGGTGGCTTGATCCTCCAAGTCAACCGCTTGCTGAAACAGGAGATCAAGCAATGTCCAAGTTCGTCACCCGCTTCATGAACAACGAATCCGGCGCCACGGCCATCGAATATGGCCTGATCGTCGCCCTGATCGCCGTCGTGATCATCACCGCCGTGACCACCCTCGGCACCAAGCTGAACGTCGCCTTCGGCAGCATCAACTCCAAGCTTCCCTAAGCTTTCGGAACTTGAAGCCACGAAACGGGCCGCGGCGTGCGAACGCCGCGGCTTTTTTCTTGTTCGCGGGTCGCCGTCCGCCGAGCAACGCCGGGTCAAGGGGTGCGGAGAGGCGCAAACCGATTCGGTTAGGGTTCGACGGCAACCCTTCCTTCACCGCCCAGGCTCATTCTTGGAGCCGCGTTATTCTTGGACCCACCCGCCGGGACCGCATGAAGTCATGAACATGTTGCAGGCCGCCCTTCTGACCCTGTTTCCCGCCGTGATGATCCTGGCGGCGCTCACCGATGCGACCAGCTTCACCATTCCCAATCGCCTGTCCCTGATTCTGCTGGCGGCCTTCGTTCCCACCGTGCTGGCCCTTGGGCGTCCGCTCGGCGAGATCGGTCTTGATGTCGCAGTCGGCGCCCTCGCCCTGATCGCGGGCATGGCCATGTTCGCGGCCGGATGGATCGGGGGCGGCGACGCCAAACTGTTCGCCGTCGCTGGTTTGTGGCTGGGTTGGCCAGCCCTGACCAGTTTCCTGATGGTCACCGCCTTGGCGGGCGGCGGCCTCGCCGTGCTTCTGCTCAACGCCCGTTCAGCCTATGTGCGCACGCACTTGGCGGGGGGGCCGGGCTGGCTGGATCGGTTGGCTACGCCGGGCGCCGATGTGCCCTATGGGGTCGCCATCGCCGTCGGCGCCCTGGCCGCCTATCCCCAGACCGCGATGATGTTGAGCTTTCACGGTTTCTAAGGGCGCCGGCCCTTCGGCGGGCAAGGACACGCTTGTTCTTGGATATTTCGATTGTCGGCTTAGCGGGCCGTTAACCATGGACCGACCAAGCTTTAACGGCGCGACCTTGCGCAATGATTTGGCTTAGGCCTTTGGCCGACAAGCCTTTCGGTGTGGAGCACCACCGTCCTATGGGCGCATCGCGAATCATCATCATCGCCGTATCGGCCTTTGCGGCGATCGGGTTGGCCCTGATCGTGCGGAATATGGCCGCCCGGCCGCCCGTCGCGGTGGCCGCGCCGATTTCGTCGCCTCAGCATCCGATGACCCAAGTGCTCGTGGCCAAGCGGGACCTTCCGGTGGGAACGCGCCTGGCCGCCGCCGACATTGGCTGGCAGTCGTGGCCGGCCGATGGCCTGAACGCCGCCTTCATCACCGACGGCCGCGCCGCCGAAGCCCAACCCTCCACCGCCGCCGCCGCCGTGGCCAGCAAGGCGGGCCACGTGGCCGCCGCCGCCGCCGCCGCCGTCACCGGCAGCCCGATGGATGCGCTCTACGGCGCCGTGGTGCGCGTGGCGATGGTCGCCAACGAACCCGTGACTCAAGCCAAGGTGCTGCATGGCGGCGAAGGCGGCGTCATGGCTGTGGTGCTCAAGCCGGGCATGCAGGCCGTGGCCGTTCCCATCAGCGTCAACACCAGCGCCGGCGGCTTTATCCTGCCGGGCGATCATGTGGACGTGCTGCAAAGCCACCAGGCCGACGCCGCCGCCAATGGCGGCCATGCGGGCTTCACCGCCTCGGTCCTGCTGCGCAATATCCGAATCCTGGCCATCGACCAGGCCAGCCAGCCCGGCAAGAGCGAATCCATGGTCGGCTCCGTGGCGACGCTGGAAGTCGAGCAGGCCGACGCCGAAACCCTGGCCCGCGCCAAGGCCCAGGGCGAAGTGATCCTGGCCCTGCGCTCCTACGGCGACGCCGGCGGCCCCTCCGGCCGCGTGTCTCCCGGCAATGGCGGCGCGGTGCGCATCCTGCGCGCCGGCCAGGCCAGCGAAGTGATGGTCACGCCATGAGGACCCCAGCCATGCGACTTTCTTCGGTTCTCGCCCTTGCGGTCGCCCTCCTGCCGGCGGCGGCGCCGGCCTGGTCCCAATCCGCGACCGAACCTTCGAGCGCCATGCGCGTGGACCTTTCGGCCCAGGGTTCGCAATCGCGGACCATCACCATTCCCAAGGGCAAGTCGGCCATGGTCGAGTTGCCGGTCGATGCGCGCGACGTGCTGGTGACCAATCCCGCGGTGGCCGACGCGCTCCTGCGCTCGCCCCGCCACATTTCGGTCCTGGGCGTGGCGCCCGGTCAGACCGACGCAGTGTTCTTCGACGCCGCCGGCCGGCGCATCCTGGCCCTGAGCATCCGGGTCGATCAGGACTTCAGCGCAGTCGGCCAGACCATCAACCGCATCCTGCCGGGCTCCAACGTCCATGTGGAAGGCGTCAACAACAGCGTCGTGCTGAGCGGCCAGGTCGCCAACCTGACCGACGCCGACAAGGCGGTTCAGATCGCCCAGCAGTTCACCGCCAAGCCAGAGCAGGTGCTGAACATGCTGTCGATCGCGGGCAAGGAGCAGGTGATGCTCAAGGTCCGCATCATCGAAATGCAACGCTCCTCTCTCAAGCAGCTCGGCGTGAACCTGGCGGCCCTGTCCAACGACCTCAACGGATCGCCCATCAGAAACGGCATCACCGCGCTCAAGCTGACGGACACTGCGACCTTTGGGGTGAACGGCGCGGCGCTCGGCGGCCTCAGCAATAGCGGAGCGGTTTTTTCCAACGGCAATGGCACCCAGTCCGCGGGCGCGTCGATCGACGCCTTCGAGCGGGTGGGCCTGATTCGCACCCTGGCTGAGCCCAACCTGACCACGGTGTCGGGCGAAGCGGCCAAATTCCTGGCTGGCGGCGAATTTCCCGTGCCCACCGGCGAGGACAATACCGGCAAGATCAGCATCGAGTTCAAGCCCTTCGGCGTAGGACTCGGCTTCACCCCCGTGGTGCTATCCGGCGGACGCATTTCGCTGAAGATCTCCACCGAAGTGTCCGAGTTGACCAACCAGGGGGCGTTCGCTCTCGCCACATCCGGCACCACCAGCCTGACGATCCCCGGCCTGGACGTGCGGCGCGCCGAGACCACGGTGGAACTACCCTCTGGCGGGGCGATGATGATCGCCGGCCTGTTGAAAGAGCAGAGCAAGCAGGATCTCGATTCCCTGCCCGGCCTGATGAACCTCCCCGTGCTGGGCGCCCTGTTCCGCTCGCGTGACTATCAGGAGGGCGAGACCGAACTGGTGGTGATCGTGACCCCCTACCTGGTCCAGCCCACCAGCCCGGACAAGCTGCAGACGCCGGCCGATGGTTTGCGCATCGCCAGCGACGCGGAAACCCTCCTGCTTGGTCACATGAACAAGATCTACAAGGCGCCGCCCGCGGCTGACGCGGCGGCGCGCAACTATCAAGGACCGGTCGGCTATGTCATCGAATAAGGGCGACGCCATGATCCGAAACCTGCTCCTGCTCGGCCTGGCGGTCTGCGCCACGGCCTGCAGCACCAACAGTGGCCGGGTCGCGACCACGCAATCTGGACCTACGCCAACACAGAACTATTCCATTGCGCTGACCAACTCGCCGGACGAGATCCTGCTGGCGGTCCACGCCGACGGGCTGTCCGCCCGTCAGGTCGCCGCCCTGGAGACCCTCGTCGGTCGCTGGCGCGAGGACGGCGGGCACCCCATCACTATCAAGGCGCCCGCGGGCGACAGCCATGACGCGTTTCGTACGGTTGCGGCCATCCAGGACCGGCTGCAGGCGCTCGGTGTGGCCCCAAGCCTGATCCACCAGGCCGCCTACGCACCGGCCCAACAGGCTGGTGCGCCGGTGGTGGTCGGCTTTCTGCGCTACGAAGCTGAAGGCCCCAAGTGCGGCCGGGACTGGCAGGATTTCACCCACACGGCGCAGAACACGGTCAATTCCAATTTCGGCTGCGCCGTCACCGCCAACTTCGCCGCCATGATCGCCAATCCGGCCGATCTGGCCGAGCCCCGCGCCACAGATGACGCCGACGCCAGCCGCCGCGAAAACGTGCTGGGCAAGTATCGCCAGGGCCAGATCACGTCAGCGGCCAAGGACGATCAGGCCACCGGCGCCGTTTCCAACGTTGTGCATTAGGAGGCGATGCCTTGAAGAAGCCTCAGCCAGAAGCTCTCGCCGCCGAAGACGGTTTCACCGTCGAGGACGAATTCGCCCTGGATGTCAGCGATCCCTGGCGTGCGCCTGACGCCCTCGCCCGGCCCGTGGCCGAGCCGGATCCGTTCGCAGACGCGTTCGATGAACCGGTGACCGAAGATCCGTTCGCGCTGACCGACGCGCCGGCCTACGCCATGGCCGAGCCCGCCAGCCTGACGCTTGATCCGCAGGTCGAGCCTGAGCTTGAGGCGCAGATCGAACCAGAACACGAACCGATGTTTGAACCGGCGTTGGAGCCCGTGGCGGCTTTCGAAGCCGAGCCGGTGTTCGAGCCAGAGCCTGAGCCTGCGTTCGAACCCGAACTGACGGTCGAGCCCGAAGTCACGGTCGCGCCTGAACTCATGGTCGAGCCCGCGCCGGCGCCAGCGCCAGAGTCCGCGCCGGCCCCGGTCATGGCGGCGGACCCGTCGGACATTCACGGCTTTGGCCACGCCCATCACGGCGAGCTGAGCGTTCCGCGCATCGGCATCCACATTTTCTGTGAACGCCCGGATACGGCGGTCACAGCCGAACAGTCCGCCAAGGACCGGCGAATGGCGCGCGCCAATACTATGGTCCGCCCCGGCGGCCTCGCGGCGGCCGTACAGTACTACCAGAACCAGCCGACACCGCCCTTGGTGATCGTGGAGTGCCTCGACCGCGGTTCAGTGCTGGTGGCCCAGCTCGATCAGCTGGCCGAGGTCTGCGACACCGGCACCAAGGTGGTGGTGATCGGCGACCACAACGACATCACCCTCTATCGTGAGCTGATGCGACGGGGGGTCAGCGAATATCTGGTCGCGCCGCTGCACACCCTGCAGCTGATCTCAGCCATCACCACCCTCTACGCCGATCCGGCGGCGCCCTTCATCGGCCGCCAGATCGCCTTCTGCGGCGCGCGTGGCGGGGTCGGCTCCTCGACCATCGCCCATAACCTGGCCCATGCGCTCAGCGAGCACATGCAGTCCAGCACCGCGATCGTCGATTTCGACCTGCCCTTCGGCACCGCCGGCCTGGACTTCAACCAGGACCCGTTACAGGGCGTGGCTGACGCCCTGAGCCAGCCGGACCGGCTGGACTCGGTGCTGCTGGACCGGATGATGGTGCGCTGCACCGACCGGCTGAGCCTGTTCGCGGCCCCGGCCACCCTGGACCACGACTACGATATCGCCCCGGAGGCCTTCGAAGAGGTCGCCACCAAGATGCGCACCACTGCGCCTTTCGTTATCCTGGACCTGCCGCACCTGTGGTCGAACTGGATGCGCCGGGTGCTGCTGGGCGCCGACGAGGTGGTGATCACCGCAACACCGGACCTGGCCTCCTTGCGCAACGCCAAGAACATCATGGATCTGTTGCGTCAGGCGCGGCCCAACGACACCCCGCCGCGGCTGGTGCTCAATCAGGTCGGCCTGCCCGGGCGCCCGGAGATTCCCACCAAGGACTTCATCGCCGCGCTCGGGATCGACAATCCGATCATCGTGCCCTTTGACGCCAAGCTGTTCGGCCAGGCCGCCAATAACGGCCAGATGATCGACGAGGTCAACGCCCGGGCCAAGGCGTCCGAGAGCCTGCAGGCCCTGGCCCAGATGATCGCCCGGCGGGATCCCCCGCCGGCGGCTAAGAAATCGGCCCTCAGCGGCCTGTTCAAGCGAAAGTAGGCCGCGGTGTTCGGCAAACGCGCAGGCGACGGCGACGCCTCCAAACCCAAGCAGGCCGCCGCCCCGCCGCCGCCTGCCGCCGCGGCGCCGATCGCCACCCGGCCGCAACCGATCGATCCGGCTGCGTCTCACCAGGCCTTGGCTCCGCCACCGACAGACCTGGCGCCACTGGCCGCTGCTGAACGTCCTGCAGCCCCAACGCCCAAGCCGGCCGCCGGCGCGGGACCCAAGAAGACAGCGGGATACGAACAGCTTCGCGCAGCTCAGCCCGAGGTGGCCACCGAGGTGGTGCGCGAGCAGAGCGACTTCTTCCACGCCACCAAGACGGCGATCTTCAACGCCCTGATCAACACCATCGACCTGGGGCAATTGGCCCAGCTCGACACCAAGTCCGCGGGCGAGGAGATCCGCGACATCGTCGCCGAGCTGGTGGCGATCAAGAACGTCTCCATGTCGGTCGCCGAACAGGAACACCTGGTTCAGGAGATCATCAACGACGTTCTCGGCTATGGCCCCCTCGAGCCTCTGCTGGCCCGGGACGACATCGCCGACATCATGGTCAACGGCGCCGGCCGGGTGTTCATCGAAGTCAGCGGCAAGGTCCAGCTGACCAATGTCCGCTTCCGCGACAACGCCCAGCTGATGAACATCTGCCAGCGCATCGTCAGCCAGGTCGGCCGCCGCGTCGACGAAAGCTCGCCGATCTGCGACGCGCGCCTGCCCGACGGCAGCCGGGTCAATGTCATCGCCCCGCCCTTGGCTCTGGATGGTCCCACCTTGACCATCCGGAAGTTCAAGAAAGACAAGCTGACCATGCGCAATCTGGTCGAGTACGGCTCGATCAGCCCGGAGGGCGCCCGCGTCCTCGGCGTCATCGGCGCCTCGCGCTGCAACGTGGTGATCTCCGGCGGCACCGGCTCGGGCAAGACCACGCTGCTCAACACCCTGACCGCCTTCATCGACCCCACCGAGCGGGTCATCACCTGCGAAGACGCCGCCGAGCTGCAGCTGCAGCAGCCGCACGTGGTGCGCCTGGAGACCCGGCCGGCGAACCTCGAAGGCACGGGCATGATCAACATGCGCGACCTGGTGAAGAACTGCCTGCGGATGCGTCCCGAGCGGATCATCGTCGGCGAAGTCCGGGGTCCCGAAGCTTTCGATCTGCTGCAGGCCATGAACACCGGCCACGACGGCTCCATGGGGACCCTGCACGCCAACTCCCCCCGTGAGGCGATCAGCCGGATGGAGTCCATGATCACCATGGGCGGCTACGGCCTGCCCTCCAAGACCATCCGCGAGATGATCGTCGGCTCGGTGGACGTGATCATCCAGGCTGCGCGACTGCGGGACGGCAGCCGGCGCATCACCCACATCACCGAGGTGCTTGGCCTCGAGGGCGAGGTGATCATCACCCAGGATCTGTTCGTCTACGAAATCACCGGCGAGGACGAAAAGGGCGGCGTCAAGGGCAAGCATCGCTCCACCGGCATCGCCCGGCCGAGATTCTGGGATCGCGCCCGCTATTACGGCCTGGAGCGCGAGTTGGCCGAAGCGCTGGATGCGGCGGAGTAAGCGGCCATGTTGACGATCCTGGTGGCTTTTTTGGGCTTTGTGGTGGTGGCTGGTCTCGGCCTGACCTTCGCCGGAGGCGGCGGGCCCGGCGCGCGCACGATGAAACGCGCCCAGGCGATCAGCGCTGGCGGACGCTCGGACCGCGGCGGGCGCGCCAAGGCGGTGAACGATCCCGGCGCCCGGCGCAAGCAGCTGCTCACCAATCTGAAGGAGCAGGATCGGCGTCAACGAAAGGCGTCCCTCAGCCTCGACGGGCAACTTCGTCAGGCCGGATTGTCGACCACTGTCGTCCAGTTCTGGATCGCCAGCGGGATATTGGGCGCCCTGGTGCTCGTGGCCACCCTGGTTTTCCGCACGCCGTGGTTCGTCATGGTGGGCGCGCCGGTGGGCATGGGTTTGGGCGTGCCGCGCTGGGTGATCGGATTTCTCGCCGGTCGCCGCCGCAAGAAGTTCACCGAGCATTTCTCCGACGCCATCGACATCATCGTGCGCGGCATCAAGTCCGGCCTGCCGGTGCATGACTGCCTGAAGATCATCGCCCGGGAGAGCCCCGCGCCCTTGGGCCCTGAATTCCAGGGCCTGGTGGAGAACATCTCCATGGGGGTCTCGATCGATCAGGGCCTGGAGAAGATGTTCGATCGCATGCCCACCTCGGAGCTGCGGTTCTTCACCATCGTGCTCGCCATCCAGCAGAAGACCGGCGGCAACCTGGCCGAAGCCCTGGGCAATCTTTCGGCGGTGCTGCGGGCCCGCAAGTTGATGCGTGAAAAGATCAAGGCGCTGTCGTCGGAAGCCACGGCCTCGGCCTGGATCATCGGCAGCCTGCCGCCGGCCGTGGTCCTGCTGATCACCGTCACCACCCCGTCCTATATGGCGATCATGTACACCGACCCGCGCGGGCACATGATGCTGCTGGGCAGCGCGATCTGGATGTCGCTCGGCATCTACGTCATGCGCAACATGATCAACTTCAAGTTCTAGGGGCGGGTCATGGATATCGCCGCAACCCTGACCAACCCCGACAACGTGATGATGGCGTTCACGGCGGCGGTGCTGTTTTTCGCCATCGTCACCATCGTCGCGCCGATGCTGAATAGCTCCGGCCTGGAAAACCGGATGAAGTCGGTGGCCAACCGCCGAGAGGAATTGCGCAAGCGCTCACGCGAAGCCCTGGCGTCTCGCGGGCCGGGTAGCGTCACCCTGCGCCATTCGGACGCCGGCCTATACAAAACCATTGTCGACCGGTTGCAGCTGTCTCGCCTGCTGGAGGACCCCAAGGTCGTCGACAGCCTGGCCCAGGCCGGTTTCCGCGGGCCGCGGCCGGTGTCGACCTTCTATTTCTTCCGCTTCGTCACGCCCTTCGCCTTCGCCCTGCTGATCGCCGTCTACCTGTTCGGCATCAACGGCTTCGGCCTGCCGATGATGACCAAGGTGAGCGCCGTGTTCGCCGGCCTGGTCCTGGGCTACTACGCGCCCAACATCTATATTTCGAATGTGGCCACCAAGCGCCGGGAATCCATCGTCGCCGGCTTTCCCGACTCCCTCGACCTGCTGCTGATCTGCGTGGAGTCCGGCATGTCCATTGAGGCGGCCCTGCAGAAGGTGAGCCAGGAGGTCGGCCGCTCGTCGATGGAGCTGGCCGAAGAGCTGTCGCTGCTGGTGGCCGAACTTTCCTACCTGCCCGACCGGCGCCTGGCCTATGAAGGCCTGGCCAAGCGCACCAATCATCCGGGTATCAAGTCCGTGGCCACCGCGATGATCCAGGCGGAACGCTACGGCACGCCCTTGGGCTCAGCCCTACGGGTGATGTCCAAGGAAAACCGCGAGCTGCGCCTGGCCGCCGCCGAAAAGAAGGCCGCCGCCCTGCCGGCCAAGCTGACCGTGCCGATGATCCTGTTTTTCCTGCCGGTGCTGTTCGTGGTGATCCTGGGTCCCGCGATCATCAAGGTGCAGAACATCACAGGCCATCACGAGGAAGCGGCGAAATAGGCAGCGTTGCTATCGGGCCTGGCCGGCCTCAGCCGCCCGCGCCATTCTTGACCGTCGCCCAGCTTCGCGTGGTGGCGGGAGCCGCTGGCGAAGGGGGCTTGCTGCTCAGGCTCTGCAGATAGATCAGATCGGCATTGGCCTGTTCCGGCGGCAGATCCTCGCGCAGGATCTTTTCGGCTTCCGGCAGCTTGCCCTGCAAGCCGAGCACCAGGGACAGGTTCTGGCGGATCTGCAGGCCGGCCTTCGGCTGTGCGACCGCGCGGCGCAGCAAGACCTCGGCCTCGGCCGCTTCACCCTTGGCCGCCAGGGTCATGGCCAGGTTGGACAGAACCGCCGGGTTCTCCGGCGACAGCTGCAGCGCCTTGCGCCAGGCGACCTGGGCGTCGTCTTCACGCTGCACCTGGGTGTAGGCGACCCCGAGCACGGACAACGGACGCCAGTCCTTGGGCTGCTGGGCCGCGGCCTTCATGGCGGGCTCGATGGCGTAAAAGCCCTGGCCGCCGGCCACATAGGCGCGCGCGACTTCCATCAGAGCGTCGAAATTGTTGGGATCGACCACCAGCACACGCCCGGCCGCGTCAGCGGCTTCAGGGTTCTGGCCTAGGCTACGCAGGGCGACGGCAAGACGCACGCCGGCGACGGTGTCGGTAGGGTCGACAGTGACCTCCCGGCCCCAGAAGGCCGCCCGGGCCAGGGGTTCCATCCGCTCGGCGGCGATCCGTTCGGCAGGGCTCGCCTTGCGCGGCGGAGTGGGCGGCGCCGTCGGCGGCGTCGGCGCGACAGGGGAGATTCCCGATGGGCTGGCGGGCGCGACCGGCGTCATGGCCGACGGCGCGCCGGCCTGGGCCGCGAGCGGGGTCAGGGCCAGCGGCGCGAAGGCGAGCGCGGCGACGGTTGCAGTCAAGGCAAGCTTGCGACACATGGGGATCAGGGTTCCCGATCAGGGCGACTCTAGCGCAGGATGAACCCCAGTCTGCGTTGCGCCTGTCAACGAAGCGTTAAGCATAAAAAATCTCGCAAAAGGCCGAATAGCCTCATGTCCGAAGTGCTAATCCCCACCGCCGCCGGCAGCGTGATCCCGATCCACGCCCTGACCGAGGCGGCCTTGCCGGCGTTCCTGGACGCCCAGCCCGAAAGCCTGCGCCGC
This sequence comes from Caulobacteraceae bacterium, assembly GCA_036494815.1. Lineage (GTDB taxonomy): Bacteria > Pseudomonadota > Alphaproteobacteria > Caulobacterales > Caulobacteraceae > Poindextera. The sequence goes on from DASXNV010000018.1 coordinate 57,331, forward strand.
CTGGCGCAGCTGTCGCAGTTCAAGGCCAAGGCGGGCCAGGTGCTGCTCGCGCCGGGCGGAGAGGGCCACGACGACCTGGCGTTGTTCGGCCTGGGCGCCGGGGCCAGCGCGGACGGCATGGCTTTGCGCGCCCTGCCCTCCAAATTGCCGGCTGGCGACTACCGCTTGGCCGCGCCGCCCAAGGGCGTTTCCCTGGCCGCCGCGGCGTTGGGCTGGGCGTTGGGGTCCTACGCCTTCGAGCGCTACCGCAAGCCGCGCAAGGAGCCCTGGCCGCGGCTGGTGGTGGGCGAAGCCGCCGACCTGGCCGAGGTGAAGGCCATAGCCCAGGGCTGCGCCATGGCCCGCGATCTGGTCAACACCCCGCCCAATGACATGGGTCCGGTGCAGCTTGAGATGGCCGCGCGCGAAACCGCCGAGGCCTTTGGCGCGTCGATCAGCGTGATCACCGGCGACGCCCTGCTGGAGGCCGGGTATCCCGCAGTACACGCCGTCGGCCGCGCCGCCGACCCGACCCGCGCCTCGCGCATGATTGAGATCCGCTGGGGCCGGGACGGCGACCCGCTGGTGGCCCTGGTGGGCAAGGGCGTGGTGTTCGACACCGGTGGCCTGGACCTGAAGCCCTCGGCCGGGATGCGGCTGATGAAGAAGGACATGGGCGGCGCCGCCCACGTCCTGGGCCTCGCCCACATGGTCATGGCCATGGGCCTCAAGGTGCGGCTGGCGGTGCTGCTGCCGGTAGTGGAGAACGCCGTCAGCGGCGACGCCATGCGCCCGGGAGACGTGATCGCCTCACGCAAGGGCCTGTCGATCGAGATCGGCAATACGGACGCTGAAGGCAGGCTGATCCTGGCCGACGCCCTGACCCGCGCCGCCGAGCTGGATCCGGTCCTGACCCTGGACCTGGCCACCCTCACCGGCGCAGCCCGCGCCGCCCTTGGGCCGCAGGTGATCCCCTTCTATACCGCCGACGAGACCCTGGCCCGGGACATCGCCGAGGCTGGCCAGCAGGTGGCCGACCCGGTCTGGCGCATGCCCCTCTGGGCCGGCTATGACGAGGCCCTGGACAGCGATATCGCCGATCTGAAGAACGATTCCGATGCCTGGGCGCAAGCGGGGTCGGTGACGGCCGCCCTGTTCCTGCAGCGCTTCGCCCCGGCCGGATCCTGGGCCCATTTCGACATCTTCGCCTGGAACCCCAAGGGTCGCGCCGGGCACCCCACCGGGGCCGAGGCCCAGACCATCCGCGCCCTCTACGCCATGCTCAAGGCCCGCTGGGCATGACCGTCCGCGACCCGCGCCTGACCCTCGCCCGCCCGGATCTGGCGGCGGCGAGCCTGGAAGGGCTGGTTCGCGCCGAACGCTTCGCGCCGACCGAGGGGCTGACCTGCGCGGCGCCGGTTGCGGCGATCCGCCGCGCCCCGGACGCCTCGACCGAACAGATGGACCAGCTTCTGTTCGGCGAGATTTTCGAGGTGGCCGACGAGGCCGATGGCTGGGCCTGGGGACAGGCGCGCCGGGACGGCTATGTGGGCTTTGTCGAACGTTCAGCCCTGGCGACGCCTGGGTCCGCGCCCACCCACCGGGTCAGCGCCCTGCGCGCCTACGCCTTCGCCGCGCCGAGCATCAAGGCGCGCCCGATCGGGCTCTATTCCATGAACGCCCTGGTGGCGATCGAGGCTCACGAGGGCCGTTTCGCCCGGGTGGCGGGGAGTGGCTGGTTCGTCGAGGGACAATTGTGCGCTGTCGGCCTGGCGGAAACCGATCTGGCCGGGGTTGCCGAGCGTTTCCTTGGCGCCGCCTACCAATGGGGCGGTCGCGAAAGCCTGGGCCTTGACTGCTCGGGCCTGGTGCAGCAGGCGCACTATGCCTGCGGCCTCTCCTGTCCGCGCGACACCGACCAGCAGGCCGGGCTGGGGCGTGCGATCGAGGCGGCGGACCTGGGGCGCGGAGACCTGGTGTTCTGGCGGGGCCATGTGGGCCTGATGCTGGACGAGGCCCGCCTCCTGCACGCCAACGCCCACCATATGGCCGTGACGATCGAGCCCCTGTCCGAGGCGACCCAGCGAATCGCGGCGACGGACACCGGCGCGCCGACGGGGTATCGGCGTCTGACGGCATAAAGCAAAAGCCCGATCCTCGCGGATCGGGCTTCAGTCAGAGCACGGATCAAAAAGACCCTATTTCTTGTCCGCTGGGGCGGCGGCCGCCGCGGCAGAAGCCGCCGCGGGAGCGCCGCTGGCCGCAGCCGCGCCGGAAGCCGCAGCCGCCGGGGCCGCCGCGGCGGGGGCCGGCGCCGGGATCGGCAGATTCGAGCCCAGCGTGTGCAGGTAGGCGATGACGTTGATGCGGTCCTGGCGCTGCTTCAGGCCGACGAAGGTCATCTTGGTGCCGTCGATATATTTGCCCGGCGCGGTGATGAAGTCGTTGATGTGCACATAGTCCCAGGCCGGCGTCTTGCCGCCGAAGGCCTTCATGCCATCCGAATAGGCGAAGCCGGCATGGCTGCCGGGCGCGCGGCCCAGAACGCCGTAGAGGTTCGGGCCGGTCATGTTCGGGCCGCCCTGATCCAGGTTGTGGCAGGACTGGCACTTGGCCGCCACGGTCTTGCCGGCGGCGACGTCGGCCTTGGGCAGTTCCGTGCCCCAATCGATCGGAAGCTCCACCGGCGCGCCGCCCTCAGCGGTCTCCTGCACGGCGATCGCATAGCCTTCCTTGGCCGGCGGCTTGTACTCGGAGAACACCTTGACGCCTACGCCGAGGCCGATGATCACCAGCGCGGTCGCGAGCGTCGCGCCCGCGATCTTGTTGAAACCTAGTCCGTCGCTCATGCCGCCGTCAGCCCTCTAAGCTGGCGCTTTCCTCCCTTGAGAGGAATCCCCGCGCCCGTTCTTGCGCTCGCGTCTCTGACACGCTACCGGCCCTTGCGCAACCGGCCAATTGGCCTTCGCCGCCCCGACATGGGCGACGCCTTGTTTCAGGGAGCCCATGAACCCGATCGTCCTTATTCCCACGCGCATGGCCGCCACCCGCTTGCCGGGCAAGCCCTTGGCGCGGATCGGCGGCATACCGATGATCCTGCGCGCCTTGCGGCAGGCGCAGGCGGCGGGCGTCGCGCCGGTGGTGGTGGCGGCGGGGGATCAGGAAATCGTCGATCTGATCCAGGCCGAGGGCGGGCGCGCGGTGTTGACCGATCCGGCCCTGCCCTCCGGCTCCGACAGAATTCTCGCGGCCCTGGCCGTGCTGGACCCCGAGGGGCGGCATGACACGGTGATCAACCTGCAGGGCGACATGCCGTTTGTAGAGCCGTCGGTGATCGAGGCCTGCGCCGGGCTCCTGGCCAGCCAGCCCAGCTGCGACATCGCTACTGTGGTCGCGCCGGAGGCTTCCGCGGCCGACCGCGCCAATCCCGACGTGGTCAAGGCGATCTTGTCGTTGCAGCCGGATGGCCGGTCGGGGCGCGCCCTCTATTTCACCCGCTCGACCCTCTATGGCGACGATCCGGTCTGGCGGCATATCGGCATCTATGGCTATCGCCGCGCGGCGCTGGAGCAGTTCAACGCCGCCGCGCCCTCGCCCCTGGAACGGCGCGAAAAGCTGGAGCAGCTGCGGGCGCTGGAGCTGGGCCTGACCATCTGGGCCAGTATCGCCGCCACCGCCCCGATCTCCGTCGACAATCCGGCCGACCTGGCCGCCGCCCGCGCCTATGCAGAGACCCGTCCATGAGCACCCGTCTGAAGATCGCCTTCCAGGGCGAACCCGGCGCCAATAGCGACGAGGCGTGCCGCGCCTATTTTCCCGACTACGAGCCGAAGCCCTGCGCCACCTTCGAGGACGCCTTCGAGGCGGTGAAGAACGGCGAGTGTGCGCTCGGCATGATCCCGGTGGAGAATTCCATCGCCGGCCGTGTCGCCGACGTGCACCATCTGTTGCCCAGTTCCGGGCTGAAGATCATCGGCGAGCTGTTCAAGCCGATCCATTTCCAGCTCATGGCCCATCCCGGCGTGAAGCTGTCCGAGATCCGCACGGTGGTCTCGATGCCCTTCGCCCTGGGCCAGTGCCGCAAGACGGTGCGCAAGCTGGGCCTGGCCACCGAGGCCGCGGGCGACACCGCCGGCTCGGCCAAGGTGGTGGCTGGGCGCTCCGACCTCACCTGCGCCGCTATCGCACCGGCCCTGGCGGCGGAGACCTACGGCCTGGAGATCCTGCTCAGAGACATCGAGGACGAACAGCACAACACCACCCGCTTTCTGGTCATGACCGCCGAGCGTGATCCGCCGAGTCCGCCCGTGGGCGTTTCCTGCGTCACCACCTTCGTGTTCCGGGTGCGCAACCTGCCGGCCGCCCTCTACAAGGCCATGGGCGGGTTCGCCACCAACGGGGTCAACATGACCAAGCTGGAAAGCTACATGGAGAACGGGGCCTTCACCGCCACCTTCTTCTACGCCGATGTGGATGGCCGGCCCGAGGACGCGCCGGTGGCCCGCGCCCTGGAGGAACTGGCCTTTTTCTCAGAGCGGCTGGAGATCTTGGGCGTCTACCCCGCGGATCCGTTCCGGCGCACGGCGGACAGATAAGCTTTTCTTTTATTCAGAACGAACAAGGCCCGCGGCGAACTCGCCCGCCGGACTTCCCCACGCGACGGCCAGGCGCCAGCCCCCCAAGTTAAGGTTTCGGGAACTTGCGCTCAACCCGACCTTTACCTCAAGGGCGTAGAAAGGCCGTCAAACAAGCCGCTCAGAATGAGGCGGTACGCGTGGTGGATGTGTTTGCATGACCAAGACGGTGCTCGTCGTCGATGACGATCCGACCCAACGCCGGCTGATTCAGGCCGTGCTCGAGCGCGAGGGGTTCGCGGTCGCGCACGCTGAGAACGGCGAGGCGGCGATCGATCGGCTGACCGCCGGCGGCGTGGCCGATGTGATCATGCTCGACCTGATCATGCCGGGCCTGGGCGGCCTGGAGACCCTGAAGGAATTGCGCGGGCGCGGCTTCGCCCAGCCGGTGGTGGTGCTGACCGCGACTGGCGGCATCGACACCGTGGTCCAGGCCATGCAGGCCGGCGCCCAGGACTTTTTCGTCAAGCCCGCTTCGCCGGAGCGGATCACAGTCTCGATCCGCAACGCCCTGCACTTGGGCGACCTCAAGGGCGAGGTCGATCGCCTGAAGAAGAAGGCCGGCGGCCGCATCACCTTCGCCGAAATGATCGGTTCGTCCCCGGCCATGACTATGGTCAAGCGCCTGGGCGAGCGGGCGGCTAAGTCGTCGATCCCCATCCTGATCCTGGGCGACAGCGGCGTCGGCAAAGAGCTGATCGCCCGCGCGGTGCATGGCGCCTCCGAGCGCGCCGGCAAGCCGTTCGTGGCCGTCAACTGCGGCGCCCTGCCCGAGAACCTGGTGGAATCCATCCTGTTCGGTCACGAAAAGGGCAGCTTCACCGGCGCCACCGACAAGCACCTGGGCAAGTTCCAGGAAGCCAATGGTGGCACCCTGTTCCTGGACGAGGTGGGCGAACTGCCCCTTGACATGCAGGTCAAGCTGCTGCGCGCCTTGCAGGAAAGCGAGATAGATCCAGTAGGCTCAAAACGCGCGGTGCGGGTGGATGTGCGCATCGTCTCGGCCACCAATCGCGACCTGGCCCAACAGGTGGCCCAGGGCCGCTTCCGCGAAGACCTCTATTACCGCCTGAACGTGTTCCCCATCGAGGCCCCGGCCCTGCGCGAGCGGCGCGAGGACATTCCAGCCCTGGTCGAGCATTTCGTGCGCCGATTCAATGTGGAAGAAGGCAAGCGCGTGGTGGGCGCCACCGCCGAGACCCTGGCCCTGCTCTGCGCCTATGACTGGCCGGGCAATGTCCGTCAGCTGGAAAATGCGGTCTATCGCGCCATCGTGCTGGCCGACGCCCCCTATCTGCAGCCCTACGATTTCCCGGCCGTGTCCGGGGTCAAGGCGCCGCCGCCTGAAGCCGCCTCGCCGCCGACTCCGCGCCTGATCGACGCCATCCCTTCGGTGCAGCAGCTGATGGACGAGATGCCGGTGGATTCGCCGGTCAAGTTCCTCGACGAGCGCGGACACCTGCGCAAGCTGGAGGATATCGAGCGCGACCTGATCCAGCTGGCCATCGAACTCTATTCCGGCCACATGAGCGAAGTGGCCCGCCGTCTGGGCATCGGCCGCTCGACCCTGTACCGCAAGGTGCGCGAGCAGGGGCTGGACGGGGTGTTCGACGAGGCGGTGTAGGCTCTTCTCCTTCGTTGCGCATGGCGCGAGGGAGCGGGCGTCAAGTCCCCAACACCGCCCCCAGCGCCTCGACCACCCGATCCACGTCGCCAATCTCCATGCCCGCAAATAGCGGCAGGCTGAGGCAGCGCGCGTAATAGGCGTCGGCGCCGGGCAGGGTCATCTCGCCATAGCGCTGGCTGTAATAAGGTTGGCGGTGGACCGGGATGTAGTGGACCTGGGTCCCGATCCCCTTGGCCCGCAGAGCTTCCATCACCCGGCGACGGGTCAGGCCCGCGGCCTCGAAGTCGATCCGCACCACGAACAGATGCAACGCGGATTGGCTGGCTTGCGGCCCCTCGACCGCGCGGACCAGGGGCGCGAGCGGCGGCAGAAGTTGGCGGTAGCGTTCGACAAGCTGGCGGCGCCTGTCGATGAACCGGTCGAGCTTGGCCAGCTGGCTCAGGCCCAGGGCGCAGAGAAGATCGGGCAGGCGATAATTGTAACCCAGGGCCTGCATCTCATAGGCCCACGGGTTGGGCGCTTCGCCGTCAAAGCCGATCTCCGGGTCCATGAAGTCAGCGCTCTCGCGCACGATCCCATGGCTGCGCAGCCGCGCCAGCTTCTGCGCCATCTGCGGATCATTGGTGGTGACCATGCCGCCTTCGCCGGTGGTCAGGGTCTTGACCGGGTGGAACGAGAAGCAGGTGAAGGCGGAGTGACGGCAGTCGCCGACCCGTTCGGGAGTGTTGTCGAAGGTCATGGCCGTGCCAAGGGCGTGGGCGGCGTCCTCCACCAGGCGCGCGCCGCGGGCGTCGGCCAATCGCTTCAGGGTGGGCAGATCGACCGCGTGGCCGGCGAGATGCACGGGCAGGACCGCCTTCAAAGGGCGCTCGCCCACCCGTTTCATCGCTTCGGCCAGGGTGTCCGGGGTCATCAGCCCCGTGTCCGGGTCCACATCGGCCAGCACCACCTCGGCTCCCTGGTAGCGGGCGCAGTTGGCGGTGGCGGCGAAGGTCAGGTCCGCGGCGATCACCACGTCCCCTGGCCCCACGTCCAGGCCCATCATGGCCAGGTGCAGGGCGGCGGTGCCGTTGGAACAGGCGATGGCGTGGGCCGCCCCGACCTTGCTCGCAAAGGCGGCCTCGAAGGTCTCGACCCGGGGGCCGGTGGTGAGGAAATCGGCGCGCAAGGCTTCGGCGACCGCGGCGATATCGTCGTCCTCGATCACCTGTCGCCCATAGGGCAGAAAGGGCGCGGTCGTCTCAGCCATGGCCTGCCAGCAGGGCCATCAGGCCGTCGGCGTCCAGCCACTCGCTGTTGGCGTCGCTGGAATAGCTGAAGCCGTCGGGCACCCGCACGCCGCCGTCCTCGGCGAAGGGCTTGCGCACATATTCGACGAATTCCGGCTCGATCACGTAGCGGTCGGGCAGTTCGGTGGTCATGCGCGCATCGTCGCCGCTGATCATCACCTCATGCAGCTTCTCGCCAGGACGGATGCCGACGGTTTTGTGCGGCAGGTCCGGGGCCAGGGCGCGGGCCACGTCCGGCATGGTCATGGAGCCGATCTTGGGCACGAACACCTCGCCTCCGCGCATCATCTCCAGCGAGGACAGGACGAAATCCACCCCCTGGTCGAGAGAGATCCAGAACCGGGTCATGCGCGGATCGGTGATCGGCAGCTCTTTGGCGCCATTGGCCACCAGGCGCTTGAACAAGGGCGCCACGCTGCCGCGGGAGCCGGCCACATTGCCGTAGCGCACCACCGAAAAGCGGGTGCCG
>DASXNV010000019.1:0-47416 GCA_036494815.1 Caulobacteraceae bacterium
TGGAAACCGAGGTTTTCCACCGGCGCCCGTCCCGCGCGCTCACAATAGCGGGCGACGTATTGTTCCAGCGTCGGAACGCCGAGCGCCTCCAGATCGGCGCCCTCCAAGGTCCCCCGCGCGTCGCAGCCCGCGGGACGGTACCACTCCATGGCGTGATACATCAGGTCGCCCAGCGGATGGCCGGTGGTCGACAGCTCCCAGTCCAGCACCGCGGCGACCCGCGGTTCGGTGGGATGTATCAGCACATTGTGAAACGAATAGTCGCCGTGGATCAGGCGGGTTTCCTCGTCGTCCGGCAGGGCGGTGGGCAGCCAGGCGATCAGCTTGTCCATGGCCGGAATCTCCTCGGTCTGGGACGCCTCGTACTGCTGCGACCAACGGGAGATCTGGCGGCCGAAATAGTTGCCGGCGCGGCCAAAATCGCCGAGGCCGACAGCGACGTGGTCGACCGAATGCAGCCGCGCCAGGGTGGCGTTGACGGAGTCATAGATCGCCGCCCGCTCGTCGCGGCCGATGTCCGGCATGGCGTTGGCCAGGAACACCCGCCCCTCGACGTGGCGCATCAAATAGAAGGCCGAGCCGAGAACGGTCTCGTCCTCGCAATAAACCAGCGGCTCCGGCGCCGGAAAGCCGGTTTCGAACAGGGCTCGCTGGACCCGAAACTCCCGGTCGACGGCATGCGCGGATTTGAGCAGCACCCCCGGCGGCTTGCGCCGCAGTACGTATTTCGCCGACGGCGTGGCCACCAGATAGGTCGGGTTGGACTGTCCCCCCTGGAACTGGCGCACCTGGATCGGACCGCCGAAACCTGGGACATGCGCCGCCAGATAGGTCGCCAGCCGACCCTCGTCGAACCGGTGCGCCTCTCGCACCGAAATGGTCTGGCCGAGATAGTTGCTGGATGGCTCGGTCATGGCCCTATGGCGCTCCGCCATCGAGCTGGACGATGGTTCCGGTGGTGAAGCTGGAGCGGTCGCTGGCCAGATAGAGGGCGGTGGTGGCGATCTCTTCCGGCCGGCCGATGCGGCGCACCGCGGCCTTGGATTCGCGATCGGCCTGTTCGCGCCAGGATTTGGCGATGTCGGTCCAGAATGGGCCGCACATGATGGCGTTGACCCGCACCCTGGGTCCGAATTCGAAGGCGTGGGCCTGTGTCATGATGTTCAGCGCCGCCTTGGAGCCGGCATAGACAGGATAGGTGGCGCTGGGCTTCACCGCGGCGGTGGAGGAAATATTGATGATCGAGCCCGATCCGGCAGCGAGCATCCGGTCGCCGATCAGGGCCGAGAGCCTGAACGGCCCTTTGAAATTGACCCCCACCGTCTTGTCGAACAGCTCTTCGGTGATGTCGGAAGAGCGCGGCGCGGTTGGGGCCATGCCGGCGTTGTTGATCAACACGTCGACCTTGCCGAAGCTGTCATAGGCGGCCTCGACCAGCCCTGGCAGTTCCTCCCAGCGGCCCACATGGCAACCATAGGCCAGCGACCGGCGGCCCATGGCCGTGATCTCCGCGGCCACCGCTTCGCAGGCCTCGAGCTTGCGGCTGGCGATGATCACATCGGCGCCCTGGGCCGCAAAGGCCTTGGCCATCTCGTGGCCGAGTCCCCGGCTGCCCCCGGTGACCAGAACCACCTTGCCGGTCATGTCGAAATAGTCGGCCAAATTCGGCCTCCCCAAGCAACGGGTTGCGGGCGGCGGATCCGCCTCTGAAGTCTCAGGCGAGCGCTGGTGGCGCCCGCCTGCTGTCGTCGTTCTAGTCTAGGTGATAGATACGCGCGGCGTTGCCGTGGACGATCTTGCCGATGTCCTCGCGGCTGACGCCCTTGAACGCGGATTCCATATAGACACCCGGCGCCTGGGCGGACGTGGCGGGCCCCGGGCTCATGCTGGTGGGATGGGGAAAGTCGGTTTCGTAGAGGATGTTGTCCGGACCCAGAACGTCTATCGCCGGCTTGAGGGTCTCGCGCTCGAACCAGAAGGAGCCGTAGATCTGCCGCTTGAAGAACTCGCTGGGCAGCAGCTTGAATTCCGGGTTTTCCTTGTGGGCGCCGCAGTTCAGCCATTGATAGTCGAGGCTGGCCAACAGGTAGGGAATCCAGCCGACACCACTTTCGACCACGACGAAGTTGAGCTTGGGGAAGCGGTGGCAGACACCGCCGCAGGCGATCTGCGAGATCACCGCCGCCAGGTCGAGCGAGAACAGGGCGCCCATGGAGGCGAAGGCCGCATGCCGGCCGACGCTCTCGTGCATCATGTCGAAATACCACATGTCACCGGCGCCCACGTGGAAGTTGATCGGCAGGCCCAGGTCCTGGGCGCAGGCCCACAACGGGTCCCACTGCGGATCGGTCAGCTTGGGAAGCTGGAACGCGTCCGGCTCGCCGCACATGACCACGCCCTTGTGGCCGAGCTTGGCGCAGCGGGTCATTTCCTTGATGGTCGCGTCGAGATCCCAAAACGGCAGCGCAGCCTGCGGGATCAGCCGCTTTTTGTCGGCGCTGGACCATTCGGTCAGCCAGTCGTTATAGGCCTGCACGCAGAGCAGCATCAGCTCCTTGTCGCCCAGTCCAAGATAGCGCCCGGCGCCGAAACCGGCGACGTTGGGATAGAGGATCTGGGCGAAGATGCCGTACTCGTCCATCTTCTTCAGGCGCGCATTGGCCTCGTAGAGCGAGGGGTCGACCTGCTCCAGCCGCTGGGGACGCTTGGGCGGATATTCGTGCCACCCAGCCATGGCCGCCCCGGCCGCCGCACCGGTGCGGTCGCCGCCGAAGAACCAGGCGTCCTCGTTCATATTGGCGTCCCACTTCACGTGCGGGACCTTGTCGCCGTACTTTTTCACCGAGATCCGCGAGGTCCACAGGTCATAGGGCTCGATGATGTGGGTGTCAGTGTCGATGACTTTGAAATCTTTGATGATCGCGTTCACGGGCGTCCTCCTCGGGCGGGCGTTCAAGCACAGGCTTCTGGACCGGGGGCGCGGCCTCCGGATGGAGCGTCGCCCGTTTTGCCGGGCGAACTGTTGGTCTATTTATGACTATGATTATTATTTATTGCAACGACCTTTTGCAGGCGATCGCACGGGGGCTCACGAGGCGAGGATGACCCGGGCCAGAATGTTGCGCTGGATCTCCTGCGATCCGCCGTAGATCGTCGCCGCCCGGCTGTTGAGATATTTGGCGGTGGGGGTCAGGGCGTAGCCAGGGCCGATGGTGGGCGCATTGGCCGCCAGGCCCAGAGCCTCGCGCTGGTCGGCGGCGGCGTAGGCGCCCAGTGCCTCGACAGAAAGCTCCGTGGCCCGTTGCAAGAGCGCGCTGACGGTCAGCTTGAGCACCGAGGCGGAAGCATCGCCTATCCCCTCCCCCGCCGAGAGCTTGGCCGCGGCGCGGCGCTCGGCGTGGTCCAGGCCGACGACCTCCATCTCCAGTTCCAGCAGCCGGCGACGGAAGTCGGCGCTTTCCGCCCAAAGCCCTTCCTCGGCGGCTATGGTCTTGGCGATGCGCACCATGCGCTCGAGGCGGCTGGCCGAGGCGCCGGCGCCCCGCTCGAACTCCAGCAGGTATTTGGCGACCGTCCAGCCATGGTTCTCGCCGCCAACCAGGTTTGTGGCGGGGATGCGCAGGTTGTCGAAGAACACCTGGTTGACCTCGTGCTCGCCGGACATGCTCAGAATCGGCCGCACGGTCAGGCCCGGCGCGTCCATCGGCGTGAGCAGGAAGCTGATCCCCGCCTGGGGTTTGCCCTCGGTCGCGGTGCGCGCCAGCAGGAACATCCAGTTGGCGAAGTGGGCGTGGGTGGTCCAGATCTTCGAGCCGTTGACCACATAGTCGTCGCCGTCACGGACGGCGCGGGTCTGTAACGAAGCCAGGTCCGACCCGGACTGCGGCTCGGAATAGCCTTGGCACCAATAGTGCTCGCCCGAGAGCATGCGCGGCAGGAAGAACGCCTTTTGCTCGGGCGTGCCGTGGCCCATCAGCACCGGGCCGCACATCTGCAGACCCATGGCCGGCAGCACTGGGGCGTCGGCGCGGGCGCATTCGTCGGCGAAGATATGACGCTGCACGGGCGTCCAGCCCGGGCCGCCATATTCCCTGGGCCAGCTGGGCGCGACCCAGCCCTGCTCGTAGAGGGTCTTGTGCCAGCGGCGGTTCAGCCCGCCCTCGGAAAACACGCCCGCCTGCCGCGCAGAGGCGGCGCGCAGATCCGGCGTCAGCTTCTCGTCGAGAAAGGCGCGCACCTCATCGCGGAACGCAAGATCTTCGGCGGACACGATCAACTCCTTGGCTCTCGGACAACAGGGTCCGCACGGCCCGATCAGGGGCCGAAAGGACCGCCCGATCCGGATCGCGCCGGACCGGGCGGCAGTGATGGTGCGGGCGGGGAGCCAGCGCCGCACCCAAAGAAACCTGGCTAGGCTTCCAGGATGGCGACGGCGGACAGGCCCGGCGCGCCATAGACCTGGCTATAGCCCAGCCTGGCGCCCTGCACCTGCCGGGCGCCGCCCCGACCTCTCAATTGCTGCACGTTTTCATAGACCTGGCGCAGGCCGGAGGCGCCGATAGGCTCGCCGCAGGCCAGGCAGCCGCCGTCGGTGTTGGTCGGCAAGGCGCCGCCCAGCCGGGTGACCCCGTCGCGCACCAGCTTTTCCTGCTCGCCGTGGGCGCAGAAGCCGTTCTCGGCCATATGCATGATTTCGGCCCCGGATTCGGTGTCCTGGATCTGGATCACGTCCATGTCGCCGGGTCCCAGGCTGGCTAGCTCGTAGGCGGCCTTGGATGCCATTTCGGTCGGCGACGGCCCGCGCTCGATCTCCAGCGACGGGGAGAACACTTCGAACGATCCGTTGACCCGGGTACGCACCGCGGCGCTCCGGATCTTCGGTCCGGAAAGGCCCAGCTCGCGCATCTTGCGGTCCGAGGCCAGGATCAGCGCCGCCCCGCCCTCGGCCGGGGAACAGAACATGAACTTGGTCAAGGGATCGGAGACCATCTGGCTGGAGAGGATGGTTTCCAGCGCCACCGGCTCGCGCCGCCAAGCATGAGGCGCCAGGGCGCCGTTCTGGAAGGCCTTTTCCGCCACCAGGCCCAGGGCCTCGGTGGTGATCCCGTGCAGATCCATGTAGCGGCGGATCTTCATGGCGAAGAACTGCGTGGTCAGCATCAGGCCGGCCTCGCCGTACCACATGGGTAGTCCAGAGGCGACCGGATCGGCGTTGAAGGCGCCGCGAGGATGCTTGTCGAACCCGACCACCAGGCCCAGGTCGAACTCGCCCGACTTGATCGCCCAATAGCCAGACAGCACTGCCGATCCGCCGGTGGCGCAACCATTGGCCACATTGATGAACTGAACGCCGGTGAGGCCCAGCCTCGGCAGCACGGCGTCGGCGTTGCCGGCGGCGGACGAACCGCCAAAGGCGAACTGGATGTCGCTCCAGTCGATGCCGGCGTCAGCCAGCGCTTCGCGTATGGCGGCCACGCCCTGGTCGAGGCCGGTCATGTCATCGTGACGGCCGAACGGGTGGATGCCCGCGCCGACGATATGCACATCGCTCATGAGGTCATTTCCGCTTGCTGGTGCGAATGAGACGCCTCGAAGGCGTAGGTGAGGACCTGGGTTCCGTCGGGGTCCTCGGCGAAGGGGATCAGGGCCAACCGCATGGGCATGCCGATCTTGAGCGCGGCGAAATCGTCGGCCTTCAGGTGGCTCTCGACGATGATCTGGCCAGGCAGCTCCACATAGCCCACCGCATAGGGGCGGAAACTGCGATCGTCGCCCGGCCCGGCATAGGGGGTTTTCGGGCGAAAGCGTTGGACCGTATAGGACCAGAGCCGGCCTTCCGCCGCCAGTTCGACCACCTCATAGAGCTCGGCCTGGGCGTCCTGCGGCATGGGAAAGGCGAACTTTCCATCGCTCTTGCGCCGACCGCCGAGCAGGCGCGGCGCTCCGTCCACCACGCGAAAGAGCCCTTCAGCCAAAGGTCGTGAAGCCATGGGTCCGTCGCTCCTCGCCGCGCCCTCACCGTCTGCCACGGCGATTTTCGCTATTGCATTCGCTCATAGTTGATCACAATCATCATCAGAGTCTATAGTCGATTTCAAATTGAGAGCGTGCGTCGCGGGAATAATCGAAAGCAGGGACGCCGGTGGCGTCCCGCCCACGCCGCTATTGCCGACAAAGCCATGGCCAGCACACAATGCCTGGCCTCATAAGCGCCTCGGGGACGGGATTGTTTTGAAGCGTATCGCCATCTTGGGAGGCACGGGCGCCCTCGGCGCGGGACTCGCCATGCGGCTGGCCAAGGCCGGTCATTCGGTTCTGATCGGATCGCGCAGCGCCGAGAGGGCGCTTGCTTTCGCGGCGGAACTTGCGGCGGCTCACCCCGGCGCGGACGTGAGCGGCGGCGATCTGCGCGAGTGCGCGGCACAGGCCGAAATCTGCGTGCTCACCGTCCCATACGCCGCCCACGCCGAGACCATCGCCAAGGTCAGGGATCTAGTGGCCGGCAAGATCGTCATCGACGCCACCGTGCCCCTCAAACCGCCCAAGGTGGGGACGGTCCAGCTTCCCGCCGCCGGATGCGCGGCGTTGGAGGCTCAGGCGGCCCTGGGTCCGGACGCGCGCCTGGTCTCAGCCCTGCAGAATATCGGCGCGGAAAAGCTGGCCAGCGGCAAGCCCATCGACGCCGATGTGCTGGTCGCGGCCGATGACGCCGAGGCGGCGGCCGAGGTCTGCGCCCTGCTGGCCGAAATTGGGTTGCGCGCATGGCATATCGGCCCCTTGGCCAATTCGGCGGCGGCCGAGGCCATGACCTCGGTGCTGATCCAGATCAACCGGCGCTATAAGCGCGTGCAGTCCGCCTTTCGCATCACCGGCGAGCTCAAGGCCGAGACCGAGGCGCCGGACAGGCCGCCGGGCGCCGGCCTCTCCGTCCACCCGATCCGCGGCCTGCCCCTTTTCAAAGCTGGCGATGATCTCGCCGCAATCCTGGCCCAGGCTATTATTGCGGGTGGCCTGGCGCCTCGTGACGGCGATGTGGTCGTGGTGGCCCAGAAGGCCGTATCTAAGGTGGAGGACCGAGCGGTACTGCTGTCCGGCGTCACCGCAGGGCCGGAAGCCAAGGCCCTGGCCGAACAGTCGGAAAAGGCCGCCGAAGTGGCGGAACTGATCGTCGCCGAATCCCAGGAGATCATGCGCGTCCGCCCTGGACTGATCGTTGCGCGCCACCGCCACGGCCACGTCACCGCCAACGCCGGCATAGACGCCTCCAATGTCGCTCCCACCGACGGCCCGGAAACGGTGCTGCTGTGGCCGCTCGATCCAGACTCCAGCGCGGAGGGACTGCGGCTTGGGCTGGAGCGCCGGTTCGGTGTCCGCCTGGCGGTGATCGTCAGCGACAGCCTCGGCCGCGCCTGGCGCATAGGCACCATGGGCACGGCGATCGGGTCCTCGGGCCTCAAACCCCTGCGCGACCGCCGCGGCGAGGCCGATCTGTTTGGCCGCACGCTGCTGGCCACTGTCATTGGGGTTGCGGACGAGATCGCCGCCGCAGCATCCCTGGTCATCGGCGAGGCCGCCGAGGGCGTTCCGGCCGCCATCGTGCGCGGCGCGGTCTATGACCGCGATGAAAAAGCCGGGATCGGCGAAATTCTTCGCCCGCTGGATCAGGACCTGTTCCGATGAAACCCCACATCCTGGCCCTGTGCGGCGGTGTCGGCGGCGCCAAGATGGCCCTGGGTCTGGCGCGTCTGCTGGGCGAGGACGAACTGACCATCGCCGTCAACACCGGGGACGATTTCGAACATCTGGGCCTGTCCATCTCGCCCGATATTGACACCGTCGCCTACACCCTGTCGGGCCTCGCCGACCGAACCCAGGGATGGGGTATCGAGGGCGACACGCGGATTTTCCTGACCGCCCTGGCCCGGCTGGGCGGCGAAACCTGGTTCCAGCTCGGCGACCAGGACCTCGCCATGCACATGGAGCGCACCCGTCGACTGGCCGCCGGCGAAACTTTGTCCCAGATCACCCGCGCCCTGACCCTGCGCCTCGGAATCGGACATCTGGTGGCGCCCATGTCGGACCAGCCGGTGCGCACGTGGCTGGATACCGACGAAGGGCCGCTGGAATTCCAACCCTATTTCGTCCGCGATCGCTGCCGTCCCTTAGCCCGGGCGATCCGCTACGAGGGTTCGGCTGCGGCGCGCCCCTCCCCGGCCCTAGCCGCAGCCCTGGCCGGGACTGACCTGGCCGCGATCCTAATTTGCCCCTCCAATCCCTATTTGAGCATCGATCCCATCCTGGCCATTCCAGGCGTCGCCGAAGCGATCCGGGCCTCCAGCGCGCCCTGTGTCGCCGTATCGCCCATTGTCGGCGGCGCGGCGATCAAGGGTCCGACTGCGAAGCTGATGCGGGAGCTGGGCGTTACGCCTGGCGTGCGCGCCATCGCCGAACATTATCAGGGCCTAATCGATGGCCTGGTGTTGGACGAGGCCGACACGGCTGACGCCGGCGCCATCGAGGCCATGGGCGTTCGGACCCTGGTCACGGCCACGATCATGCGCTCCGAGGCCGATCGCGTGGCCCTGGCTGGCGACGCCCTGGCCTTCGCGACTTCCCTGGCCGGCCCGCCACGGGCGCAAAGGCGGGCTGGATGATGGCCGAGGCCGTCATCGCGGTCCGCGGCGGCCCGACGAGCAAATCGCGTTGCGCCGCGGCGCTGCCGCCCGGCGATCGGTCGCTGCTGACCCAGCTGATGTTGCAGGACATGATCGCGGCCGCGACCCGGACGGCTAGCCTGGCGCGGATCTGGGTGGTGACCCCGACCGAGAGCCTCGCCATCTTCGCCCGGCGTAACGGCGCGCGGGTCATCGAGCAGACGAGCCAAGGCCTCAACGCCGCTTTCGCCCTGGCCCTGGACGTGATCGGACAGACTGCGCCCTACGCGCCGGTCGCCCTGCTGCCTGGCGACCTGCCCCTGCTGCGACCCGACGATGTGGAGGCTGCGGTTGCGCTGACCCAGTCGGCTGAGGTGGTGCTCAGCCCCGCCTGCTCCGACGGCGGCACCGGCGCCATCGTGCTGCGTGCAGGTGTGCGGCTGCCCCTCGCCTATGGCCCGGACAGTTTCGCCCGGCATCGCCGAGGGGCAGTGGCGGCCGGCCTGTCAGCTTCTCTGTTTGAGGCCGCATCGCTAGGCCGCGACATCGACCGTCCCGAGGACCTCGCCTTCCTGATCGAGAACCATCGCGACACGGCCGCTGGCGCCTTCCTCCGCAGCCGCATGGGGGCCCGGGGCGTAGGAGGAACTGGAATATGGGATCTGCAAGGCGCGCCATAGGCCTAGCCCTGTTCGCCGCTCTACTGGGTCTGGCCGGATGCCGCAAAGGCCCAGGCCAGATCGACCGCGCCCGGCTGCTGGCGGCGACCAGGCATCCCGAGCAGTGGCTGACCACCGGCGGCGACTTTGGCAAGACCCACTTTTCCGGACTGATCGGGATCAACGCGTCCACGGTGGCGCGCCTCGGCTATGCCTGGGGCTTCGGGACCGATACCGACCGGGGGCTGGAAGCCACCCCGATCGTGGTTGACGGGGTCATGTACACCTCCGGCGTCGCCGGCCGCGTCTATGCCCTGGACGCCCGCACCGGCAAGCTGGTCTGGCGGTTCGAGCCCCAGATCGATCCAAGGGTGCACCGCAGCACCTGTTGCGACGCCGTCAACCGCGGCGTCGCGGTCTGGCGCGGCCGGGTCTATGTGGCCGCGCTTGATGGCGTGCTCTACGCCCTCGACGCCAGCACCGGCAAACCGGTCTGGCGCGCCGACACGGTCATCGACCGGCGCCACGGCTATTCCTCGACCGGCGCGCCCGAAATCGCCGGTGATGTGGTGGTGATCGGCAATGCAGGCGGCGATTTCGACGCCCGCGGCTATGTCACCGCCTATGACCTGAACACCGGCCGCCAGGCTTGGCGCTTCTTCACCGTGCCAGGCGACCCGAACAAACCTCCGGAAAACCCGGAACTCGCCGACGCCGCCAAGACCTGGGATCCGGCCAGCCGCTGGGACCTCGGCGGCGGTGGGAACGCCTGGGACGGCATGACCTACGATCCCGAACTCAAGCTGCTCTATGTCGCCACCGGCAATGGCGAAATGTATGCTCGCGCTCACCGCAGCCCCAAGGGCGGCGACAATCTGTTCGTCTCCTCGATCCTCGCCATCCGCCCTGACACTGGCCGGCTGGCCTGGCGTTACCAGGAAACCCCCGGCGACCAATGGGACTATGATTCCGACGCGCCGATCCTGCTGACCACGGTCAAGATCGACGGTGCTCCACGTAAGGTGCTGATGCATGCGCCGAAGAACGGCTTCTTCTACATCCTCGACCGCGCCAATGGCCGACTGCTGTCGGCCAAGCCCTATGTGCCCGTCACCTGGGCCAGGGCGGTCGATCTGAAAACAGGGCGGCCGTTCTTCAATCCGGATGCGGACTATACCACCGGTCCCAAGCTGATCTTCCCCTCGTCCGTCGGCGGCCACGTGTGGAACCCCATGGCCTTCAGTCCCGACACGGGGCTGGTCTATCTGCCCGCGATCGAGGGCGGCATGGTCATGTCCGCGGCGCCAGCCGCGGCGCGAAGGCCGGGGTTGGTCAATGTGGGCGTCAAAATGGTGCTGCTCAACGGCCCGCAGGATCTGGCGGCCTTGCCGGAAGGCATGAGGCCCGCGACGACGGCGGGCGCCCCCGACCTTCAGCGGCGCGCCTATCTTCGCGCCTGGGACCCGGTGGCCCACCGCACGGCGTGGCAGGTTCCGACCCTGGGCGGCTGGGATCACGCCGGCGTGCTGGCCACCGCCGGCGGCCTGGTGTTCCAGGGTTCAAACGACGGCCACATCCGCGCTTTCGACGCCCGGACCGGTCAGCTGATGAAGGACATCGACACAGGCACATCGATCATCGCCGCGCCCATGACCTATGCGGTGAACGGCGTGCAATATGTCTCCGTGATGGGGGCGGCCGGGGGCGGCCTGTGGTTCATCCCCCACCCGCAGAACGCGTCCTACAAATACGGCAATCAGGGCCGGATCCTGACTTTCCGCCTCGATGGCGGGCCGACGCCCAAACCCGCCCCCCTGCCCCCGATCGAACCGATTCCTCCGCCGCCGACCCAGGCAGCATCAGCCTCGACGATCGAACGCGGCAAGGCCCTGTTCGACGCCGATTGCACCGTGTGCCACGTCAACCTGGCGCGCACTGGCTCAGCGGACCTGACTCGGCTCGATCCCAGCGTCCATAAGGCTTTCGATGAGATTGTTCTTGGCGGCCTCCTGAAGGACCAGGGCATGCCGCAATGGAGCGATGTCCTGACCAAGGACGACGCCCACGCCATCCACGCCTATGTCATCGAGATGTCCCAGGACGCCTACCGCGCGCAGCAGTCCAAGGCCGCGCCGACGCGTCAGCTGATCAAGGGCGGAACCTGATGCGGCCGCCCGTCAGGCTCACCACGCGACCCAGCCCCCGTCGACGCGCAGATCGGCGCCAGTCATGAACGACGAGGCGTCCGAAGCCAGAAACACCGCCGGCCCGCCGATCTCGTCCGCCCGGCCGGTGCGACCCATGGGCGTGCGGGCGCAGACCCGCTCGATGAAGTCAGGATAGTCGCGCGGCACCTGATCCCAGGGAAAGATTCCGGGGCTGAGGCTGTTGACCCGGATGCGCCGGGGGGCGAGCTCGCACGCCATGTAGCGGGTCAACTGCAACAGCCCGCCCTTGGCCGCACTGTATTGCGGCGGGCTGTTCAGGCCACTGTCGCCATAGACGCTGAAGCTCGGGCTCACATGGGCGTAGATCGAGGTGATGTGGATCACCGACGCCTGGCCCGTCGCCGCCACGGCCGCTTCAAGGCCGGACATGGCCGCAACGGTGTTTTCATAGGCCACCGCCACTCCGCTCTCCAGGGCGATCCTGAAGGCCTTTCCGCTTGAGGTGTCGTCCTTGGTCGGCAGGCCGGTGATGGCGTTGTTGATCAGGACGTCGAGTCGATCGAGACCGCCCAGGAAGCCCGACGCCGCCTCGCGGTCCATAATGTCGAAGGCGGCCATGCTGGACTTCAGGCCGGCGGCGGCGAGCTCCGCGCTGAAAGCTTCGAGCTTGGACGCCGTCCGTCCGTTGAGGATCACGTGGGCGCCCGCCGTCGCCAGAGCGATGCTCATGGCGCGCCCCAGATGGCCAGCCGCGCCGGTGACAAAGGCCGTGCGGCCGTCGAGGCGAAAGCGCTGATCGTGGGAGGGGTGATCTGGAAACGATCTGGCGGCGGACGATGATCCCATGATGCTGTTTCCAACCTCGCGACCCTATAGCGCCCCCATTTCGTCTGGCGCGATGCGCCAGTCGTTGGGAGGCTTCGTTCAAGAGCGCCTATGTGGAACCGCGCAAGCCCCGCCCGTCAAGTGCATGATGATTATAATCATAAATAGTTGTGAATTTCCAAAACCGCTGAAACGCCTTGTCCACGGCTTCACAAGGACGCCTCCGATGATCGCCCGCCCCGCGGAGGCCCGAAGCGCTGGGCCAGGCTGTCACGGCCGACCCATTGCCGAGCACAACCTTAGCTGCGCAATGTTCAGTTGCGCCTAGTTCGGTCATGCGAGCCATACCCATGCTTCTGCACTACTTTTTGCAAAGGAGGCTCAGGCTCGGCCGGCTGATGGTGATCTACGCCGATGGATCGGCCAGGAACTACGGTGACGGTTCCGGCAAGCCGATCGCGGTCCGGATGACGCGGCGGGGCGAACGGCGGGTTGCGCGCGATCCCGATCTTGGTCTCGGCGAAGCCTATATGGACGGGGATCTTGTTTTTGATCAGGGTGAGGTCACCGACCTTTTGGCGATGGTCCGCAGCAATTCGCCGATGGGCCAACCCCTTCACCGCCGCGGCCAGGGACGATTGTGGGCCTCGCTGATGGATCGCTGGCGCCAGAGCAATGACCGCGGCCGCGCGCAACGCAACATCGCTCATCACTACGATCTTGGGATTGATCTCTATCGGAGCTTTCTGGACGAGGACCTTCAATATTCCTGCGCCTATTTCCCGCAACCCGACCTGAGCCTGGAACAGGCTCAGGTGGCTAAGAAGGCGCATCTGGCGGCGAAGTTGCGTCTCAAACCCGGCCATCGCGTCCTCGACATCGGCTGCGGCTGGGGCGGTCTGGCCCTCAGTCTGGCGCGCGATCACGGTGTCGAAGTCCTAGGTGTCACGCTGTCGGGCGATCAGTTGGCGACGGCCAGGGCCCGCGCCGAGGCCGCCGGCCTGTCGCACAGCGCCCACTTCGCGTTGGCCGATTATCGCGACCTGGGCGGCCGCTTTGATCGCATCGTTTCGGTCGGCATGTTCGAACATACCGGCCAACCCAACTTTCGCACTTTTTTCGAGACGCTCCGCGAACGGCTGACCGATGACGGAATCGCCGTTGTCCACTCCATCGGCCGCCGCGGCCCGCCGGGCGCCACCAGCGCGTTCATGCGAAAATTCATTTTTCCCGGCGGCTATATCCCGGCTTTGTCAGAGACGACGGCGGCTGTTGAAGAGAGTGGTCTATGGATCACGGACATCGAGGTGTTGCGGCTTCACTATGCCGAGACGATCCGACATTGGCGCGAACGTTTCGCCAACGAACGCGAAAGGCTCGCTCTGATTTATGATGAGCGCTTCTGCCGAATGTGGGAATTCTACCTCGCGATCAGCGAGTTCAGCTTCCGAGATGGCAGCCATATGAACTTCCAGTTGCAGCTCGCCCGGCGCATCGACGCCGTGCCAACGACCCGTGGCTACATGCACGAGGCCGAGCGTCTCGGGCTTTGCACGATAGCGTCCCGCGGCAGAGCCGGTGGTTAAGGCGGCGCCTTCGGACGACGATGAAACGCCCCAACCGCGAGACCAAGATCATGGCTTCCCGGGTTATGCCAACAGAAGCCGCCACCCGACTCAATCGCGAGTAACAATCCGGTGCAAGGCGCGGCGTGAGACAGTCCGATTAAGCAACTGAGGATTTCATTCGCTGACCGGCGCAATCATCGTGACAGGGGCGAATAAGCTGTTATGCATGAGTTGAGTGTCGCGTGACACTAGCGTCAAGCCAATTTGCGAGCTGATGAACATGGGATTGTTCTCAGATCTTCAGGAATACCTCGAAGTCGCCCGGCGCACCCGAACGTCCGACGACCTGAAGTCGGCCACGGCCGCTTTCGTTTGTGTGTTGGGCTTCGACTATTTCGGCCTTCTCCACCACGTGGATTTTTTGAAGCCGCCCGAGTCGGCGATCAGAATCGGCAATTATCCGTCGGCCTGGCGCGAGATCATGGAGGAGCGACAGTATTTCGGGGACGACCCGATCCTGACGGCCTGCCAGAAGACCGTGTCGGGCTTTCAATGGCGCAATGTTGCAAGCTTGGTGGAGATGACGCCCCGACAGCGCGAAATCCGGGGGGCGGGCGCAGAGGCCGGCCTCGGCGATGGCTATACTGTTCCCCTTCATTTGCCGGGGGACTTCGAGGCGTCTTGCTCCTTTGGATTGATCGGGTCCCGCCCAGCCCCGATCGAAACCTTCCCCGCCGCACAATATGTAGCGTGCTTCGCCTTCGAACAGGCGCGCCGTCTGATGTCGCTGGAACGAACCCAGGGAAGGGCCCCCCGCCTGACACAAAGACAGCTTGACTGTCTGGTCCTTTCCGCCCGCGGAAAGAGCGCGTCGGTGGCCGCCGAACTCCTCGGGATTTCGTCCGACACGGTTTATGAGCACCTCGCCGAGGCGAAGCGTCGCTATGGCGTCGCAACGATCCAGCAGCTTACGGTCAGGGCCCTGCACGACAGCCAGATCGCCTTCGCGGACCTGCTCTAACCCCCCAAACTTGGGGGGAAGCCAAGCCAGCAGCCGGCGCTCAACCTGCCTCACTCCAACGGAGTAGAGGACATGGTCTTCATCGTCGACAGTAGGTCAAGGCGCCGGTTCCAGGACGCCATCGAGCAGATGCATCAAACGCGCCGGAAAGTGTTCGTCGAGCGCCTGAACTGGAAGCTCCGCGTGGATGAGGCTGGGCGGGAGATCGACGAATTCGACACGGCTGACGCCGACTACATGATGGACATCGACCCTGACAGCGGACGGCTCCTGGGGTCGTTGAGATTGCTTCCCACCGACCGGGCGCACCTGCTGAGCGTCCACTTCGCCGACCTCTGCGAGACTACGATCCCCCGTGGCGAGGACGTCCGTGAGATCAGTCGCCTCGTCACGGCGCCGGATCTGCCACGCGATCGATGCATGCGGGTCCGGCACCGGCTTGCCAGTGCGCTTATGGAATACGGCCTGATGATCGGACTGCGATCATACACTCTCGTCACCCACACAAGCTGGCTGCCGACCCTGCTCTGTGTCGGCTGGACCTGCCACCCCCTCGGGCTTCCCAGGGACCGGGATCAGCAGTCCATCGGCGCCATGGCGATCGAGGTCTCGCAGGCAGGCCTGACGGCGCTTCGCAGCTTCGGCGGCCGATATCCCGTTCTCAGCGCTCCGCCCAGGATCGTGCAGCTCCAAACTAAGAAGGAAGTCAGCTATGGCCTTTGACCAGCTAGGTCCGATCGCCGATTTCGCGGGCCTCGACAATCCGTCGGCATCGCTCGCCGACCGCGGCTACTGTCTGATCAAGGACGTTGTCGCACGTTCGTCGGTAGACGCGCTGCATGCCGACCTGCACGATCATTTCGAACACGCAGCCTTCTGCGTTGGCGACTTCTACGGCGCCCGCACCAAACGCTTCGGCGGCGTGCTCAAGCGTTCGGATCGCACTGAAGCCCTGGTTCTCCACCCAGTCATCATGGATATCGTCGAGCGCGTGCTCGGGCCTTGGTGCGACACCATCCAATTGAACCTGACCCAGGCCATCGAGATCCATCCCGGCGAACTCATTCAAGCGCCGCACCGCGACCAGGACATGTGGCGGGCCAGTAACAAGGTCGAATGCCTGATCAACATCATGTGGCCCTTCACCGAGTACACCATCGACAACGGCGCGACCTTGGTCTGGCCCGAAAGCCATAAGCACCCGAAGGACTATTGTCCCGACTTCAGCCAGGCGGTGGTGGCCGAGATGTCGCCCGGCTCGGCTTTGATATGGCTCGGGTCGACACTCCATGCGGCCGGGGCGAACCGGACGACGCAGCCGCGGCGCGGGCTGATCGTGAGCTACTGCCTGGGCTGGCTTCGGACCTTCGAAAACCAGTTCCTCGCCTATCCGCCCGACGTGGCGCGAAGCTTCTCACCGGAACTCGCCCGGTTGGTCGGCTATCAGCAGCATAAGCCCAGCCTGGGCAATCACGAAGGCCGGTGCCCTTTCGAACTCCTGCGCGAACAGCCGCAGCCGGATCAGGCCCCGTTCATGGATACGCTGCCGGATTGGCAGAGCCACGCCGTAACTCAGTTCAAAGCCCAGATCGCACCGCACATTCGGCTGGGCCGCCATGAATGAGCCCGTCAAACCCGGCGCTGAATTGACCAGGGATCATCAAACTCTCCTGACCACGTGGGTGAATCTTCCCCCTGTGGCCCGGCAGATGATCGCCCATCTCCTTGAGCAGGTCGTCGCACTCGAACGACAGGGAGACAAGGAGATCGCCCTCGCCATGCTGGAGGACATCCACTTGCGGCTTGTGACCGGGAAGACCTGCCGTAGCCATCACTGAGCCAAATATCGTCTCGTGGGCGCCCTGCAATCACGCCCTACTGTCAGGCGCCGCCCCTTGGACCGGCGCGTCTGCAACAGGGGGCGATACCGGGTGGGCGCGTACGGAATTGGCCAACTCTACAGCCACTTTGAGAAGTGCGCGCTGCAAAGGAGCCGGCAGGGCGCTGTAGGCGGTCAAAAATGCTGATGCGCCCGACAACCCGAGGAGCGCGTTCTGTTCGCGAAGCTGCGGACTTGCAGCGTCGGCCGTGTCGAGGTCCGCGATCAAATCAGTCACGCGACAATCGAGGGCATGAGAGATGTCGACCAACCGGGAGAAGCTCACGCGATTGAACCCGCGCTCGTACTTCTGGATCTGCTGGAAGGTCAGCCCAACCGCTGCGGCCAGGGTTGACTGAGACATGCCCAGGCTCTTGCGGCGTTGGCGGATGTGGAGCCCCAACGCCACGTCGAGATGGTTGGGCTCCTGTATCTGAACATGGTTCTTCATGAAGGGCTCGATCTACGGGCTGTGCTTGGTCCCTCAAAGACGCGCAAAATATATCCCTGGAAAGGCTTGGCTCAAGGAAGGCCCCTCATGGACCAATGTCAAGGATGGCGAAGAGCACCAACCGGTCCAGCCGCTGATCGTATTCGGGAGCGGTCGCTTGCGCCCGGTCCGCTATAGAGGCCGATGCGTCCACAAGCCTCCAAAGCGCACAGCAATTTCAAATAGCGCCCGGCCGCCAGAAGGTCATCAGCAAACCTCCGGCGACTATCAGTGCGCCACCCAGAATGATCGGAAGACTGGGTGGGACCTTGAAAGCGAGTGCGTTAATGACCTGCGCCGCCACGAAAAATAGGCATACGTAGACTCCTAGCAGTCTACCGAAATCCCATTGCGGCAAATTGACGAACACCCCGTATGAGGTGAGGACCAATCCCCCCAGGACAATGATGCCGATCCGTTGTGAAACACCTTGTGAATGAAGGCCGCTACGGACGATGGCGTCCCCGCCAGCCTCCAGCAGGGCGGCCAGAGACAGGGTCAAGAGGACGGCAAGAATACGCATCGGCGCACCAGGGTTGTGTCTTGAGACACCTATAGCGGAGCTCGGAAATGGCTGCACTGGGTCGTTGCCGCCGGCTCACAAAAAAGCGGCCTGGGCCTTTGCCGGCATAGTCAATTATTTACGCCTGAGACCGACGGGCGGCATGGAGCCTTTATGGCCCTATCCGTCATAAGGCGGCGCCCGCCGAGGCGGCCCGTCAAGGCCGAGCCCAAAGGTGCGGACGCTGTTGGAATTTTAACCCTGGGGGACCCGCGCTTTGAATTCGGCCCAACCTGCTCTCGGGTTGGAAGAAGCCCATCAGTTAAGGCCTAGCTCAATGTCCATGCAACATCCTAAAATATTGATCATAGGAGGGAGCGTGAGTGATCATCGTGTTCTTGGCCCCACACTACGAGCGGCCGGCTATGAGCGTGTATCCGCCGATACTGGCGAGAATGGATTGGCATCGATCGCCAACTATCCTCCGGATATCGTAATTCTGAACAACCAATTGCCTGATATGACCGGCGCCGAACTTTTGCGGCGGGCGCGATGTTTCTTTGAGGGGCCAATCGTCGTCCTATCAGCGGAGGACCGAGAGACAGAGAATGTTCGGTTGCTCGATCTTGGTGCGGATGATTACGTGGCGAAGCCGTTTCGCAAAGGAGAACTCCTGGCGCGGCTAAGAGTGGCGGCCCGCAATCGTCCCAATCGTGTAGCCATCGCCCCCGTGGTTCGCGCGGGCGAGTGTGAAATCGACTTGCTGAATACTGTGGTCAAGCGCGCAGGCGTCGTGGTGAAACTGACCCCGCGCGAATACGAACTGTTGGCCCGGTTGGTCGAAGGCCGGGGGCGCGTGCTGACCCACCAGCAATTGTTGACCATGATCTGGGGGCCAAGCCATGCGAGCGATGTGCAATATCTTCGGGTGTTCGTGGCGGGACTAAGGCGAAAACTGGAAGTCGATCCGGCCTCGCCACGTTATGTGGTCACCGAGGCAGGTGTCGGCTATCGCCTAGTCACCGATTAGAGCCTTTTGTCCCACTGCGATTGATCCGATCGAAGTGGGAAAGGCGCAAGGAGTCGGGTGCCGTCGGAGCAATCGGACGTCACCCTAGCCCTTCACTTTCCCAACTTGCCACCGCAGCTGCGCCCAAGGCGACGACGCGATCAGTTCGCCGCCTGCGTTGAGGACGCGATGACAGCAGTGCCGACGACCGCCATGCGCTGCCAGCAGGCGGATTTGATCTCGACGCGGCGCTGGTCGAACCTGACCGCAATCAGGCCGTTTGCACCCATGGAGCGGGCCTTGGCCGTGAGAGCGGCCAGCGCGTCCGCCTGGGTCGGCGCCAACTCCCAGGGCTTGCGACAGATCTCTTCATTGACCGGGCCAAGCGCTTTGTAGTTGAGGCCGGCCGTCGACTGTGCGGCGGTGTAGATCGCGATCGGGGCGTCGGGCGGCGCCGACTGGCTGGCGGCTAAGGATGCGACCGGAGTGGCGATAACGATCACCGATAGCGCAGCGATCGCCACGATCGAGGAATTCAATTTCATTTCAGCACCTTCGAAAACTCTGTGATTTGCGCCGCCTGCATCGACTGCGGCGGGAGGGGTGCGGTCATTCCGACGCGCAACCCGATGCCGCTTATATACACCCATACTCTTCACATATCTACTTTTTTGGGTATAATTGCCCCATTTTGGGCCGCATAAGAATCTTTCTTTAGAGCACTATCCAGATCTTGAGTTCCGCAGGTCTTTTGCGCGCCTGTTGTGCTTTCAGTCTGAGACGCCGCGTGTTTGGCGGCTGGCGCCTCGCAATGGAGTCACTCCAGCAATGCCAGACGATTTTTCGGCGATGGAGTAGACGCTGCCCATTATGAACGATAAGGGGCGAGACTGACGACGAGACTCCATCTTATCGAGAGCGGGTCGCTATTGACGAGATACCGTGGTCGACAGATTGCACTGCCAAGTCCGCACCCAAGCCGGTATAGAAACAACATGCCTCACTCGGAAAATGATTTAGAGATTCTTGCCCAATTTGAATTGTATTTTTCAATCAGGCACACCTCTAGAGCAATGCGTCTATTCGCGGAAGTAATGGATTTTGATTACGACGCTGTCATAATCTTCTTGACCGTCGCCGAAGCCTGTTTTCAATCCGTGTTCCATTTAGCCCCCATGGGTCATGGAGGTGTCGATATCGAGAGAACCTATTCCGGCGCCGCCCAATCAGGTCTATCAACGACGGCGATTGGTGAAATCACCGGCATCCCCCGCGAAACGGTCCGCCGGAAAATCAAGAAGCTGGTCGACGACAAGTGCTTGGCCATTTCCGACACCACCAAGAACGTCTATCTGCCTGCCTCTATCGTCATCTCGGACCGCTTTTACAGCAAGTTCAAAGCGCATATCGCCGAGGCGGAACAGCTGGTGAAGACAATACGGTTCTATCAACGCGATCTCTGAAATCTCTGGCTTTCGCATCTGCGACATGCGCGTTCCGCTGCTGACCGCGCGCCGGCGTCGAGGATGTCGAGCAATCGCTCATAGCTTTGATCAAACTCGGGGCGCGTAATGCCAATGCCGTTGATCTCTGCGTTGATGAAACCCTGCAGCGCCATGCTTAGACAGTGCGCGACTTCGCGCACCAGGTTTGCGGGAACGCCATAGCCAGCGACCATTGCTGCCGCGGTATTGGTATGGATGCCCCTCAGCCGATCTAGTTCAAATTCGACCCGCCGCGCCGGCCTCAGCGCGACGGGATAGAGCTTCGGACGAGCAAGGCCAAAGCCGCGTTCGGCGAGGGCGAATGCGTCAAGCGCCTCGCGCCCTACCCGCTTCTGGCTAATACCCCGGTGCGCCTCGACCAGTTCCTCCAGCGCGCGCACCGTCAATTCATCCTGCAACTCGTCGAAGTGTTTGAAATATTTTTCGAGGGAGCCCAGGGGAAGCCCGACCTCTTTGGCCAGGATTTTTCGATTGAGACCTTCGATGCCCACCCGCTCGACGATGGCAAAGGCGGCCTCGATGATCACGGGCTGCGTTATGCCTATGAATTCCAGCGCCCTACGACTGGTCATGCGTTGCATCCCGGCTGTCTGCCCTTTCTTCGATCAGACTCATGTCAAGCCTCCGAGCCGCGCCCACCCCGTCGGGTGGGCGCGGCCTCACACCGCCCGCTCAGAAATGGACGATGATGTCGCCGGCGAAGATCCTGGCGGTTTTCTTGGCGCCCGCGTCGAACACCCGAGTCGAAGAGTGATAGTAGGTGAACTCTGGCCGCAGCTCGATTTGCGGGGACAGCCAGTGCTGCCAGCCGATCGCCTCTTCGTAATAGACAGCCGCCGCTCCGGTGCGTTGACCTTGCATGTCGTTATAGTATTCGGCACGGAAGGAGATGTTGTTAAGCGCGTTCGGCGAATAGTTCAGGTAGGCGAGTGCGCCTTGAGCCTCCGCCTTGCACCTCAGCACCGTCGCACTCTTGCATTGCGCCAAAAATGGCGAGTTGAACGGGATGAACTGGGGTGAGAACGGTGTCCCCCCATTGTTGTAAATGTTCATCGCCACAGGATTTTTGGCATTGATCACACCATCCTGGTGCTCATTGTAGGTCTCGAACGAGACGTGCCAATACTTGTTGAATGTATGGTAGTATGTGAACCCGTACCACTGCAGATTGTTGTAGCCCCACTGGCCATGATTGATGGCGTCGGCGCAGACATTCAGATCGTCGTGACCGGAGGAGCTCTGCCAGCGGATGCAGCCGCTGATCGACGGCTTGGCGCCTGGGTCTTTCAGCATGGTCTTCCCAGGATACAGAGGATCGACGCCGCCATTCTGCACGAACAGGTTTGGAATTTTCTCATTGTAGTGCCAGACCGCCGCCTCGGTTCCCATGCCGACCCCCAGCTGCACCATGACATTCTTGGTCACCGCCAAAGTCGACAGAATGCCTTCGTTGGTAAAATTATCAAACGTATAACTAATAGAATGCGAGTACATGTAGTTATTCGGGGCCAACTGCGCTTCAATATCCGGTATCGAGATGTAGCGCCCCACCCGGATCATCATGCCTTCCAAGATCTTCGGTACCCAAACCTCCCCGTAGACCATCGGAAAATCGTAACCGTAGAAGTTGTTATGCTTCAAAAGCTGATAGCTGGCGACGCCATAGGCAGTCGTATAGCGATAGTTCTCGCCGTATATGACCGACGCCCGGAAGCCCCAGTCGATGTGATCGGTCTGCACGGTGTCGGGCGTGCGCTCGACGTAGAGCACGGCCTGATCCAGCTGCACGTTGTTGGGGTTGAAGTCATAGCCGGCCGGGGCATTGCCGCCCTTGCGGCGGTTAGAGCTGATATTGCCGCCGTAGTCGACCCAGCCATAGGCCTGGATGCCGGTATTGGAAAGCCACTTGCCGAGACCGGTATTGGCGATGGCCACCATCAGGGGACTGTCGATCGAGGCGGTCCGGTTGTCGCCGATCATGGTCGTGCCGCCATAGGGCCAGTCGGTGAAGGGCATGGGCGGGGTAGTTTGCGGCACAGGGGTCCAGCCGTCGCGAATAGACGGGGGCGCTGGCGGGGCGGTCGGATCCACCGGCGCCGAGGACGTACCCAACTCGAGCTTTTCGTAGTTCCAGAGCCGCTGGACGACATTCGTCCCCAAATGGTCATAGGGATTGTAAACCGGGGCGGACGCCGAGGGCGCGGCGGCCGGGACGTTGTCGGCGACGACAAGGTTGGCGGAAGAGACGTTCGAGGCGGCGGCGCGCGACGCAGGGGTCGCATTGGCTAGAGTGATGATATCCGCGGAGAATTTGCCGGCGTATGCCGCATTTGCGGCCACGATGGGATCAACATTGGCCGCAGTTGGAACAGGGGAAGCGCCATTCGCGACCGGCGCCTGCTGCGCGAGGGCGACCGAGGCGTCGAAAACGCCGAATCCAACCGCCGACGCCAGCAGGAATTTATTCAACTTTGAGAAACGCCGACCCGGCCGAGGTTGGGCGATAGCATTCACTTGTCTGGAATCAGACATATATTCAGTCCCCTTCAATCATCCACACGCTTTGACGACGCGACTTTGACCTTCAGAGTCAGGGCGCAGAAAGAACCGCACCCCGATTAGCTTCTAAGGTCGCAGGTTGCTGCGGCGTCAGTTACGACCATCGTCCGGGGAGATCGCTCCGCCCGGATTTGCCGATGACCACACCATTTTGGGTAGTTAGCACCCATCTTCTGGCCAGCAGATTAGAGATGAGCGTCGTAAACGGTCCATAGGGGCCGCGACGGGCGCCCATAAACAAGGCATAAACACCGGCGGCGCGGCGCCGGATGACGCAGCGCGAAGCATATATTTTATTATTTTCAATCGGTTATGTAGGGCCCCTCTTGTCCCCGCCTGCCCATCGGCCATTCAGTCGCTGGGCCCGGACGGGCGTCAGCCACCCGCAACCCCTTCGTTGTCTTCCGACGCAGGGCGATTGCGGCCGAGCCGCGGACGCGGAGGCGTCGCTGACGTTCTCTACGTGACGATGTCGGCTTTTATGGGTTGTTTATGGCATTCCGCTCAACGCCCAATTTAAAGCTTATGCCTCGCCACAGTAAGGCTTCTCCACCAAGTTGGGGCTACAGACACCATTATAGATATATTTCATTGCAGACTGGGCCCAGCACGACCCTACGTGTAGAGCCACCTCAACCTAGGTATTGCGGCTGTTTTGAAGCTGTAGTCGCGATCCGGCCCGCTGCTTTTCACAGGCCGCCCAAATAGGGCGGCGACTAAGTCGAGGTTGAATAGATGCAAACTTTAGGCAAGACGGCCCGCCATGAGCGCGCCGCCGCCGGCGCGCGCCTGAACGTTGCCGTGGCGGTGCTGTTCAGCAGTACGGCTCTGTCCTTTTCTCTGAACGCGCACGCGCAATCGGCGTCAGTCGCCAACCCGGCAAGCTCGCCTTCCGAAGTTATTGTAACCGCGCAGAAACGCGTCTCTACAGTGCAGAAGACGCCGATCAGCATCACGGCGGTCACCGGGAGCGAATTGCAGGCTCGCGGCATCACCAATTTTGGCAGCCTGGCTCAGTCGACGCCCGGCGTCTCGCTGAAGAGTGAAGGACCGGGCCAGACCGAGATAGAGCTGCGTGGCATGACCTCGAGCGGCGGCAACTCAGCGACGGTCGGCTTCTATCTCGACGACATTCCCCTGACCGCTCCAGCCGGCGCGCAAAACGGCAAGGTTGTGATCGACCCCACGCTTTATGACTTGAACCGTGTTGAGATCCTGCGTGGGCCGCAAGGCACGCTCTATGGCTCGGGGTCGATGGGCGGCACTGTCAGGCTGATCACCAATCAGCCCAATCTGACCGAATATCACGCCTCGGCGCAGAGCACCTTGTCGGGAACTGAAGGCGGCGGCTTCAACCACAGCGACAATCTCATGGTCAACATCCCTCTGGTACAGGACAAGCTGGCGCTCCGCCTGGTCGGCTCAGAGGCCTTCACCAGCGGCTGGATCGACCGAATCGTGGCCAATCCATTTCCATTGCCGAGCGTCAATGGCGCCTCCCGCGGCGATGTCGCGGCAGCGCCGGTCGAGAAGCGGTATCCCGACGTGAATTCCGAGCAAACCTATGGCTTCCGAGCCACCTTGCTCTGGCGACCGACTCCCAACTTGTCGATCACACCGTCCTTTTTCTACCAGACCAGCAAGCAGGACGGCATCAGCGCCTATGACAGCGCGCCAGGATCCGACGCCCATTACCAACCTTTCGATATAGCAGAGCCGCTCACGGACAGAATCGCGGTCGTCAACCTGAACGCCAATTACAGCTTCGATTCTCTTGATGTAACTTCAAGTACGTCGTGGTGGAGCCGTAAATCAGTTCAGGTGGAAGATGGCAGCGAGGATTTCAACAATCCAAATACAGGTGCGACATTCGCCTCCAACAACGGCCTACCCAATCCTGGATATTACGGCCCTACCGGAAGTGGCGCGGTCTTTGGGCGCGAACATGATCCATCGAGCCAATTGAGTGAAGAGTTGCGATTTGCATCGAAATCCGCCGGCAAGTTCAATTGGGTTGGCGGCGTCTTTTATAGCAACTTCTCAGCCACATGGAATTTCGACGGGACAAGTGAAAATCCATCCGCCTATATGGACCTTGGCACCTTCGCACCGGCGACGACGACCGCATGGTTCGTTGCAAGATCGCCGACCAAGCTGGTCCAGTACGCGGTCTTCGGCGAGGGCTCCTACGATATCACCCCCAAGCTTAAAGCCACTGTCGGCCTACGTTGGTATAGCTACGACTACAGGTTCTCCTCATCCATCAGCGGCTGGGGCTCGGGCTTGGGGGCCGCGGCGCCGTCGGAGTCCGGCCTCATCACGCAGTCCGAGAACGGCTTCAATCCAAAATTCAATTTGTCTTATGAATTCAACCGAGACCTGATGGTTTACGCCACCGTGGCCAAGGGCTTCCGTCCCGGCGGGGGTAACGCCCAATACCCCACCACCGGCCCCTATTGGAGCGCGGTCTTCGCTCCCTATAAATTCTCGGGGGGCGAGTGGCCATCCAGCTACCGATCTGATTCGGTATGGAGCTACGAACTCGGCGAGAAGGCTCGGTTCCTGGATCGCCGCCTGACCGTGAACGCGAGCGCCTACTATGAGGATTGGAACAATATCCAGCTCCTGGCGCTGCCCGGCGACTGGGCCCTCAACATCAACGGCAATCACGCCACGATCTATGGCGCCGAAATCGAAACACGCGCCGTCCTGGGCTCAGGCTTCCAACTCGAGGCCTCAGGCGGATACACGAATGCGTCCGTGGATCCGGGGGCGCACTGGCAACTCACCCCACCCAACAAGCTTTCGGATATCGCGCCGGTGACCGGGAACGTCATTCTCAGCTATTCAAGACAGCTTACCGACAGATACACCTTCATGGCGCGCATGGAGAACTCCTATGTCGACAAGCGCTACTCCCTGGCTTTCCCTTTCGGGTTCTCTCTGAATGGAAAATACATCCAGCTCCCAGCTTATGATCTGACAAATATTCGCGCCGGAATTAAATCCAATGACAATTGGAGCGCTTCGTTGTTTGTCAACAACCTGTTCAACAAGCGCGCCCAACTGGAAAGCCTGTTTCAGGAAACGCTGCCCAGCGCGTCGTTTAACCGGATTGTGACCAACCAGCCGCTCACGGCCGGCGTCGATCTGACCTTCCGCTATTGAGCGACGTCGTATCGAGTTAGCTACGGGCTTGGCGGCGGAGGCCTGCGAGGCCGTGAGTGACATGGTGGTGGCGAGTCGGGACATTTTTGACGGTATTGAACGCTACTTTAGCGGCCATACCGTCAACCCGGCCTGACTGCAATTCCCGGTCATCGGCGCTGAAAAGGTGGGTTTTCATTTTAATCCAGAGCCTTACCGAGCCATCGGCCGCGGCGAGCGCAGCGTTATGTACAACCTTCGGTGTGGGGTGGTAGGCCCGGAGGGACTCGAACCCCCAACCAGACCGTTATGAGCGGTCGGCTCTAACCATTGAGCTACGGGCCCCCGTAGGCGCGGACCAGCGGGTTAGCACGGGCCGCACGAGGCATAAAGGCCAGGTTCAGGTTGCGCGCCTCACGGTCGCCTCACCATGGTGGCATGGCGGATTGGCGCATGGCCCGCGCCGATGGTTCTTTTGGAGAGCAAGCGATGAGCAGGATTTCAGGCGCCTTTGTCGGCGCAATGCTGGCGGCCGCCGGGTTGGCCGGCGCCGCCCGCGCCGAGACCGGTCCGCCCGATCGGGCCTTTGCGGCCACCACCTTGAATCTCTCGGCCCAGGGCGAGACCGACGCTGCGCCAGACAAGGCCGTTATCACCCTGGGCGTTCAGATCAAGGCCGCCACCGCCGGCGAGGCCATGCGCCAGGACGCCGCCCGCATGGCCCGGGTGATCGCCGCCCTGAGGGCGGCGGGCATAGCGGAGAAGGACATCCAGACCTCGAACCTCAGCCTTGGCGCGCAATACGACTATGCCCAAAACCAGCCGCCCAAGCTGAACGGCTATCTGGCGTCCAACGATGTGACCATCACCGTAAACGACCTCGCCCGGCTGGGCCCGGCGGTGGACGCTTCGGTGGCGGCAGGGGCCGACCAAGTCAACGGCGTCAGCTTTGGCCTGAAAGACTCACGGGCGGCCGAGGACGCCGCCCGCAAGGCCGCGGTGGCCGCGCTGCAGGCCAAGGCGGAACTCTATGCCGCGGCCACTGGCTATCGGGTGCAACGGCTGGTCAATTTGTCTGAAGGGGGCGGCTATCAACTCTCGCCCGTCCGGCCCATGGCCATGATGAAGGCCGCTGACGCCGCGACACCGATC
The DNA here is from genome assembly GCA_036494815.1 of Caulobacteraceae bacterium. GTDB lineage: Bacteria > Pseudomonadota > Alphaproteobacteria > Caulobacterales > Caulobacteraceae > Poindextera. Next base: position 27,139 of record DASXNV010000019.1, read on the forward strand.
GCGCCGGGCCAGCTGACCGTGCGGGTGGATATTTCGGGGCTCTACGAACTGGCCAAATAGGGCCGGCCCACGGTCAGATCGTCACCTCGGTCTCTGCCGCCCGGCGGCGACGCGCGCCCATCTCGTGATTCAGGAGCGCCACACGCCGGCTGCCGGAGGTGACGCAAAGGGCGGGGACCAGTCCGTGAACCAGGCAGGCCAGGCCCGCCAGGATCAGCTTGCCGCCATAGCCGAACGCGGCGCGCTGGTGCTCGAAATAGGTCTCGTTCACCGTGCGGGGATGGCTCAGGAACAGGGTTTCGAACATGAATAATATCCCAAAGACTCGGCTCTATTTTGGAATGATACTTGACGAACCGGCAAATTTTTTCCCAATTTTGTCAAGCATACGCACAAAGTTCGGGAAAAATGTCTAACTCAACGCCGATAACCCTCGATTCCTTCGATATCGGCATTTTGAGCGCGCTGCAGGAGGACGCCTCTCGCTCCATCGGTGACATCGCCGCCGAGGTGAACCTGTCCCAAAACGCGTGCTGGCGACGGATCAAGATCCTGGAAGAGACCGGCGTGATCCGAAAGCGGGTGGCGTTGCTGGATCCGGAGCTGGTGGGCTGCGGGATCACCGTGTTTGTCAGCCTCAAGGCCGGCGAGCACAGCGAGGACTGGCTAGAGAGCTTCGCCGACCGGGCGGCCCGGATGCCCGAGGTGGTGGAGTTCTATCGCATGACCGGGGATGTGGACTATCTGCTCAAGCTACAGGTCAAGGACATCAAGGCCTATGACGAGGTCTACAAGACCCTGATCCGCATGGCCCGGCTCAGCGATGTCAGCGCCGCCTTCGCTATGGAAGAACTGAAACACACCCACGCGGTGCCGCTGCCGACGGTGCGCGAGCCTGGACCGCCGCGCCGAGCCAAGCCCTAGAGGAGCCCACTGCAGCTTGCGTCTCGAAAGCGTTGCGGCGAGGCGCTATGGTTCCCCATGAATCGCACAAACGACGCCACCGCCGTGGTCGACCGGTTGCAAGCCGACTATCGACGCTCGGCCGCCAGCCTTCGCAACGATTTGAGGGCCTTCCTGGCCGATCGCACCCCGCCGGACCCGGCCGTTCGCGCCTCTGGCGCCTACACCTATCCCGCGTTGCAGATCACCTATGTGGCCAAGGGACCTTCCCCGCGCCTCCCCCGCGCCTATGCCCGCTTCAGCCAGGGCGGCACCTATGTCACCACGGTCACCCGTCCCGATCTGTTCCGCGCGTATCTGATCGAACAACTGTCGCTGCTGATGACCGACTTCGAGATTGAAGTGGAGGTGCTGGGTTCCGACCAGGAGATCCCCTTTCCCTACGTGCTGGATGGTTCGGTGGACCTGAGCCTGGCCGACGTCACCTCGGCCGAGATCGCCCGCTATTTTCCCGCCACCGAACTGGCCTCCATTGGCGATGAGGTGGCCGACGGCTTTTGGTCGCCGGAACTGGGCGAGGCGCGGCCCCTGACCCTGTTCGACGGCCTGCGCACCGACTACTCCCTGGCCAGGTTGGCCCATTACACCGGCGGGCCGGCGGACCACGTCCAGGCCTATGTGCTGTTCACCAACTATCACCGCTATGTGGACGAGTTCGTCCGCTGGGGCGCCGCCCAGCTAGGCGATCCGGACAGCCCCTATGAAACCCTGTGTTGCCCCGGCGGGGTGGTGATCACCAAGGACACCCCCGATCCCGAGCGGGCGGCGGCGGAAAGCCCATGGCGGCGCCACCAGATGCCGGCCTATCACCTGACCGCGCCGGGGCGCAGAGGCGTCAGCCTGGTCAATATCGGCGTCGGCCCCTCCAACGCCAAGACCATCACCGACCATCTGGCGGTGCTGCGGCCGGAGGCGTGGCTGATGATCGGCCACTGCGGCGGGCTGCGCTCCACCCAGACCATCGGCGACTATGTGCTGGCCCACGCCTATCTGCGCGACGACCACGTGCTGGACGACATCCTGCCGCCAGAAATCCCCGTGCCGGCCCTGGCCGAGGTGCAGGTGGCCCTGACCCGGGCCGCCGAGATCGTCACCGGCGAGAGCGGCGACGCGCTGAAAGCGCGCCTGCGCACCGGCACCGTGGTCACCACTGACGACCGCAATTGGGAGCTGCGCTATTCGCTCAGCGCCCTGCGCTTCAACCAGTCGCGAGCCATCGCCATCGACATGGAGAGCGCCACCATCGCCGCTCAGGGTTATCGCCTGCGCACCCCCTACGGGACCCTTTTGTGCGTCTCCGACAAGCCGCTGCACGGCGAACTGAAACTGCCCGGCCAGGCCAACGCCTTCTACGAGCGGGCCATCTCCCAGCACCTGCGCATCGGCATCGCCGCCATGGACCTGCTGCGCCAAGAGGGCCCGCGCCTGCATTCGCGCAAGCTGCGCAGTTTCGACGAGCCGCCGTTCCGGTGACCGGATCGGGAAAGCGCCTCGCCTTTGTAGGCCTGATGCTGGCCGGCGTGTTCTGGGGCGCAGGCTTTCCCCTGGGCAAGCTGGCGCTGAGACAGGTGGACGCCTCGCATCTTGTGCTGCTGCGTTTCGCCTTCGCCGCTCTGGTAGCCCTGCCCTTCGCCCTGCGGAGGCCCGAGGCGCGGGCCTTGTTCCGCTCTCCCTTGGTCCTGGCCTGCGGCGTCATCTATGGCCTGGCTTTTCTGGTGCAGTTCGAGGGCCTGGCCTACATCAATGTCAGCCTGGCGGCGCTTTTGGTCGGCGCCATGCCGGCGCTGATCGCCATCGCCGCGCGGATCCTGGGCGAGCCGGTCAGCCGACTGTCCTGGGCCGGGGTGACAGCGGCCAGCCTGGGCGCGGCGCTCATCGCCGGTCGGCCGGGACCGGGCGGCACGCCGCTGGGCATAGGGCTGAGTCTTTTGGCGCTGCTGCTGTTCCTCACCTGGCTGATGGTCCTCCGGCGCGCGCCCAAGCCGCCCACGCCCATGGCCATGCCGGCAGTGACGGTGATCATCGCCGCCGCCACCCTGCTGCCCACCGCCCTACTGTTGCATGGCCCGCCCAAGCTGGCACTTGTCAGTCCCACCACCTGGGCGGCCATCGCCTGCCAGGGTGTGGTCTGCACCTTCCTCGCCACAGCCGCCTGGCAGTACGGGGCCGCGCGGGTGGGCAATGCGGTGGCAGGCGTATTTGTCAATATCGAACCCCTGATGGGCTCGGTGATCGGGGTCACCCTGTTCGGCGATCATTTGTCGCCAGGCCTGGTCCTGGGCGGCCTTTCGATCATCGCCGGCAGCGTCGTCGTCGTCCTCGGAGAACGTGGGACCAAGGCGCAGGATCTGGCGGAGGTGGCGGCGACGCCAGCCTAGGACTCTGCGATTCACCTTGCCAGTGCTGCGCTGCAGCATAGGATGGATCTAGTCGCTCAGGCTACAGTAGAGGTCGATATGCCGGTTTCCCCGCGTTCGGCGTTGGTTCTGCAAGGCGGTGGCGCCCTGGGCGCCTATGAGCTGGGCGCGGCCCGGCGACTTTACCAGGATACGGACTTCGCGCCCGCCGTCATCGCCGGAGTCTCCATCGGCGCCATCACCGCCGTGCTGCTGGCCCGGCCAGCCAGGGACCTGACGCCGCTCGAGGCCCTGGAGCGCTTCTGGGAGGAGGTCGCCGTCTCCGGCTGGCTGTTTCCGCCGGTGCTTCGCCCTTACGCCTCGATGTTCGGCAATCCTCACTTCTTCATGCCCAGGCTGGACGTGATCGACCTGCCCGGCTGGACCAACCTCTATGACACTCGCCCATTGCGCCGAACCCTGGAGAGCCTGGTGGACACCGAGGCCTTGGCCGACCCGGCCACCGAACCCCGGCTGTTGGTCAGCGCCACCGATATCGAGGCGGGGCAGATCGCCTATTTCGACAGCGCCGAGGGCGGATTGAGCCTGAGCCACATCCTGGCCAGCGGCAGCCTGCCACCGTCCTTTCCCATGACTGTGATCGATGGCCGCGCCTATTGGGACGGCGGCCTGTTCGACAACACCCCGTTGGGGCCGGTGCTGGACAAGCTGGGCGGCCAGGAGCCTGGTGAGCGGCGGATCTATGTGGTCAATCTGTTCCCCAACCGGGCGCCGGTTCCCCGCACCATGGCCGAGGTGGCTGAGCGCAGTCTGAATCTGCAGTTCGCCAACCGCACCCGGGAAGACCTGAAACTGATGGCCCGTTTCGACGAGGTCGCCCGTCTGGTCGAGGCGCTGCAGGCCCTGCCTGAGGACAGTCCGATCCGCCAGCACGCCGCATTTAAGAAAATCCTAGGCCGGGCCTATGTGCGCGCGCCCCTGATCGTGGATATCACCAGGCCCGAACAGGCCGGCGCCTACGACGGCATGGACTTCTCGCCCGCCACCATCGGCGCGCGCGCGGACGAAGGTTACGCCCAGACCGATATCGCCCTGGAGCGGATGGGGCTGGCCCGCGGCGCGATGGGTCGAGCGGCTTAGAGTCTAACGCCCGTTCACCTCACCCGTAGGCGAAGGATTCACCGCTCGGCCCTAGGGTCGGCCTCGAACCGGAGCCCCGCCATGAATCCGATCACCTCCGCCGCCTCGGGCCTGATCGCCGCCACCGGCCGCTTCGACCAGGCCAGCGCCAATCTGTCCAGCGCCGCCGGCGGCCAGGGCGACATCGCCTCGGCCCTCACCGATCAGATCAGCGCCAAGCTCCAGTTCGAAGCCGAGGCCAAGGTGCTGAAATCCACCCAGCAGACCTTCAAGGACACCCTGAACATCCTGGTCTGAGCGCGCCTACTTCTCCTCGGCGTAGGCCTTGACCAGGTCGGTCAGGTAGTCCCGGCCCACATAGAGCGACCTGACCTCGATGCGCTCGTTCAGGCCATGCACGCCGTCGCCATCTGGATCGCCCCAGGGACCGGGCACGCCATAGACCGGGATGCCGATGGCCTCCAGAAAGATGCCGTCGGTGGCGCCGGTGGACATGGTCGGGATCACCGGCACGCCTGGGAAATACTTGGCCGACAGCTTTTCAGCCGGCCCCATCACCTTGGGGTCCAGGGGCGGCGGCACGGCGATGGGACGCACGGGTGGCACAGGCGTGACGCTGACGCCCGGGTCGTTTATCGCCGCGGCGATGGCGGCCTGGGTCTCGGACACCGTGCGGCCGGGGAACATGCGGCAATTGACATTGGCCGTGGCCCGCTGAGGCAGGGCGTTATTGGCATGACCGCCGTCCAGCAGGGTGGCGACGCAGGTGGTGCGCAGCATGGAGTGATAGGTGCGGTCGGTATTGACCACCTTTTCCGCCGCTATGTCGGCGGGGTCCTTGGCCAGCGCGACCATAGCCTGGCCCATGGCGTCGCCGCGGGAGGCGCCGGCCTTGGCGAAGAAGGTCCTGGTTGTGTCGGTCATCTGCAGCGGGAATTCATAATCGCGCAGATGGGTCAGGGCCTCGGCCAGCTGATAGATGGCGTTGTCGGGGATCGGGATCGATGAGTGGCCGCCGGGATTGGTGGTCTCCAGCTTGAAGTTCTGCACCGCCTTCTCGCCCACCTGCATGGACTGATCCAGGATCTTGCCGTGGCCGTCACTATCGCCGCCGCCGCCCTCGTTCAGCGCGAACTCGGCCGACACCAGATCGGGACGGTTCTTGGCCAGCCAGTTGGCGCCGTTGAAGGCGTAGGTGGTCTCCTCACCGCAGGTCAGGGCCATCTTGATGGTGCGGCGGGGGTGATAGCCGGCCTGGCGAAAGCGGGCCATGTCGTCGGCCCAGATAGCGGCCATGGACTTGTCGTCGGCCGCGCCGCGCGCGAAGAAATAGCCGTTCTCCTCCACCAGGGTGAAGGGGTCACGGGTCCAGTCGGCGCGCTTGGCCTCCACCACGTCCAGATGAGCCAGGAGCAGGATCGGCTTGGCCGTCGGATCCTTGCCAGGCAGCACGGCGACCAAGCCGCCTTCTTTAGGGTGATCGGGCGCGGTGAACTGGGTCAGTTCGGCGTCTGTAAAGCCCGCCGCCTTCAGCCGCGTGGCCAGCTGTTGGGCGGCCAGGGTGCAGCTGCCCACGGACAGGCTGGTATTGGTTTCCACCAGCTCCTTGTAGAGGGCGCGAAACTGGAGCTGATCGGGCCGCAGGGCCGCCTCGGCCGCCTGGGCGGCATGCGCCGTCATCGCGCCGAAAAGCGCCGCCGTCAGTCCCTTGCCCCACCCGTTGATCATATCGACTCGCTCCAGTTTCGAGGCCGGAACCGTGTCGGGATTTGCGGCGTGGGGCAAGGTTGAGAAGCCCTTTGTTTGCACTCGTCCCTTTTGGTTCGCGAGCGCCGTGGCAGGGCGCGCCAACACGCCTCGCGCCCCGAAAGGGAGCACGCCTAGAACGGCTGGGGCAGCGTCACAGCCAGGCAATTAGACGTGAATCCTCAAATTATACCTCACAATATCTACGATAGTTCATTTTATTACGCCATTATTTCATCGATGACACCGACAAAGTAACAAACAACTCCAATCTATTCTTGTACAGGATTTGCATGACCTGTCCGGTCGACGGCGAATGCCCTCGGCGAACCTTCTCGTCGCCAATACCGGCGCGGGTCAGCTAAACGGATCTCAATCATGCAAATCTCCGGAACTTCCGGGTCTTCGGCGAACTACGACGCACTCAAGCTGCTCAGCCTGTTACAGTCGCAGTCCTCGTCCTCGACCCAAACCACTGGGCAAAATCAGCCCAGCTCGGCAGATGGCGCCCAGGGCGCCGGCCCATCCGGCCCGCCGCCCGGTCCGCCGCCTGGACCACCGCCCACCGGCGGCTCGAGCTCCTCTCAATTCAGCAGCGACACACTGGCTTCACTGCTGAACTCTCAAGAGAGCGATTCCAGCTCGTCCTCGTCGACGAGCTCAAGCTCGACCTCCGCCTCGCTGTTCGCCGACGCGGCCAGCCAGCTGATCAGTTCGCTGGACACGGACGGTGACGGCTCCCTCAGCCTGTCGGAACTGACCAGCGCCCTGGACGCCTCCACATCGAGCAGTTCGACCAGCTCAACCGACAGCTCGACCATCGCCACCGAATTCGCCAAGCTCGACACCAATGGCGACGGCGAGATCAGCTCCAGCGAACTGACTTCGGCGCTGCAGAGCGCGGGACCGCCACCACCGCCCGCGCCGGCGTCTGCCTCAGATCTCGCGGGCCAGTTGGTCAGCGCCCTCGACACAAGCGGCGACGGTTCCTTGAGCCTGTCGGAAGTGACCACCGCTCTGGATGGCGGCTCATCGAGCTTGAGCAGTTCGAGCGCCTCGTCCAGTTCGACCGACACCAGCCTGGCCACGGCCTTTGCCAAGCTGGACAGCAACGGCGACGGACAACTCAGCGCCGACGAACTGACCTCGGCGATCCAGAGCTTCCTGACCGCCCAGGCGAGCTTCGGCTCCCAGGCCTCCACCACCGCGGCCAGCACGGCGGCGACCTCGATCATCGCCTGAATGGCGCAGCCCCGGATCGCTAAAAGGGCGGTCCGGGATTGTGCGCGATTACGGCGCCCCCTTACCCCACCGGTAGCGGCAGCCGAACCACCGCCATCAAGCCCGCCTCCCGCGCCACCAGCGCAAGATCTCCCCCGTGCGCGCGGGCGATGGACCGGGCGACGGACAGGCCCAACCCAATGCCGCCGGAGTCGCGATTGCGGGAGGGATCGACACGGTAGAAGGGCTCGAACACCCGCTCCATCTCGCCAGGCGGCAAGCCCGGCCCCTCATCGGCGATCTCGATCACCGCCTCGCCGCCCTCCACATGCAGGCCGACCCGAGCTGAGCCGCCATATTTGACGGCGTTGTCGATCAGATTGCCCACCAGGCGTTGCAGCCCGATCGGATCGGCGACGATGGTCACGGGCGCGGCGTCCAGAATGGCGACATCGGCGCCGGACAGGGCGGCGCCATCGACCTCGCACTCCAGCAGGGACAGCAGGTCCAGCCGCTCACGCTTGGCCGGGGCGTTGGCGTCGCGGATGAACAGCAGCACGGCGCTGATCATAGCCTCCATCTGGGCCACGTCGGTCAGCACCGAGGCGCGCAGGCCGGGCTCGGCGCCCTCGACCTTGAAACGGATACGCGTCAGCGGCGTGCGCAGGTCGTGGGAGATGGCGCCGACCATGGCCGTGCGATCCTCCACATAGCGCTTGATGCGCACCTGCATCTCGTTGAAGGCGCGGGCGGCGGCGCCCAGCTCGGCCGGCCCGCTGAGGGTCATGGGCAGTCCACGCGGATCGCGGCCCAGCCGCTCGGCGGCGGCGGCGAAGGCGCTTATGGGCGCGGTCATGCGCCGGGCGAACAGATAGCCAGCCAGGGCGAACACCACCACGCAGGCGAAGAACCAGAGGATGATCCGCCACTGCCAACCGTTGGGGAACGGCTCGGGCTGGGGCCGCACCACCAGCCAGGCGCCCGAAGGCTGCTGCAGGGCGGCGACGAAATCGCCGAATATGGGTCTCTGGCCCGGATCGAAGCGGAACATCCGCTCGTTCGGCGGCGGCGGCTCCCGCGGCGGGCCGAACGGATCAGGCCCAGCGCGGTCTGGGCCGAAGCGGCCGTCGGGTGGGCCGCGCGGTTCCCGGCCCATGGGCGTGAACCCACGAAACGGGGCCATCCAGAGCGGCGGCTCGTTCATCCCCAGCCGCACCTGCTCCGGCGGAACGTCCAGCAGCTGGGCTAGGTCCTGGCGGGACCGGAGAATGCCGCGCCCCTCGTGCGGCGGCTCGCTGGCCTGTTCACGCAGCAGCGGTCGCCCGAACCGGGGCTGCAGCGAGCGCCCCTGCAGCGCGGCGGCTACGTCGCTGAGATGATAGAGGGCAGGCCGGGGCGGCGGCAGGAGCAGCACCACCGCCAGATTGACCAGCTGAGCCACCACCAGGCCCGCGACCAGCAGGGCCACCACCTGGGCGGCGATGGGCATGGGGCCGGGGACCAGCCCGAAGCGCCGCAGCCCCGGCGGAGTCAAAGCCTTCGGACCTTGGCGTTGAACATGTAGCCACTGCCGCGCATGGTGCGGATGATGTCGGCCTCGTCGCCGGCGCTCAGCTTGCGCCGCAGACGGCTGACCTGGACGTCGATGGCCCGGTCGAAGATATCGGAATCGGCGCCCTTGGCCTGCTCAATCAGCTCGTCGCGGGCCAGGATGCGGCCGGGCCGCTCGAGGAAAGTGGTCAGGAGCGAGAATTCGCCCTCGGTCAGCAGGATGGTCTCGCCGCTGGGGGCCAGCAATTGGCGGCGCAGCACGTCCAGCCGATAGCCGGCGAACTCATAGGCATAGTCCGGCTGGCCGCGCTCCGGGCGATCCTCGCGCCGGCGCAGCACCGAGCGGATGCGCGCCACCAGCTCGCGCGGGCTGCAGGGCTTAGGCAGGTAGTCGTCGGCGCCCAGTTCCAGCCCGACGATGCGATCGACCTCGTCGCCCATGGCGCTCATGATGATGATCGGCGGGCCGCCGGCCTCGCTCAGACGCCGGCACGCCGCCAGCCCGTCCTCCCCCGGCATCATCACGTCTAGGATGATCAGCCGGATAGGTTCGGAGCGCAGGATGGGGTCGATGGCCGCCGCGTCCTTGGCCAGGTGAACCACGAAACCGTGCTGGGTCAGATAGGCGCAGATCTGTTCGCGCAGGCCGGCGTCGTCGTCCACCAGCAAGATATTGGGCGCGGAGGCGTTCAAAGGTTCGGCGTGCATGGCGGCCTCACTCCCAGTGAAACATGGCGAACATATCGCCACTTCGCCACAATTGCGGAACAAAGCTCGGCATTGGGCGGCGTAAGACGGCTTTTGTGTCGCTCTGCCGTCATCCGGCGAGGTCAATTGGCGCCATCGCGGCGGCCTCGATTGCCGTACTGAAGCCTTCGGTGAGACTGCGGCGACAAAAAACAGTGCAGACCGCGACCTGAACACGCGACTACCACAGCTACAACGGCGAAGACCGGCCGAGCCGGTTGATATCCGCGATGGGGTTGCTGCCGATTGGCGGCTAAGCTGGCCCAATGAACCTTCGCCTCACTCGACCGCTCGTTCTTACGTTCGCAGGACTGCTGCTCATGCCGTCGCCAGGCGTGGCCGCCAACCGAGCGAACGTCTCACCTCGGCAGCTCGCAACGGCTATTGATGGGGCTGACCAAACATCCGTTACCTATCGGAGTGGGAAGATGTCTCCGTCAGGCATACGGATCGTCCAGTGCGTAGGGTCCGATGAAGAGCCTGAGTTCGAGTGCGCTAGGCGGCAGCACACAAATCACGGCTAGATTGAACGCAGAACATGGCTGGCCGTCGACAGGCGCCGTTGGCGCGTCATTGACTAACAATTGGGTCCACTCAGGGTCGTGAGCCCTCCCGACCGGTCGCCGCTTCACCGCTCCACCGGCCTGCAAGTCAGATCCCGCGCCGCCAGCCGGCAGGTCGCCACCACCTGGTTGTCAAGGTCGCGGAAGGTTCCGGTCCAGTCCGCGCCGTCCCGCTCCAGCATGAAGAAGCCGAACCGCTGAAAGGTCAGGCGGCGGGCGGTCAGGCCGTCGATGCTGCGCTGGGCGCTGCGCGGGCGGGTTAGGTCGGATTCCTCGGCCGCGTCGCCGCCGGTGCCCGCCACCAGCTGGGCGGGGCGCTCGGAGCCCCAGTCATAGGCGGCGAACTGGTGCACGTGGCCGGAGACGATCATGCTGACGTCCGACAGATCGCGTCCGCGCACGGCCGCCTGCAGGGTCTTGTTCAGGCTGATCTCGGCCGGCCCGATCGATCCCAGGCGCGCGAAGGGGGTCACGGCCCAGACCGGCCGGTGGGTGACGATCCAGCCTGGCTGGTGCGCCAGGGCCGGACCGAAGGCGTCAAGTTGCTGGGTGATGCGGGCCACATCCCTTGCCGGGGCCGCGCGATCGTCCGACTCGGCGCTGTCCACCACATAGAGGTTGAGGCCGCCGATATCGACCTTGAACGCCGCCGCCGTGGCCGGGCAGGCGGCTCCCTCATCGCCCGCATCCAGAAGGCGCGTCCAGCCCTGGCCGCCGCGCGCGCAAGATTCGTGATTGCCGCGTGCGAAGACCACGGGAGCCACGGCCAGCAGCGGTTGGGCGGGATCGAAGAAGTCCGCGCGCCAACTGGCCCAGGTGTCGCCATGGGGACTGCCGGCGCAGCCTGCCCGCCCGGCCGGACAGGCGTCTTCGCGGTAATAATAGTCGCCCACATGGATGACCAGGTCGGGCTTGAGCGCCGCGGCCCGCCGCGCCACTTCCGGGAAGGGCCAGGAGGCGGTGTTGTTGCAGTCCTGGATCTGGTCGCCTTTGATGCGGCAGCCGGTGTCACCAAAGATCAGGATCCGTTTGGGCGGGGCGGTCATCAGGGGCAGGGCGCGCCCGCCGATGTCCGCGTGCCGGGCGCCCGCGGGGATGCTGAGCTGGCAGCTGGCCGCCGGAAAGTCCGTGGCGGGCGCGGCTCGGACGGTCATGGCCGTGTCCCGGCCGTCGATCGTCACCTCGGGGCAGCGGCTGGACTCGGCCACGGCGCGCACCTGCTGGCCGGCGCCGGTCAGCTCGATCCAGGCGATGGGGGCGGATTGGCGCGCATCGTCGGCCTGGTTTATGGACGGACCAGCAGCGGAGCTCTGAACCGTCAGCACCAGGGCCAGGGCCACCAGCATCGCCATCCGCATCGCCGCCTCGCCGACCGCTCTCGTCACCGCCTTGCTTGAACAGATCGCCGGGCAAAACAAAAGGGCGATCCGTCGCCGGATCGCCCTTCGTTTGGCTCCTTCAGAGCTTGCGGCGCAGAAACCGGGCGCCTTGCCCAATTCCGGCGGAAGCCACCGCGAAGCTCCCCCTCACCCCAACGAGACCGGCGAACCGGCCCCGCGAAGACGTTGGCCGCATTTGCGACCAAGGCGCGGCGAGGCGCAACAGGGCCTGGGGTCGCAGGCGCGCTTAACCCCAGCCCTGTGGCTTACCGGGCACATGCAGATGCCTCGGCATGAAGCAATCGGACTTAAAAAACATCAAATGGCCCTATTCCGGTCGCGGCGCCGCCGCATCGCACCCCGATAAAACAAGCGTCGGCTGATCGGTCCAACCGCGGGTCTCGGTACCTGAACAGCCCCCCCAGCCCCCCTGGATCGGCGGCGCTGGTCAGTCGACACCCCACCCCACAATCGAATCACGGCGGCAGCGGCTTAGTCGCGCTCGCGCCAGGCCACCCAATCGGCCTCCAAGGCTTTCAGCATCCGGTGGGCGGCGTCCTGCAGCCAGTGCTTGGGTCTGGCCTTTAGGTCGGCGCGCACGGCCTTGCAGTCGCCGGTCTGATGGACATTGGCGGTCTCGCGGCCCATGGCGGTGAGCAGGCGCCGCTCCGCCCCCCGGGGCAGGCGGGCCATCTCGATCGCCGAGGAATCGGCCGCAAGCCGCCGGATGACCCAGCCGTCCTGGACCGTCAGCCAGGGATCCGGGCAACGATCGGGGCGATCCGTCACAGCGCGGTAGAAGACCTCGGCATCCTGTGGGCGCCCTTGCGCCCAGACGCAGGCCGAAGGGATCATCGGCTTGGCCTCGCGCACCACTATGCCGCCGCGCCAGTCGGCCAGGGCGACCACCCGCCGGCGGCCCAGGCTGCCCAACCCGGCCACCCGGTGGCGATGGATTATGTCCAACCCCGCCTCCGGCATCTGCTGGGCCAACGCCTTCTCGACCTTTTTCGGCACGCGATAGCGGGGCTTGGCCAGGGCCGCCATCCTGGCGGCGAAGCGGGTCGGGTCGCGCAGATCGGCGATGGCGATCTCACGCAGCCAGACAAAATCGGCCCCCAGCACAAACGGCCGTCCGCCAGCGCTCAGTCCCTTGCCATAGCCCTTCAGGATCGCTGCGCAGATCAGCTCCGGATCGATCGACAGCCCGCCGGTCCTGGCGGCCAGAAGGGCGCTGGCCGCCAGGCGCACCAGATCCTGGGTGTAGGGTAGCGGATGGGCCTCGTCATAGTCGTTGACGCCCCAGATCAGCCGTCCTTCTGCGTCGCGCCAGGTGCCGAAGTTCTCGATATGTAGGTCGCCGACAGCCACCAGGCGCGGCGCGGCGTCCAGCTCCGGACACAGGCGCGGCCACAGCTGCATCCAGCGGTAAAAGGTCGCGCGAAAGAATTGGAACTGGTCGTCGGCCATGCGCGCGTGTTTCAATTTCAGATCTGATTTGACCAGATCGACCTGCTTGCCGAGCCAGGCTTCGTAGCTTGCGGTCGCCGCCACGATATCGGGAAAGTCCGTCATCTCGCCTCGCGCTATGGATTTGCCCATGCCTGCTCTCCCCTTGGCGGCGATCAGTATGCGGCGGCGCGCAACCGTCTGGAAGCGCAGGGCGGGAAGATCCATGGAACATGCCTTCGCTTGATTCTGCGAGGCTTGATTGTTTTGTATGACAAGCGTCCTTAGGCAGGCGTTCGTTCCGCGGAAGGAACGCCGCGAGTGGTGGGGGCCGATCGCACACGGGACTGAGCCGTCCCGAGGGGAGCTATAATGTCCAATTCGCCGATCGCCGCGACTCTTCGCGCCCTCGGTCTGCCTGCGGCGGCGGCTAGCCCGCCTCGAGCTGCGATCGTGACCTGGCGCTCGCCACAGGTCGCGGCCCTGGCCGTCACCGTGGGCTTTGTGGTCCTGCGGCTGATCGGCGCCCACTATATTGGCCTCGGCACCGACGAATCCTACTCCATCGCCGTGGCCCGCGACCTGCACGCCTCCTATTTCGACCACCCGCCCATGCACTACTGGATGGCCCACGCGGTGGAGCCCCTGTTCGGGGTCAGCCGTGCGGGGCGGCTCCCCTTCATCCTGCTGTTCGGCGGCTCGTCCTGGCTGATGTTCGTGCTCACCCGACGGCTGTTCGGCGAGCATGCTGGGTTCTGGGCCACCCTGGCGCTGAATCTCTCGGGCTTTTTCACCGTCGCGGCCGGCAGCTGGGTTCTCCCGGACGGCCCGCTGATCTTCGCGCAATTGGCCGCCGCGGCGATCCTGGCGCAGATCTGGTTCGCAGAGGAGATCAAGCCCGCCTACGCCCTGATCGGCTGGATCGCCGCCGGGATCTGCATCGGCCTGGCCGGCCTGTCCAAATATCAGGCGGCGCTGTTCGGCTTCGGGCTTGGCCTGTTCCTGATCAGCACCGCGCGCGGACGCCAGGAACTGCGTCGACCTGGCCCCTATCTCGCCGCCGCCATCGCCGTGATCGTGCTGTCGCCGGTCATCCTGTGGAACGCGGACCACGGCTGGGTTTCGTTCGCCTTTCAGGCCGGCCGCGGCGCGCCCAAGCGACTGCATCCGGATGGGCCGCTGATCGCTTTGGTCGGCCAGATGGGCTTGCTGCTGCCCTGGATCTTCGCGCCCCTGGTCGCCGCCGCGATTTCGGCGGGCCGGGCGGGGCCGTCGGTCGAGCGCCGCTGGCTATGCCTGATGCTCGGCCTGCCGGCGATCGTCATCTTCACCCTGGCCCCCCTGCTAGGCGCGCCTACCCTGCCTCACTGGCCCATGCCGGGCTGGCTGATGCTGTTCCCCCTGCTGGGCGAGCTTCTGGCGCGCGCCGCCCAGGCCAGGACTTGGCCACGCACCTGGGCGGTGGCCTCGCTGCTGTTCGTACTCTGCGTCGGCGTGCTGGCCGCCAACGACGCAGCCACCGGCTGGTTAGGCGGTCGCTTTCCCAAGGCCTTCCGCCGCGGCGACCCCACCGCTGAGACCATCGAATGGGCCCAGCTACGCGACACCGTGGCCCAGTCCCCCATTCTGCATGAGCCCGGCGCCTTCGTCGCCGCCCTGAAATGGAATGAGGCCGGCAAGATCGACCAGGCGGTGGGCGACCTGGCCCCGGTGGCGGTGCTGTCCTCGGACCCGCGCCAGTTCGGCTATCGCCACTCCACGCGAGACTTGATCGGCCACGACGCCCTGATCGTCGGGCGCCTGGATACGGTCACCGGCCGCATGGCTGACATCGCCCCCTATTTCCGTTCGCTGCGTCTCCTACCGCCGATCCGGGTTGGGCGAGACGGACGCGGCGAGATCACCCTGGGACTGGTGGAGGCAAAGGGCTTGCTCAAGCCCTATGACGCAGCGTCCCGCAGCGGCCATTGAGCGCTCCACACGCGAAGCAGTCGCCTTGACCTTGGTTTTGTGGCATCTGTGCGTCGGTGGGGCCTTTCTCTGTCAACTGCGCCGCCCCACATCAGGGGGCGAGACAGCGCCGTGACCCGTAGAGGATTTTGATTTGAATTCACCTAATCCGGCGTTCGCGTCGGGCGCCTTGGAGGTTCGCGGCAGCTTCATTGACAGCCTGCGGACCGCCACGGTTTCCGACACGCCCTACCGCCATTGGACCCTGTCGAATCTGTTTCCGGCGGACACCGTGGCCGACCTGAGTTCCCTGCCCTTTCCGGTTCCTGCCCTGGGCGGCGTCTCCGGCGCGCGCGAGCTGCACAACAACACCCGTCGCTATTTCGATGAAGACAACAACGCCCGCTACCCGGTCTGTGGCGCGATCGCCGAGGCTTTCCAGGATCCGGTCACGGTGGGCGCGATTAGCGACGCCACCGGCGCCGTGATCGAGGACTGCTATCTGCGCATCGAATACGCCCAGGACGCCGATGGCTTCTGGCTGCAGCCCCACACCGACCTGGGCGTCAAGAAGCTGACACTGCTCTATTATCTGGCCGACGCTCCCGATCAGGGCGATCTCGGCACCGACATCTATGCCGACGCCAAGACCTGGAGCAAGCGCTCGGCGTTCACTCCCAACACCGCCTTGGTGTTCGTGCCTTCCGACCATACCTGGCACGGCTTCGAGCCACGTCCGATCAAGGGCGTGCGCCGGTCGGTGATCATCAACTACGTCACCGACGACTGGCGCGCGCGCGAGCAGCTGGCCTATCCCGAGCGGGTGGTGCGGGCGTAGAGTAAGGCGCGCACCGCCTCGGCCGCGATCTGCGTGGCGTCGATCGGCCCACCGGCCGGCGGCGGCATGGGATCGCCAGTGAAGCGGCGCACCAGATTCTTGACGATCAGGCCGTTCAGAAATTCGGCGTGGCGGCGCCCGCCGTCAGGCCCGAACACTTCCACCGGATACGGCGTAGCCAGGGCCTCGGAGATCATCGACACGCTGTCGCTGGTCACCACCAGACGGTCGGCGACCGCCAGAATGCCCCGATAGGGATTGTCCCCCTGCATATCCCACAAAAAGGCGTCAGCATCGCCGGCTAGGGCCTCGGCGAACAGCGCGCGCACGGTCTCGGGCGTCCGCCGCGACGGGGTGACGGCCAATGCGGCGCCGGTTTCACGCCGCACCCGCTGCAGCCCCTCGATCAGCACCGCCGCTTCGCCGGCTTCAAAGGGGTGGTGGCGGGTCGTGCCGCCCAACAGCACGCCGATCAACAACCTGTCGGGCCTGACCAATCGGCCGCGCCAGGCCGCTCCGGCGGCGGCCAGCCTATCCGGGGTGACGTCGTGCAGCGCCGTGGGCACCGACAGCACATTGGGGCCGCTCACATGGTCGTGGTCCATCGCCACCACGAGGTCGAAGGCCGAGACCGCGGTCAGCGGATTTTGGACATGCACCGTGGTCGTGGCCCCGCGGCTGGCGCGTTTGATGGCGATGGACAGGGCGGTGGTGCGCCGGCCGCAGGTGACCAGCAGATCCGGCCAGGGGGGCGCCGGGCGATCGCTCTCGGCGCTAAGTCCGGCAAGGGCGAAGGGCGCCCAGCCGCCCGGCAGGGCCCGCCAGGGCAGTTTCAGGTCGACCACCAGCTCACGCGCCTCGTCGGCGACCGCCAGGGCCAACCCGCGCGCCTGGGTTCGAAACCCCGCCTCGCCCGAGGTCATATACCAAGCGTTCAAGCCGCCCATTCTTGTTTCCCGCCTGCCCGACTAGACTGGTCCTGCGGCGAATCGGCGCGTCCGACGTCATAGAAAGGACGCCTTGTCGTCGCATCGGCCTTGCGCCGGAGCTGGCGAGGGGCCAACTGGCTAGCGCTCAGGGGCCTGAAAAGGCTCAGAAAGGATCGCATGTCCTATCTTGATATAGACGCTCTGGACGCTGCGCCACTGCTGCGCGATCCCTATGACTACGTGATCCTGCCCGGCTTCGTGAAGCCGCAGTTCGCGCAGTCCATCGCCCGCGACTATCCCAGGATCGACAAGGCCGGCTCCTTCACCCTGGACGACGTCCAGGTCAGCGGCGCCCTGGCCGAACTGATCGCAGAGCTGGACAAAGAGGCATTTCGCGCGGCCATCGAACGCAAGTTCGATCTGGACCTGTCCAATCTGCCGACCATGTTCACCGTGCGCGGGATGTGCGGCGCCCATGACGGCCAGATCCACACCGATTCCAAGACTAAGGTGATCACCGTCCTGCTCTACCTCAATGACACCTGGGCGCAGGACGGTGGGCGGCTGAGAGTGCTCAGAAATGGCGACGACCTCGACGCCGTGGCGGCGGAGGTTCCGCCCGATTTCGGCACGCTCCTGGTCTTCCGCCGCTCGGAAAACTCCTGGCACGGCCACAAGCCGTTCAGCGGCCCCCGGCGCGTGGTGCAGATGAACTGGGTCACGTCGGATCGCATCGCCGCTTGGCAGCAGTTCCGCCATCGCGTTTCGGCCGCCGTTAAGCGGTTGACACCAGCCAAGACCTGAAGCCGGCCGGATCTATTCCCGCCGCAAGATCTTGTCCGCCAGCAGGTTTCCCCACCAGCCCGCATGGAACTCGCGGGTCATGGCCGGAGCGTCATAGGCGTCGCTCTGCACCCAATCGATGAAACTGACGCCCTGGGGCGCCGCGTCTTCCAGATAGCGGACGAAGACATAGTCCAAGACCCCGGTCTTGCTGGATTTCAGATGCAGGTAGCGCAGGCCCAGCTGCTCCATGGCCTGGCCGATCGGCTGGCCCAGCTGAAAATGAGCGTAGAGAACGCTCATCAGGCTGGCGCGGTCAGCCCCCGACTTGCAGTGCATCAGGGCGGGATATTCGATGGACGCAAACAGGTCGCGGGCGCCCAGGATCTGTTCGCGGCTGGGCGCCGCGCGCGAGCGCACGGTGAAGTCCACCAGTTTCAGGCCAAGCCGGACGCAGGCGTCGCGCTCCAGGGCGTAGAAGGTGGCGTCGAACCCGCCGCGCAGGTTGATCACGCTGCGCACCCCCTTGTCGCGCCAGCGCTTCAGCTGGAACGGCCAGGGCTGGTTGGTGCGCACCAGTTTGTCGCCCAGCCAGTGAGCGTTCTGGAACCGCAGCCGCAGGAAGGCGTGGTCATTCAGATTGTAGTCGACATAGGCGGCCAGACGGCCGGATTTTGTCGACAGGTCGATCTCTTTCAAGCGCGGATCCTAAGGCCGGAACATCCGGGCGCGGCTGTATCTAGTGCCCGGCCCGCGGTTTGCAAAGCGCGGCCGAACAGAAGAGGGGCCCAGACCGGTCAGGTCTGGGCCCCTCAAGGCTGTAATCCTAGTGTTCTGACCGGGTTTAAAACTCTTCCCAGCTGTTATCTAAACTATGCTGCAGCTGGGCCGCGGCGGCGCCGCCGCCGTGACCGCCGCCCATCGCCTTGAGCACGCGCTCGCCGCGACGTGGCGGAGCGCTGTTCTGCGACTGCGTCTGACGACCGCGAGAGACCGCCGCTCCGGTATTGCTGAGCTGGAAGCGGCCGAGCAAGCGGGCCAGATCGTTGGCTTCGTGCTGCAGCGAGTGGCTGGCCGCGGTGGATTGCTCGACCATGGCGGCGTTTTGCTGGGTGACCTGATCCATCTGGTTGATGGCGGTGTTGACCTGGGCCAGCCCGGTGGACTGCTCCTGAGCCGACGCGGCGATCTCCGCCACCACAGTATTGATCTCGGCGACCTGCGAGACGATGCGTTCTAGCGCCTTGCCGGTCTGACCGACCAGTTGAACGCCCTGGTCGACCTGGTTGGAAGAGGCGGTGATCAGCGACTTGATCTCCTTGGCGGCCTCGGCGGAACGCTGGGCGAGCGCCCGCACTTCCTGAGCCACCACCGCGAAGCCGCGGCCCGCCTCGCCCGCCCGGGCGGCTTCCACCCCGGCGTTCAGGGCCAAAAGGTTGGTCTGGAAGGCGATCTCGTCGATGACGCCGATGATCTGGCTGATCTTCTTGGAAGAGCCTTCGATCTCGTTCATCGCCGCCACCGCACCATTGACGATCTCGCCGGAGCGGACTGCGTCGGTCTTGGCGCTGCCGACCACTTCACGGGCATGGGTGGCCCCGTCGGCGGTCTTGCGCACCGTGGCGGTGATTTCGTCCAGCGCCGCGGCGGTCTGTTCCAGGGCGGCCGCCTGTTGCTCGGTCCGGCGCGACAGATCGTCGGCGGCCTGGCTGATTTCGTGCGAACCGGTCTGGATGCCGGTGGTGCCTTCGTAGATCACGCGCAGGGCGTCTTCCAGCTGGGTGATGGCGGCGTTGAAGTCGTCGCGCAGCTTGCGATATTCACCCGGGAATTCAGCGTCGATGCGGAAGGTCATGTCCCCGGCGGCCAGGCGGTCGAGGCCGTTGGCCAGGTTGGAGACCACCAGGGCCTGTTCGCGAGCGGCGGCGGCGGCGGCCTGTTCCTTGGCCTGACGCTCCTGCTCGGTCGTGGCCCGCGTCGATTCCTGTTCAGCGCGCAGCTCTTCCAGATGTAGTTGGTTGTTGCGGAACACCATCAGCGACTTGACCACGGCGCCCAGTTCGTCCTTGCGCACCATCCGGTCCAGGTCGACCGAGTTATTGCCGGCGGCCAGGGTTTCCGTCGCCTTGGCGATCTGATCGATCGAGCGGCGGGTGGTGAGCACGGTGATGATCGAGATCAGGCCGACCACCAACAGGGTGAGGGCGCCGACGATGATGGTGGCGACGATCGCGGTTTGCGAATTCTTGGCCGTCTGGTCAGCGCGCTGATTGGTCTGGGCCTCGGCGAACTTGTCGGCCTGGTCCAGCGTAGCCGTCATCTGATTGTAGCTGTCTTCAAACGGAGCCACGAAGCCCGCGGCGGTCTGGAAATCGGCCGAGACCATGCCGCCGACCACGTCGACCGCGCTGCGGGTGTCATCCAGTTGCTTGAGCAGCTTGTCGAACACCGGCTTTTGCGAGGCGGGCTCCTGAGCCTTGACCGCCTTGACCTCACCGCTGATCGAGTCGAACTCGGACAGCAGATCCTTCATCTGGCCATCGACCTTGTTTTTGTCGATGCCACCGGCCTGGTGGGTCATGATCATGTAAAGTTGACCATGGGCTGCGGCGATCCGTCGCGAGATCTCCTGCAGGCGCATGGAGGCGGGCATATCCACCTG
>DASXNV010000020.1:0-19282 GCA_036494815.1 Caulobacteraceae bacterium
CCGGCAAGGATGGTCGTATCACCAAGGGCGACGCCCTGGCGGCGCTGGAAGCCCGCGCGACGCAGCCCGCGCCCGCTCCCGTCGCGGCCCAAGCGCCGGCCCCCGTTCAGGCGCCAGCGCCGCCTCGCCCGCCGCAGGAGCGCGAGGAGCGGGTGCGGATGACGCGCCTGCGCCAGACCATCGCCCGGCGCCTGAAGGAGGCGCAGGAAACCGCCGCCATGCTGACGACCTTCAACGAGGTCGACATGGGCGCGGTGATGGCGCTGCGTACTCAGTACAAGGACGTGTTCGAGAAGCGCCACGGCGTGCGGCTGGGCTTCATGAGCTTCTTCGTGAAGGCCTGTATCGCGGCCCTCAAGGACGTGCCGGACGTCAACGCCGAGATCGAAGGCGCCGACCTGATCTACAAGAATCACTACGATATCGGCGTGGCCGTGGGCACCGAAAAGGGCTTGGTGGTGCCGGTGGTGCGCGACGCCGACGCCCTGAACCTCGCCGGGGTGGAAAAGGCCATCGGCGCCCTGGGCAAGAAGGCCCGCGACGGCCAATTGGCCATGGAAGACCTGCAGGGCGGCACCTTCACCATCTCCAACGGGGGCATCTACGGCTCGCTGATGTCGACGCCGATCCTGAATGCGCCGCAGTCGGGCGTCCTGGGCATGCATAAGATCCAGGAGCGGCCGATGGTGGTGGGCGGCCAGATCGTAATCCGCCCGATGATGTATCTGGCCTTGTCCTACGACCACCGCGTGGTGGATGGCCAAGGCGCCGTGACCTTCCTGGTCAAGGTCAAGGAACATATCGAAGATCCCCAGCGCCTGCTGCTGGATATCTGATCGGCGTCTTGAAGCCGCGCCCCGGCGATCGTATCTACGCGACGTATCTACAAAACGGATCGATCATGGCCGGTTTCAAGGAAGACGGCAGACCATTCGAAGGCGAACCCGCGCGCGCCAAGTTGTTCCAGCACGGCGGCAGCCAGGCCGTACGGCTGCCCAAGGCCTTCAGGTTCGAGGGCCCGGAAGTGACCGTGCGCCGCGAGGGCGACGCCGTTATCCTGGAGCCTATCAAACGCAAAAGGCCCCGAACGCTCGAGGAAATGGCTGCCTTCTGGGCTGAGGTCGACAAGCTCGGAGACGCAGACTTCCCCGATCGCGGCCAACCGCCCGAGCGGGAACGCGACTTCTGGTGACGCTGGCGCTGGACACCAATGTACTGATCGAGTTGGTGCGCGGAAAAAGCCCGGCTACGCGGCGACAGTTCGATGACGCGGAGACAGCAGGCCTGTCCATGGTTACTTCGCTAGTCGTGTTGCATGAGCTGCTGCTTGGCTGCGAGTTGCACCACGATCCTGCTCAAGAGCGTCTGCGCGTACGGAAAGTCCTGGAAGACGTGATCGTCGAGCCGCTGGATGAGAGCGACGTCTCGGTAGCGGCGCGCCTGCAAGCGAATTTGAGGCGAAAAGGGTGGGCGATCGGGTCCCTCGATAGCCTCATCGCCGGTCAGGCCCTGGCGCGCGACTGGACCCTCGTCACCGTCAATACGCGCGAATTCGGTCGCATCGCGGGCTTGAAGATCATCGACTGGACAGCCTCATAAGGCTAG
Source organism: Caulobacteraceae bacterium (assembly GCA_036494815.1). GTDB lineage: Bacteria > Pseudomonadota > Alphaproteobacteria > Caulobacterales > Caulobacteraceae > Poindextera. The sequence continues at coordinate 1,606 of DASXNV010000020.1, forward strand.
ACGAACCCGGCGTTTCGAAAGGGACTTGAAGATATGGCTCTATACGACGTCGTCATCATCGGTGGCGGCCCCGGCGGCTACAACGCCGCTATCCGGGCGGGCCAGTTGGGCCTGAAGGTCGCCTGCGTCGAGGGCCGCGCGACTTTGGGCGGCACCTGCCTCAATGTGGGCTGCATGCCCTCCAAGGCCCTGCTACACGCCTCGGAGATGTTCGAAAGCGCCGCCAAGGACTTCGCGGGCCTCGGCATCGACGCCACGGTCAGCCTGAACCTGCCCAATATGATGAAGCAGAAAGACGACAGCGTCAGCCAGCTGACCAAGGGCGTCGAGTTCCTGTTCAAGAAGAACAAGGCCGAATGGATCAAGGGCTGGGGCAAGATCGCCGGCCCAGGCAAGGTCGAGGTCACCGCCGAGGACGGCCAGATCACGGTCCTGGACACCAAGAACATCCTCATCGCCACCGGCTCCGAACCCTCGCCCTTGCCGGGGGTGGTGGTCGATCAGAACCGCATTGTGGATTCCACCGGCGCCCTGTCCCTGCAGGGCGTGCCCAAGAGCCTGATCGTCATCGGCGCCGGCATTATCGGCCTGGAGCTCGGCTCGGTCTGGCGCCGCCTTGGGGCCGAGGTGACCGTGGTGGAATTCCTCGACCGCATCACCCCCGGCATGGACGAGGAGACCGCCAAGACCTTCCAGCGCTCGCTGACCAAGCAGGGCATGGTGTTCAAGCTGGGTTCGAAAGTCACCGGCGCCAAGGCGTCTAAGGACGGGGTCACCCTGACGGTCGAACCGGTCAAGGGCGGCGCGGCCGAGACCCTCAACGCCGACTATGTCCTCCTGGCCATCGGCCGGCGGCCCTACACCCAGGGCCTGGGTCTGGAGAGCGTCGGCATCACGCCGGACAAGCGCGGATTCATCGAAACCGACCACTGGAAAACCTCTGCCCCAGGGGTGTGGGCGATCGGAGACGTCACCCACGGCCCGATGCTGGCGCACAAGGCCGAGGACGAGGCGGTGGCGGCGATTGAAACCATGGCCGGCAAGGCGGGCCATGTGAACTACGACGTCATTCCGGGGGTGGTCTACACCCACCCGGAAGTGGCCTGGGTCGGCAAGACCGAGGAGGAGCTTAAGGCCGAAGGCGTCGCCTACAAGGTCGGCAAGTTCCCCTTCACCGCCAATTCCCGCGCCAAGATCAACCACGAGGCCGAGGGCTTCGTGAAAGTACTGGCCGACGCCAAAACCGACCGGGTTCTGGGCGTGCACATGATCGGGCCGGACGTCGGCGAAATGATCGGCGAATACTGTGTGGCCATGGAGTTCTCCGCGGCCTCAGAAGACGTCGCCCGCACCTGCCATCCGCACCCCACGCGCTCCGAGGCGCTTCGCCAAGCGGCCATGGGGGTCGAAGGTTGGACGATGCAAGCTTGAGGCGGACCGTCGCCTCAGGCGTGCGGGTGGGCCTTGGAATAGGCTGAGAGCAGGCTGGCCGCGTCCACGTCGGTGTAGCGCTGGGTCGTCGATAGAGAAGCGTGACCCAGCAGTTCCTGGATTGCCCTCAGGTCTGCGCCGGCGCCCAACAGATGAGTCGCGAAGGAGTGCCTCAGGGCGTGGGGCGTGGCGCTGTCGGGCAAGCCAAGGCGGCCGCGCAGTTTCTGCATCAGGGCCTGGGCGTGTCGCGGGCTGTAGGCGCCGCCACGCACGGCGCGAAACACCGGCTCCCCCGGTGACGGGGCCGCGGGCAGGGCCGCGACATAGGCCGCCATCGCCTCCCGCACCACCGGCAACACCGGCACAAGGCGGGTCTTGCCGCCCTTGCCGGTAATCAGGACGGACTCGGCGAGCGGGACATCACCTCCGGTCAGCGACAAGGCCTCGGAAATCCGCAGGCCGCAGCCCCAGAGCAGGGTCAAAAGAGCCTCGTCGCGAGCGACCTCCCACTCGGCGCGATCGGAATCGCCACCCGCCTCCTCGATCAACCCATGAGCCTGGTCTTCGGATATCGGCCTGGGCACGCCCGTCGGCAGGCGGGGGCCGCGCACCAAGCCGATGGCGGCGTTGGGCGTATCCAGCCGCCGGTCGAGCCACTGGTGAAAGGTGCGAATGGCCGAAAGGGCCTGGGAGACCGAGCGCGGCGCCAGGGCGTGGTCGCCGCCACGACGAAAGGCCAGATAGGCGCGCAGATCACCGGCCGACACCTGGCCGAGCGCGCTGAGGGTCAATCCGCCGCCACGGTGCTGCTCCAGAAAGGCCAGATAGGGGCCGACGCAATCGGCGTAGGCGCGCACAGTGCGCGGCGAAGACCGACGCTCCTGAACCAGATAGCCAAGCCAGGCAGCCATGGCTTCGCGTGCGGTGCGCGCAGGCGCGGCCGACTCAGACACCGCCGCTGGCCTTAGAGCACCGGCCATCGCTCAGCCGTGCGCTCAACCACCCGCGCCAGAAAGGACACCAGTTCCGTTCCCATCTGCGGCAGAAAGCCGATCGGGTCGGGCGAGCCGAACACCAGTATGCCCTCGCGCGCCGGCTCCCACAGGGCGATGCGGACCATGGCCGCGCTGGTGACGGTGTCGGCCTGGTCGCCGAACAGGGTCTTGCCCGCCAGCACCGGCCCCATGCGGGCGAGGCCCGCCGAGCCCAGGATCTCGTCCACGCCCCCGCTGCGCAGAATGCGCCAGCCGGCCGGCACGGGGCCGGGGCCCTCCAGCGCGATGACGCCGGCGGTCAGGCCGAACCGCAGCCGCGCCGTGTCGTCCACTCGTCGGGCCAGATCGGCCTGGTTACGGGACTCCAGAAGGTCGATGACCGCGGCATGGGTCTGGGCCTGGGCGGCGAAATTGGCGCGAGCGGTGGTCTCCAGCTGTCGCCGGGCCGCCTTTTCCCTCGACTTGTCCGCCGAGAGACGCGCCAGGGCGGCCGGCCCGAACTCGATGATGTTGTCGGCCCGCAGCCACAGCCCCAGCGAGGACAACAGGTCCCCGTCGCCGCGGATCAGGCCCGGGTGCTCGCGCAGAAAGGTGGCGACCACCTTCCAGTCCTTGGCCACGGCCTCAGCGATCTTGGCCTCGGTGGCGTTCTTCGGTGTCTTGGACGACTCGCTCACAGCCACGCTACCCCTGAAACTCTAGATCCGACCGTTCGTCGCATGTTCGCGCCAGGACCTGTCATCCCTGGTTGGACCCCAAAGACGGTTAACGGGGGCTTCACAGGCGGAACCTATCGAAACACCTCTCCCCGGGTGAGTCGGAAATCTGCTCTAAGCTCCCCCTCCATGACGCGAGTCGCAAGCATCCTTCTGCCCCTGCCGCTACCGGAGGCGTTCGATTACGCCGAGCCGGAGGGGATGACGCTTGGCCTGGGCGATCTGGTGGTGGCGCCGCTGGGGCCACAGCGCCTGATCGGGGTGGTCACCGCCTTGCGCGACGGCGCCGGCCACAATCGGCCGCTGAAGCCGGTGCTTGAGCGGCGGGACGAGCCGCCATTGCCACCCGGGACCCTGGCCTTCATCCAGTGGGCCGCGCGCTATAGTGTGGACGCGCCCGGCGCGCCCCTGGCCATCGCCCTGCGCGGCGCCCGTGCGCCCAAACCCCGGCCCGAACGAGTGATCGTCGCCACGGGAGCCGGGCCCGCTCGTTCGACGCCTGCCCGGTCTCGCGTTCTGGCCGCCGCCGACCACCCCATGAGTGGCGCAGCCCTGGCCCAGGCCGCCGGCGTGTCCGCCTCGGTGATTAAGGGCCTGGTGGATGAGGGCGTGCTGGAGGTTCGTCTGGTCGAGGCTTCCGCCAGTTTCGATCAGCCCGATCCCGATCATCAGCTCCACGCCCTCAATCCCAGCCAGGCGGCGGCCATGACCGTGCTGACGGAGCTGGCGGCCAAGGGCGGGTTTCAGGCGGCTCTGCTGGATGGAGTGACGGGATCGGGCAAGACCGAAGTCTATCTCGAGGCGGTCGCCCGGGTTCTGGCCAGCGATCCCGGCGCCCAGGTGCTGGTGCTGTTGCCCGAGATCGCCCTGACCCAGGCGGTGATCGCCCGTTTCACCGAGCGGTTCGCCGCCGCCCCGGCCGAATGGCACTCCGGCATCGGCCCGAGCCAGCGACGCAGGATCTGGGAGGGCGTCGCCACCGGCGGCTGCCGCATCGTGGTCGGCGCCCGCTCGGCCCTGTTCCTGCCCTTCATCAAACTGCGCATGGTGGTGGTGGATGAGGAGCACGACGGCTCCTACAAGCAGGAAGAGGGCTTTATATATCAGGGCCGCGACCTGGCCGTGGCTCGATCCAAGATCGAAGGCGCCCTGGTGGTGCTGGCCTCGGCCACCCCCTCCCTGGAAACCCTCTGGAACGCCGAGAACGGTCGCTATCGTTGGCTCAGGCTTTCAGACCGGCATGGCGTGGCCGAATTGCCCGAAGTTTCACTGATCGATCTGCGCGAAACGCCGCCCGAAGCCGGACGCTGGCTGTCGCCGCCCCTGATCAAGGCCCTTGCCGAAACCTACGCCCGGGCCGAGCAAAGCCTGTTGTTCCTGAACCGCCGCGGCTACGCCCCGCTGGTGCTGTGCCGCTCCTGCGGCGAGAAGCTGACGGCGCCCGACACCGATTCCTGGCTGGTGGAGCATCGCTATACCGGCCGACTGGTGTGCCACCTGACCGGGTTTTCCATGAAGAAGCCGGAGGCCTGCCCGCACTGCGGGGTCAAGGACAGCCTGGTTTCGATCGGCCCCGGGGTGGAGCGGGTGGAAGAAGAGGCGCGCGAGTTGTTCCCCGACGCGCGCATCGCCGTCTTCTCCTCCGACACCGTGTTCGACGCCGAGGCGGCGCGACAGATGATCGCAACCATGGCCGAAGGCGGCATCGACATTCTAGTGGCCACCCAGGCCGCGGCCAAGGGCCACAACTTCCCCAAACTGACCCTGGTGGGCGTTGTCGACGCCGACCTCGGCCTGCGCGGTGGCGACCTGCGGGCGGCGGAACGCACCTTTCAGTTGCTGGCTCAGGTCGGCGGGCGCGCCGGGCGACACGACCGGCCTGGCCGGGTGCTGCTGCAGACCTACGCCCCCGAACATGCGGTGATGCAGGCCCTGGCGGCTCAGGATCGCGACGCCTTTGTCGCCGCCGAGATGGAGGCGCGCGAAGCCTCCAGCTTGCCGCCGTTCGGTCGGCTGGCGGCGATCATTGCGTCCGGCCAGGATCCCGTGGCGCTGGAAACCTTTGTCAAAGCCCTGGCCGCAGCCGCGCCCAATACGCCAGGCCTGGAGATCTACGGCCCCGCGGACGCGCCGCTCGCCCAGGTGCGCGGTCGCCGGCGCAAGCGGTTCCTGGTGCGCGCCGACCGCAATATCGACCTGCAGGCGTTTCTGGCCGCCTGGCGCGCCCGGGTGCGCGTGCCTGCCTCGGTACGTATGAGCTTCGATGTGGACCCGTACAGCTTTTTGTAAGGGGAACGGCTCTCCACTCTATGGTGTCGCCAGGCGCGACTTTCCGTAGCGTCAGACACGCTGAGCGATCGTTCGGCGCCCGCCGGCCGGCACGGCAGTCAGTTGCGGCGCAAAACATCGCGTGCTATCAGGCGCGCGGCTTCGGGCTGGGGGCTCTTGGTACGCCCTGCATCCCACGTGCTTTCCTAAGCGCAATCAAGCCTTTCCAGCCGCCGCGAGGACCCTCGCAGGTGGTGCGACAGACGCAACTGGTGAGTTTCAACTTGGCGGACGATTCCAAGGCTACGGATGTGAGCGTGCGTTACGCGCAGGCTTTGTTCGATTTGGCGAACGACAACGGGCAGATCAAGGACGTTGACGCCGACCTGAAATCTCTCAAGGCGATGATCGCCGATAGCGCCGATCTGCGCACGCTGCTGTCTTCGCCGGCTTTCGACGTCGCCGCCAAGGCCAAGGGCCTGGCCGCGGTGGCCGAGGCCGCCGGCTTCCACGCCCTGACCGCCAAGTTCCTGGCCTTTCTCGCCGCCCAGCGGCGCTCGGCCGCGCTTTCCGCGGTGATCGGTTCATATGAGGCTCTGTCGGCCGCCCATCGCGGGGTGGTTTCGGCCCAGGTCACCACCGCCGTTCCCCTGTCCGCAGCCCAGGCCAAGGGCCTGGCCGCCGCCCTGCGCCTGTCGCTGGGCAAGGACCCTGAAATCGAGACCCGCGTCGACCCCGCCATCCTTGGCGGGCTGAAGGTGCGTGTCGGTTCTCGCCTGTACGATGCTTCGCTCAAGTCGAAGCTCGATTCCCTCAAGTTCGCCCTGAAGAGAGCGTAATCCATGGACATCCGCGCCGCCGAGATTTCGGCCATCCTCAAGTCGCAGATCGCCAATTTCGGCGAAGAGGCCGACGTTTCTGACGTCGGTCAGGTGCTGTCCGTTGGTGACGGCATCGCGCGCGTTTTCGGCCTGGACAAGGTCCAGTCCGGTGAAATGGTCGAGTTCCCCTCGGCCGGGGTCAAGGGCATGGCCCTGAACCTGGAACGCGACAATGTCGGCGTCGTGATCTTCGGCGACGACCGCGAGATCAGCGAAGGCGACGAAGTCCGCCGCCTCGGCGAAATTGTCGACGTGCCGGTGGGCCGTGGCCTGCTGGGCCGCGTGGTCAATCCGCTGGGCGAGCCGATCGACGGCAAGGGCCCGATCGTCAATGTGGCCGAGCGCCGCCGCGTGGACGTCAAGGCGCCGGGCATCATCCCGCGCAAGTCGGTGCACGAGCCCGTGCAGACCGGTCTGAAGGCCATCGACAGCCTGATCCCGGTCGGCCGCGGCCAACGCGAGCTGATCATCGGTGACCGTCAGACCGGCAAGACCGCCGTGGCCATCGACGCCATCCTCAATCAAAAGTCGATCAACGCGGGCGATGACGAGAGCGCCAAGCTCTATTGTATCTATGTCGCCATCGGCCAGAAGCGTTCGACCGTGGCCCAGATCGTCAAGACGCTCGAAGAGCGCGGCGCCCTGGACTACACCATCGTCGTCGCCGCCACGGCCTCCGAGCCGGCCCCGCTGCAGTTCCTGGCCCCGTTCGCGGGTTGCGCCATGGGCGAGTGGTTCCGCGACAACGGCATGCACGGCCTGATCATCTATGATGACTTGTCCAAGCAGGCTGTCGCCTATCGTCAGATGTCCCTGCTGCTGCGCCGTCCGCCAGGCCGCGAAGCCTATCCGGGTGACGTCTTCTATCTGCATTCCCGCCTACTGGAACGCGCCGCCAAGCTGAACGACGACTTCGGCGCCGGCTCGCTGACCGCCCTGCCGATCATCGAGACCCAGGCCAACGACGTGTCGGCCTATATCCCCACCAATGTGATCTCGATCACCGACGGCCAGATCTTCCTGGAAACCGACCTGTTCTACCAGGGCATCCGCCCGGCTGTGAACGTCGGCATCTCGGTGTCGCGCGTGGGCTCCTCGGCCCAGATCAAGGCGATGAAGCAAGCTTCGGGACCCATCAAGGGCGAGCTGGCCCAGTACCGCGAACTGGCGGCCTTCGCCAAGTTCGGCTCGGACCTGGACGCCTCGACCCAGAAGCAGCTGGCCCGCGGAGAACGCCTGACCGAGCTGCTCAAGCAGCCTCAGTACGCGCCGCAATCGGTCGAAGAACAGGTCTGCGTGATCTATGCCGGCACCCGCGGCTATCTCGACGGCATTCCGACCGCTTCGGTCGGCCGCTTCGAGCAGGAGCTGCTGGCTCGCCTGCACTCCAAGCACCAGTCGCTGCTCGACGGCATCCGCACCGGCAAGGCTCTGACCTCGGAGCTGGAGGCGGAGCTGAACAGCACGCTGAAAAGCTTCGTCGAAACCTTCGCGTAAAACTCTGAGCAGGAACGCCTAGGATGGCCAGCCTCAAGGAGATGCGCAATCGGATCTCGAGCGTGAAAGCCACGCAGAAGATCACGAAGGCGATGCAGATGGTGGCGGCGGCGAAGCTGCGCCGCTCGCAGGATGCTGCTCAGAACGCACGGCCCTACGCCACGCGGATGGCGGCGGTGATCGCCAATCTGGCGGCGGGCGTGTCCGGGGACGGCGCACCCAGGCTGCTGGTCGGCACGGGCGAGGATCGTCGTCACCTGATCGTGGTGGCGACCTCTGATCGCGGCCTAGCCGGCGGTTTCAACTCGTCGATCGTCCGGGCGGCGCGCGAGCGCATCGCGCGGCTGCTCAACGAGGGCAAGGACGTCAAGCTGATCACCATCGGCAAAAAGGCCCGCGACCAGCTGCGCCGGCTCTACGCCAACCGCATCATCGCCAGCTTCGAGGCCGGCGCCACGCCGACCCTGGCCGTGGCGCAGGTGATCTCCGACGAGATCCAGGCCCTGTTCGCCGCCGGCGATATCGACGTCGTCACCCTGTTCTACAGCCGCTTCAGGTCGGTGGTTCAACAGATCCCGACCGCCAAGCAGCTGATCCCGGCGGAAGTGGCGGAGGGCGCGCCCAAGATCGATCTCAAGGGCGCCTGCTATGATTACGAGCCGGACGAAGAGACCATTCTGGAAACCCTTCTGCCGCGCAACATCACCGTTCAGATCCTGTCGTCCATGCTGGAAAATCAGGCCGGCTTCTTCGCCGCCCAGATGGCCGCCATGGACAACGCCACGCGCAACGCCGGCGACATGATCAAGGCCTACACCATTCAATATAACCGAACCCGTCAGGCGCAGATCACCAAGGAGCTGATCGAAATCATCTCCGGCGCCGAAGCCCTTTAAGACAAGAGAGTTTAGACGATGGCCACCACTGCAGCCGCCAAGAAGCCCGCCGCCAAGGCGCCGGCCAAGAAAGCCGCGCCCAAGGCCGCCGCGCCCGCCGCAACGACCGCCACGGGCCGTGTCGCCCAGGTCATCGGCGCCGTGGTCGACGTCGAGTTCGTCGGCCACCTGCCGGCGATCCTGAGCGCCCTGGAAACCACCAACACCGATCAGCGGACCGGCGCGCCGTTCCGCCTCGTGCTCGAAGTCGCTCAGCATCTGGGCGAGAACGTCGTGCGCACCATCGCCATGGACACCACCGAAGGCCTAGTTCGCGGCCAGCCGGTGACCGACACCGGCGGGCCGATCACGGTGCCGGTCGGCCCCGGCACCCTTGGCCGGATCATGAACGTCATCGGCGAGCCGATCGACGAAGCTGGCCCGATCGATCAGACCTATCGCCGTCCGATCCACGCCGAGGCCCCGTCCTTCGCCGACCAGTCCACCGCGGCGGAAGTCCTGGTTACGGGGATCAAGGTCATCGACCTGCTGTGCCCCTATACCAAGGGCGGCAAGATCGGCCTGTTCGGCGGCGCCGGCGTGGGCAAGACCGTGACCATGCAGGAGCTGATCAACAACATCGCCAAGGCCTATGGCGGCTATTCGGTGCTGGCCGGCGTTGGCGAGCGCACCCGCGAAGGCAACGACCTCTATCACGAGATGATCGAGTCCGGCGTGAACCAGGCCGGCGGCGGCGGCAATTCGCGCTGCACCCTGGTCTATGGCCAAATGAACGAGCCGCCGGGCGCCCGCGCCCGCGTCGCCCTGTCCGGCCTGGCCCAGGCCGAATATTTCCGCGACGAAGAGGGCAAGGACGTTCTGCTCTTCATCGACAACATCTTCCGCTTCACCCAGGCCGGCTCGGAAGTGTCGGCTCTGCTTGGCCGGATCCCGTCGGCGGTGGGCTATCAGCCGACCCTGGCCACCGAGATGGGCAACCTGCAAGAGCGCATCACCTCCACCAACAAGGGTTCGATCACTTCGGTCCAGGCCATCTACGTGCCCGCCGATGACATGACCGACCCGGCTCCGGCCACCTCCTTCGCCCACTTGGACGCGACCACGGTTCTGAGCCGCGACATCGCCGCCCAGGGCATCTTCCCGGCCATCGACCCGCTGGACTCCACCTCGCGGATCCTCGATCCGCTGGTGATCGGCGATGAACACTATCAGGTCGCCCGCCGGGTTCAGGAAATCCTGCAGCAGTACAAGGCGCTGAAGGACATCATCGCCATCCTGGGCATGGATGAGCTGTCGGAAGAGGACAAGCTGGTGGTGGCGCGGGCGCGCAAGATCTCGCGCTTCTTCGCCCAGCCCTTCTTCGTGGCCGAGCAGTTCACCAACCTGCCGGGCGTGTTCGTCACCCTGGAAGACACCATCCGCTCGTTCAAGGCGGTGTGCGATGGCGAGGGCGACCACCTGCCGGAAATCGCCTTCTACAACGTCGGCACCTTCGAAGACGCGGTGGCCAAGGGCGCAAAGCTGGCGGCGGAGGCTTAAGTGGCCGAAAAGCTCCACTTCTCGCTGGTTTCACCAGAGCGCGAGCTGTTCTCTGGCGATGTGGACCAGGTCGACGCCCCCGGCTCCGAAGGCGACTTCGGCGTGCTGGCTGGCCACGCGCCCTTCATGACCGCGCTGCGGGAAGGCTTCGTGACCATCCACCAGGGAGATCAGGTGCGCCGATTCGAGTTGCAAGGCGGCTTCGCCGACGTGACCCCGGACGGCTTCACCATCCTGGCCGAGCACGCCCGCGACGCGGGTTGATCCGGGACCAAATTCGAGACGATGAAACGCCGCACCGGTTCCGCCGGGGCGGCGTTTTTCTTTGGGAGCCAGGTTCATGACGATCGCAGACATCGCCGGCCTGGCGGGCGTCGTCCTGATCCTGATCGCCTATGCCGGGACCCAGTTCCGAGGCCTCGATCCAACCCGCGCGCCGTCGCTGCTGATGAATCTGCTCGGCGCGTCGCTGATCCTGGCCTCGCTGACCAAGGCGTTCAACCTGTCGGCCGTGCTGATGGAAAGCGCCTGGGCTCTGGTCGCCCTGGCCGGGCTGATCAAGCTGTTTCTCAAGCAGCGCTAGGTAGGTGCTGGCGATCGAGCCAGGTCAAACAGGTCTGCGCCACCTCGTCCCAACCGGGCTCAGACAACAGCCAATGGCTCATGGCGTCGAACACCTTCAGCTCCCCGCCAAGCCGCTCAGCAGTACGCGCCACAGTCGCCGGCGGATGAACCAGATCCTTGCCGCCCGCCACGGCCAGCACAGGCGCGGCGATGCGGCCGGCGGCGACAGAGGTGGTCATGAACGGATCCAGCCACCAGTTCAGCGTTTCCCATAGGGCCCGGCCGCTCTCCGGAACCATGCGGTCGAACACCTGCTTGCGCGCGGCCTTGTCCAGCCTGTCCAGGCTGTAGGTGCGGGCGATGGTGTAGTCCGGCTCGACGGCCTGCAGCCAGAACGGCCCAAGGGCATAGAGGCTGACGGCCGAGACCGCTTCCTCCATGCTGCCCCCGGACACGCCCCAGGGGGCGGAGGGAGCCAACAGGATAAGCGAGGCGACGGGGGCCTTGGCGGCAGCCATCTGGGCCGCCAGGCCGCCCAGGGAATGGCCGATCAGGATCGGGGCCTGATCCTGGGCCCGGATCAGGTCGGCGATATTGGCGGCGAAATCGGCCATGGAAGCCGAGCCCCGAGAAGCGCCCCCCTTGCCGGCCAGATCCGGCGTCAGCACCGCATGGCCGACGGCCTCGAAGGGCTGGCGAAACGCGTCGAAGGCCCAGCCGCCGCAAAAGGCGCCATGAACCATGATCACCGACGGCCTTTTGGCGCCGCGCGCCGTGGCGGCCATCAGGCGCTGGCTCCGAGCAAGGCGAAGGCCGCCACCACCTGCTCATAGGCCGCGCGCTTGAACGGCGCGATCAGGTCCGGCGCATCGGCCAAGGCTCCCCAGCGCCAGGCGTCGAATTCGATTTCGTGATGCTGGTTGAGGTCGATCTCGCTTTCCTCGCCTTCGAAACGCATGGCGAACCAGATCTGCTTCTGCCCGCGCCAGCCCTTGGCGATCTTCTTGCCGACCATTTCGGGGGGGAAGTCATAGACGATCCAGTCGCAGGTGCGATCCAGCAGACTGGCGGAGCTGACCCCCGTCTCTTCCTTCAGCTCGCGCCGGGCGGCGTCCAGCAGATCCTCGCCGGCGTCGACGCCGCCCTGCGGAAACTGCCAGTTGTGCACGCCAGGCATGCCGGCGCGGCGGCCATACCAGACCCGGCCGTCCGGATGGAACAGGACGACGCCCACATTGGGTCGATAGGCCGATAGGTCCAAGGGTCCCGCCAGGATTTCAGCGGCGCATCGTCACCGCGGAGGCGGGAGCGAGCTGGTAGCCGCGCTGGGTCAGAGTGGTAGCCCAGTGCGACACCTGATCCAAGGTCAGAGGATAGGCGAAGCCCGATCCCAGGGACTGTCCGTTGCGCAGGGCGTCGGCCTCCAGCAGCACGAGTTGCTTGTCGATGGCGTCGCCGGCCAGCTGGTCGTCTATCACCGCATCGGCCGAGGCCCGCTGCAGGCCCCCGCCGCGCTTCACCGCGGAACCGTCGTCCACAAAGGCGAGGCCACGCTGGCGCAGGTCGGCGCTGAAGGTCGCCATGGCCTGGTCATTGGCCAGGAACTTGGAACCCAAGTAGTTGGTCACGCCGAAGTAGCCGGTGGCTCGCGACAAGACCCATTCCAGCTTCTCGGTGGTTTCCGCCGGCCGGCCTTGAGCCATCAAGGTGTAGGGGCCCGGATCATTGTCGGGATAGTCATTGGGCTCCAGCGGCGCCTCGATCAGCACCTCGTGGCCGTTGGCGCGGGCCAGGTCGATCCAACCCTGCAGGCCTTCGGAATAGGGCACGAAAGACAGGGTGACATCGGATGGCAGCTGTTCGATGGCCTGGCGCGTGGTCTTGGCGTTGAGGCCCAGCCCGCCGATCACCAGGGCGATCTTGGGTTTGCCATCGGAGCGGAACGGGCGGGCATAGGCCTGCATCGGCGTGCGGCCATCCTGGGCGACGATGGGCAACAGGGCGCCCCCGGGACCCGGCGCGGTGAGGCCTGCGATGGGGGCGGCGGTCAGGGCCTGCCCCGTATGGTCACCCGGCGAGCCATCGGCGCCCGGCAAGGTGATCACCGCCTGGCCTTCTGCTCCGACCTGGGCGTCCGCGGCGCCGGGCAATAGTTGCAGGCCGTCGACACTGACCGGGGCATCGCCCGGCAATTCGGCGGTGAGAGCCTCGCGCCAGCCCGGCGGAGGCGGTGGCGCGCCAGGTTGCGACAGGTGAAAGCGGACACTCGGCAGGCCGGCGCGGGAATTGCCGGCCACCAGGATCATGAGCAGCGCGCAGACCAAAAACAGGCCGCCGGCGGCGGCGGCGCTCAGGGGAGGGCTGGCGAGAATCCGCTCGGCCACGCCCTGCAGGCCAGGCGATTCCGGCGGCGGAGCGGCGACGGTCTGGAGAGATCGTTTAGCGAACATGAGGCGGCCCGTACACGGCCGACGGACCGAACGAAGCGGTCACAACGGCGCAACCTCAAGCTTCGCCGATCATGGTTAACAATCGGCGAACTGGGCGCGCCGCACAGGCCGCGCGCCCAAGGATTCGTCAAGCTCCTACGGGTGGCTCGGCGCAGGAACCGCCTTTTCTGGTGGGACCGTGTTGGACGGCTTAGCCGGGATCGCCGTCGCACCCGGAGCGACGGCGGCGGGGCTCTTGCTGGGCAGGATGGCGGCCAGCTTGGGCTTGGGCGTCGGCATGCGCGGGGTGGCGGCCACGGAACCATATTTCAGCACGTCGAGGGCCCGTTCGAGCTGGAAGTCCTTCTTGGCGTCAAATCCCGTGGGCGGGGCCTCGGCCGCTTCGTGCGGAGCCCGGCGGATCTTGCCTTCCTCGGCGTTGAGGGCGTTGGAGAAGCTGGCCTCCGAGAACTGGAAGGCTTCGTTGGCCACGGCCTCTGCCTGTTCATAGGTGGCCGCCACCTCCAGGTCGGGCTCGATGCCGGTCTTCTGGATCGAGCGGCCTGACGGCGTGAAATAGCGGGCCGTGGTCAGTTTCAGGGCCCCGTCTTCACCGCCATGCAGCGGGATCACGGTCTGGACCGAGCCCTTGCCAAAGCTGGTCAGGCCGACGATGGCCGCGCGGTGGCGGTCCTGCAGGGCGCCGGAGACGATCTCGGCCGCCGAGGCGGTTCCGGAATTGATCAGCACCACCATGGGCAGGCCGTGCAGCATGTCGCCATGGCTGCGGGCGTTGTAGCGTTCGATGTCCTTGGGATCGCGGCCGCGCTGGGAAACCACCTCGCCGCCGTCCAGGAACATGCTGGAAATGCCGACCGCCTGATCCAGCAGCCCACCGGGATTGTTGCGCAGATCGAGGACCAAGCCCTTCATCTTCGGGTTCTTGGCCTGCAACTCCTTGACCGCCGCTGTGGCTTGCTCGGTGGTCTTCTCGTCGAAGGCCGAGACTCGCAGATAGCCGTAGTCGCCTTCTTCGTGACCCTTGGCCGATTTCACATTGATCGATTCGCGCACCAGCTTGACGTCGAACGGATCCTTGCCCTGGCGCACGATGGTCAGGTTGATCGGCTGGCCGATCGCCCCGCGCATCTTCTTGACCGCGTCCGACAGCTGCAGGCCGATGACGCTCTGGCCGTCGATGGCGGTGATGTAGTCGCCAGGCTGGATGCCGGCTCGGAAGGCAGGGGTGTCGTCCATGGGCGAGACCACCTTGACCGCGCCTTCGTCGCTGGTCACCTCAATGCCCAGGCCGCCGTATTCGCCGCGGGTCTGGTCACGCATGTCGCCGTAGTCGTCGGGGTTGAGATAACCCGAATGAGGATCAAGCGACGTCAGCATGCCGTCGATGGCCGCCTGGATCAGCTTCTTGTCGTCCACCGGAGCGACATACTGATTCTCGACCGTGGTCAGCACGTCGCCGAACAGCTCCAGCATCTTGAAGGTCTGGGCGCGGGGCGTGTCGGCCACCGCCGGCCGGTTCAGATAGGCCATTGAGCCGGCGCCGAGAACGAAAGCTGAGACGCCGATCAGGAGGTATTTGCGCATCATCAGGCCCTAGGGCTCCTTTGCGTCTTTTACAAGACGCGAAAATTAAGCACCGACCCTGATTTCCAAACCCTCAACGCTTGGCCGTACTGCGGTCCGGCGCCTTGAGCCAGAGCGCCGGGTCGACCGGCGCGCCATTCTTGCGGATTTCAAGATAGAGGTCCGGAGCCGGCGAATCCACCTTAGCCATAAGGCCAACGGGTTGCCCGGCTGAAACAATCTGGCCCTGAGCGGCCTGGGCCGTCTCCAATCCAGCCAGCACCAGATGGTAGCCGCCGCCCAGGCGCAGGATCAGGACGACGCCAAAACCCTTGAGTGGCCCGGCATAATCGACGATCGCCTCGGCCGGCGCCAGCACCGCGGGGCCGTTTTGGGTGTGCCAGGTCCAGCCGCGAGAGCGGTCCGCGCCACCAGGTTCCAGGTCGTTGAAGCGTCGAAAGGGCGCACCCGACACCGGGGTCGTGAACAGCTTTTGCCGGCCGAACAGGCCCGCATGCTCCGGATTCGGTGGTGCGGTCGTCGTCGGCCGGACGGGCGCCGCGGCAAGTCCATGGGTCAGGTCGCGGAGGGACTGGGCGCGGGCGGCCAGGGCGTCGATGTCCTGGCTGGCCGCGCCAGCTTCAGTGGTCGCCTCACGGGCGGCCTGGGTGCGGGCGAGGATCTGATCCTCGATCCTGGCCCGCTGGTCGGCCAGATCGCTTTCGCCGGTCATCAGGGCTTCACTGGCGGTGTCGGCCTGGCGGCGCAGTTTCTGCAGCTCCAGCGCCTGCATTTTCAGCGTCGCCGCACGCCGCTCGAGCTCAGGGGCCATGGCCCGCACCAGGATGGCGGCGCGCACGGCGTCGCGCACGTCGCGCGGATCCACCAGCAGGGCCGGCGGCGGGTCGCGGCGGAACACCTCCAGCACGGTCAGAAGGCGGGCCAGACGATTCTGGTCCCCGCCCATGCGCCCGCGCAGGTCCGCCTCCCGCACCGCCAGCCCTGCCAGCACCAGGCGTTTGGCGCTGATTGGCGCGCCCCCACGCTGTTGGGCGGCGTTCAGGGCGGTCAGCTGGGCCTGGAGTTGGGCGACCTCGGCGCGAGCCGCCTGGGCCTGGGCCTGGGCGGCGTCGCGATCTCGCTCGCGTTGTCGCTGGTCCGCCTCCACCTGCAGCACCGCCGGACTGATCGCGGGCGCGGCGATCGACACGGCCGCGGCGACCAGCGACAGGGCCACAAGGGCGGGAAGGGCTGTGCGCCGGAGAACCATCGCCCGCCAGTTAATCAGGTTTGACCAGGGCGCAAAGCCGCGTCACCCCTCGAGCAGGCTCAGCCGACCCCCAGATCCTTGCGAATATTCCCATCAGCCTGGGGCTTGCCGCCCGAGACGCCCTTAAACGTCCCGTCCTTGGCCCACCAGATCATCACCGGATAGGCGAACGCGATTCCGTTGGCCTTGAGCAACGGCTGTAGCTTGTCCACCGCGTCGCGGCCGACCTCGACCACAGCGCTGCGGGCCACATCGCCGTCCGCCGCCGGTATGCCACTGGCGGCCCAGGTTTCGGGTCCGGCGGCGCTCCATTTCTGGAACAGGCCCCAGCTGCGATTGACCCACAGTTCGGCCACGGTGGCGCGCTCCGCCGCTGTTGACTTGGACTGACCGTTGACGTCGGGCCGGGCGATGACGATCACCCGGGTGTCGACCCCGGCGCCCTGCAGTTTGCCGAACTCTTCCTGCTGATAGCGCACGCCTTCGGGGCTGGCTCCATAGGTGATCACATAGAGCTTCGGCCCCTTCAGGCCCGGCGAAACCCAGCCAGAACCTTCGAGGATTTTAGTGATCTCTGCCTGGTTCCTGGTGATCGCGTGCGGCCGCCAACGCAGGTCCAGGTTCCACCATTCGAACAGACCGCCGCCAATCACCGCCAGCACGACCAGGGTCAAGAACCCGTTTCGGATCGCCTTCATCGACTGAGGTCTCCTCAAGCCCGCGCCGGATCGGCACATGGCCGCCAGATCAACGCCCGATATTGCCGTTGGACTCCACGCGCGTCGAGGGCGCCGCCTCAGTATGGGTCGGATCGCGCCACCGGCAACAATTCGGTCGCCACCCCCGCGTCCGCCAGGGTCTGCAGGTCGGCCTGCGACGGCGGTTCGGGCGCCAGGCGCACGACGCTCAAGCCTTGCTCGGCAAGATCCCGCAGGAGCGCAAGATTTGCCGCCCCCTCCAGCCGCCGGGCGTCGCGTCGGGCCAGATCGACGATCTCGCGCTCGCAGCCCTTGGCGATGACCAGCACCTCGGCCTGGGCCAGGGCGCGCACCGCCCTCAGGCTGAGCAGCTCGGCGGGGCCGCCAGCGGCCAGAAAGCTCACCCTGCCCGCCGGCCGGCCGCTGGCCAGGTCGTCGGCCAGGGCCTGATCGAGCAGCACGTGCGCGCGGTCGAGGTCGCCCGCCATGGCCGCCTCGGCCGCCGGCCCGGTCAGGGCCGCGCGCATGAAGGCCCGGCGGCGATCCAAATCCGGCAGGGCCTGGCGGATCCGCTCCTGGGCGGCGCGAAACAGGGCGGCCACGCGTCCCGCGCCCTTTGGCACCCGCGCTTCGATGTCCTGGCGCAGCAGGGTGGCCAGCATGGGCGAGGCCCCCCCAGTGCCGATGGCGGCCACCACCTCGCCGCGGTCGATCACCGCCGGCGTGGTGAAGTCACATAGATCGGGATGGTCGACGACATTGACCGGCACCCCTGCCGCCCGCGCGGCCCGCGTGGCGGCGACGCGAAACTCTGCGTCGGGGCTGGCGACGAAGGCCAAGGCGGCGGTCCGGTAGCTGCCGTCGTCCAAGGCTTCCGCGTCCGTCAGACGTACGATCTGCGCCGGTGAG